>CALUQE010000005.1 GCA_944322845.1 Candidatus Gastranaerophilales bacterium
GAAGACATACAAAATTTTTCTTCGAAATTTTGTCAAAAGTTGAAAAAATTTACCCCTAAAAATACATCATAATAAAACTTTGATGTTGTTTTATGATTAGATAATATATTGTCTATATATTGACATTTTGGGTGACTTCGGTTAATATATTATCTATGAATAATCGATTTTTAAATCAAAAAGCTCCTAATGAAATTGCAAAAAATTTAGCAGAGAAGATAAAAAAACATAGAAAAAGGTTAAAGATTTCGCAAGAGGTTTTAGCGCAAAAATCCGGAGTTAGTCTTGGCAGCATTAAAAGATTTGAAACTAAGTATGAAATTGCTTTGCAATCTTTTATTAAAATTGCTATTGCACTTGATTTAGACAAAGACATTGAAACCCTATTTACGCAAAAAACTTACAATTCAATCAACGAGGTAATCAATGGAGGGGTAAATGGATAACTACAAATACCTTAAAGTTTTTTATAACGATAAATTAGTTGGAACTCTGGCTAAGACTCCGGATAGGCTCGTTGCATTTGAATATGATAGCGAATGGCTTGCCACAGGTTTTAGTATTTCACCGTTTAGCCTGCCTTTACAGAAAAAGGTTTTTATACCAAAGTTTGATCCGTTTGACGGGCTATTTGGAGTGTTTAACGATAGTTTGCCTGACGGTTGGGGAAGGTTATTAGTTGACCGCCTTCTACTCAAAAATAAGATTAACCCAAGTGAAATTGATAATTTAAACCGCCTTGCCGTTGTTCAAGAAAGCGGTATGGGTGCATTAACTTATCAACCTGAGCATAAGTTTGAAACACCTAACCAAGAGTCTGATTATGATAAACTTGCACAAGAATGTTCGAAAATATTAGAATCGCAAAATTCTGATAACTTGGATGAACTTTTTAAACTCGGCGGTTCATCAGGCGGTGCAAGACCAAAGATTCTAACCAAAATAAACGGAAAAGACTGGATAATAAAATTCCCATCCTCGCAGGATCCGAAAAATATAGGCGAACAGGAATATAAATATTCACTTGTCGCAAAAGACTGCGGAATAAAGATGAGCGAAACAAAACTTTTTGATTCTAAAATATGTTCGGGATATTTCGGTATAAAACGATTTGATAGAGAAAACGGTAAAAAAGTACATATGGTTTCAGTTAGCGGACTATTAGAAACAAGCCATCGTCTGCCGAATCTTGATTATAATATTTTGATGAAATTGACTCTTGAGCTCACAAAGAATTATCAAGATATTGAGCAATTGTACAGATTGATGTGCTTTAATGTTTTTGCACATAATAGAGATGACCACTCAAAAAATTTCTCGTTTTTGTATGATGAAAATAAGAAAGAGTGGCACCTCTCACCTGCATATGATTTAACATATAGCTCATCCTTCAATGGTGAACATGCAACCACAATCAATGGTGAGGGTAAAAATCCAAGTTTAGAGGATATTTTAGCAGTAGCTAAAAATATCGGAATAAAAGAAAAACAGGCTCGGGAAGTTGCTCTTGATATTAAGGACAAATGTTTATCATTGTTTGATTAAGATTTGTCAAAATTCAAGACAAATATCACTAAAATTGAATATGGAACTCGCTTTAAGCCTGAAGTTTCATTAAATAATTCTACCACACGCTTTAAATTACCTTTTCCAGCATTAATTACAAAATTTATCGCTGCGACATACCTTTTTATCTTATTTTGAACATCTTTATTATATTTTAGTAGTTCCTCATAACCTTCCTCTTCTTCAAGAATAATAGGTTTAAGAGTATTGTTTTTTGTAGATAATATTTCGTTTTGCTCATTATTTCTTTTATTATTAAAAAAATACTTGTTACTACTTTTAATAATTACCTGTTCTTTAATTAAATCAGATAAAATTTCTTTCACTTCTTGTTCTTGAAGTTCAGATACTACAATTATTTCATCAAGATTAAATTTATCTAATCTTCTTGCTACTTTTATTATTAAATCTTTATTTTTCAATGTTTAATCCTTTCACTTGTTTAACATCAATTTTATTCAACCCATTTGTTTTAGCTATATTTTCAAGTAAAGCAATCCCCTTAATTACTTGTCTAAAACGATTTGTTTTTTCAAAAAATATTTCTTTAGCCTCGTCTGTTATTTTTATTTCTGATAATTCTTCTACAATAATGTCCATATCTTCTTTAGAAAACGGTTTAAATTCGACAATTTCAGAAATTCTGTCATACAAATGTCTGTATTTACCAAGTTTTGTTTTTGATTCATGCATTCCTATCAGGACAATGGGAGCACCCGTTAAATCGTGTAAATCCCTCAAAGTTTCAATTGTTCTGGAATGACCTATTAGATAATCAATTTCATCAACAATAACTATCTGTGGATGAAGTCTTAAATGGGCAATACATTGTTTCATTAATTCTGTAGATTTTTTAGAAGGTGCTTCTCCTAAATCTTCCACAACTTTTTCCAATATTCCATGACTTGTCATATTATTTTGAGCTCTTACATAGACCGCATCATTTTGTGTTGCCCACCAAACTGCTGTTCGACTTTTTCCTAAACCAGGATCACCATAGATTAATCCCATCTTTGGGACTTCATTTGATTTATCAATAAGGTTGTTCATTAAATCAATAAAATTTTTAACATTACGTGTTTTCACAAATAATTTATGCATTAAAAACCTCCTTATTATCGTCGCCATATATTTGCTCATATTCACTTGTTGATTTGTATTCCAAAATCCATTCTTGTTCTTTTTTAGTTAACTTATCTTGTCTCATTAGGTATTCATACTTTTCAAATCTTGTATTAAAACAACCGTTAAAATCATTAGTTTGAATTTCTTCTCTTATTGCCAATTTAAAATCATTTATTTCATCCTCTTCCTGCTTCTCAATTAAATCCATTGTTAATAATGAGGTATGAACTTGATTACGTTTTATTTGGTTTATATACTCTTGCTCTGTCTGTTTTTCTAATTTCTTTTTTATCCTTGTTTTTTGCTTAAGCTCTTCTATATCTTTCACTTCGCCTAAGTAATTTGCCAATGGATGTATTGGCTCAATTCTTTTAGCTTCACATATAAATTCACCATTTAATTTATAAACTTTAATTGAACTCAAATTGAACAAGCTGTATTTAATAATCACTTCTTTTTTATATCCAAATAAAGCTTCGTCATAGTAGTTATTTTTTAAGAATAAAATGCCGTTCCTGTAAATTTTCTTTATTTCTCTTACCATCATAAGATCGTCTAATGTTTCTATATTAACGCCATCCCCTTTACCGCTTTCAAGAACCTTACCAATAGTTTCTCCAGCTATATGAGGACAAGGTTGCTCATAATGATATTTCTGTACCCAATTCCCAATAAAATTTACTACTTGCTCAAGAGTTGGAACATTAACTTTATAAAGAGATTTATGTAATTTTTCATTCCTTTTTAATTGGGCAGGCTTTTTGATAATACTTGTACCAGTATAAGAAGGAAACAATACTTCACAGCTATCTTGTAATTCTCGGAACAACCTTTCTATGGGTTTGGCTTTTGCATTATATGGTTTTGCATAAACAGGTTGAATTCCAAGATTAGTAAATAAACCGCTTAGCCCATTTTCTATAAAATATTTTGCTTTAAAGGCTTTCCCGTTATCTTGATAAACAAATTTCGGAACTTTCCCTAAATTTATGATTGCATTTCTTAATGCACTTGCAATACATTGCGTATTTTCTTCCAGCATTATTTCAAAACCAACAAAGCCTCCCGATTTCCAATCTTGGTATGCTACCATCATTGGTCTTATAGGTTTACCAGTATATGGATGTTTAACAAAAAATGATAATCTGTGTCCATCACCAATAAGTACATCCCCGACTTCAAGTTTTGAAATGTCTCTTGTTATATATGGCAGAACTTTATCGTGAAGAGCCTTGTTACCTTCTCTTGCTTCTACCCAAGTATTATAATGCTCATTTTTATAATTATTGGCAAATCTTCTATACGTAAGGTCGCAACACAAATTTTTAAAACCTCGTTGTGTTAATGCCAACTTTGTTAGTTTGATTGCTTTTCCTATATTTAATTGATTAGGATGTAACAGGTTTTTAAGAAATTCGGCTTCCTCTTCAGGTTTCATTAATGTTTTTCTGGTCTTTTCACCAAAAGTGTAATTATTAATTAAACAATGCCAATCATCATTATAGGTACGAAGTTTTTTATGCCATTCATAAATTGTTCCTATTGCAACTTTACCTACTACATTGAACAATTCTTCGCAAATACAATTATGATTATATGCTTCAAGGAAATCTTTTCCTGCTATTGTTTTATTTTTCTTATCCTTTCTAAACTCATCCCATTTCTTAATTAAATCATATTTTGCTAAAGCTAATTTCTTTTGCATTTCCGGAACAATATATGAATTATTTGTTACTTGTGGCAAATTTTCTTTACTAGCTGTTATTTTTTCTCTAACATTTTCTTCTAAAGATGTTACCAAAATTTCGTAAGATTTAGAACATTTTCTGATTACATATTTATTATTACTAATAGCTTTTCTAACAGCTCTTTCAGATACTCCTTTAATTTTTGCCAGTTCTTTAGTTGTAATCCAGTCAGTGTTTGAAGTTTGCATATTTTTCTCCTCTCTCAGATTAACTCTGTTTCAGTCCAAAGTGTAGTCAATGTATCCATATCGAAACACATCTTTTTTGACTTCTTCAATGCAAATAAAACACTGTTTTTGTGATATTGAAAAAGCAAAAATTTTGTGATAGAGAAGATTTTTTCAAACGGAACAAAACGGAACCTTTGTTGGTTCCGTTTGTACTATAATAGAGAAAAGGAGTAATATGGTTAGAAATTGCAAAACAGAAGAGCCAGTATGGGCAAAATACATAACTGAAGAGAATTTGCCAACAGATGATTTAAAGTTTTTATGTTCTATTATTGGCTTGGAAGCAACTAAAAAATTAATGTTCAATGCTGCAGGGCAAAAGTTTTCAATCCATGCTCATTGTAATCAGAAATACAAAAAACAATATATTATAGATAATTTTGATGGAACTAAATATACAATTAATAAACTTGTGTTAGCTTGCGAAACCACTACAAGATATGTATACAAGGTTATTAAAGAATTTGTTGAGGGTGAAAAATAAAAATATAATATATCTTTTATGTTAATTACATTTAGGAAGAGTCCTAATATATTCTTTCAATTTTAAGATGCGATCTTCAATATCAAAACCATTTTCATTTTGATTGATTTTTATTGTGTAAACTATATTATTATTCTTTAGGCATATATATGAATCGTTTTTACAAATAATTTGCTCATTATCATATATAAGACGTTGTCCCATATAATCGACAGAAAGATTTTCAGCATCAGCAGCCTTTAAAAAAGGAATATAAGCATTTTTCGACCATTGTGCCTTTGTTTGTAGTACTGCAAACATATAAGGTTCATCCTTAGCAGAACCATTACTTAATTTTCCATAAGAACCAGGACGATATTCGGGATAACATATATAATAGTATCTAAATGGAAAAATTTTGTTACGTAAACATTCATCCGTGTAATTTTTAGCTATTTTATCTAAGATTTCATCATTAAATTCTTTGTGCATAGACAACAATTTGACAAGAATATTTCTAGTTTTATCAAAGCCAAAATTGGAACTTTTATGAAAAAGCTTTATCCAAGCTTGTTTAATAGCGCTAGAAGCATATTGATAGCGCCACCTATTTTGTTCCATTTGCCCATAATCACCTATTGCCATCAGAGCACAATCTATTTTATCCCAATTACACTTGAATAATGATTCAAATCTCTCAGCATATGTTAAATTATCTAACCCTAAAATGCTAATTTGTCCAAATAACATACTGTGATCTTCAAGTCTAAATAATGTCTCTATTAAATGTGGTTTTTCCTTTAGAAAAGCAATTTTTTCTTTTTCTTCTTCTAATTGATTAATATTAAAGTTGCTACTGATATTATCGTTGATCTCTCCTGTCATGAGAATGTAATCTACTTCATCCAAAATAGCGGGAATACGATTTTTATCCGCCCTATCACTTATTTCATCTTCCGAATTCTGAATTAAGTTATTAATTATTCTAATCCTTCGTTTGAAATCATTTTCTGTTATTCTATCATGATTGTTAAGATAAAATATGATTGCATATAATAACACCATTCTATTCAATGGAAATAATCTTATACGACCATTTCTATCAGAATATGTATGAAGACAATCTCCAAGGATATCAATGTTAAAACGAGATTCTACTATAATTTTATTAAATTCATGTTTATATGACATAAACGATTTAAAAAAATCAAAAGGAGTATTATATCCTGAAAGATTACACCAACAATCAAAAAATGCTTCCATTGTAGAAAGATTTTTTAATACATCTGGATTGTCGGGAGAAAAATATTTCTGTAGTAAATCAAATTCATCTTTATTTTCTTTTGGATTTTCCTTATTTTTATAACAGATTATATCACATATAAATTTAAAATAACGAAGAAATTCATCATCAATGATATTATCGTCTTCAGAGCCAATATGACTATTTCTATATCGCCACAATAAATTAGTCCAATCTTGGTCAATTTTATAAATTATATTGTCTGCAAGGTTCTCATCTATTATACGAATATTACGTTCTAATTCGGCTTTAAAATGCTCAAAGATAGTTAGAGGTTTGCCACGAGAATTCATTTTTATATAAAGTTCATCTGTAAGTCCCATATCTTTGATTGGCAAAAAATAAAACATAATAGATTTATTTTTTAATTTTTGCCACAGTTTTTCTACATCTTTAAATTTTTCATCTATAGCATCAAGCATTACAAGCATTGAACTAATTGTAGAGTCTTTTTTCCAATCCAGTGGGAACCATTCCTGATCGATAATTTCATTAGAAAGAGCGTCCTCAAAAGATGGACAAAATTTTACAAGATATTTACAAAAAGTTCGAGCACTATATCTTGTATCATAACTGAATTTATTCAGAAAACTATATTCGTTTTCTGAAATATTTTCTTTTTTTGCAGCATACCAATAAAGTAAAAATAAGGTTGTAAGTCGTTGTTGACCATCTAACGGTGTCATATTACCAAACTTATCAATATCACCATATATAAAATCAAGAATTATAGGCTTTTTGGTAACAGCAGCATACAAAGAATTAAGAAAACGATCTCTTATACGTTCTATGCTTGGATCATTTCTTCCTTGGGCGTAATCTCTTTGTATGATTGGTATTGTAATTTGCTCAAGTCTTACAATTTCTTGATCGGTATTAAATTCACTATTGAAAATGTCAATAAAAGAATAAAGTTTAGCTTCCACTTAATTTTCCTCCCCTTCAAGGTATATAGGTTCATCAAGATAATGAGATTTATAGTATAAAATCTCATTTATTGCTTTGATATATGCCACTCTGTCAGAATGTCCCCAAAAATGTAATTGATTATCTGACGAAGGTGTGTAATATTTTAAAAAGACCATTTTAGTACAAAATGGTATATATTTTCCTCCTTTATCCATCTCTATAATTGCATTTCTTTTAACATCAAAAGTTGAATTGTTCAATGCTGCATTATCACCACAATTAAGTATTGCTAAGTTAGATATTGAATGTAGATATTCAATATTTCCTTCTACTGAAAGTATATTAATGATATCTTTTTGAATTGCTTCAAATTCTGTTCTTTCTAATTTTTCTTTTTTTATTGCAGATTTTATCTTATCTATAAGTTCGTTTGACTCTTTTTTAACGACTTGGATAGAAGGAAGATGAAGTGTAAGCCATGTTTTCCAAGTTTCTTGAGTTTTCATCCCCTCAGAATGTTGTGCATGAATATGTTCAAGACTCCATAAAACTTTTTCATCCTTACTATATTTGTATTTATCAAAAGGAAACCATTGAGTTTCTTCACCATTTTGACGAACGGATTCAATATTAAAAAGTAACAATAAGGTAGATATTCTATTTCTATCTGTTTCTTTTTCGTAACTTAATTCGGAATAATTTTCATTGATTTTTATACTATTTTTTATTTTTTCATCAATAACTTCCCTAAATTTATTTTTTGTTTTATTTTTTGAAATATCAAAAATTTCTCCCAATGTTAGTGTCTCTGATGCAATTAAATAGCCTATCTTATGGTATAATTCATGGTTTTCGTACCAATCTTTTAATATAAGAAATGTTTGTTGAATATTCTCCCATATACTATCCAATGAGTCGATTTTGCTCATTTCATCAAATTTAAAAAAAGTGTAGTATTTTTCACGATTATCAATAGGTTTTGCAGAGATGAGATCAAGAATTAGATCTATTCTTGTCTGATATTTTATTTTTGTTTTGTTTGTTAAAAAATACCATAAATGATCATTGTGAAGTTCTTTTTCGATATAATCCCATTGCAAAGAAATTTCTTCTTGTTTTTTCTTTCCAAGATTTGTTTCTTTACTCCTACTTAAAAACATTGCTTTTACGAGCTCAGCACTAGTAAGCGGGATTTTACCAATATTAAGCCTTGTGAATAAATTTATAGCATCTTCTGACTCACTGACTTCATACCATATAACTTTGACGATTTCATCAAAATATTTATTTATATTTGTTATAGTTGATTTTTTATCCTTTTTGTCAAACCATTCTTTAATACTTTGATAGGCAGAACAAATATGCCAAAAGTCAATATTGTCATCCTTGCACGATTCATCTATTGTTTTTAGAAATTTTTCTGATTTTTCTCTAGTTTTATAAGAAAGTGTAAAACGTGGTTCATCAATAAATCCAAAACTTACTTCGTTCATGTACCTATAAATTAAATATATTGTAGTTAATCTTTGTTGGCCATCTATCAGTTCATATTTATCACCATTTGCTCTTACAACAATAGGTTGAAGACAGTAATTTCTTTTCCCATCGGTAGAACATAAATCTTCTAAAAGACGTGTAACTTCTGACTTTCCCCAACGATAACCTCTTTGATAAGAAGGAACAAAGAAGTTTCCTTTTATATCACCAATAAGCTTTGTATCAAGTATTATTTCATTATTCATCAGCTTTATTTTCCTTTGAACTTCATTATACATTAAACATACTAAAACTAATGTTCCGTTTGGTTCCGAATAAAGTTCCGTTAAGGTTCCGTTTATGAACAGAAAAATTTTTTTCTGGAACTTCTGTTAAATTTTTGACAATGAATGTCTTATCACTGTCCTTATCTTTTCTCTTACGGAAATAACCCTTTGGGGCATGTCTATTAAATTTTTTCGGTATTTTTAGACATATAAAGGACAGTAATCAGACATTTTGGACTTTTCTGAAACCCTAAATTTATTTAAAATTATTTACCAACAGCGACTTTAAGGCAGGTTCCACTTTTCTGTACTGTCCTGTTTCTTTACACTTGTTTTAGACATTGACGGACAGTAATCGGACTTTTTTGCCAGTTCAGGAATTTTATTTTTAGCAAATTCCGACTAAAAAAATCAAGATATATTTGAAACACACCCCTATTAGTTCAAAAAAATTAAATTCCTGCAATGTCTGTCAAACCATATTAAATCAGACCTGAAAAAATTAGTAGTGTTTCTATATAAAAGCTGCCCGCTTTTGTTTCTGACGGTTCTTGTATTTGAAGTAAATCCGGGTTTATAAGAATAAGCTGGATTAAATGTAATTTGCATACTTTAAATAAAACCCCAAAATTTATTTTTTGCTATTATTGACAAAAAAATATGCCGCAACTCGGAATTGAACCAAGGACACAGGGATTTTCAGTCCCTTGCTCTACCAACTGAGCTATTGCGGCATATTTTATATAATTTATTCTACTTGCTAAATATTATTAATCAAGCCCTTTTTACAAACTGTTGCTCTATCAGCTGATTAGTTTTGCGGCGCAAGCCAAACAGTAACATTTCTGCCTTCTACCATAGGCTTTTTCTCTACTGTTACAGGATCATTAGCCAGATCGGCAATGAATCTGTTTGCCAGCTCTACTGCTAATGCAGAATGCTGCATCTCACGTCCTCTTAACATGACAACTATTTTAACCTTGTTGCCTTGAGAAATAAACTTTCTTATACTCTTTAATCTTACTTCATAATCATGAGTATCAATTTTATAGCGAACTTTAACTTCTTTTATATCAATTACGTGTTGTTTTTTCTTAGCTTCTTTTGCTTTCTTCTCCAACTCGTATTTGTATTTTCCGTAGTTTAAAATCTTTGCTACAGGCGGTGCTTGATTCGGACTGATTACAACTAAATCCAAATCCGCCTCTTCGGCCATTTTTAATGCTTGTGCTGTTGGAACAATTCCGTGATTATTTCCGTTTTCATCAATTAATCTAACTTCTCTTGCTCTGATTTTTTCATTTATCAGTGGTTTGTCCTTGCCTTTAACCTGGCTTCTTTCTTCGTTTGCGATGGTTTTATCTCCTTTCAATTCTTTACTAATATTTATAATATCATTTTAAAATCAATTTTCAAGTATCATGCTAATTTTCGGAATCGGAGACGTATTCCCTGCTTATTGCAAGCCACTTATATCCCTCATTACCCTGCGGAATATCCGTCACAAAAGTACCGCCGTAACGTCCGCGGGAAAATGTAATATATCCCTCCTCTGCAAGATTGTCCAGAGCTTTCTTAACAGTCTTGGCACTAACCTGATACCGCTTTGCAAGTTCGGCTATCGCCGGAAGCCGTGAACCTATTTCACAATTTTCCATAATATAATTGCGCAGCTTCAATTCTATTCTTTCATAATAATACTGCATGTTTTTTTCTATATTATTAACAACCACTGTTCCGTACTGCCCGCGCCTTGTATATAAAATCCCCTCTTTTGACAAAAGCTTAATTGCATCATGAATTGTTTTTATACTTACATTAAACTTCTGTGCCAATTCCATATTTGCAGGAAGTTTTTCCCCCGCATGATAATTTTGTGTAATATATGACTTCATATTTTCGGCTATTTTTTCCACAAGCGTCTGCACCTGAATATTTTCCAGCCTAAAATCCATGCTGTTAATAACAAAAACATTGTTTTCTTTTCTGACAATGTTTTCCGAAACCAGACTTCCTATCGCAATACGTATTGTTGCTGCAGAAATTCCTGTATAAGCACTGAGTTTTCGGATAGAAATCAAGCAATCACCCTCTTGGAATCCGTTTTCTCGTAAATATTTTTTTATCGCTTCCGCAGCAAATTCCCGCTTTGAAGTCAGTTTTTCCGTTGAGCTTTTTCCGCTACCGCATTTTATATAAGTGCCGACCTTCTGCTTTGACTCCAATAACCCGTAGTCCTCAACAAATCTAAAAACACTTTGAATAGTTCCCTTGCTTACCCCTGTATGAAAAGCCAGCTCCCCTTTAGAAGGCAGCAAATCATAATCCTTGATACTTCCCTTTTTCAACGACTTTTCTATCCATGATATCAGCCATGCCGATATTTTATTAACCTTATTTTCACCGGGCGCAAAACTGTGAACGTGAGGAGCCATCTCCGCTACGGTTATTTGCCGCGGCAAATTGCTTTGTGACATAAAACTTCCTTTATTGGGTTATTTTATAATAATACTCAATAATATAAAAACATACAATAAGATGTGAAGATATATTAAAGGGCGCGGACTAAAATTCAGTCCGCGCCCTAAAAAACTTATACAGTCGTTAATTACTTGCCGTTAACAACTTCTTTGAATTTCTTACCAGCAGAGAATACAGGAACTGTCTTAGCAGGGATTTTGATTTCCTTACCAGTTTGAGGGTTTCTGCCGTTTCTTGCAGCTCTCTTGCGTGGTTCAAAAGTACCAAAACCAACTAAAGTAACTTTTTTACCTTTAGAAACTGTTTTTTGTACAGTTTCAATTAAAGCTGATAATACTTCGTTAGCTTCTTTTTGAGTAACTTTTGATTTCTTAGAAATTTCTTGTACTAATTCTTCTTTGTTCATTATAAAACTCCTTTCTTCTATTTACAAATTCTATTATACAGACTCCATAAAAGAATGCAAGCTTTTTTTCTTGAAAATACTCTCAATATCTGGGTTGTGGCTTTTACCCCCGTTTATAGCGCAAATAAAGGCGTTTCAGGATAAAAGAACGCCTTTAAAGTTTGTAATAATTTAATTTTAGCCATGCTTCTTATATTAAATTAATTCAATTTCTTCTCTTTTTACTGTTTTTTGCTCGGAAGTATCAAGGTTTTTAACCGTAACTTCTCCGGCTTTAAGCTCGTCTTCCCCGAGAATTAACGCATACTTAGCCACTTTTGAAGCTTTTTCCAGCTGCTTAACAAACTTTTTGTTTGTTAAATCAAACTCGCAGCTGTAACCTTTTTGACGTAATTCTTCCGTTAACTTTAAGGCTTCTTCCATGTTATTTGATACAACAAAGGCTTTTGTCTTAATTTCTTCCTTATTTCCGATAAGTGAGGCAAGTCTTTCCATGCCCATAGCAAAACCTATAGCCGGAATATCTTCCCCGCCGAGGTTTTTAACCAGACTGTCATATCTTCCGCCGCCGCAAACCGCATTTTGAGAGCCGAGGTTGTTTGATTTAATCTCAAAAACCGTTCTGTTATAGTAATCCAAACCTCTTACAAGAAGCTTGTTGATTTCATATTTTATACCGAGAGTGTTAAGATAACTCTTTAACTCATTAAAATGGTTTGCACAATCTTCACAAATAAAATCAGATTGAATTACTTCCTGAATTTCCGGTTTTGCATAAATTGCCTTGCACTCTTCAACTTTGCAATCCAAAAGTCTCAGAGGATTTTTTTCATATCTGGACTGACAGTCAGGGCAAAGCTCGTTCAAATACTGCTTAATAACCGCTTTTAATTTAGTCTTGAAATTTTCTCTGCACTCAGGACACCCCAGAGAATTCAGTTCTACGGATAAATCATTTAAACCGAGAGCTTTCAGATAATTTACCGCCATCAATATAACTTCCGCATCCGCAGACGGCTGTTTTATGCCAAAAACCTCTACACCTACCTGATGAAACTGCCTCTGCCTGCCTGCCTGCGGGCGTTCGTACCGGAACATAGGGCCTTTATACCATAATTTTACCGGAGCGGATAATCTGTGCATACCGTTTTCGATAAAAGCTCTTACTACACCTGCCGTATTTTCCGGTCTGAGCGTAAGAGAACGTTCGCTTTTTTCAAAAGTATACATTTCTTTATTTACAATATCCGTTGTATCACCGACACCTCTTGCAAAAAGTTCGGTAGCTTCAAATATAGGTGTTCTTATTTCTTTCGCACCGTATTTTGAAAAAACTTCATTCGCTTTTTCCTCCATAAAATGCCATACAGGCATCTCGGAAGGTAATATATCCTTAGTTCCTTTTTGTACTTTTATTATTGCCATAATTCAAATTCCCTTATATACTATAATTGTACTATAAAAAGGATAAATAAATATGGGAATAAAAGTTACGAAAATGCAGGGCTGCGGAAACGATTTTGTTATTCTGGACTATGAAAGTTTTCTGGAATTTAATTTATCGATGTCTGATACCGCAAAAAAGCTTTGCGACAGACATTTCGGAATCGGAGCCGACGGACTTATTATTCCCAATACAAACGAAGAAATGGCTGACATCGGCTGGTACTTCTTTAACTCTGACGGTTCAACCGCGCAAATGTGCGGCAACGGAATGAGATGTTTCGCTAAATACGTATATGACAAAGGACTTGTTTCGAAAAAAGAATTCTCCGTCCAAACTTATGCGGGAATCATTTCGCCTGCAATTCAAGAAAACGGTGAAGTCAGAGTAAACATGTCCAAGCCTGTTTTGGTGCCTGAATTCATTCCATTTGTTCCTAATGACAACATGAATTATAAGATAGCTGTTAAAAATATTGTTTTTGAAGGGTGTGCAATTTCAATGGGCAACCCGCATTTTGTAATTTTCGTATCGCCTCAGGAAGACATGATGAAACTTGCAAAAGAATACGGCCCGATTATTGAAACTTCCGCAGAATTTCCTGAAAAAACAAATGTAGAATTCGTAAAAATACTGTCCCCTGATAAAATAAAATTATGCGTCTGGGAGCGCGGCTGCGGAATCACTCTTGCCTGCGGAACAGGAGCTTGCGCAAGTGTTGTTGCGGGAATACTGAAGGGCTGTCTGAATAACTCGGTAGATGTTGAACTTCCCGGAGGCACTGTCAGAATCGATTGGGACGGAAACAAAATCCGAACCGCAAAAGATGTGTTCTTAACAGGTCCTGCGGAATATGTTTTTGAAGCAGAATTATTCAATGTATAAAAAAAATAATCCCTCAAAAAGAGGGATTATTTTTTATTTCTCACTTATAATTTTCGCCGAATTATCCAAATTTTTCATAAGCTCTTCATTGCCTTTATCCAGTCCTCTGTGTCGCAGAGCCGCAGCAATTGCACCTGCCAGATTCGGAGCTTTTCCTTCGGCAGCAGCTTTGTAATAATCCTCTTCAAAATTTTCGCCAAGTCTTAAAGCCCAATTACCCTGAGTTGTTCCCGGACGGTTGTATGTTTTACCAAGTCCCCAGAAATCTGAGAAGAAAATTTGGATTCTTTTAGCAGGACTTGCAAAAAGTTCGGCAAAGCTTGCTGCTAAAAATTTCTTTTTATCTCTGCGCAATTCTTTAGAATATTGTTTAATTTCTTCTTTTGTCGCTCCTAAGGGTGCAGTGTCTTCTGCAAGATGGTTTGTTTTTTTCATAAAGCGACCTGTCTCTCTTGAATCATTTTTATTTTTGTAATTAAACAAATCTTCAATAAATTCCAGGAATGAATTATTGTCATGCGAACCTATCATAATTACGTTATTTGCGGGCGCTTTACCGCCTCTGTCATCAAACTGCGTCATTGATATTCCCTGAAGATTAAGTTTTTTCATAACACGTTTGACCGGAGCAGTTTTGTCGCCAAGATCTTCACATATAATATCTGACTTATTTAAGCCGTATTTTTCTGCTGCAGGTATGATAATTTTTGTGAATAAATTTGCGTATTCGTCATCATTCTTTTTCTGATATTTTCCGGAAAATATTGAATAAATTCTGCCGGAATTTGATGATGTCATGTTTTTACTGTTCAATGTATAAATAAACGGATCAATTAAGCCAATCACGTGGTCAAGCCTTATTCCGCCCGGAAAACTTGCAAAATATTCTTCATACTTCTTTTGCAAAGCTTTACCGGCTTCACCGAGCGAACCGTCTTTGTTAAAAATCTTTTCAGGATCATAATACTTAAATCCCCATCTCTGGCCTGTTTTAGAAAAATAATCCGGCGGGCATCCGATTGCCATGCCTTTGAGAAACAGATTTTTATTCACCCACGTTTCTACCTCCGAAGGTGCAACCGGCGAATCCCCGATAATTTTAATTCCGGTTTCTTTTGCAAGCTGGTTAGACTTTTCATTCTCTTTTTCCAGAATCATTTGTTGAAATAAAAAGTAATCATAATCATCTTTATATTTTTCTTTAATTTCAGCAATTCTTGCTTTAGAAGCTTCAGAATTTCTGTTTACAAATAAATCTTTGTCTACTTTATCCCAGTTTCCAAACCAACCTGCACCGGAAATTTTTGCCATCTCTTCATCAGTATAAGAGTCTCTGTTTCCCCAAACTGCCCTGTCATCATTGCCATGAATTTTAGACAGAACTCTGTAAATTGCACTTTCCTCATAATCAGCTTCTCTTGCGGCTTTAAACTCCAAAAATTCTGCTGAATTTTTGCCGTTATTAAATGCTTCTCTTAATGCCATGTCGTAAGAGCGGCGAATGTACGGGTAATCAACCATTTCTTTATCAGGATTATTTTTTACAATCTTATCGAAAGTTTCTTTTGATAAGATTTTTCCGTACTCTTCCGTTGTCAGTTTTTCCAGCGGAATCATAAAAATATTTTTAGCATTAGATTCCGGCGCATAAGGAGAATTGTCAAGAACTTTTCTTAAACCGTTCGGTTCCTGTTGAATACCGGTAATTCCGTGAGCTTTCAAAAACGGAAATAACTTTGTAACTGTTGTTCTTGAAAATAAGGAGCCAATGCCTGTATTTTCCGATTTTACGGCAGGTGCGGAAGCGTTATGCAAAATTACATCCACCTGTTTTCCCAAAAGTTTTAAACCCTCATTTACAGATGAAGTATAAACTTGCATTTCTTTCTGATTTGGTTTACGGGCAAATGCAGGGCTGTTGTCAATTTTCCGGATCCTCATAATATAACTCCTTTTATACACACATAATTTAGCATGAGAATCGTATCACAAAGTGTATATCAATGCAAGTATATTTTGTATATCAAAACCAGTTGCAGACATTTTCAGTACAGAGACGCTCTGCAAGGTCGTTAATGATATTTACTCTTGTCATTTCGTACGTTACTGGAGTTATTGATATTTTGTTATTTCTGACTGCTGCAATATCGGTTGAGGCATCTTCCGGCTCATTGATTAATTCTCCTGCCATCCAGTAGTAGACTTTTCCTCTCGGATCAACTCTTCTTTCATAAGCGTCGGTAAACATTCTGCTCCCTAGCTCTGTAATTGCAATTCCTGCAATATCATCTTTTTCAAGTCCCGGAATATTAATATTCAAAATAGTTTTTGGCGGAATAATGTATGTGTCAAGTTTGTTTAATAATTCCGCAATAAAAGATGCCGCAAAATGAAAATCTTCGTATTCGTTTCTGAGACTTGCAAGAGAAGTTGCAATGCTCGGATAGCCCATCATTGCGCCTTCCATAGCACAGCTTACGGTTCCGGAATACAAAATATCCGCGCCGAGATTCGGCCCGTGATTGATTCCTGAAATAACTAAATCAGGCAATTCTTCCTTATCAAGAATAGCGTTTATTGCAAGTTTCACGCAGTCACCCGGAGTTCCGGTTGTCATCCAGCAGCGTTTTGAACCGTATTTGGCGTCAACTTCCTCAACCCTCAAAGGTGTATGAAGAGTAAGAGAATGCCCCGCAGCACTTCTTTCTCTGTCGGGAGCTACAACATAAACATCGTGACATGGTGTAAGCGCCTCTATTAAAGCTCTTATCCCGTTTGCCAAAATCCCATCATCGTTTGATATAAGTATTTTCATTTTACAGCTCCTCTCTGAATATTAATTATTATACCATGTGTCAAAAAATTGTTACAAAAATTTACAATTGTTTTCTCTACAAACATACGCTTTTTGAGACTAATATTCTTTATCTGAAAATAAATAATTAACTAGTTTTAAAAGAATTTCACAATAGTTTCTTTATACGAAAAAAATATTCAAAAATTTATCTTTACATTTCCTTTACAATTACCGGTATTATAGCAATTTTTATTTTGTCCGGCTTTTAAATAAATATTAAGTTGATATAATCGACTTAGGGGCAAGTGTAGTACGGAGGTAATATCCCAATTACTTGATAGCCGAAATCGTAGTATCATCAGGTATTGCTTCAGGAATTATTTACCCCCGGAAAGTATATGTGTATGATAGAAAAAATTAGCGTAGACACAACCGGAAAAATAAATAGCATTCAAGCCCGAAAAAATAAGAATGGAGAACAGCAGACTTCTCCGAACTTTAAGGGGGCAGGGAATCTTTTGCTGCAAGGCATTCAGGCTTGCGAAAAAATGCCTATGGTTAATGTTGCGGTTGTTGATATGCTTTCTGCCATACTTCCAAGAACTATTGTAGAATCTATGACTAACTGGTTTGCAGGGTTTGAAGCCTTTAGAAGAGAATCCTCAGGACTTGTTGTAAACTGTCTTATTCCGAGTATTATTACTCTCGGGTTTGCTAAAATGCTGAATGGCTCTACAATGGGCAGCCTCGGCAAAAAGATTGATATGTCTGAATGCTGGGCTGACAGCTCGTTAATAGATGAGGCAAAAGAATATTACATTAAATCAGGCTCTCAGGACAAAGTTAAAGAAGCCCTGAGAAATATTTTAGGTGATATTGAAGGTTTTGAAGGCAAAGAAAAAATTGTATTTAAAGATGCTTTGTCAGCAGAAGAACTGGATAAATATGCCGACAGGCTGGCAGAGCTTTCACGTTCTAACAAATCTAATAAAGAATTAGGAAAAGAAATTAAAAAGATTTCTGCAGAAATTGTAGATAAGACACATGTTGCAGAAAATGTTAAAATCGCAGGCATAAAAAATGAGGTAAAAGCCTCCTCCGTAAACGGGATGCTCGTTGACTCCGTCAAATTCTTTAAAGGTTTTCAATCAAGAAGTCAGGGTACGATAGAAGATTTTGCCAGAAAAAGCAAAAACCTTGTCAGAGCAAAAAGCGGTCTCGGACTTGCGGTTATTCTGCCGCTTGCTATCTCTATGCAGTATATTAACCGCTGGATAACGGGAAAGGTTTCCGGAGTTAAGGGTGCACCGATTTATGATGACTTTGGCAAAGGTAAAAGCACTATAGAAGAAAACCCTAAGGCCAAAGAAGGTTTGCTGCAGCAGAAATTAATCTCAATCTCTTCAATGATTGGTGTATCTTTGCTTTCAATGATGAAAAAACCAACACTCGGAATGCTTGAATTCAAAGGTATGTTCCCGACAATGGATCAGGCAAGAATAATTTCTACCGCAACTTTTGCCTCCCGTATGGCTGCTGCCGACGACAAGAATGAACTGGCAGAATCTACCGTACGTGATATAGCAACATTCTCCGGATTATATTTCCTCGGAGATTACGCAGACAAAGGCGCTGCAACATTAATCGAAAAAACAAAAGGCGTTAAATTATTAAATGATACAAAACCGCTTAAGTCTGATGCTAATATATTTGAAAGATTCTGGCACTGGGTTAAAGATGTAAAAGTTAAATCTTCTGATGAAGTAGTAAGTAAAACCGCAGAAATGTTGAAAAAGCAAGGAAAAACTCCTGACACGGAACAGCTTAAAATAATTGAAAAAGAATTGAAACATGCAGTTAATTTACGTTCAGCTTGTCAGGCAACTAATATTGGTGTATCATTAGCTTTGTTAGGGATTTTAGTTCCTATTTATACCAGACATAAAACAAAGAAAAAGCACGAGCAGGCATTAAAACTTGCTCAGGAAAAAGAAAAAACACAAGTCGAAAATAAAGATGAAAAGCCGGAACCCGTCACTCCTCTTGATATTCAATATCGTAAACTGACAGCAGGTTTCAGGGCTGATAAGCGTTAAGGTAAATATGAAAGTACAATTAACTCCACAACAAACAACAAACCAACAACCACAATTCAAAGGCGCAGTAGACAGCGGCTTACGTTACCTTGCAACAAATCAGGCAATCGGCGCAAACGGTGTAGACTTTTGTTTTATGGTAACTCCGAGAACCGCAAGTGATACTATCAAGCGCGGTCCTGCAGCCGGTCTTGAGACGTTCAGACGTGAAATCATGGGCACGGTTAACGATTCCTGCATCGGTTTATTCGGGGCTGCATCCGGTGCCATGATTGCTTGCGGATTGAACAAAAAATACGGACTTAATGTAAATAAATTATTTACAGCTCCTGAAACTTTAAATATATTAGCTGAAAATAAATCCGAACAAATTAAAAATAATCAGACACAAATTGATTATATTAAAAAGACTCTATCTGACGTTAAAGCTTACAATCCGACTTCAGCACGCTCCGACTCAGAAGGATTTGTTAAACTTTCACAAAAAACGATTGACGAAGCCGCAGAATTTTTTGATAAAGCTTTAAATGACAAAACTCTTGATTTCCATAACTGGACAAAAGATAAAACAGCCGGTTCAAGAAGCGTAATTATAAATAAAATCACCGAAGACACCGGTGCTCAATCAAGATATATTTTAGAATCTGCCGATAAAAAGATTAAGAGTGAAACCAGCTTAAAATCTCTGCTTAACGATATTTATATTGTTTCAGATTCATTTAATCACGACAAAGTTAAAAATGCATTCAAACAACAAATTGAAACCGGTGCACCTGTTAAGAATAATACATTTGTAAAAGGTGTTCAGAAATTTATGAAATCCCGTGCCGGAGCAGGTTTTGCAATAGCTTCCGCAGTCGGTCTCTCTGTTCAGCCGATTAACATGTACCTTACAAAACTTAAGACAGGAACTGACGGCTTTGTCGGTGTAGAAGGACGTTCTAAAGATAATTCAAACGGATTCAAAGGACTTAAAGTATTAAGCAGTGCAGCATTTTTCAGTATGATTCTTGCAACACTCAATATGTCTCCTTTAAAATTTATTAAATCTCCGGGAACATTTATGGATAAAATGTCTTTCACCGGTAAAATGCCTACAATTAACCAGTTAAAAGGTGTGTATGGTGTTACAATTATTTCAAGAATTTTCTCTGCAAGAGACAAAGACGAACTCAGAGAAGTTCTGACAAAAGATACACTCGGATACTTAAGCTGGCTTGTTCTCGGTGATATCGTTAACAAACTTGTTGCAGACGGTCTGGATAAAACGGTTATGAATTACAAGCGCGGACTTGAGAATGCTAATCCGTTTAAACGGACATTTAATGCTTCATTAAAAACAAGAGATGAAATTCTGATAGAAACTCTTGCGCAGAACGGCAAAACTACAACTAAACAAATTGGCGGCAACACAGTTGCGAAATCTTTCAAAGAAATGTTAAAAGATGTTGAAACTCTTGAACCACAGGTTAAAAAACTTACCAAAAAACGCCTGCGTGCTCTTAATGCCGCTCAGGTTGCAGGTTATGTATTCTCAGGACTTGTACTCGGACTCGGTATTCCTAACCTGAATATTTACATAACCAACACACTTGATAAAAAACGTAAAGCAGCTGCCGCTCAAAAGGCTCAAATCACTGAACCAAGCCGCAAAACAGCATAATGCCGGTTTGCTGTACCTTTTTCTTTTCTGTAAGAATAAAATAAATCATTATTGCAGCTTGTGCAGTACGGGCAAATATCAATATTTTTTACCCCTATCTCCTCAAGCTGGCGTGAATTAATTTTCTTGAGGTCGACATTTCTGTTTTCATACAAGCCGGAAGAATCTTTTACGGTTTCTAATAATTTATCCCTGACTTCTTCCGAAACTTCATAACAGCAAATTGAAATAGCCGGCCCTATAACAGCAATAATATCCTGAGGATTTGATTTCATTTTCCGTATAGTTTTAACCCCGATTGAAGCGGCCGTTCCTCTCCAGCCGGCGTGTGAAACAGCTCCGATATTTTGTTTTTTATCATAAAAAATTAAAGGCGTACAATCTGCAAATCTCAAATAAATCGTGTCATTTGTGTTTGTCAAAATTAACCCGTCCGTATCCGGATATTCAAGCCTTTCATCCACAAATTCCACATGGTCGCTATGGGTCTGCTCCGGTCTTATAACCCTTCCGCCATTTTCAGGAATGTCCCCGGGATTAAACCCTCTTGTTGTAAAAAAAGCATTGCTTAAAAATGAACTCTTTAAAACTCTCTTCCCGTTAATTTCATCAAAATAAAACATAATAAAAATATAACATAAATAAAGGCGCGGCGGATTCTCCGCCGCGCCTTTATTAAACTTAATTTAAAATAACTAAGATTTAATCAACAAGCTTGCGCCGATTACGCCTGCCGTGTTTCCCAATTGCGCCGGAACAACTTCGACTTCTCTTTGTATCGTCATAGCGCGTTTTGCAATTGTTTCTCTTATCGGGTCAAGCAGAATATCTCCCGCATCTGCGACACCGCCGCCGATTATAATTTTTTCAGGGTTAAGAAGGTTAACAACGCTTGTTAATCCCATACCGATGTATTCACCCATAATTCTGAAAATTTGTCTCGCAACAGGATCGCCTTCTTTTGCGGCAACCGCTACAATGTACGGTGTAATATCAGGGTTTGCGAGTTCTCTGTATTTTGTGGATTTACCGCCTCTTATGTATTCTTCTGCCATAGCAACAATGCTCGGGCCTGAAGCGTAAGCTTCCAAACAGCCTCTGTCGCCGCATCCGCAGAGAGGTCCGCCCTGCATATTAAGTTTAATATGTCCGATTTCACCTGCAGCATTATTTGCACCGCGGACAAGCTTACCGTTAACAACAAGCCCTGAGCCGATACCTGTTCCGACTGTTATACAAACTAAGTTTTCGCAGCCTATACCTGCACCGTAATTCAATTCGCCGAGTGTTGCAGTTCTAACGTCATTATCAACACGGGTCGGAATACCAAATTCCTTTTCCATAATTTCCGCAATCGGTACATTAACCCAGCCCGGAATATTAGGAGCTAATCTTACAATACCTTTCTTGCAATCAATTTGCCCCGGAAAACCAAAGCCCATACCTTCTATATCAGATGCTTTCATCTTTGTTTCTTTAAGCAAGTCTCTTACTGCATCTTTCATGCTGTTTATAGTATATTCGTATCCCATCTCAGCTCGTGTCGGGATTGAATTTGAATAAATAATTTTTCCTTTGTCGCTTACAAGTGCGATTTTTACATTGGTTCCGCCTACGTCAATACCAATTCTTTGTGCCATTTATACTTTCTCCTTCCTATAAATAAGTGCTTAAATTCTAACACAAAGGGGGGTAAATGTATATATTTTCTACTTTTTAAATTATATTTTGTGCTAAAATTAATTTATGTTCAGACATGTTGCACCGATAATTTTATTATTAATATCAAATATTTTTATGACATTTGCGTGGTACGGACATTTGAGATTCAGAAGCCTGCCGCTCGTTATTGTAATTCTTGCAAGCTGGGGGATTGCCTTTTTTGAATACTGTTTTCAGGTTCCGGCAAACAGAATCGGTTATAACTGCTACAACGCGGTTCAGCTGAAAACTATTCAGGAAGTTATTACACTTACGGTATTTTCTTTCTTTTCTGTTTTGTATCTTAAAGAACAATTCAAATGGAATTATTTAATAGGTTTTATTTTTATTGTCCTTGCCGTATTTTTCATATTTAAAAAGTAGTTTATGTTAAAATAAAACTATGAAAAAGATAGCTCTCGTAAGTCACGGATGTGCAAAAAATTTAGTTGATTCGGAATTAATTCTCGGACTTTTAGCCCAAAACGGGTATGAAATTACACTGAACGAAGATGAAACAGATACGGTTATTGTAAACACCTGTTCATTTATTTGCGATGCGGAAAGAGAGTCAATCCGTTCAATTCTTGAACTTATCGACAAAGGTAAAAATGTTATCGTAACAGGCTGCCTGTCACAAAAACACCCGCAGGAATTAAAAGAAGAAATTCCTGAAATCAAAGCTGTAATCGGAACAACGGATTTTACAAAGATTATTGATATCTTAAAAAAGATTGATAAAGAGTACGTTTGCGAAGTAAGCGAAAAACCTGAATATATTTACCCCGAAAATATTGAGCGCCAGCAGATTACAATGGGTGCAAGCTCTTATATCAAAATTGCAGACGGCTGCAACTACAGGTGCGGTTACTGCGTTATTCCTTATCTGAGAGGAAATTATCATTCAAGAAAGATTGAAGATATTGTTGAAGAAGCGAAAAAACTAGTTAAAAAAGGAGTTACGGAAATTATCCTTGTAGCACAGGATACAACCGGTTACGGAATTGATATTTATAAAAAGCCAATGCTTGCAAAGCTTCTTGAAGAATTAAATGCCATCGAGGGGCTCGGCTGGATTCGTGTAATGTATGCTTATCCGACGCAAATGAGCGACGAACTTTTGGATACAATAGCAAGGTTGGATAAAGTCGTTAAATATGTCGATATTCCGCTCCAGCATTCACATCCTGAGATGTTAAAAATGATGAACCGTCCGTCTTTCGATTATCGCCCGATGATAGAAAACATAAGAAAAAGAATTCCTGACGTTTCAATCAGAACGGCGTTTATCGTGGGATATCCCGGAGAAACGGAAGAGCATTTTGAACATTTATGCAATTTTGTCCGCGATATGAAATTTGACAGAATGGGTGTATTTACTTATTCAAGAGAAAAAGGAACTCCGTCTTATAAAATGCCGAACCGCATACCTGCTAAAATTGCAAAACAGAGATACAAAAAGCTTATGGAAATCCAGCAGGAAATTTCAATTGAGCGTAACAAAAAATTTGTAGGCAAAACAATTCCTTGCATAATAGAATGCAGCTCTGACGAAGGTGAAGTTATTGCAAGAACCCAGTATGACGCTCCTGAAATTGATGGAGTAGTAAATATTCAAACAGATAAAATGGTCGTTCCCGGTGACATTGAAATGGTAAAAATTACCGGTTCAACCGAATATGATTTAGTTGGAGAAATATAAAAAAGGTGCGGATTTTGCAAAGCAAAATCCGCACCTTTTCAAATCTATTGATTTACCGCATTCAAAAGTCTTTCCCAGACTTCATCAATTGAACCGTTTGCATCTATTTTGTATAAAACGCCTTTATCTTCATAGAATTTAATCAATGGAGCTGTTTCTCTATAGTATGTGTCGAAACGGGCTTTTGCGGTTTCTTCATTATCATCAGCTCTGGTTTTCAGCTCTGTACCGCACTTATCGCAAATATTTTCCACCTTGGACGGCTTAAATTTTTTATTATAAATCTCGCCGCATTTAGGACAGGATTGACGTGCCACAATTCTGTCAATAAGAATCTGTGTATCAATATCAAAATAGATTGCTTTGAAAGAAACTTTTTCATCCTTGTTAATTTCCGCATTAATTTCTTCCAGCATTTCTGCCTGTTCCAAACTTCTCGGATAACCGTCAAGAACGTATCCGTTTTTACAATCTTCTTCAGAAAGTCTCTTGGCTATAATTTTACCAACAAGCTCAGCAGGCACTAATTGTCCTTTATCAATAAATGACTTTGCAACTTTACCTTCCTCAGATTCTTTTGCTATCTCTGCTCTTAAAAGAGAACCGGTATCAACGTGAGGAAACCCGAGATATTCTGACAATTTATTAGTCTGGGTACCTTTACCGCATGCCGGAGGTCCTAAAAAAATAAGTTCTTTTTTCATGTCTCACTCCTTTATACGTTTATTATAGAACTTAAATTATTATATGCAAAATTTTGAACATATTAAAAATAAAATCGTTACATAAATAAGAAACGGAGGGTCGCGTATGAAAAAGGTTTTATCATTATTAAGTTTAATAGCAATCTTTAGCATAACATCTCCTGTATGTGCAGCTCCCGGCGGCGGTCCGGGCGGGCCGCCGCCGGGTCAGGTTTTACATGCCGGCCCTGGAATTCACAGAGGACACAGACCGCCTGCCGGCTGGGGAGCACCACCGCCTCCGCCGCCGCACAGATACCATCGAGGCTCCGCCATAATCGGCGGAGTGTTAGCCAGGCGCAGCTGTTGGGGCTATCCTTACTGCGATTATAGAGTAGGAATGTACGGATACTATCCGCCGCCTTGCTATGGAAACGGAGTTTATCTTAATGTCGGTATTCCGATAAGATTTTAATCTTTCTCAAATTTCTTTCTCCCAAAAGCACCAAGCTCCTGTTATAAAACAGGAGTTTTTATTTTGATAATATGCTAAACTATAGTTATGATTGACTTAAATACAGGTAATGAAATTAAGGCGTTATATAAACTTGTAGAAATCAAGGGTGGAAAGAGGATTGAGAAATTCAAGACTCCGGATATCAAGCGAGCATTAAGATTCCACAAATGGTATGTTGCACGCTACAGGCAGGGATTGTTGATGGAAATTCTGCCTGAGAAAAAGGTTTACGACTGGAAAGAAAAGAAGGTAAACTATCAATTTGAATAGCCAGAAATACATAGCATTAATAGATTGTGACAGCTTTTTCGTATCGTGTGAGAGGAGACTCAATCCCGAACTGAAAGGGCTGCCTGTTTCCGTTGTCTCCGGAGAAAGAGGTTGCATAATTTCCCGCTCCAGAGAGGCAAAAATGCTCGGTGTTCCGATGGGGATTCCGCTGTTTCAGGCTGTTGAAAAGTATCCGGAATGTATTTATATAAGCGCAAATCATTATAATTACACAAAAATTTCCAAACAGGTAATGGCAATCTTAAAAGAAGTCAGCCCGAATGTAGAAATTTATTCCATAGACGAAGCTTTCGTTGACTTTACCGGTTTGACCAAACTGTATAAAAAAAATTATTTTCAGCTTGCAAGAGATTTGCAAAAAAGAATTCTGGAAGAAGTTGATATTCCGGTATCCATCGGAGTGAGCCGAACCAAAACCCTTGCAAAATTAGCCTCTGATAAGGCAAAAAATACTTCCACACGTGTTGCGCTTGTCGGGAAACACAGTATCAATCATCTTTTAGAACATACTGACATTCAAGAAGTATGGGGAATCGGAAGAAAATTGGGAGTAAGACTCAGAGGATTAGGAGTAAGAACGGCTCTTGATTATATCAATCGCGATGAAAAATGGATAAAACAGAGATTCGGCAAAAACGGATTAAGTGTAAAAGCGGAATTGAGCGGAATTATAGTATCTCCCGTAAGCAGCAAAGAAGAACTCCCGAAATCAATCAGCGACACAAAGTCATTTCCGGAATTTTCTTCAGACTTACAGTTTTTGAAAAACGAACTTTCAATCCATATACATTCCTGCTGCACAAGGCTCAGAAAAATTGACTGCAAATGTGCAGTTATAGGCGTCCTTTTAAAAACTAAAGATTTTAGAACGCTTTACGAGAAAATTCAGTTAAAAACTCCTACAAATTTTGAGTTTGAAATTTCGCGCGAGGCATTTCCGCTCCTTGAAAAAATGTTTAGCAGCAGTGAATTATACAGAAGTGTCGGAATTGTTCTTGAAGATTTCAGAGAAAACACGGAAGAGCAATTACTTTTGTTTAATGATAATGAGAAAAAAGAACAAAACGAAAAACTCGGCAAAAGCCTTGACATTCTGGAGAAAAAATTTGGCCGCAATATTGTCCGCACCGGTTTTGTAAATAAAGATGTTCCGTTTAAGCAGGGATTTTTAACAAGCCCGCAGGATGTGGAATAATAGTTTTGTCAACCCGATACATTTATCCCTGCTATGACACCAAATTTGTAGTATCTCCTACCCGCCCAATATATTTACCCCCCGCGATAACCGACACCTGCCCGATATCCTGATATTGAATAAAGAGCGGGAAGCGCCGGTTCAATCCATTTTAGTCCTGACATTACCGCAACCGTTGCAATATCGTCTGTATGCAGACAAATATCAAGCACCTCCGGTTTTCGCTCTTTTGTATCATTCTCCTTAAAACACTTATTAATAACCTTTTTACCTATAAAATTAGCAATGGCGCTTCCGCCGACAACTCCTGTCAGCACAATTCCGCTAACCATCCCCAATGCTCTCGCTGCCTTAGATTTTATATTCATTTTCTCAAGAATCCAGAGAGCTGCACCTGCTCCTACATTGCACAAAAAGATATTTGCGAGATACTGATAAGCCCCTTCTTTTACTTTATCCGGAATTTTCCGCTTATAATCACTGTCAGTAAATCTGTCGCCGAGAATTCCGCCTGCTATCCCTCCGAGTACGGGAATTAATCCGAACACTGACAGCCGCCCGATTTCCGAAAATATCTCTTTTGAAGAAATATTCTCAGGCTCCGGAATAAGGTTATTAAACAAAGCTCTCCCGTCTTTTGTGTGTAGATTTTCCGAAAGGTTTTTAACCTCATTAACATTCAGAACTTTTGATTTAACCTTATGCAGAAGCTCCTCCGTCTCGGAATTAACTTTATTTTTTGTAAGAAAGTCATTAACCAGCTTGGAATTATGCGTCTCTAATTTTTTAATAGTGACAGTATCCGGAGCGGTACGGAATATCCTGGAAGTAATCTTCGGCGCGTAAAGAGAAGATGCGACAGCTCCAAACATAGTCAGACCATTGCGGATAAAAACCTTCTTTCTTTTTTCTTTCGGAGCGTTATAAGTATCGTTTATAACCATAGCCCCTGCACCGGCAGCAAGAAGCGGCGGCAGTGTTCTGGAAAAATTCCCGACCAGCCTCGGCTGATCAAGAAACTTTGCGAATGCTTTTATTGTTCCCATTGTTTGGTAATCCTAACAAATTAACCCGAAAATATTGTAAACTAAACCTAACATTTTGTCAACAGGATTGCTCTATTCAAACTCCCGCCTAGTCTTTGAATAAATCGTAAAAATTATAGAATTGGTGCGGATATTTGAGGGTAAATTTTTCCAGAAATTTTACGTATGCATTTTGCAAATCCCGCAAAACTTCGTTCTTTTTTTCCTTATCCGAAACAAATTGCTCGGTATAAACTTTAAATTTTTTACCTTCTTTTGCGCAAACAATAAAATATACCGGAACTTTCATCATAAGCGCAAATCTTAGTGTTCCTACCGGAAATTCAACCTTGTGATTAAGAAATTCCGCTTCGTAGACTTTATTTGTGTTTTCGGAGGAAACCCTATCACCTGCCATAAAAACGATTTCACCTTCTTTAAGGCGGTCTGCAACCATAATTGAAGTTTCGGCACTCACTTTTTCTACAGGGAAAGCATCTATATCAAGTTTCAATTCCAGTGAATTTAAAAAATGATTAAATTTTTCGCAGGCAGAACTTTGTAAAAACACATTAACTCTTTTGGGATGATTGAGATTTTCATCCTGAAAAAGCGTTCTTAAAATTTCGACATTTCCTACATGAGTTGTTATAAAAAAAGCACCGTGATAGACATCCGGCCCCATAAGTTCAAACCTTTTCGGGTCGAGCCGGCCAATAAATGAAATGAATTTGTCTACAAGAGCATTTCCGTAATTTAAAAACTGAATAAATGAGTGGAACAAAACAAATTTTTTGTTTAAGATTTTAAAAAACTTTTCTGAGGCTTTTCGTCTTTCTTTTGCTGTCAAAAAGACTGCCGTTGTAACAAAAAATGCAATAATCCTAACAGGAATTTCTCCAAAAAGTTCGTATATATATTTAGTCAGAATGAGCCGTCTCTTGCCCGCTCCCTGTTCTGATAACTGGAACCAATTTTTAGGCATTTTTCTCTCCGATCAATTTCAAATTACGCTCAAATCTTGACATAATATGATTCTAGCATAAACATTTATTTATTTTTAACCATAAAGAGGCTTAAAATATATGAAGTTGTAATACCTATAAAAAGGGTTATACCGATTGAGCTTACAAGTTTAAATCCGGTAAAGCCTAAGAGCATAAACGAAAATGCGGTAGAGGCTGCTGACATAAAGACAGCATCTTTTGAGCCTTCGCCGCAGTTGAGTCTGAAAATCGAATAATCAAGGCTGAAACCGGCAATCAGGAATAACCCGAGAATATGAAAAAGGTTCAAACTCTCGCCAAACAGCGATAAAATCCCGACCGTAAACAAAATTCCCAAAACTGGTGAAATACTTACTCTCAATGCGTTTTTAAAACCGTACATAAAACTCAGGAGAACAAATAAAACCGCAAGAGTACAAGGCAGAAGGGTAAGACAGTCAATTCTTCTTATCTTCATCATCTTAGATATTTCATCGGCAGGATTCAGGCTCCCGTCTATATGTTCTTTTACTATAATATAAGACGCACTGTTATCAAGATAAAACTCTGATTTCAGAGGAAATTTTTCTACGTCATAAATTTTTCCCTCCGCAGGTTCAAATTTTATTCCCGTTTTTGCCTCGTAGTTTTTCAAATCGTTTTTGTACAAATCTTTAACCAGTTTCAAATTCTCTTCCTGACGATTTTTGGATGAAACAAAATTACTCAGCCCGATTGAGTTTTTTATCTTTAGCGCTTCTTCTTTTTCTAAAATTTCATCCGTATTATTGCCTCTAACAATCAGAAACTCGGTATTTCCGGTATTAAAAACTTCTTTGTACAAATTTTCAGCCTTCAGAAGATTTTCAGGCGGAGTGTAAAAACTCTTGATATTATCGTTAAATTTTATATTGAAACTTCCGAGAATAATAACAGCCGTAACAATTGTTAGAATTGTTTTTTTCGGAACGGGAAATCTTTTGAATGTATTAAAATCCTTAAATTCTCCAAACATAGGAAGAACAATCAAAACAAACGCATAGACTCCGATAAGTCCGAAAGCGGTAAAAATTCCGACCTGCCTTAAAACTTCTATATTAGAAAAATACAGAAACAAAAACGCAATAACGGTCGTAAGCATGGAAGAAGTCAGGCTGTTTTTAAAAACCTTATCATCTTTTTTAAGAAAATAATGGAGCGAATAATCCAAACTTATCCCGATAAGCGATGTCGAAAAAACAAATGTGAGTACGTGGAGTTTTTCAAAAACAAGAGAAGAAACCGAATATCCGAGCAAAAATCCAAATAAAATACTCAATCCTATCGGAATCAAAATTTTTATTGAGCGAAAATAGAATTTGCATAACAGAACAAGAGCCAGAGTCGAGATTATACAAATATAATTAATCTCGTTATTTGATTTTGTGCTTGCAAAATACGAATGAACAGGAGTTCCCGTTAAATAAATACTTTTCCCTTCCGCAGCATTTATTAGAGTTTTAAGCTCTTTGTTATTCTGAACTTTGAAGTGCGAAACCGCATAATATTTTCCGCCAAACTCTCTCACGCTGTCGTCATACAATCCTGCATTAGAGAGAACAAAATCCGTCGCCAGAAGATAAGGGTCGCTAAGCGGCGGCGCAATATAAATCCCCAAAGGATTGTAAAGCCCCTCCAGCGCCTCTTTTTGGAGTTCCGAATATTTTTTGGTTTTAAGAAGTTCCCGCTTTTTTTCCGTCAAAAAGTTTGCAGGATAGTTTTTATAAACCTCGGCAACCTCCTGAAAATCCGTTTTCATCTGCGGAAAATCCGATTTTAACTCATCGGCCTCAGCAGGAGTTTCACCCTCGAAAATTACATTCACGCTTTTTGAAGATATGTTTGCAAGCTTAACCAGATATTTTTCCGTCTGGGAATTCGGATTTACAAACGCACCCATCAAATCAACTTCAACAGGGTTTGCTCTTAGAAAGGCAAAAATAAAAAACAATATTGAAAATACTATAAATAAAACTCTTTTAATCATATAAACCAGATTGTTGTTTGTGTTTTATCACAGGCGAGAATGATAATTTTTGTAATCTTAGCCCCGTCTCCCGAAATCTCAATAGATTTTAAGTAGTCAAATGCCTTAGAGCCTGTCTTGGGAAGCAGAGCCAGTGTCCAAGTTTTCTCATTTCCTTCATAGAAAAATCTGAAATCTTTTTCAAGCTTTGCATAAGATTTGCTGGAAATAGCCGTAATTACATTGTTTATCTGCCTGTAATCTCTTGAAGTGTAAGAAGTAGTACTCTGTATCGGATAATTTGTATAGAAGGTTACACCTTTATTTTTTTCAAAGGTAAAATCGCCCGAAGATTTCAAAACCATTCCGGACATGATTTTTTCCTGCTTAAATTTACACTTTGTACTCGCGAGCTCCGGAAGCTTTTTGGAAATCTCCTCCAGCTTCATTTCATGGTCAAAAACCGCAGCATTAGCAAGCGGTATAAATATAAGCAAAAATAAAAAAACAAAAAACTTATTCATACTCTTTTTCTTCAAAATCCTCTATTGCCTTTTTCAATCTTTCAGGCGCTTCAAACAACGTCTCGCCGGTCTTTGTCGCAACAGCCATTTGCATTGTGTGAGCCGATAAAATCTTTTCTCCATCCTCGCTTACAATATCATATTTTATAATAATTGCCGGCTCAAGTTCTTTTAGAGTACAACGGACTATTAAAATATCCTCAAATTTTGCAGACTTTATGAATTTGAAATCCATTTTTGCTATCGGGTACATCACACCGTCTGCGTACATTTGCATATAATCATATCCCAGTTTGGCAAAAAAATCACACCTTGCCTGTTCCAAATACTTTACATAATTTCCATGCCAGACAATATTCATCGGATCCAAATCATAAAACGGCACCTTTATTTTTAATTCTGTTACTATTTTCTTCATAATTTATTCCTGCAAAAAGCTCTTTACCGGTAGTATTCCTGAGGAGAAAGTTTTTTCGTCATTGTAATACTTAAAACTGACTCCCGAATCCGTTTTTTTGAGCTCTAATTCAACAACATCAAGCGGTTTGATAATGTTCGAAAACTTAACTCTTCTGACTTGTCCCTGAGTGCAATCAATTCCGAACACAAGTTTTGCAAACCAGTTAGCAAAAAACAGCTGCACAACCCCCGGTAAAATCGGCATACCGTCAAAATGACCTTTGAAAAAATTACTGTTATTGATAAATGTCATTCTAAAATTTGCATACCCGTCGGTTATCTGGCGGGAAAGGATTAACGGCAGCGACAAATTCAGTCCAAACAACTCTTTTATTAAATCTTTATCAAATTTTCCCGTTTCTTTCCTAGGAATCTCATCAAAGAATTTCCAGCGCTGCGGTATAATCTCAAACTTGTCAGTCAATTGAGATTTTAGCCTTTTTACAAGCGTAAGTTTATCATTTTCCTGCAAAAATTGTTTCCCTTTATCATTCAAAACGCATAAAGCCGCAAGTTTTCTGTCAAATTCAAGGCAGTAAGATTCATTTATAAATTCCAGTTTATTAAGCTCTTCTTCCATGTCAGAAGACATAATCCGCTTTTCCTGAACTTTCAAAACACGTCCCCTGCGCTCCAAAAACTCAATCTCGCCGTTATCATAAACCTTAATCCTATCCTCAAGAACAACAGGGTTGCAGGAAGAATAATTCGAATGAATCTTCGTATAATCTTCAGTATTTTCAAGCACTTTCATCCCTCTGAAAAGTCTCATTCTCGCCTTGTTATCCTCTCTCCACGCAATACTTCCGCTCTCGGAACTTCCATAAATTTCTATAACTCTATCAGAAATAGTTTTTGCAAATTCAAAAGTCACGTCTTCCAACTTTGCCCCTGCTGTCATGATAACTTTCGGATTAATTTTCGGCAAATCACCATACTTTCTCATAGCTTCAAGAAAAGACGGAGTTGTTACCAGAACAGCGTTTTCAACATTAATGTCTTCTGGATAATTAACTCTTTTTGTCTGTATCTCTGAGCCTATAAATGCCGGATACAAAAGCTGAAAAGTAAATCCCCACCTGTGGTTTGGAGTTGTTGTAGATATAAACTTATAGCTGCTATCCAAACCCAGCTGGGCTTTCATATCCTCCATTTCAACAGTCATTCTGTCAAGATGCGCTTTTACAAACTTACCCTCAGAAACAGTTCCGCCGGTTCTGAATGTCACTTCACCGGTAGTTAAAAAATTATTTAATAACTCCTCAAACTTATCCATACTTCCTCATAAAATTTATTCTTACTATATATTCTATAATAAAAATTATTCCTACAAGAAGATAAGAAATAAATCCGTTATACAATGCCCAGATTTTTTCGGACATAAAAACAGTTCCGACAGATACAAGAAAGTTTAAAAACGTAAACACAGCCCAGATATAAGTTAAATTTCTTGTATAGTTCATCACAGCTTCGTTAGAATCCGGATCAGACGCCAGCGCAATTTTTTGTATAACAGTCCTCTTTTGAAACAGAGAAGAAAAAAAGATAAAAAACAGACAAAAATTCATCACAGGCGGATAAAATTTCAGCAAAATAAAGTCGGTAAAATGAAATAATCCGATAACAACAAACATACCGATAAACGGAGCAAGAGCTTTGATTGTCCGCCAGATTTTATCCGAGAAGCGCATACACAGCTTCCACTACATCATTAATTGTCTGAATCTTCTTAAACTCTGCAGGTGAAAGCTTTTTATCGGTAAATTTCTGCATACGAACAGCAATATCAACCGCATCAATACTATCCAGATCTAAATCCTGAAATAAATTTGCCTCCGGCTTAATATCGTTTTCATCTATTTCAAGCTCTTCCGTCAGAATCTTTGTTAACTCATCAAGAATTTGCTCTTTAGTATACTTCTCAGCCATTAATTTTTGACTCCACAAAATCACTCAACGTATTTACGGAATAAAAATACTTTTTATTCACATCCTTATCTTCTTCCATAGAAATATTGTACTTGCGCTTAATTGCCATACCAAGTTCAAGTGCGTCTATAGAATCAAGTCCGAGACCTTCATTAAATAACGGCTCGTCATCTTTAATATCTTCCGGAGTGATTTCCTCGAGCGCCAATGACTCAATTATTAATTTTTTTATATCTTCTTTTATACTCATACCGATATTATATCATAAACTATACAAATATTCTTCAATTTGTTTTGTAATCTTACGTTTTGCGGAAATTTCCGTATCTTCTGCATAATCACTTATATTAATCTCGGGCATCTGCTCAAGCTCAAAAGTTATACACTTGTTGTTTACCGCATAAAAAGGTTCATGAATATACAAAAAGTCCCCGTCATTAGAAATCTTTACAGGAACAATATTTTTTCCGGCATTTAAAGCAATCAAAGACGCACCTTTTTTCAGCTTCAAATGTTCATCCTTACGGTGCCTTCTTCCGGCAGGAAACACAACAAAATTAAATCCTTTATCCAGCATCCGTTTTGAATCCGCCTTTAAGACATCAATATCAACCTCATTTGTGATAAAAACACTTCCTATAATATATTTTAAAATAGGATTATGCGCCAGAGACTCTTTTACGACACAGGTTGTTCGCGGAATAAGCCCGATTAAAATTACAATATCAATAAAACTCGGATGCGTTGCTGCAATAACTTTATTTTCAATCTTATCAAGATTTTTTATATCAAGCTTGAAGAGTTTAAATGCCATCATCAAATACAAGAAAAATTTCCACGTATAATGAATAATATCCGAACACAATTCCTTATTGTTTTTGATAAAAGGAAAAAGCAAAAAGTTAAGAATAATCGAACCTGCACCGAAAATTCCGAAACAAAATACTGCTATTAATGATCTTATAAATTTCATATCTGAATTATACAATATAATTACAAACAAAACATTTAGATTATTATTTTTATTATATAATTAACCTATGAACAGCCGGGATTATTTAAATAACAAATTTGATATTATCGTTGTAGGAGCAGGTCATGCAGGGTGCGAAGCCGCATTGAGCGCTGCAAGATTAGGCTGTAACGTTTTGCTTTGTACACTGAATGTCGATAATATTGCACTCCAGCCTTGTAATCCGGCAATAGGAGGCCCTGCCAAGTCGACTCTTGTAAGAGAAATCGACGCTCTCGGAGGAATTATGGGAGAAGTTGCAGACGCTACTTATATCCAGATGAAAACCCTGAATTCTTCTAAAGGTCCTGCCGTGAGAGCTCTGAGGGCACAATCGGATAAAAAAGAATACACAAATTATATGCGCCATATTCTTGAAACCACTGACAATATCTGGATTAAGCAAACTTGTATTACAGATATTAAAGTCAAGGATAAAAAAATCGTAGGCGCAATCGATGAATACGGGCTTGAATACTCCTGCCGCGCAATAATTCTGACTACGGGAACTTCTCTTGAAGGAAAAATGTATGTAGGCTTGCAGGCATATTCCGGCGGAAGGCTCGGAGAGCGTGCTGCAATCGGGCTTTCACAGTCTTTAAGAGACCACGGAATCATAACCAGGAAATTAAAAACAGGCACTCCGGCACGTGTCGACAAACGCACGATCGATTATTCAAAAATGGAAGTCCAACCGGGTGACGAAAAATTAAGTTTTTATTCTTTTAAGCCGAACCGCCCTATCCGTCCGCAAGTTCCTTGTTATCTTACAAGAACAAACGAAGAAACTCATTCAATAATCCGTGCAAATCTGGATAAGTCACCGATGTATCAGGGATTAATTCAAGGTGTCGGACCGAGATACTGCCCGTCTATTGAAGATAAAATCGTAAGATTCGCTTCAAACCCTTCTCACCATATTTTTATTGAGCCTGAAGGCTTGAATACATATGAAGTTTATATTCAGGGCTTTTCAACAAGCCTTCCTGCCTGCATTCAGGTAGAAATGCTGCGTTCGCTTCCGGGGCTTGAGAATGCTCATATAATTAAACCGGCTTACGCAGTAGAATACGACTACGTTCCGGCTGTTCAGACAAAGCATTCTCTAATGTCAAAAGATATTGAGGGACTTTTCTTTGCGGGACAAATTAACGGAACAAGCGGTTACGAAGAAGCCGCCGCACAGGGTTTGATTGCGGGTATAAATTCCGTTAATTACCTGAATAATTCCGAGCCGCTTGAACTTTCAAGAGCTTCTTCATATATCGGAACACTGATAGACGATTTAGTCACAAAAGATATTCAGGAACCATACAGAATGCTGACTTCCCGCTCCGAATACAGACTTCTTTTGAGACAGGATAATGCGGACGAGAGGTTAACGGAAATCGGGCATAAAATAGGTTTGATTGATGATACGCAATACCAAAGATTTTTAAACAAACAGGAGAGCATTCAAAGAGAAATCGAAAGACTTAAAGAAACAAAACTTCCGGCAACGGATGAGGTAAATGGAGTTCTTGCAAAATACGGTGAACATATTGACAGAGGAATGCGCCTTGCAGAACTTCTTAAACGTCCGAATATTACGTACAATATTTTTAAAGAGTGCGACGAAGAAACAAGAAATTTGAATCTGAGTGACGATATTACGGAAGAAGCGGAAGTTTTAATAAAATATGACGGTTATATAAAACGTCAGGAGCAGCAGGTTGAAACCGCAGAAAAGCTTGAAAAATACAGGATTCCTGCAAATATAGATTATTCGCAGATTAAACACATATCAACCGAAACAAAAGAAAAACTCGAAAAAATCAGACCGCAGAACCTTGCACAGGCATCGCGCATCGGCGGAGTTAAACCGGCAGACATTTCGGTTCTGATGGTTATGCTGGGAAAATAAGATATAGAACAAGCGGCGGAGCCTTCAGGCTCCGCCGCTATTCTACCATTCTACACACCGGCAAGTTTTTGCAAATGAATAAAATATGTAATAAATATCGCTGCAAAAACTATACATATAATTAAACCGGAAATTGCCTCTTTAATCTTATATTTTTTCACGAGTGCAACAATATACGGTACAAAGACAATAATAAGCGATTGTACGCCTATTTCTATATATTCCGCAAGTGAAAAAATTAAATCGCCGTCTTTATCTTTCATTGTAAGAATCTGAGGCCAGTGATTCAGAATTGCAAATCCGGTTATATTTGCAATAGACCATAGAATACATAAACCGAGCCCCATAGGAATAAGCAGCGTTTTGTAATCATTCTTCTCCAGTTTAGTTGTACAAAACGGACATACTTTATCGGTGTCTTCTATTTCCTGCATGCAATAGGGACATAAAATTTTACTCATTTTACAACCCCCGGAATTACAATTGCAAGAAATATAAAGAATATCAGCAATAATATCAATCCTATCGGGATAAGGCTTATAACAAATACGGTAATTCCGACATTTGAATTATAATCTGTAAAATACCGACCTTTGCCATCTTTAAATTTATTAAAGCATATCATAACAAGATCGATATACGACCAGATCCCGCAGCCACCAAGAGTCAGCAATTGTGCAATACCTATCGGGATATTGCCCGTATAGAATCTGTGGATTCCGAAACACCCGAGAAACCAGGCAAAAAGGAGTGTTGCTAAGAACTCCGGAGGATTATCAACAGGTGTGTTATTTATATTTTGAACCCATTCTCTGCAAACATAGCAGCGGGTTGCCTCAGCCGGTATTTCTGCTCCGCAATTAGGACATTTTTTTGTAGCCATATATTATCCTTTCAAAGCTGCTGAAAATATAGATGCGTAACCTAAAATTCCAAGTATAAGAAGGGCAAGCCAAACGAAGAAAAAAGTTTTGCCTAATGTTTCATTATAACCGCCCAAATCCTGATCTTCTGCATCTTTGTAGTTATTAAAACAAATACTTACAAAATCAATCAGCGTCCAGATACCGCACCCTCCGCCGGTTAAGAGTTGCAAAATACCGATTCCGATATAGCCGGTATAAAATCTGTGGATACCTAAACCGCCCAGAAAGAACGATAATAAAAGTGTTGCTGTGTAACTTTTTGGCTGTTGCATGATAAAACCTCTTTCTTTTTACTTGCGCCGAACAATCGACTCTCTTCCATTAACTATTATTTATTTTACATTTGATTTCCCTCACCAGAGTTGATATCCAAATATATATCAGCAGCGGTGCAACAATAACTATTCTCGGGTTCAACTCAAGCGCCTCTTTGAAATGGAATTGAAACAATTCGCTGAATGCTCTTGTCATCCCGCAGCCGGGGCATTCGTATCCCGTAATAAGCTTAAATACACATATAGTATGTGTATTATAATGAATCAGAACTTCCACTCCCAGATAGAAAAATACGGGCAGAAAAATAAGAAAAAATATATTCATATTATTTTTACCAAGGAGCTTATACATTTGTTACACAAATACGACTATAAAATTTAAAACTTTAACAAATATGAATAAAATCCTCCATTTACTTGATTTTGAAAAATTAACATTTTAAAATAAAAAGGCGGGTTGCCCCACAACTTTTCACAATGATACAAGAGAGAGAGTAGGAGTATATTATATGAAAATATTATTCGCATCAGCAGAAGTTGCGCCATTTTCTAAAGCCGGAGGACTTAGTGATGTAGTAGGCAGTTTACCCAAAGCTTTAGAAAAAGATGCTGAAATTGCAATTTTTACTCCGCTCCACGGGTGTATTGATTACAACAGATGGGGCTTAAAGGAGCTGGAAAACTCAGAAATGTGGATAACTTTCGGCTATTCTCCACAAAAGTTTAAACTTCATATGACAAAACTTCCGGGAACAAACATAAATGTGTTTTTCGTTCAAAATGACTGGTATTTTTCCTGTTTTCATGAAGTTTATCCTAAATGGCTTGACCCGCGCTATGAACACGAAAGATATATCGCATTTTCTCTTGCAACGCTTGAATACGCAAAGCAGTTGAATTTCAGAGCGGATATAATCCATTCTAATGATTGGCATACTGCAATGATACCTTTGTATATCAAAGCAAATTACAAGTTTGACGAATTTTGGTCAAAGACTAAAAATGTTTTTGAGATTCATAACCTTGCATATCAGGGTGTCTGGTTTGAAGATATTTTGGATTTTGCGAATATGAGAAAAGATATCGTATTCAATGAATGGGGCTGCGAGCACTACGGACGTGTTAACTGGATGAAAGGCGCAATAAACTATTCCGACAGAATTATTGCCGTTTCTCCAAATTATTCCAGAGAAATTCTGACAGGTGAATACGGTGAAGGTATGGACTACACCCTAAGAGGCCACACCAATAAACTCGTAGGAATCGTCAACGGTATAGATTATGATGTATTTAATCCTAAAACCGATAAAACAATTTTCAAAAACTATGATGTTAAATCTCTTGAAAACAAAGAAGAAAATAAAAAGAAAATTCTTGAATATTTCGGATTGAAATACAATCCTGAGAGGCCGCTAATTGCGCTGATTTCAAGACTTGTTGAACAAAAAGGTCTGGATTTAATCCGCTCTGTTGAAAATGATTTAAGAAATCTTGAAGCTGATTTTATATTCCTCGGCTCCGGCGACAAGTCTTACGAGAATCTGTTTATCTGGCTTTCAAATAACACACCGAATATAAGAACTTATGTAGGCTATAGAGGTGATCTGGCAAATCAGATTTATGCAGGCTCCGATTTCTTCCTGATGCCATCCAAGTTTGAGCCTTGCGGACTTTCGCAGTTGATTGCAATGCACTACGGCTCTCTTCCGATAGTTCGTGCAACCGGCGGGCTTGAAGATACCGTAACCGGCTATCCGCTTGATAATTCAACAGGATTTAAATTCTGGGGATACGACGGATGGGCAATGAAAGATGCAATCCTCACAGCAATGTATGTTTACAAAGACAAATACACCCTGAAGGCTATGAGAAAATCTGCAATGGAAGCAGATTTCAGCTGGAAAGAAAGTGCTAAAAAATATTTAGAAATGTATAAATCTTTAGTTTAAAATTAAATGTTTTTAATATAACAAAAAAGACCGCTTCTTATTAAAGCGGTCTTTTTATTATTTATTACAAAATTACATAGACTTTCTGTCAGCAATTTCTTCCATCTTGTGATCTGCAAGTCTTGAATCACCTTTGACTCTTGAATATGCCAGATATCCGTTCATTCTTTCAATCTTTGTAAGATTCTTAGAGCCGCATTTCGGACAAACATCCATATTCAATTCCTGATGACCGCAATCATCACAGTAAGAAAGTGATAAATTTACACCTTCATAGAAGCCCATATCCATTGCTCTGTGAATTAATGTTTCAACAGCTTCCGTATTGTAATCAATAGGATATTTTACATATTGAATCTTTCCGCCGTTCAATAAATCCCAGAAGCGTTTTTCCAAATCCTGTTTCTGTATAGGAGTTATATCTTCGCTTACATGGCAGTGGAAAGAGTTTGAAACATACGGTTTGTCAGATACATTAGCAACAATTCCATATTTCTTTCTGAACTGTTTTACCTGCAATCCGCAAAGGTTTTCAGCCGGAGTTCCGTAAATTGCATAAAGGATTCCATCTTCTTCCTTAAACTGCTGGGTCTTTTTGTTAATGTATTCCATAACTTCAATAGCAAATTCGCCGTCTTCTACAAGAGATTTTCCGTTGTATAATTCCTGCAATTCATTCAGAGCAGTGATACCGAATGAAGCTGTAGAAGATTTCAAAATCGGTCTGATTTTATCGTGAATACCAAGATGACCGCCTAAGAAACCGCCTTCGCAGAACGCAAGAGGGTTTACGGAAGCTTTCATTTCTCCTAAATAATCATAAGTTCTGATATGCAGCTTTCTGATTAATTCAAGATAGTAATCCAGAACTTCGTAAAAATCTTTGCTTTCTTTCTTAGCTTTAGCATAAATCATCGGAAGGTGAAGACTTATTGCACCGATGTTAAAACGGCCTACGAAAATCGGTTCATCGTTTTCGTCAGCAGGTTTCATACCGCCTCTTTCGTACCAAGGTGATAAGAAAGCTCTGCAGCCCATCGGAGAAACAACTTTTCCGTATTTTTTGTACATAGAAGCAACATAGCCTTCGCCTGTTAGTGACAACCAGTCAGGGTACATTGTCTTCTTAGAGCATTCAACACCTGCTTTGAATAGGTCCTCATTAACTTTGCCGGGTCCGTGAAGATTTTCATCATACAAGAATACAATTTTAGGGAACAATACCGGTTTTTTGCATTCTTTTTTACCCTGACCGCCTTTTCTGATTTTGAGCATAGCAAGCGTTGCCATCTTTTCGTAAACACCGGTTCCCAATCCTGCGGTTACTGTAATAAACGGATAGTCGCCTCTTGAAGAAGCTACCGTATTAAATTTGTATTCCCAGCCCTGGAAACCTTGTTCAAAATCTTTTTCAACATCAGCCATTGCAGCTTCCCTTGCTTTTTCGAATGACAAGCCTAAGCAAAGGTATTTGTCATATTGTCTCTGGTAAGTTTTTTCAGCGTAAACAGCAAGAATTTTATCAACTTCCGCAACTGTGAAACCGCCGTACTGCTGGCTTGCTGCAGCCATTACAATATCACCGATTACATCAAAAGCAACGTCGAGAGATTTTGGCTCATTGTACCAAAGATTACCCATCTCAAACCCGCCTTTGAGAACAGAAGCTACATCAAATAAGCAGCAGTTCATAGTATCACGTCTTGCGGACATATCGTGAATATAAATATAACCGTCACGAATTGCCTGTAGTTCATCTACGGTTAAGAAAAACTTTTTGTACAATTCTTTGTTTAATTCGTTAAAAATTAAAGAACGTTTTGTAGAAACAAGTGTTGAATCAGCATTGGCGTTTTCCTTGTCGCCAATGTACATAATTCTTTGTGATTCCTGATAAACTTTGTCTAACATGTGCACAAAATCCTGTTTGTAGTTTCTGTAGTTTCTATAGCTTTGTGCAACTTTCGGATTAATATGCTCAAGAGCACCCTCAACCAGATTGTGCATTTCAGCTATAGTAACTTCGGTCTTATTCATCTTTATAACATTATTATCTACGAAATCACAGATTTCTTTCAACTCTGTATCCGTTAGTTCTACTAACATTCTTGTTGCAGATTTTCTCACTGCATTTATGATTTTATTATTATCAAATTCTTCTTTTGTGCCGTCTTTTTTGATAACGTACACGCAATTTACTTTGATAGGAGTTATCTGAGCTGTTTTCGGCAGTTCATTTAATTTTGATAAAGGTGAAACGGTGCTTCCCTTCATCACATCAGTAACTTTTGCTGCCGATGAGGTAAATTCTACTACATTTCTTTCCTTATTTAAACTGTTTTGCATTGTCTTTACGACCTCCTAATCTACACTAAGGCCAGCTATTTTTCTCAGCTTTCCTTTATAATTAGAGAATAACATTCTCTTCCCAAAATCTAATCCTTTATATAAATGATAATTCAAAAACCAACACTAATCAATAAATTAATAAAACGTCACAAAGGTGGTAAAGGCAATAACGGTACGATTTTTACAAAACTCAATATTGTAAAATTTGTTACGTTTTTAGCATGATTTTTTGATTAATTTCTTGACAAATCCCGAGAGGGTCAATAATTGTTAATATGACACCAATCATATAAAAACAATCAGACATGCTCAGAAAAATATGGCATGCCGGATAAATTAAAGGCGGCTCAAAGAGCCGCCCCTGTCAAATTTTAACCTTCAAGAATCTGCCTTACCAGTTCATTAACCGTTTTTGGATTAGCTCTTCCTTTGGTTTCTTTCATAACCTGACCGACAAAGAAGCCCAGCAGATTTGTTTTACCGTTTTTGTAAGCTTCAATTTCTTTCGGATGAGCATTTACAACTTTTTCAACGATTGCTTTAATAGCACCTTCATCTGAAATCTGGCTCAAACCTTTTCTTTCAACAATTGCGGAAGCCTTTTCTCCGTTTGTAATCATATCTTCCACAAGAATTTGCTTACCGATATTGTTTGAAATTGTTCCTTTTTCTATCAGACTGATTAATTCAGCAAGATTTTGAGGTGTCAATTTAGTATCTGTGATTTCCACTTTATTTTCTTTTAAGTAAGCTGCAATTTCACCCATAATAAAGTTAACTGCAGTCTTAGGATTAGCGCCGAGTTCAAGAACCTTATCAAAGAAAAGCGCTAAAGGCATCTGTTCTACAATAACGCAGGCATCATATTCACTCAAACCTAAGTCCATATATCTCTGGCGTTTTGCTTCCGGAAGCTCCGGCATTTTTGCTCTGATTTCTTCCACCCATTCTCTTGAAATTTCAAGCGGCATCAAGTCCGGCTCAGGAAAGTATCTGTAATCGTGAGCGTCCTCTTTACCTCTCATTGAGCGGGTTTCTTTTAAGTTGTCATCCCAGAGTCTTGTTTCCTGAACAACTTCTCCGCCTTCTTCAACTATTTCTATCTGTCTGTCGATTTCGTATTCAATAGCTCTCTGGAGCGCTGAAAAGCTGTTTACGTTCTTGATTTCAGCTCTGGTTCCGAATTTTGTTGAACCTTTCGGCATAATGGAAATATTAGCGTCGCATCTCATAGAACCTTCTTCAAGGTTTCCGTCGCATACACCTAAATATCTTACGATATCGCGGAGCTCTTCCATATAGTTTCTTGCTTCTTCGCTTGAGCGCATATCAGGCTCAGAAACGATTTCCAGAAGCGGAGTTCCGGCTCTGTTTAAATCCACAAGAGAATATGTAGCGCCGTTAATACCGGCTGCACCTACGTGAACGAGTTTTCCTGCATCTTCTTCTAAGTGCGCTCTTGTAATACCGATTCTTTTGCCTTTTACATTAATCCATCCGTTAACACAAATCGGTTCATCGTATTGTGAAATCTGATAACCTTTCGGAAGGTCAGGATAGAAATACTGTTTTCTGTCAAACTTGCATCTTGCAGGAATTTCGCAATTCAGCGCAAGCCCGAGAAGAATCCCCATATTTACACATTCCTTATTCAATACCGGCAAAACCCCCGGCATACCTAATGTGATAGGACTTATCTGAGTATTTTGCTCGTTACCGAATTCTGTTGAATCAGGTGCAAAAATCTTTGATTTAGTCTTTAACTGAGCATGAACTTCAAGCCCGATAACGACTTCATATTTATCTCTTAAATCTGTCATAACTATTCCTCACTCTTAATTGTACAAATTGTAACATAAACAAATTACATTATCTATATTATTGAATTATCCTACTTAGAAGCTTATGATTAAAGAATATGGATACAAATGAATTTTTAATAGAATATAATAATAAGATTAAGCCAAGACTTAAAAAATTTGAAAACAAAAGAAAATTATATGCATTTACATCTGTTTTTAGTATGATTGCAGCCTATTTTTTATTGATATCAACCGTTGCATTCGGCAATTATATTGACGAACATTTTGGAAAATTCGGGGCATTGCCGCCTTTATTAGCATTCCTTTTGCTAATGTTATCCGGTGCAGTTTATTCATATTTTCAAATAAACTTTGAGTTGAATCTGAAAAAAGATATTATGCCGCTATTTTGTAAGTGTATGGGTAATATTCAATGGGCTCATGCTGCTCAATTATTTTCTAATGATACTATGCTTATTACACGTTCAAGACTTCTGCCTCCGGGGTTTCTAGATATTACATTGGATGATACGTTTACCGGAATTACGGAAAAAGGAAACTGGTACAAAGTTTCAGAGGTTAAACCTTATAATCAAGTATTTATTTTTTTAAAGTTTAAAGGAAAAAATTATTCAAATACGATACTGATGCCTAAAGGCGAATTTCAACAAAGTTATATGTTAAAGAAAATATATCTGGAAGATGTTGAACTTGACAAAATCTACAATATATATTCCGATGACGAGATTGAAGCCAGATATCTTCTAACTCCTTCTTTGATGGAAAAAATAAGTAATTTGGGAAAAACTTATGGCGGAAATCGAATTAGTTTATCATTTTTTGGTAATAATCTGGTTATAAAAATTGCAACAGGCAATGCTTTTGAAATTGGCGGTCTCTTTTGTTCTGTCAATAATGATTACCCGTTATTCCATGTGCATGATGAAATCAGAGTCGTTCAGGAACTTGCTGAATATTTTGAAAACTAAATGTTTTTCAGGTGTTCTATTTTCACTTCCGGCTTTAATAAAACAGAAATTGCATCGATTCTGAATTTTTTGTACTCCGGATGCTCCTGCAGATACATAAAAAGCCCCTGCTTTATATGCTGATATTTACTCTTTGTTATTGCTTCAAATGGATGACCGCAAATATCTGTCTTTCTGGTTTTAACTTCAACAAATACAAGAGTTTTTTTATCAAGTGCAATAATATCAATTTCGCAAAACCTTGAAAATCTGACATTTGTATCAATTATTCTGCAGCCGTTTTTTTCAAGATAACCTTTAGCCAGAGCTTCGCCTTTTTTGCCTGTTGAAATATTTGACATAAATTAATTCTCCAGATAAATAAGATAAGAGTTTCTGTCCTGATATTTGTACAAAACATTTTTTCCTTCAAGCCATTCAAAAATAAAAGGAAAAACTTTTGCCTGATTATAATCTTTAACCAGATAAAACCAATATTTTTGACCTTTTTTAAGTCCGTTTAAGTAATTGAGCATAACCTCTTTGTCTTTTGTTTCAACGGGCATTTCATACACATTATCCGGATAAAACTTCTGTGCGGCGGAATAATATAAATAGCTCGGAGAAGAAGCCGGATTGCAGATAATAATATCACTTTTCGGATTGAATTTTTCAACCAAATTAAACATTAGAACTTTTGGAGAATAAGAAATAAAATAATCAACGCTGTTTATATTTTTTAAATAATTGAAATCATATTTACAAAAAGCCGTAAAACAAAGCAGCAAAGCCAGAATCACAAGTCCCTTCTTTTTTGAATCCAGAGGTTTCAGCATAAAAAGCATAACTACAGGCGCAAAATACAGTCCGACCCTTCCGCTCAGGGGATAAAGCTTAATTAAAGAAGCAAAAAGAACCAGAGCAGCAACAGAAAGCAGACCGTATTTTTTTTCTTTAATACTGATTCCTGCTCCCCAGACAAACAGAATTAATGCCGGCAGAGTTAAAACATTTGGTACAAACCAGAATTTAAAATTAAGCACAAGAAGCCTTATAAGCCCGCCAAATGAAAGATTCCAGAAGCCGTCATCCCAGTAATCAGGGAAAAATCTGTATAAATCAGCCCTTGCGGGTGCCAGATTAAAAATATAATATCCGCCCATCAAAAGGACAAAAGGAATTAAAATAATCAGCAGACGTTTATAAAAATCTTTGTTGCGGAAATTTTCTATAATATTTTGAATAAAAAAAGCTCCGATAAAAAACAGAGAGGGCAAAGAAATCAGAGGTAAAGCCATAATGCAGAGGGCAAATAAAAATAGTTTACCTTTGCTCAAATCCTTTATTTTTACCTTCGTCATAAAATACAAGCACAAAATTGATATAAAAACATCTGTTGAATACTGCTTAAAAATAGTAGAAAACACTATCAACGGCTGACTTATTACCAACAAAAATAATCCGATAATTCTTGAGAGTTTTTTTTCAAGATAACAGGTGCAAACTTTATAAAACAAAAAGACGGAGCAGATTCCTGCTATATACGGTAAAAATTTTGCCGCAGTCTCTGTCCAGCCTGTTATACAAAAGATAATTCTTGATAAAAATATAAATAACGGCGGAGCAGATTGTGCATTTCCGAGAAAAAACAATGATTGAAGCAGGCTTTTATCCATCAGACTCAATACCAGACGGCATTCGTCATCAGAAAAAACGTCATTTAATATATAAAGTCTGCTGCGCAAAAAAATACCGAAAAAAATCAGAAAACCAACTAATAAAAGATACGATATTTTTTTAAATTTTTCCATCAGGCTCCCAATAAAAAAACTAAGCGTCGGGCTTAGTCTGTTTATATAAATCTCATATTATTAATTTTTAAATGGAGCGGGAGACGAGGCTTCTCTTGCTCGTTCGCATTAAACGGGTCTACGCCCTGCTCATCCTGCTCCCGCAGGCTGACACCGGCTCCGCCCTCTGCTCACTCGCGCCGAACTCGTTTCTGAACAATGTTCAGAGAGTTCTCGCCTCTTATTCGCGCTTTCAATGTATTATTTTTAAATGGAGCGGGAGACGAGGCTCGAACTCGCGACATCCTCCTTGGCAAGGAGGCATTCTACCACTGAATTACCCCCGCGAATAATTCTCCAAGCCGGGCGGATTACTTTAAACCGAACCACTTACCCTCACTTGGTATAATATTATGATACATGCTCAGTTTTTAAAGTCAAGTACAGAAATTAAATACCTTTTTTTACCGGTAAAAATCTTGCATCGACAAACCTGTAATCTTTTATACTTCCTGTCCGGCTTCTTATGATTTCAAATTTTGTATGCAGTGCATAAGCAGTTCCGCTTTTGTCTTTAACCTGTTTTGAAGGATTTTTCACAAACTTCAAACCTTCGTTGTTATAAAGCTTTATGGCCTCTACAGCTTCTGGAGAATACGGATGTGCCAGATACTCTCTTGCATTACCTTTTGCCTTACCAATATTTTTTGCAAGACTGTTTTCAAACAATTCTACATCATCACCGGATATCATGTATGACGAAGGCGAAAATCTGTCAACCGAACTTTCCGTTCTGTTATAAAAAGAACGAACCCTCGGATTATTCCTGTATGATACATCACACGCCCCGATATAAGCTCTGAATTTTTGCTCCGCTGTATTCATTTGCTTTTTGCTTTCAGCAAGCGGCTTGTTCAGCATTCTGATAATTTTTCCCTGCAATTTTTTAACAAGCTTCAAATTTGCAATCGGAGCATAACTTCCGTTTGTCTCGGCAACCCAGTGCACTATCGGATAAGTTGATTTAAAACTGGTTTTATACGGTTGTTGAAAATTTACAGATTGAATATTCATACTATACCAAAACCTGAACAAAAATTTTTTTGCCAGCCCAATAAAAAATATAGCCGGAAAAATTTCCGGCTATATTTTAGTAAACAAATCCGTCTTCCTTCATCCTTCTGATAACTTCCCTAAGTTCTTCTTCCGAACAAACGATAGACACTCTGCAGAAACCTTTTCCGTACTTTCCGAAGGCATCTCCCGGAACCATAACAACACCGGATTTGTGCATTAAATCATCCGTAAACTCTACAGAAGATTTGTATCTCGGCGGTATCGGAATCCACAGGTAGAACGTAGCATCAGGAACATTAAAATCGCCCCAGCCGAGTTCTTCTTTCAAACCTTTTACAAAAATTTCCTGATTCTTTTTGAATCTTATATTAGCTTCCTTTATGTATTCTTCACCTTCCTCAGAATTCAAAATTTCCGCGCAGGCTTTCTGGAGAGCTTTAAATAAACCGGAGTCAAGTGTTGATTTCAATTTCCCGAAAACTTTTACCGCATCAGCGTTACCGCAAATCCAACCGAGTCTCCAGCCGGTTACTGCGTAAGGTTTTGAAAAGCTGAAAAATTCTACCGCAACATCCTTAGCACCTTCAATTTCAAGAATACTCATCGGTTTGAGTTCAGGTTTAAAATACATATCCGTATATGCGGCATCAGAGATTAAAAGCAAATTATGTTTTTTACAAAAAGCAACAAGGCTTTGCAAATATTCTCTTGTCGCAGTTGCGCCCAGCGGATTATTAGGGTAATTAATCATAAGCGCCTTGACCTTTTCAGGCTTATACCCTTCTTTAACAAGATTTTCCCAAACTTTATCCATATCCGGCATAAAATTATTCTCGGGAGTAAGCGGAACAGAGTATGCCTTTCCGCCTGAAACTTTTATCATTTCGCCGTAAGAAGCGTATCCCGGATCCGGAACCATTATTATTTCTTTTTCTTCATCAACGGTTGTCGGATTAATTAATATTCGTATAAAGTTTGCAAGACCTTCTTTGGAGCCGATAAGAGAAAAAATCTCCGTATCAGGGTTTAGTTCAACACCAAAACGTTCCTTCATTCTTCTGGCAACAGCTTCTCTGTAAAATTTTTCGCCTTTTGGAGTTGAATACGTATGTATGCCGGATTCATCAAGTGCGGATTTTAAAGCATCGGTTAAATACTTCGGCGGAGCTGCTGTCGGTGCACCCATTGATAATGCTATCGGAGCTCTTCCTTTTGCCTTTAATTCCGGTGTTATCTTCGCAACTGTTTCTTTGATTCGAAACATTATGTATGTTTCAAGTGATTGTACATAATCATTAAATTTTTCCTGCATAATAATATTCCTCGCTATTGGCTAAAGAATATTATATACCAAATTCTCTAATGTGAATAGTTTTTTATTGCGGGAATCTTTATACAGTTATCCAAATATTCTATTGTACTTAATTTTTCATTATAAAGATATTTAATAAAATTCAGGTAAGATATATCAAAAGAGCTCAGAAGAATATTTATCTCAAAACCTTCAGAACAAAAAGGTTCATAGTCATAAACAACATAGCTGTTATATTTGCTTTTCCATTCTTTGCGTTCAACTTTACAGTTATTTTCTTCGGCAATATCTTCTACCCAGTTTACAATATCTTTGCTGATGTTTTTTATTTCCAAATATTTATTCTGAAATTTTTCCATAACAACATATCTCCATACGAGGGGTGAAATCAGAAAGAAACAAAATTTGAACTTTTCCGAAAGCCCCTACAGAAATTGTAAAGTGTTATTCATCAACATAAATTACCTGTTAGTTTAGTTTTTGGGGTTAAACTCTTAAAATATCGGATAATAGAAGTTTGGTGTAGTTAATTTTGGAAGCATAACCTTATAAATATCCGGACAAAAAGTTAAGTTTTGGTTAAGAAATCACTACTAACACCAAAACAGAGTAATAATATAAGTGTTGAAAGTAACAGGTATGAAATATGAAAGGAGAACATCATGAAATTCTTAATTAAAAAATCACCTGACGGATTTATTAAATCTGTAAATGATGAAATCAGTTCTATTTTAAACAGAAACTTTGACAGCTTTTTCCCTGAATACATTTATAATGAAGAGATCGATAAACTGGCAATGCCTGTTGAATTACACGAGAAAGATACGGAGTATACAGTAAAAGCCGAGCTTCCGGGTGTTAAAAAAGAAGATTTGGATATTGATATCGACAAAAACCATATTACAATTAACGCAAAGAAAGAAGAAGAAAACAAGGAAGATACAAAAGGTTACAGAAAATCCGAATTCAGATACGGCGAATTTTCCAGAACCGTTTATTTCCCTCAGGAAATTGATGTTGAAAAAACAACTGCTAAGTTGGAACACGGTATTTTGCACATAGATGCTCCGAAACTCGCTGCTGAAAAAGGCGACATCAAGAAATTAACCGTTCAATAATTGATTTGAAAGTAGGGCGCGCAGCTTGCTGCGCGCCCTACTTTTTTACACTTATACCGCAAGACTCCTGTAATGTTCACCCCACTTTGCCATCTCCTGCAGAACAGGATTCAAGGACATTCCAAGCTTGCTCAGAGAATATTCAACTCTCGGCGGAACTTCAGGATAAATTTTACGTTCGACAAGTCCGTTTCCTTCCAGTTCCCGCAGATTGTCGGTCAGAACTTTTTGCGAGCAGCCGATACTTCTTTGCAGTTCACCGAATCGCTTTGTCCCGCCGAGCAAATCGCGGATTACTAAAATTTTCCACTTATTTCCGATTAGTTTAAGCAATATTGCAACCGGACAGGCCGGCAAATCATTTTTGTCTATCATTCAATAATACTCCAATAGTTACTTTTTTAATACTACATTACAAAATAGTGCCTACTTTACTTTATTCCTGTAACATTTTAACATAATAATATAAAAAAGAAAGGAGCTTGATATGCAGGAAATTGTTGTTAAAAATTATAATGAAACACAAGGTGAAACACAGGGACAGGGGAATAATACTTTTACGGTCAAGCCTGTTGCCGCCGGAAAATGCAATGCAAATTTTGTGGAACTTGAGCCGGGAAATACAGCTTACGGATACCACTGGCATGAAGAAAATGAAGAAGTTTTTTATATAATCTCCGGCGAAGCAAGCGTTAAGACTGTAAACGGTGATATAAGACTTAAAGCCGGCGATGCAATTTATTTCCCTTCAAACGAAAAAGGTTCGCATGTTATTTCCAATCCTTCAAAGACAGAAAAACTTGTATATTTAGATTTCGGAACAGCAAATCTTCCTGATATCGTTCACTTTACGGGAACAAATGCCGGCTGGGCGGTTACGAAAGAAAAAGTATATAATATTTAAAATTAAAAGACCGGTTTTCAGCCGGTCTTTTTACTAGCAAATTTTTTTTTCTTGTGTTTTGCTATTAATCGGAGGAACACATGAAAATAACAAAAATTACACTATCGGAATATAAACCATTTATACAAAATAAAAAACAAAATAATCAAACAGAGCGGGAAACTGCTGTCTCTAACACAATACAGAGCGGATACAGAGATTTTAATATAAATTTCAGGGGCAGAACTCCTGAAAACTTTTACGAGCAGGAATTTAACGTAAAATTTATGCCCGATACCATGAAAAAGTTTTTGAATGCAAATTACGAAGAAAGAAAACACATTCCACCGGAACAGGTTATGAGTGAAAGCTTCAAATACCTTGCTGTAACAGATAATTTTTCTGACGTAAAATACGTTTATCCTGAAGAAACGTTATTTTCTAATCTACATGAAGCAAGTCTAAAAGGGCGCTCCGGCATTTTATCAGACATAAAGCTTGCAAAAGAAATGTCTGACACTCCTTTGTTGAACGACGGTAACGACCATTTGGGAATTTATCTTTTGAAAAAAATTTATCTTGAAGGAAAAACAATAAGAGAAATTAATAAGGATTTCTACGAAAAAGATCTAAATCCGGAATACAAAGGTATTGTAACCCAGCCTATTACATACGGAACAACCTCCGCTTACGGAATCCAGTATCCAAAGACCGATTTCTGGAACTCTTTTATTGCAACAAGAGATGAATATAAAAAATTCTTTGTAAATCTTCCGAAACAAAATAAATCAGAGCTTCAAAAAGAACTTGCCGAGCGCCGCCAGCCGCAAGCAAATAAAATTGATGTTCAGCACAATGAGCCTCCGAAACCAAGAAAACACAGTATAAAACCCTACCAGAAAGATCAGCTCCGACGGGATATTATAAAAACAAAAGGCGATGCTGAGGCTATTAAAACGGCTATTACCAGACGATTTAAGAAAGATGATCCCGAAGCAGCTTTTATTATAAAATACCTTAGTCCCGTAATGGCTGTAGCAGCAGACAAAATTCATCTCTCCGAAGAGATGAGAAGTTTTGTTGATGAGACAAAAGCTGAAGGAAAGAAGATTGAAAACCTCTTTGCGCAATTCTGGAAAACGCGTCCGGAACTTCTGGAACATTATTCTACGGCAATTACCGATACCATTGAATTGTTTGAAGAAACGTACGATAGCGGCGGAGTGCTCGCAATTAACAACGAGTATCAATTAATTACAAAAGATACAGAAAATCAAAAACCTATAGACTTTGTCTCACAAAGGTTTATTGAGCTTCTGGATTACACTCAAGCTATTGCTCCTAATCGCGAAAAGTTATACGCTATGCATGAAGAAGAACAGTCAAAATGGAACGAACACTTTCTCTGGCGTTATGGCGAGCCGGTCGTAGAACAGCCGGTTACGGAAAAACAGCCGGAGAGTACAAAGAATCCGCTTGAGCTTCTGGAAAAAAGTGCAAAAGAGAATAATGCAAAAGTTTATACACTAAGAGGTGTAAACGGTGATATTCTCCACATTACCGCAAATTTAGACGAAACACTCGGAGATTATATAAAACACGAATTCACGGGCTTTCCTCATAAATTTGTAAATCTTGTAATCAAAAAAGCTCTCACGAATCCGTTTATGAATGAAGATGCAAAACTGAGCTTCTCTACAATACAAATGGCTGATAAAATTGATGATGAAAGGATTCTCGGAGAAACCGAAAGAAAATATATTATGAATTCCATAACATCCGAACTGAATCCCGAGATTTCAGCAGCAAGTATGGCAACACTGGATGCACTTGCCTCACGCTCTGAATATCCGCAAAAAATCTACAGAACTGTTACTCCAAAACATTCGAAAGAGGATATCACTGAATATACAGTAACACTTCTTAAGCATATTAACGAGCCGGAATTTAATCAGGAATTAAACAGTTTGTACGATTTGTACAGAAGACCGCTTACCAATTCTGAAATAATTAAAATAACAAATATTGTACTTAATTATATAAGAAATTTTGATACGGATTTTGCAAACTCTGAAGCCTCTATATTCTACCAAAATTATGAACTTATCAAAGGACTTTCAAATTTCAAAGAGAAGTTAACTATGACAACAGGCAATCTGGACAAAAACTTTAAACAAGACTTCAAGAAAGTGTTCAGCGAGCACATAGCAAGTTTCTATTTTGGAAAAACGCTGTTAGACAAACATGCTGCGCCTGCCCATATGAAAGCTAAGACAGAAGCGTTTATAAATGCTCTTTTAGGCAGTATGATTGACAAAGCCGGAAAAAACTTAAAATTATTATAAAAAATAAATAAAAAAACAGCAGAAAAATCTGCTGTTTTTTTATTATTATCTTAATTTTGCTTATATTGCTTTAAATATCAAAGTTGCGTTGTGTCCGCCAAACCCGAATGAGTTGGAAAGAGCCGCGCGAACTTTTTTATCTCTTGCTTTATGCGGAACATAATCAAGGTTTGCAACGTGTTCGTCCTGATTGTCAAGGTTAATTGTCGGCGGAACTTTACCGTCTGTAATTGCTTTTACACAAACAATACCTTCAACAGCACCTGTTGCCCCAAGCATATGACCGTGCATACTCTTAGTAGAGCTTACTACAAGATTTTTATTATGTTCCTTGTCACCAAAAATCTTTGCAATAGCCTGAGATTCGGCAACATCACCCAGCCCTGTACTTGTTCCGTGCGGATTGATATAATCGATATCTTCCGGCTTAAGTCCTGCATCAGCCATTGCAAGTTCCATAGACTTGATTGCACCGTTGCCGTCAGGATCCGGAGCTACCATATCGTAAGCATCGGCAGATTGTCCGTAACCTACGATTTCTGCATAAATATGAGCACCGCGTTTTTTAGCAAGTTCATATTCTTCAAGAACAAGAACTCCGGCACCTTCACCCATTACAAACCCGTCTCTGTCTTTGTCATAAGGTCTTGATGCTTTTTCAGGTTCATCATTCCTTTTTGACAGGGTTCTTGCAGCAGTAAATGCTCCGATACCTAATGTAGTAATTGTAGCTTCGCAGCCTCCGGCAACCATTACATCAGCATCACCGTACTGAATTGTTCTAAAGGCATCACCAATTGAGTGAGAACCGGTTGCACAGGCCGAAACCACGGCTTTATTTACACCTTTATATCCGTGTTTCATTGAAACTCTTCCTGATGCCATGTCAACAATCAGCATCGGAACTGTAAACGGAGAACCTTTTGTAGGTCCTTTTTCTATCATCGCAATATGGTTTTTTTCAAAAGTTTTAAAACCACCGGCTGCAGAACTTACAATAACACCGATTCTGTATGGATCGATTCCAGCTTCGTCAAGTTTTGCATCGGCAATAGCTTCATCTGCTGCCACCATTGCAAACTGGGTGAATCTATCCATTCTTTTAGCGTCTTTTGAATCCATATAATCTTCAGGATTGAAATCTTTATCTTTGATTTCAGCCGCAATCTTTACGGTATGTCTTTCCGTGTCAATTGCTTCAATCAAAGAAACACCGCTTTTGCCGTTCAGCATTGAACTCCAAAATTTATCAACACCGATACCGCAAGGTGTAACTGCTCCCATCCCTGTTATTACAACTCTTCGTTTTGTCATATTCCTATTCCCTTAAAATCAAAATGTTTAACCTTTGTAACAATACATATTAAAGCACCGGTTAATACATATAATAAGAGGGCGGAAATATACAAATTCTCACCCTCTTAATAAAATTTCAAATATTACTATGAGTGTGAATCAATGTAGTTAACTGCATCTTGAACTGTTTGAATTTTTTCAGCTTCTTCATCAGGAATTTCGCAACCGAATTCTTCTTCAAAAGCCATAACTAATTCAACAGTATCTAAAGAATCAGCACCTAAATCAGCAGTGAAGCTTGCTTCAGGAGTAACTAAAGCTTCATCGCAGCTTAATTGGTCAACTACAACTTTTTTAACTTTCTCAAATGTGCTCATGTTTTTTATCCTCTTCATTTATGTGTAATACACTATTCTATTAAATTATACTATTTCAAGATAATTTTGCAATTAATTTCAAAAATTGTTACACTTTTAAGGGAAATGTAACAAAATTATCAGCTATATAATAGCAATTTTTTTTATTTACAAACTTTAATGGAAAAAAAGGGGTACAATTAAATGATCTTGAATTTAATAAATAATTCTTATTACATTAATACGTCTTTTAGTTCCAGACGTATAAATATTTCAACAAAGACTTATATTAAAAAACTACGAAATTTTGGCTTAAAAACAAAAGATTAAAATTCTATAAACAAAATGTAGCCTGAATATAATATTCAGGCTACATTAATATAAAAACTTATATTAAATCATCAAACCGCCGGCTACTTCGATTGCCTGACCTGTTACATAATCAGTATCGAGTGCTAAGAATTTAACAACCTTAGCGATATCTTCAGGAGTACCAAGTCTCTTCATCGGAATAGCCTTCAAATATTCGTCAATGTTAGCCAAATCGTGAGTCATAGCTGTCTGGATGAAGCCGGGGCATACTGCGTTAACTCTGATACCGCGTGAGCCGAATTCTTTTGCAAGAGTCTGGGTCAAACCAATTAAACCTGCTTTAGAAGCTGAGTAGTTTGCCTGACCGGCATTACCGTGACGTCCTACAATACTTGACATATTGATGATTGAACCCTGACGAGCTTTCATCATATACTTAATTACAGCATGAGTTACGCAATAAGCCGAAGTTAAGTTAATCTTGATAACTCTTTCCCACTGTTCCATATCCATTCGTACAAAAAGACCGTCTTTTGTAATACCCGCATTGTTAAGCAGGATATCAATTTTGCCGTGTTCAGCTATCATTTTGTCAACATTTTCCTGAACAGCTTTGTCATCAGAAACGTCAAAACTGTAAAAATAAGCATTAACTCCGCAAGCTTTGATTTCATCCAAAGCCGGTTTAGCTTTTTCAGCGTCGCAGATATCGTTGATAATAATATCGCATCCTGCTTTTGCAAGTTCAATAGCACAAGCTAAGCCGATACCGCGTGACCCGCCTGTAATTAAAGCAATTTTTCTTTCACCCATTCATTTTCTCCTTTTTCTACTTATTACAAGATTAATCAAATTTATTTATTATCTTGATTCTTATTTTTTTTCTTTTGAACCTTTATTTTCGGCCCTTCAAACGAAAGTTTACAATATTCCGGATTGTTATTTATCTCATCAACATATTCTTTGGTAGACCCGCCGGATATTGCATATTTTTTTGCAACATCCATTGGAACCAGACAGCTCAAGCAATATGAAACACTATATTTTTCAAATGAACACTTATTTCCGTCTTTTCCGAAAATTACATAGTTTGTACCATCCTCAGAGGCAATATTAACAGGTGTGCAAGTTGTAAGTTTCGGATAAAAGGCTTTTTCAACTTCCTGAATACTTGCCAATTTCTGGACTGCAGGAGCTCCTTTTAACTTTACATCAAACTGGCGTCTTTCAAATCTTGCCACCGCATCCAATTCTTCTTTATGAAAGCGATACTCATACACCACACGGATTATGCCGACTATTACAAGTACACCTAATAAGACATATATAACTTTTTTCATTTATTTTCTACACTCCTGCCATTTGTTCTTTTAATGCTAAAACTGTTGACTCAAGAGAAGCCTTATCAAAAATATTATAAACAGAAGCTTCCGGAACAATCTTTTTGTTCAAACCTGCAAGAACCTTGCCCGGTCCGATTTCGATAAATGTATCAACACCTTCTTCAACCATTTTTTGAATAGTTTGAGTCCAGTGGACTGATGATGAAATCTGCTGAGGCATTTTGGATCTAAAATCATCCGAACTTGTTGTGATTTGAGCATCAACATTTGTTATTACAGGAGTTTTTGCATCATTTAGTTCAAGAGTTGAAACAAAAGAAGCAAATTCTTCGCCGGCTTTTTCCATAAATTTGGAGTGGAAAGCGCCTGAAACTGCAAGAGGCACAACTCTTCTTACGCCGTTTGCAAGCATGTAATCACCGGCAGCTTTTACAGCTTCTGAATCGCCTGTAATTACAACCTGAGCCGGTGAGTTATAATTTGCAACATCAACGTAACCGACCTTAGAGCCGGCTTCCAAACCTGCTTTTAACTGCTCTTCGCTTGCGTTCAAAATTGCAGCCATACTTCCGCCTTTTGTCTGCCCCATCAAGTCAGCTCTTTTTTGAATTGCTTTTAAGGTAGTCTCAAGATTCATTACTCCAGCAGTATACATTGCACAATATTCACCAAGGCTATGTCCTGCAACAAAATCCGGTGTAATATTCAATTGTGACTTGAAAGCCTCAAGAGCAGCAATTGAAGTTGTTACAATTGCAGGCTGCGTATTAACGGTTTGTTTCAAATCCTCTTCAGGACCTTCAAAACAAATTGTTGAAATGCTTTTGCCTAAAACTCTGTCAGCAGAATCATAAACACTCTTAGCTTCCGCAAAACTCTCATACAAATCTTTTCCCATTCCGACAGACTGTGAACCCTGTCCCGGAAATAAAAACGCAATCTTTTTAACCATATTATACTCCTTATTAAATTTTTCTTTTTCCCTCATATCGCTTCCGGTTTGTAATCTTACATCAGAATTTATTACATTTTCCGGAGTTATTGTTAGGCAATGCCTGGCCTACATTATTTTTTATTTTTAAAACTCAACTTACCACCTGTTTTAGGGGCATATAGATCTATCCTTATTTTTTTGGTTGTAGGTTCTTCCATATATGACATTATCTCATTTGCAGTTTTTTTACAATTCTGTAACGAATCAAAAGTATCTACAGTCTTTGAAGCAAATGTACTTCCTTCAACTGTTGATAAAATATAGGTTACATATTGTAAGCCAGATTTTCTATGAGAACGATACGTGGTAACATTACAATATAATTTAGTTTGATCCAAACGTACACTCTTTTTTATCTGATCAGTGTTTGTTAATTTATTTGTGTAATGTGATTCATATAAAAATTTTACACCGGGTAATACTTGACAAGTTATATACCTACCGGAAAAAGTAGAATAATAAAGTATACCCCCTATAAGCAATAAAATTAAAACTGTTATTAATTTATTTATCATAAGATCTCCTGGTTTTATCAACTAAACCTGCTCGTCTACAACTTTAACTAAACGCTTTGTTCTGTTAATAAACAAATTTATAGTATATCTGTTTATCAACCCGACAATAGTCTTTTTAACTTAGCAGATGCCTTCTCTAAGTCTTACAATAGCTCCGCCCCAGGTCATGCCTGCACCGAAGCCGCAAAGTACGGCAGTTGTTCCGAGCTTAACTTTGCCTTTCTCTACACTTTCTGCAAGAGCAAGCGGAATTGAAGCCGCAGAAGTGTTTCCGTAATACTTGATATTAGTTACAACCTTGTCATCTGAATATCCGAGTCTTTCCTGGACAGCCTGAATAATTCTTATATTTGCCTGGTGAGGTATAAGATAATCAATGTCTTCAGCCCTCATCCCTGCATTTGCAATAAGATTTTCCACATAATGCGGAAGAATTTTCGCAACAAAAGCATAAACACCTTTACCGTTCATCCTGATTCCTTTTGGCTTCGGCTCATACTGCTCAACAAGAGGACAATTTTTGCCGTCAAAAGAAAGTTCGATTAAATCGCCGATATGCCCGTCCGACTTGATATCAATTGCAATAACATCATCAACTCCGTCATCTGATGCTGTTACAACCATTGCGCCTGCTGCGTCTCCGAAAAGAATTGAAGTTGCTCTATCTTCCCAGTTTACAAGGCGGGAATTGTTATCTGTCGCAACAATCAAAATCTTTTTATACATGCCTGATGCAATGTATGCTTTTGCGATACTTAAACCGTAAATTAAACCTGTGCAGGCAGCCGTAATATCAAAAGCAGGAATTTGAGCGGAAATCCCGAGTCTTGCCTGAATATGACAGGCTATTGCAGGATACAAATCCGGCGGAGCAGAAGAAGCCGCCAAAATTAAATCAAGCTCCTCCGGCTTAATTTTTGCTTTGTCCAAAGCTCTTTGAGCTGCTTCAAATCCCAGATCAATCGCATTCTGTTCACCTGAAACCACACGTCGTTCTTTGATTCCGGTTCTTGTATAAATCCATTCATCTGAAGTATCATATAATTTTGTTAAATCGTCATTAGTAATAACCGTTTCTGGCAAACTGTACCCGATACCGGCAATTTTTAAAGGAATTAAATTATTTCCCATTTATTAATTACTCCTCTTACCTTTCAGAAATAAAGTTAATCCGGCACGCAAGCATGCCGGAATTACACTTATAAAACTATACACCGATTGATTCGGAAATTTTGCTGTTTACACCCTTTTCAACCGCTTCTTTTGCAACTCTTACAGCCTTTTTGATAGCGTAAGCTCTGCTTCTTCCATGAGAAATTACCGTAATACCCTTAACGCCTAAAAGAAGTGCGCCGCCGTATTCTTCGTAATTAATTTTCTCATAAATTCTTTTCATAAACGGTTTAGCTAAAAGCCCGATTACCATACCTAAGAAATCTGACTTAAATTCGCTCTTTATCATTTTGAATAATAATGAAGAAGTACCTTCCGTAACTTTTAATACAACGTTACCGACAAAACCGTCGCAAACAACGACATCACAAACATTGAGGAATAATTCTCTTCCCTCAACATTGCCCATAAAGTTAAATCTTTCTTTTTCTTCTTCCAGAATATTATACGTGCTCTGTGCAAGCTCGTTTCCTTTTCCGGCTTCTTCACCGATATTTAAAACGCCTACACGAGGTTTTTCAATCCCGAGAACATTCTTAGAAAAAGTCATGCCCATAATTGCAAACTGTTTAAGCATTTGAGGCGTACAGTTGCTGTTGGCACCGGCATCAATAATTACAATCGGTTTTTTCATCGTTGGCAAAGTAACTGCAATTGCCGGTCTGTCGATACCCGGAATTCTTCCAAGACCAAACAGACTTGATGCCATAGCAGCACCGGTAGAACCGGCTGCAACAAGAGCATCTGAGCTTCCTGTTGCAACTGAATTTACCGACAAAACTATTGAAGAGTTTTTCTTTTTACGAATAGCCTGACCAGGAGCCTCACCCATTTCGATTATTTCAGAAGCGTGAGTTATCTTGATATCAAGTGATTTTACATCAACCCTGACTCTTCTTTTTCTGCCGGCTTTACCACAATCGGATAAAAATCCCTCCTGCTGTATTACTTCCAAACAGTGTTCAATTCTGTCCTGCTTACCGACTAACTCTAACGCCACACCGTAATCTGCCGCAGCCCATACTGCCCCTGCAACAATCTCAAACGGCGCATGGTCACCCCCCATTGCATCTATAGCTATTCTTGTCATTCTCACCCTCTATATTCTTACTTCAAAGCTAAAACTATACTTCAGGTTTTTCTTCCTTAGCTTCTTCTGCAGCATCTTCTTTCTTTTCTTCAACTGCTGCTTCTTCAGCTTTTTCTTCAACAACTTCTGCTTTTGCTTCTTCTACTACAGGAGCTTCTGCTTTCTTTGTTGATTTTTTAGCTTTTTTAGTTTCTTTTACTTCTTCTTTTTTTGTTTCTTCAACAAAACCTTCAGATTTTCTTGAAACAACTTTGCCTTTGTATGTTCCGCAAGCTGTGCAAACTGTGTGAGTTAAAACTTTTGCTCCGCAGTTCGGACAAGTTGTTAATTCAGGCTTTGTTGCCTTCCAGTTTGATCTTCTTTTACCTTGAGCGCTATGCCCTGTTCTTTTCTTTGGTACTGCCATTTTTCCTATACCTTTCTATTCTTGAGTACTACTTATATATTCGGTTATTTATTTTCTTTCTATCTGAATGTTTTTAAAGACATCCATTCTTTCATCATGGACTTCCATATCTTCATCTGATACAAACAGTCCCTCATTACAATTATTTATACCACAAACTTTTTTATTTGGTAAAGCTAATATTACAGATTGATACAATAAGTCATAAATATCTATTTCCTTTGCGCCGTCCAAATCCGTAATAAACTGCCCTGACTTGAGTTCCACCTCTTGCGAATATTCGTCGTAAAGCGAATGTTTTGCATAGGTTTCGTCAATATCAAAATCAAATTCATAATCAAATTTGTTAAGACATCTGTCGCATTCCAATGTAACAACTCCGGATATCGGGCCTTTTACTTCTATAAAATCACCGAGAGACTTTATATCAAGCTCGGCTTTTAGCCTGCAGCCTTCAAGCTCCTCTATTTCTCCGTCAAACTTATAATGAAGAGTTTTATTGGAAGCACGTTCTATATCTTCTATTTCAATAATATTCGGATTATCTTTTTCGCTGTTATGCATAAGGTTCTTCCTGTAAAACGAGACCTGCTATTTGTGTTGAGACAAAGCAAAGTCTTTTAATAGGTCCCATAGGTTCTTTTTCAACGAGAACCGGAGTCGGGCTCTTCATCAATTGTTTTAATTCCGCATATACGGCTTGAGGATTATCAAAATACATTACAATCGGTGTCGCTGAACCTTTCAGGAACAAAATTACCGCCTGTCTTGTTTTTTGAGGTGTATTAAATTGTTGAACCATTTTGGGTCTCCTTATCTTTTTTACACTATTGTATTATAATATAAAAAAGTTTGGAAGTTTAGAAAAAGCTAATCGGATTTAAATTTATTATGCTGGAAAAGATAAACGATATATTAAAAAATGACGGAGTTATAGCGTACGTAACGGATACAGTATGGGGTTTGGGCTGTCTGCCTTCAAGTGAAAAAGCCGTCAAAAGAATTTATGAAATCAAACATCGTGACGGGAAAAAACCGCTTATACTTATGAGCGATGAATTTTATAATTTATTTGATTACCTGAAACAGCCGATTGAAAAAGAAGCCCAGAAATTAATCAAAAAATATTTTCCGGGAGCCTTAACACTTGTGCTTGATAAATCTGACAATACCCCAGATTACATTACTTCAGGTCTGAAAACGGTAGGCGTAAGAATTCCTGATAACAATACTTTTGCAGAAATATGCAGGAGTATTGACGGACGAGTCCTTGCAACAACAAGTGCAAATCTCTCGGGAGAACCGCCGGCTCTTACGTATGACGAAGCAATAAAATATATCGGAGACAAAGTTGATCTGGTAATCCCTGATTACGGCTGCACGGCAAAAGGCAGAGCATCAACCGTTGCAGGATTTAAAGACGGAATGCCGGTAATTTTCCGTCAGGGAGAAATTATAATTTAAAATAAGAAAACAGGAAATTTCACCTGCCTGTCAAACATTAAGCATTGCGTTCAATTTTAGGTTCAGGGAAATTAATTGTATTATTGTGATAACTGGTTAAGGCTTTTCCAATGTTTCGTATAATTAACCCTGCTTCGTTGGTTTGTATATTTTCCGGTTTTATTGCGGCCTGAGTTGAAGGACTTGAAACGGCATTTTCTTCACAATACTTAATATAATCATCATAAGCCATTTCAGTTTTGCTGTTATCTCCGGTACTTGCTTCAGAAACCTGCTTTGCAATTACGGAATCACCCATACTCTGAACATTTTGCACCTGTTCATCAGTGCTGATATTATTTTCTTCGCAGTATTGCTGGTACTCTTCCATCGTGACAACACCGTCGCCGTCATAGTCCATTGCTTCATCGTAGCGCGGGTCTCCGTCTTTGGCATATACTGCCGGCTTATTATTTTGTACATTATTATTGCCATTAACCCCAGTCATATCGGAGAGATTCTGTAATAATTGTAAATCTAATGATAAACCGTTAGTCATTTTATAGCCTTTCATTTTATGAGTATATATAAATTATAACGCATTTTTGTATATTTTCAATAATTAAATAGGATTAATTAATAACAATACCTGCCTTTTTTTAAGACAGGTACTGCTATTAATGCTTTTATTAAAATTTATTGCAATTCAGCTTTGATTTTTAAAAGAACTTCATCCAGCTTGACAGCATCTTTTACACCGCCCTGAGCAAAATTTGGACGTCCGCCGCCGTTTGCACCGGTTGCTCTTGCAATTTCACCTACTATTTTGCCTGCGTTAACACCTTTTTTAACAAAACTTTCGGTTACTTTAGATACAACCATTCTTTCATTTGCAAGAACGATAACGCACTCACCGAGTTTATTGGCTAAAAGTTCAATACCTGCTTTAATTGCATCGGCGTCATAATTTTCAATTTTAGAAATGAACAATTTGCCGCCGTCAATATCTTCCGCTCTTGAAATAAATGTTGCGAATTTATTTCTTGCCATCTCTGCTTTAGTTTCTTCGAGAGACTTCTGGAGTTCTTTATTTTCTTCCAGCAACTTTTCCACTCTTGTTTCAACTTCGTCAAAGTGAACTTTGAATCTTGAGGCAAGTTTGTCAATTTCAGCAGATTTTGCGTTCAGATATTTAATAGCCGCGTCTGCAACAACAACTTCAATTCTTCTTGTTCCTGCTGCAATTGCACCTTCCGATACAATTTTAACCAGTCTTAAATCAGCAGTGTTAGCTGCATGAGTACCTGCACAGAATTCTCTTGAAATCACTTCCTGTTTTGGAAGTTCTGCACCTTGTGCCTTGCAGCTGCTGTTCTCGGCACAAGTTTTGCATTCGGACGGAGTACAACCTCTGCCGATTGAAACAACTCTTACGACATCTTCGTATTTTTCTCCGAAGAGTGCAGTGGCACCGGTCAATTTTGCTTCTTCTATACCCATAACATCTGTATGAACAGGGAGTTTTTCGCCAATCCATTTGTTCATAATGTCTTCTGTTTTCTGAACTTCATCAGGAGTCATCGCACGTGAGAAAGTGAAGTCAAATCTCATTCGGTTTTCTTCTACCTGAGAGCCTGCCTGCTTAACTTCATCCCCTAGAACTTTAATCAAAGCTGCCTGCAGAAGGTGGGCGGAAGTGTGGTGAACTCTGATTTGCGCTCTTCTTGCAGAATCAATCTGCGCAAAAACGTATTCACCTATATTCACGTCACCGTTTACAATCTGGCATCTGTGAACAAAAAGATGGTTAACTTTGAAGGTTGTAAGAACTTCGGCTTTCAAATTTTCGTTAACGATAAATCCGCTGTCGCCGACCTGACCGCCGCATTCTGCGTAGAACGGGGTTCTGTCAAGAACAATATCTACGTAGCCTTCGCCTTCAATTGTTGCAAGAATTTTTGCCTCGCAGCAATCAACAAGATAACCCACAAATTCAGTAGAGCCGACCTGTTCTTCGACTTTTGCGTACTTAATATCACCTGTTACGGAAATCTTCTCTGCTGCTGCTTTTGCTCTGTCTTTCTGCTCCTGCATTGCAGCCTTAAATCCTTCCTCATCAACTTTTAAGCCGTTTTCGGAAGCGATTTCTTTTGTAAGTTCAAACGGAAATCCGTATGTATCATAGAGTTTGAAAGCGCTTTCGCCGTCTATATCTTTCTTTTCGGAAATAAATTCTTCAAGCATTTTGTACCCGCGATCGAGAGTCTTTGCGAATCTTTCTTCTTCTTTTTTAATAACGTCAATGACTTTCGCTTTGTTTTTAACAAGCTCAGGATAAGCTTCACCGTAATTATCTACAACCACATCCACCAGCTTGTATAAGAACGGAAGTTCCATTCCGAGGATTTTACCGTGTCTCAGCGCACGTCTTAAAATCATTCTCAAAACATAGCTTCTGCCTTCATTTCCCGGAATAACTCCGTCAGAAATCAGGAAAGTAACGCACCTTGCGTGGTCTGTGATAATTCTCAGGGAAATGTCGGTTTTCTCTGATTTTTTGTAAGGAACTCCGCTCATTTCAGAAACTTTGTCCAGAATCGGTCTTAATAAATCAGTTTCAAATGTTGAAGCAACACCCTGACAAACCATTGCAATACGTTCAAGTCCCATGCCGGTATCAACGTTTTTCTTCTCTAAAGGAGATTGATTTCCTTCTTCATCCTGATAAAGCTCTGTGAATACAAGATTCCAGATTTCAACCCATCTGTCGCATTCGCAGGTATCAATTCCGCATCCTCTCGGATCGTCGCACTTGTATTCTTCGCCTAAATCATAGTGAATTTCAGAGCAAGGTCCGCAAGAACCTGAAGCTCCCGGAGGACCCCAGAAATTATCTTTTTTACCTTTTCTTTTAATACGTTCGGCCGGAACTCCTATACTTCTCCAGATTTCGTAAGCCTCGTCATCTGTTTCAAAAATAGTTATCCACAATCTGTCTTTGTCCAGTTTCAAAACCTCTGTTACGAATTCCCACGCCCACGGAATAACTTCTTTTTTGTAATAATCACCGAAAGAAAAGTTTCCGAGCATTTCAAAGAAGGTGTGGTGTCTCGGAGTTCTTCCGACATTTTCAATATCAGAATCCTTTCCGCCCGCGCGTGCACATTTCTGGCAGGAGGTTGCTCTTGCAGGCTCGTAAGGACATTTTTGAATTCCTAAAAATATCGGCAAAAACTGCAGCATTCCCGCTGTTGTCAATAATACGGTCGGATTGTCAGGCACAAGGCTTGAACTTTCAACAACAGTATGCTGATGCTTGTCTTTAAAATAATCTAAATATAACTTTCTGATTTCATTTCCTTTTAGCATATAATTAATCCCTTTACTTCACATATAAATTAATTATACATCAAAGGAATTTTTTTATATTTTCTTTTTAGCTTTGTTTTCGGTAATTTTTGCATTCATCATCGGAAGTAAAAGTCCGAGAGTTACGGCTGAGTATGCAATACCTGAAGCGTGTGCAAGATTGAGCTTCCACATATTTTTCTTTGCAAAAGCAGTACCCTTTGCAGCGACTTCATTATGGGTTTTGAGGCTCATATCATTAAGCCAGTGTTTTAAGCCTTTGCCTTCTTTTTTATAATTAAATAAATCCTTGCCTTTTTTATCCAGAAGATTCCCTACGCCCTTCGCCGCAAATCCGCCAAACACAAGCCAGTTCAGGAAGCCTAAATAATCCCTTGTCATTGATTCTCTAAGTTCCGTACCGTTATCCGCCGCCATAAATCTTCCGATAATATTTGCTGCATAAACGGTTTTGATAGCGTTACCGCTGGTTACCGGCCCTGTAAATTCAAGCTTTTTCGCAAATTGTTTGAAATTTTTTACTCCCATAACGCTGAATACCATACCTGCCATCAAAGCGCTTGCACCGATTTTTTTAAGCAAGAGAAATTTGTCTTTCTTTTGTTCGCATCTTGTTGCGGAAGTATAATCAACATCACCGACAAAACCTTTCTTACCGGTTCTTTTTTCGGTAATTTTTCTGTTTAGCCACTGGTTTGTTAAACCGAGTACGCAAGAAGCACTGATTGCTCCAAAAGCTTTGATTTTATTCACTCGTGAAATTTTATTAACGGCACTTTCGATTTCCGCTGCATTTTTCTTTGTAAAAATATCTTTTGCCATATCGTGCGTATCACGCAAAATATTTTCAAGCTTAGCGGAAAGTTTATGACTCCCGATATTCAATTCCGTATCACGCTCCGCGCCGAGAGCGTTTGCAAGACGTTTTTCAACAATAGAAAGTGCAGCTTTTCTGTCATCCATTGTAATATTTTCATCTTTTATAAGTCTCTTCAGAGTTTTTACAAAACCCTGTTCCGTTTTTAAATCATTTTGGATTCCCTTGTACTCAGGATTGTCCCATCTGATTTTGTCCCAGCGCTCTTCATCAATCCATTCAACTTTTTTCCAGTTAATATCTTTAAAACGGTTTATTTCCTTTCCGTCTCTTCCTGAAATATTTTCCAGGACTGTTTTTAAATATTTATCAACATTGCCGCTTTTCTTCCACGCCTGATTTAAAGTCTCCAGAGATTCCTGAGAGTACCAGCTGTCAGGGTTGATTTTAACCTCAGGCTGAACTCTTTTTGATGCAATTTTAGAAATTCCCATTGCAAATAATCCCGCAGAAAGACAGTTAATAAAAGTTCCGCTAATTTCTCTGATAAAAGTTTCGGCACCGGCAAATTCGTTACGGGCTTTTGTATCATAATAAGCCCTCGGAATAACCATTGCTCCGACATCAAGCCCTACCGCGTTTACCATTTCATTCATATCGCAGGTTCTTAAAACACCTGTAACCACACCGTCCAGAGGACCTCTAAACCCTACATTGCTATTTACATTGTTTACTTTCATTAATTGTCCTTTCCAAGTCAAATCCGCATAAAAAAAGCCCCGTTTTAATCAAACGGGACTTTTTTATATTGCAAATCTTGTTATATACGAAAAACTACATACCAAAACTACTCAAGTCCCGATTGAAACTTGGAGCAGGAGGAGGATGAATTGTTTGTTAATTCAAAATGTAGATTTTTCATAGTATTAAAAGTATACATCCACAGGTTATTTCCTGTCAATAGCTCAACGGGTTATAATAAGTTTAAGGTTGAGGTCGGGCAGCTTGTAGGGTGGGCAAAGCGTGAGCGTGCCTACCGATACTCTTTCTTCTTTTGTTTATTATTAATGACGTTTTGTACTTTTCTTTCTCTTTTGTTGCGAAAATAAAGAGAAAGAAAACTACGAAAAGAAAGAGAAATCACGCAATTGTTTTCTACGCTCTTGCGAGCGTGGGACTGAATGGCTGCAGCAGGCAGAGCCTGCACTCTTTCGCTCGCTATCGTTATGTTCACGCATAACACGCTCGCGGCGCGAAGGCTTATTAGTTCTCACAGTGGCGGAGCCCTCCCGAGCGTCTTTTAGCGAGGAGCAAAGTGCGGGTTTACCCGCTACATCCATTTGGTTTTATGCTCGTAAGAGCATCGTAAACAATCAAAGTTTCTTCTTTTTTGCTTCGTTTTTTCTTCTTTTGTTTTTAAAGAAGAAAAAATGAAGAGATAATACTTGTACTTTTCTTTCTCTTTTGTTGCGAAATAAAGAGTTTTTCAAAAAACTTTCAAGCTTGTAGTCATGCCTACAAACCTAATACATTTACCCCGAAAAGGTACCAAAAGAAAGAGAAACAACGCAAACGTTTTCTACGCTCTTACGAGCGTGGGTCTGAATGGCTGTAGCAGGCAGAGCCTGCACTCTTACGCTCGCTATCGTTATGCTCCCGCATAACACGCTTGCGACGCAAGACTTGTTAAAATCTGTAGGTTAGGCTTTGCCTGACAAAAATTTTTTATAAAACATACATATTTTCTAATAATCTAAACGGTTGTTGACTTGAATTTAATCATTCAGTTATAATACTCTAAAAATATGGAAGAGAATTTCGAAAAAGAATCACATACAAATGAATTGGATGTAATATACAATTCTACCGACAGTAAAATTACGGAAGAGAGCTTCAAAGACAGTGCTTTAATACACAATGTTAAATTATACTTTCGTTTTCTTAGAAGGCGCTTTTCTCTTATTTTCCCTGAAAAGAGGGATAATACGCTTAAAAATATTATATATTTAACCCTTTCAGAACCGCCTCTGGAGTTTATTTCCGCTTTTAGACAGCAATATCCGGATAAAATCATCCGAGTTCTTATTCCTATTGATAACATAGAAGGGCTGGAAGATTTAGAACACGATGTAGATTTCTTTATGCAAAACAGAATGCACAGCGCTTCTCTATACAGGATTGAAGACCCGAAAGAACATGTAGAAATTTTTGGTCTGTATTCGGAAGCTTTTGCAGGTAAAGATCGTTCAAAATTAGAGTTTCTTGCTCCGTTTATGAAGGCAGCAAGACTTGTTATAAAAGAACTCGATCCCGATATAGTTCATTCCGATAACCTGCCGTTCTTCCTCGGAGCGGAATTTGAACCTATGTATCCGCCTCAAATAAAAATTATGCAGGTGATTTACGACTTTTTAGCTTTTGAAGAAATGAAGACAGATCCATTCTGGGCGGCTATAAATTTTGCAGACATAAAAAGTTTAAAAAAACTGCTTAAAAATAAAACGGTAAAAAAAGGTATCGCTTCACTCTGTGCTCTGCCAAAAAGCTCTGACAATCTGGATGAAGCTCTGGAATTTATATATGAAAATTACGAACAATTTAATCAAGCCGATGAAGATGAAGTCGTAAATTACAAGTCTGAAATAAAGCAGTTAAACGCGCAGGTTCAAAAAATTCTTCCTCAAATGCTTATTGAAGATGATTTAAAGTACAATCCGCTTTCTTACACAATCAAAACAACCAACTGCTGGATTGCAATTTCAAAAACTTACCACAAAGACCTCTTAACCAGACCTGAACTCTCAGGCCGAATGTATAACGGTCTTGTAAAAACAAAAAATAAAAGTACATACGTTTTATACGGATGTAAGCCTGAACCGGCAGAAATTTTACAGGATTTTACTTCCGAAAATTTCAGGGATTACAGAGACAGAAATAAAAGATTCGTAACAAGAGAATTTTCAAGCGCAAGAGTTAAAATAAACTTTATAAGCTCAAAACTCTTTAAAGACAAGAACTATACGATTAGAGGATTTTTGGATTCTTCAATTGAAGCTCCGTTAATCTTTTGCAAATTTTCTTCCGATATTTTTTCAACCGGTGCGGACATAGGACTTGCTGTTCTGTTAAATCTTTTAAACCAGCATCAAAACGTTCAGGTTATCGTAAATATTCCTGATGGATTTCAAAATCCGCATGTGATTTCGTGGGTAGAATATCTTGAACAGAATAACAGCCTTGACGGAAGATGGATGCTTATTGACGGAAATGTCAACCTGCCGCAGTTTTACGCCGCAGCTGATATGACACTTTTCCCCGCAAAAGAAAATCCGACGGGATGCGAGCATTATACTGCAATGAAATACGGATGTATTCCTGTTGCTTCAAGATTCGGAATTTATAATGATACAATCTCAGACATTTTTGAAGACATGACTCAAGGCTGCGGTTTTAAAACTCAAAACAATAAAAATCAGGATATATTTAATGATTTTTATTCAACCACGCAAAAGGCGATTAACCTTTATAACCAGAATGAAGGAAGCTGGAATCTGCTTATTAAAAACGCAATGAATTATGATTCAGGCTGGACTTTTAAAATCATTGAAAGGTACAATAAGATTTATAATTTATTATAATTAATAACAAAAATCGGGGCGGTGTGAAACACCGCCCCGATTTTATTTTGTTTTCCGGAAATCAAATGAATTACATCATTCCCATTCCGCCGCCCATGCCTGCCATTGCTGACATATCCGGACCTTTTGATTCTTCCGGAATATCAACTACAGCTGCCTGAGTTGTAAGAAGCATTGAACCAACAGATGCTGCATTTTCAAGAGCACTTCTTGTAACCTTTGCAGGGTCTACAATACCTGCTGCAAACATATCCGTGTATCTGTCCAGAAGAGCATCATAACCGTAAGCATCTTTTTCTGCCCTTACGTTTTCTACAACTACATCTGATTTAGCGCCTGAATTGTATGCGATTGCTCTCAAAGGTACATCAAGTGCTGCCATCAAAATCTTATAACCGCTCTTTTCATCGTCAGATTCAAAAGTCATTGTGTTGATTTTTGATTCAAGTTCCTGCTGTACTCTGATTAATGCAACGCCGCCTCCAGGTACGATACCTTCTTCGTTAGCAGCTCTTGTTGCATTAAGAGCATCTTCGATTCTTAATTTTCTTTCTTTCAATTCGATTTCTGTAGCAGCACCAACTTCGATTACTGCAACACCGCCTGAAAGTTTTGCCATACGTTCTTGAAGTTTTTCTTTGTCGTATTCGCTGTCAGAAGCTTCGATTTGTTTCTTGATTAATCTTACACGTTCCTGAACGGCTTCTTTAGTTTCATTGCCTACAACGATTGTTGTTTCGTCTTTTGTTACCGTAACACGTTTTGCAAGACCCATCATATCTGTTGTAATATTTTCTAATTTAATACCAAGCTCTTCAGTGAACATTTGACCGCCGGTTAAGATAGCGATATCTTCTAACATAGCTTTTCTTCTGTCACCAAATCCAGGAGCTTTAACAGCAACTGCTCTTAAAACTTTTCTCATTGTGTTAACAACGAGTGTTGCAAGAGCTTCGCCTTCAACGTCTTCTGCGATTAACAATAATGAACGTCCGTCACGTGCAACCTGTTCAAGAACCGGTACCAAATCTGCAATCAGGTTGATTTTTTTGTTTACACAAAGAACGTAAGCATCTTCTAAAACAGCTTCCATTCTTTCCGGATCTGTTACGAAGTAAGGTGAAATATAACCTTTGTCAAACTGCATACCTTCAACTACTTTTAAGTTTGTACCGAAAGACTTGCTTTCTTCAACAGTAATAACACCGTCGTGGCCGACTTTTTCCATTGCTTCCGCAATCAATTCGCCAATTTCAGAGTTGTTGCCTGCAGAAATTCCGGCAACCTGAGCGATTTCTTCTTTTGTGCTTACTGATTTTGACAAATCTCTGATTTTATTTATTGCAATATCAACAGCCTTGTCGATACCGCGTTTCATTGACATAGGATTAGCACCTGCCGTAAGGTTCTTCAGACCTTCTCTAACAATAGCTTGAGCCAAAACAGAAGCTGTTGTTGTACCGTCACCTGCTACATCATTTGTTTTTGATGAAACTTCTTTAAGAAGTTGAGCTCCGGCGTTTTCCAAACCGTCCTGCAATTCAATTTCTTTTGCAATAGTTACACCGTCATTAACAATTTGCGGTGCACCGAATTTCTTTTGTAAAATAACATTTCTGCCTTTAGGTCCGAGTGTAACCTTGACAGCATCAGCAACTGCGTCAATACCTTTCAGTAATGACTTTCTAGCTTCTTCTTCAAATACTATACGCTTTGCCATTTTTATATTCTCCTTTTTAAATTATTACTCAACGATTGCTAACGCATCTTTAATAGAAAGGATTTTGTATTCAACCCCGTCCATTTTTACGTCAGTACCTGCGTATTTAGCGTAAAGAACGATATCCCCGACTTTAACATCCATTGGTTCTCTTTCGCCGTTGTCATTCATTTTGCCCTGACCGACTGCAACAACTTCACCTTTTTGAGGTTTTTCTTTTGCACTGTCAGGAATAAAAATACCGCCTGAAGTTTGTTCTGTATCTTCAATAACTTTAATAACAATTCTGTCCTGTAATGGTTTTAATGCCATAATATAATCCTCCTATTTACTAACAATTATATTTATATAATAGATTTTAATTTTTTAGTGAAAAATTAAGGAAATTTTAATATTTGCCCAAAATTTATATTGATAACGATTATTATTTCCTGTATACTCTAGTTGTATGAATAAGCGTGTAAAGAAACTTTCGCTTGCTGTATACTGGCATATGCATCAACCGGTCTATGAACTTGAAGGGACATATCTTATGCCCTGGGTCAGGTTGCACGCAGTAAAAGATTATCTTGATATGGTTTTGATTCTGGAAAAATTTCCAAAATTAAAACTTAATTTTAATATTGTTCCGGCGCTTCTTGATGCAATCATTGATTATTCGGAAGCCGGTTATCACGATATTCATTCGGAACTTACCGTTTCCGAGACCGAAAATTTAACCGACGAAGAAAAAGCTTTTATTATTAATAACTTCTTTAGTTCTCAATATGAAACAATGATTTATAAAAGCGAAACGTACAAAAATCTTTTTCAAAAAAGATTCGCGAAAGATGCTGCGGATATTAATGATTTTTCCGCACAAGAGCTATCAGATCTTATGGCGCTTTTTAATCTTGTATGGATTGATCCGGTTCATTTTGAAAGATATCCGAGATTGAAAGAATTGTGGGAAAAACAATCCGGCTATACAACAGAAGACAGAAGAGAAATTATTGATATCCAGAAACAAATAATAAGAGAAATCATTCCCGCTTACAAAAAATATATCCAAACGGGAAGAATTGAACTTACCACAAGTCCTTATTATCACACAATTCTGCCGATTTTGATTGACTTAAAGGCTGCAACAAAATCAGTAATTACAACAGAAAGTCTGCCTGCATCTCTGGGAATGCTTGAGGATGCCAAATATCAGGTAAAAAGCGCTCTTGACAGAATTGAGCAAATTTTCGGCGTGAGACCTAAAGGGATTTGGCCGCCGGAATTATGTCTCGGAGCAAAAACGCTTAACATGCTGGCAAAAGAAGGAGTTGAGTGGACAATTTCAGATGAAGGAATTCTTGCAAGCTCTATTAATTTTGATTTTGTAAGAGATTTCAAAGGAAATTTAAATGATCCGTACCATCTGCTTAAAGTTTATACATACGAAACTAAAGATTCGGAAATTGATATAATTTTCCGTGACAGGTCAATTCCAAATCTTATTAACTTTGAATACGCCGGAATTAACCCGAATATGGCAGCGGGGGATTTGTATGAAAAAATAAAAATGATACAAAACAAGCTGCTTGTTTCTCCTGACGAAACCCATCTGCTGACCATTGCTTCCGACTGCGAAAACTGCTGGGAAAACTATCAAAACGACGGAAGAGATTTTCTGGAAAAAATTTATTCATTAATAGAAAATGATGATTCTCTGGAAACTGTACTTATTAGTGACTATATAAAACAGGATAAACATAAAAAAAATCTCAAAAAAATTCACTCAGGCTCCTGGATAGACAAAACGTTTCAATTCTGGATAGGCGAACCGGAGAAAAACAAAGCGTGGGCATACTTAAAAAAGACAAAGGATGATTTTGACAATTTTGTAAAAGAAGACGGCAGTAATCCGAATATTAAATATGCCAAACGCGAACTTTTGATTGCTGAAGGCAGTGACTGGTTCTGGTGGTACGGCGAGCCTAATAATTCCGGTCAGGATTTTGTTTTTGACTATATGTTTAGAGAACGCCTGAAAAATGTTTATATTTTCCTGAACCGCGAATATCCGGAATACCTTGATAAAACATTGATAACAACAATTGAAGTTCCGTTCAGACATCCGAAACGCAATATAACCCCGAGAATGGACGGATTAAATAAAAGCTCTGATGACTGGTACAACGCAGGCTCTTTAAGCATGCTTGACGGTCCTGTTTTCAGAGAAAATAAGAATGTTGATAAAATTCTTTTCGGATGCGACAAAGATAACATTTATTTCAGACTACATGTAAACAAAGGCTCGGGAGAAATAAGCTTTGTTGACCGCATAAACCAGTTTTATATTTATACAAGGAATGCAACAAATATCGGTAACAGGGCATATATAAGGCTGATAAGCAAGACGGACAATCCGTATCCGATTTTACTTGAAAAATTTGAACACGAAATCACACTGACATTAATCAGTGACACACTTTATCCGCCGAGGCTAACTGCTGTACTGCATCCGAATATGTGGACACTTGATAATCCTGACGGAATAAAAATGGTTTATGAGGATGTAATTGATATTTGTATCCCGTTCGAAAAACTCGGAGTTCAAACAGGTGAGACTGTCGAATTCTTCCTTGCAAATACGGATTCCGGAGTAAAAAATACATACATTCCTCAGGAAATTTTGCTTTCCATGACAAGAGAGTAGCTATGCAAGATATTTTTGCAGAGTTTCTTTGTCAAACACTTCAATACTCTCTTTTGAATGTATAAATATCAGGCAGGTTATAAGAGATTTGAAAGATTGAAAATCTTCAAAAGCAAGTTTTTGTCTCAAATCCGTCATATTGTTTGCCATAAATTCAGTGATAATTGTTTTGTCGTTATAAAAAAGTTCCGATAAGAATTCAAACGCGTCTCTTGTCTTAACTCCCTCTAAATAAATTAAATCCGGTGACTGAAATTCAACATATTTGAGCGCCTTATCCATGTTGAAACCGATATTTTCGTTCAATTCGCACTGATTAACGCCCTTCAATTCATATTTGGCAATAGATTCTATTGTCATAATATTTTTATGCGATTCCGCCATTTCCATAAGAAGCGAATAAATAATATGCGTTTTTCCGCTCAGAGGTGAGCCGCAAACCAGTATAATTCCGGGATGATTCAATGCCTGACTTATTATGCTTCTTTGTTTTTCATCTGTTATTATCTCAGCAAGACTTTTTGGCGGCTTATAAATCTTAAGTGAAATTCTTTCACCCATAATTGTAGGAAACGATGAAACTGATGCAATAAGCATCGTATTTTCCACTTTAAAACAAAGTTTTCCCAGCTGCGGAATCTCACAAACAGCCGCATCAAGGTTAGAAAGTGTTTTTAACTTCGATACAAAAGCGGAATTAAGGATTGCCGGAATCGTGCCTTTATCTGAAGGCTCGCCGTTTTTCTTAAATACAACTTTCAGCCCGTCTTCTGTCTGCTCAAAGTTTAATTCGTGAACATCTTCAATAATTGCCTGTTTTAAAATAGCTCTTATAACGTGTTGAATATGTTCTTCTCCGGCTTCTTCCCTGTGGAGTTCTTCCGTCCAATCAAATTCTTCATCCTCTTCGGAAGTCAAAGTTATACTGTCAACCGTATCAGCAACCTTATAATACTCGTCTATCTTTTTTACAATACTGTGTTCGGAAGCTATAACCGGCTCAATTGAACATTCTGCCGTCTCTATAATCTTGTCTATCGCAAACAAATCCAGAGGATCTGCCATAGCAACCGTTAAAACATCTTCTATCTTAAACAAAGGTATTATTCTGTACCTTCTTGCATCGGCAAAGGAAACGAACTTAAAACATTTAGGATCAGGCTCGTAATCTTCGAGGTTAACATACGGAATATGAAGTTTGCTCTCCAGAAACTTTAACAGAGTATCTTCGCCCAGTATTCCGGAATTAATAAGAGCCTGCCCAATATTAATTCTCTGAACATTTGCGAGTTCCTCCGCCTTCTCAAGAGTCTCATAAGAAACAATTCCGTCTCGTACAAGTTCATATTTTAATTTTTCTAATGTTTTATTTGTTATCGTCTCCATTTTTCAACCTATTTACCCCTCGCCAAGATACTCGCCGACTTTTTTCACAATCTGGTCAAGCTCAAAAGGCTTGGTAATATATTCATCTGCGCCTGTCTCTTCGCCTATCATCTTATCTTCAAGCTGCGAGCGGGCTGTTACCATAATTATCGGTATATCTTTGTACTTGCTGTCATACTTTAGGAGACGGCTTATTTTGTACCCGTTAATCTTCGGCATCATAACATCAAGTATAATTAAATCAGGCATAATCTCTTTTGCAAGTCTTAAACCGTCCTCGCCGTTGAATGCCGTATAACACACATAGCCCGAAACTTCCAGTACAAATTTGAGACTTTCTACAATATCCTGTTCATCATCCACTATAAGAATCTTTTTCATGGGTGTCTCCTTCAATATCGTATGAATACATTATATCACATTCGCCGTACAAGTTCTTGTTCTGCTCTACAACGGAATCTATTTTCTTTTTCAAAAACTCGGCAGAAGGCTTGTCACCGTCGACCAGAATTAATGAAAGCGTTGTCATTGCACCTTCTTTTTCCAGAAGCGAATTTGTCATATATGTTTTATTTAATAAATTATTTTCCCTAAGCAAGTTTTCTATAACTTCGTTTGTTGACTTAATCCTGATAACCGCAATAGTTGAACCGTTTGAACGGGCTTTCTGTGCAAGCTGTTTTCTTATCATAAGGAAATTTGATTTGTCATTTGCAACAGGAATTACAAAATAGAATTTTGAACCTTTATTAACTTCACTGTCGCACCAGATTGCTCCGTTATGAGATTCCATAAGCTGCCTTGCAATCGGAAGCCCGAGCCCTGAGCCGCCGACTTTGCGGGAAAGCGAATTTTCTATCTGTGCAAATTTGTCAAATACGTGGTTCAAGTCTTTTCTTTCGATACCGATACCGTGGTCTTCCACGCAGACAAGCAGATAATTTCCCTGAAGCCTTTTTATATCATCCTCAAAACAGTGGTCATATTGTAATTCTCTTGCGTTAACAACTTTGGAAGATATTTCAATTGTACCGGCATCGGGCGTAAATTTAATCGCATTGGACACAAGGTTTGTAAGCACCTGCTCAAGTCTGTTTGAATCCGCATAAACTTCTACATCTTCGCCTGAAGAGGTGTATCTGATTTCAAGATTCTTTTCTTTTGCAACTTCTGCCAGATTATTTTTTACATACTCAATTACCGGCTCAATGTGAATAAGTTCAAATTTGAAATCCATCTTACCGGCTTCGATTTTAGAAATATCAAGAAGGTCATTGATAATTCCCGAAAGCCTTATAGCATTTCTCTTTCCCATAGAGACAAATTTCTCGATATTTTCTGTCATTTCTCCGGCTTTACCGCTCAAAATAATATCCATAGCATTTTTGATTGCCGTAAGCGGTGTTCTTAATTCGTGAGAAACGATTGAAATAAATTCCGATTTTAACCTCTCAAGTTTTTGCAGCTTTCTGTTTGTAGCCTTTAATTCCTGCGTAAATGACGCACTCTGGAGCGGAATTGTTACCTGCTGGACAAGCGTTTGAAAACAGGTTGCATCCTCAGTTGAGAAAGGTTTTTCTCTGTAGATTTCCGTAAACCCGAAGAACTCATCGTTGAGTGTAATCGGCGCAAACATATTATCAAACCTTAAAACGGAAAAATCATACTCCTGAATATTATGCTTAATATTTTTTTCTATCTTCAAATTTCCGATTTTAATATCAACCGGCGGATCTTCAAGCAAAGACTTGTAGCTCAAAATCGCACGAAGTTTCAATGCCTCAAGAAGCCTGTCGGAAATTTTGTAAAGCGAATTTATGATTAATACAGGCTCACGCTCGGAGCGGAACATCAAAGTGCAGGAGAGCTCAAAATTCAGAGATTTTTCTATCCCGTCTATCATAATTTTAATAAGCGCATCCTTATCAAGTGTTCCGGCAAGCTGGGAGCTGGTATTATACAAAACATTTAACTGGTACAAGCTTCTTGCAAGTTCCTGATTGGATCTTGTCATTTTCAAAAGCGAATGTCTTGTACGCAGGCTTGAATCGACAGTTGCAGACAAAAGTTTTTTATCCATCGGAGTTTTAATAAAGAGGTTAGCATTATGCATAACGTCTTTTGTAAGTTCTTTTTCGCCGAGGATAAGCAATATTACAACAGGAAACTGTTTAATTTTTCTGCAAAGCGGTTTTAAATCCGGTGATTCAATATCACCGTCCACCATTACAACGTCGGGTTCTTCAACCTTTAAGCTGTCAAAAATTAAAGTCTGGTCGACAGACACTATAACTTCATCTGCCGGAAAGACCTCCCTTACAATACCCTCTTTTTCGCTATCCTCACTGATTAACAAAAACTTTGTCATACAAACATGATACCAGAAATAAATTAAAAGAAAAGCGGGCGAAGCTTAAGCTTCGCCCGCTTTACCATTTTCCTGTTATGATTTCAATAAATCCAGCACTGCCTGAAAATCATTGTTATTTTCTGCAGTTTTTCTCCATTCACCGAGGTACTTACCGTCAATTACATCACCGGCCTTGAAGGTTTTACCGCCGAGAGTAATTTTCTTATCAAGCTTAATACCGTTGATTTTGTCGCCTGAAATATTGTATACAACTCCCGCATCAGATTTGTAAGTCATATTTCCGACCCTGAAACCGCTTGAAACATTACCTGTTGATATAATATTGTCTAATTCGTTCTTGATACCTTCATTCTTCTGCCAGAAATTATCCATAGCGTTTGCATTTGTTATATCTTTATTTGTAACAGCAGTTACATTCTTTATAGTTCTGCTTTTATCGAATCTTACAGTCTGACCGCCTTTCTGTCTGTAAACATATTCGTAGTTTGTTAAACCGTATTTGTTACCTGCTTCGTGACCAAAGCTTGAGATTTCTTTCTGGAAATCATCCTGCAGAGCTTTGAGTTCTTCCGGTTTCAAATCTTTGCCGTTAAACTTAGCGGACACAACCTTACCGCCTCTTACATTCATCTGAATACTTCCGGTTTGTTCGACAAGTTTACCTTTCTTATTCAGAATACGTACTTTTTTGCCTGTAAATGTTTTCTGAAGAGTTTCAGCCTCTTTAACCTGTTTTGCATGGTTCTTGATAAAACCGTCAAACTGGTCTTTTGTTACTTCAACCCATTTTCCTGCTTTATCTCTGCTTGAAGCTTTTACAACCTGTCCGTTTTCTACGGTTAATCTATAAAGGTTTTTGCCGTCTGCAACTTCTCTTGTATAAGAGAGGCTTACACCTTTAGGGAGCCTTGTACCGCTAAGAGTCATATTTCTTACTTCGTCTCTTACAGTCGGATTGTTGCGAACCCATTTTGCTACATCTGCGGCCTTGTCTATAACTTTTTTGTCTTGTGTAATAATCTTAACAGGTTTACCGTTCTTTATAACAAAGGACATACCGTCTTTTTGAATTGTATATTCCTGCAGATTCTTTCCGCCGTTTTTGATTATATTAGAAATCTTTGCCGCAACATCATCTGCTTTATCAACAGCTTTTTCGGCGGCTTCTTTTGCGGAAGTTCCGAGGAGTTTCTGACCGTACTGCTTAAATCCGTTCAGCATTTTCTTAATGCCTGTGCCGTCACCTCTTTTATAAGCTTTAATACAAGCTAATGCACCGCCTGCAACAAGCAAACCGCCTGCAACAAGTTTACCTGTGCTGATACCGTCATCACTTTTCTCAGAACCTTTAAATGTAGGATCAACAGTTACCGCAGGAGTTGTTACGGAAGTTGTATCCGCCTGCGGCACGCTGTACTGATTAGCAGTCTGCGAAGCCTGTCCGCTCTGTTGAGTTCCCATAAAATTCGGATTGTATGAATTTAGCGCATACATAAAGTAAGGATCATTTGCATACGAACCTATACTTGAAATACCATAACCAGGAGCCATAAATAACCACCTTTCCCTATTAACTTACATTTAAAATACCTTATATATTCATGAAGTTTTTTTGCATCAAAAAATTGACTTTTTAAGAGAAAGTCTGTTACAAAACTTAATATTTAATATAGAAAAAAAATTGTAGCTGTTGGCGGGCACGCTTACACTTTGCCCGCCCTGCAGTTCTCGGGCGGACGCCGCCGCTGTCAAAAATAACAAATCCTCGCGCCGCGAGCGTGTTATGCGCGAGCATAACAATAGCGAGCGAAAGAGTGCAGGTGGCGCCTGCTACAGCCATTCAAACTATCGCTCGAAAGAGCGTTGAAAACAATCGCGGGGGTAAATGTATTGGGTTGATAGGTGTAACTACAAGCTTGAAAGTTTTTTGAAAAACTCTTTGAACCGCAACAAAAGAGAAAGAAAAGTACAAATAAATTATCTCTTCATTTTTTCTTCTTTAAAAAACAAAAGAAGAAAAAACGAAGCAAAAAAGAAGAAACTTTGTTGTTTTCAATGCTCTTTCGAGCATAAAACCAAATGGATGTTGCGGGTAAACCCGCACTCTGCCCCTCGCTAAAAGACGCTCGGGAGGGCGCCGCCACTGTCAGAACTAACAAGCCTTCGCGCCGCGAGCGTGTTATGCGCGAGCATAACAATAGCGAGCGAAAAAGTGCAGGCTCCGCCTGCTACAGCCATTCAAACTATCGCTCGAAAGAGCGTTGAAAACAATTGCGTTTTTTCTCTTTCTTTTCGTAGTTTTCTTTCTCTTTATTTTCGCAACAAAAGAGAAAGAAAAGTACAAATAAATTATCTCTTCATTTTTTCTTCTTTAAAAAACAAAAGAAGAAAAAACGAAGCAAAAAAGAAGAAACCTTGATTGTTTACAATGCTCTTGCGAGCATAAAATCAAATGGATGCTGCGGGTAAACCCGCACTTTGACCCTCGCTAAAAGACGCTCGGGAGGGCGCCGCCGCTGTCATTATTAGAGAAAAAAAATGAATAAGAAAGCCGTTACATCAGCTCTTCTTCTTTTATATAACGCGGTCTTGCTTTAACTTCGTTGAAGATTTGACCGATATATTCCCCGATAATTCCGAGACAAAATATTTGCAGGCCGCCAAAGAAAGCCAATAAAATTACAAGTGTTGCCCAGCCGCTCGGCATATCATGCAAAAAGTATTTTTCAAATACAACTTCCGCTGCAAGCAAAATACTTCCAAGAACAGTCAGAACCCCCGTAACTGCAATAATTCGCAGCGGAACTACACTGTAAGCGGTTATTCCGTTGAGTGCAAGGCTTGTCAGTGAAAAGAAATTAAACTTTGATTTTCCGGCTTTTCTCGGTTTTACATCAAAATGTACATAAGCCGTTTTAAGCCCGAGTTCGTGGAAAAATCCTCTGAGAAAGAGCCCCGTTTCCGAATATTGTTCAAGAATTTCAAGTGCTTTACAGCTTACGAGTCTGTAATCGGAATGATTCGGCGGAATTTTAACTCCCAAAATATTCATTAGTTTATAAAAACAATACGCGGTAAACTTTTTGAAAAAAGTATCAGTTTTTCTATCATTTCTGATACCTGAAACAATTTCTGCACCATTATGGAATTCATCAATAAAGGTTTCTATAGCATTTTCATCTTGTTGCAAATCAGCATCTATAGTGACTGCACAATCACAACCAATATTTTTAACTCCTAACAGTCCAGCTATAAAAGCTTTTTGGTTACCGTAATTCCTTATAAATTTAACACCTTTTACTCTCTTGCCGTAGGTATTATGCAACTCATCAATAATACTCCAAGTTTTATCTTTGGACCCGTCATCTACAAGATAAATGTAGCTGTCTTTTGAAATTTTTCCGCAATCAATTAACCTGTCCATAACGGATAAGAGAGTTTCTACAGTAGATTTTACAACTAACTCTTCATTAAAACACGGAATAATAATTGCTAGTATAGTTTTCTTTTCAAACATTGTATTCCTCTTAAAACTATAATACAATAAATAATATAAATAGTGAAGCATTCGCTAAAAAAGCAGGAGATTTATGTCTGACAAAAAATTTATCTTAAATGCCGACGATTTCGGAATGAGTCAGGCCTTTAATACGGCGGTTCTTGAAGGGTATTCTTCTGGAATCTTAAAAAGTGCAAGCCTTGTTGCAAACGGCGATGCTTTTGAAGAAGCCTGTAAGGATGTAATTCCTGCCTGCCCTGATTTGGGAGTCGGAGTGCACCTTAATGTCATAGAAGGCAAGTCTCTCTGTTCGAGGCTGGATAAGTTAACCGACAGCGAAGGAAATTTTAACAACTCTTTCGGAATGCTGCTTTTGAAATCTCTTAATACTAAAGACAACACCTTTATGGAGCAGCTTGAAAAAGAATTCAGGGCGCAAATAGAAAAAGTTCTTGCCCATACCGGAGTTTCACATATAGATTCCCACGTTCATGTACATTCAATTCCGAGAATATTTGAACTTGTTGCAAAACTTGCAAAAGAGTATAATATTAAACAAATCCGAACCCAGTATGAAAAACCGTATATTATTCCGGATGTTTTTAAACACCTGACAATAAAATACCCGATAAATTTAATTAAAGTTGCGCTTTTAAACTTTTTTACACTTATTAATGAAAATACTGTTCAAAAATACGGACTTAATACAAACGAATACCTTCTGGGTGTAACTTATACCTCAATGATGAACAGCCTTGCAATATCATACGGCTTGATGGCAATAAGGTATGACAAAGTTATAGCGGAGGCTCTGATTCATCCGTGCCGGTACGAAAACGGTACAATTGACAATCATTTTACGGAATTTCAGATTACAAAGAATATGAAATTGAAAGAAAAAATTGAAAAACTCGGATATGAAATAACTAATTACAGAGAACTTTATTATTCTCAGGGGAGCGAATCTGAGTGCGAAGAAAAATCGGGTGTATAGCGCTAATAATCGTTTTATTTATCCTCTTTCTGATATTTTTGTATCCGAAAGACAGAGAATTTTACGTAAAAGAAGTTATTTCACCCTGTGAAATCCTATTGAATACGGGTGAAGTTTTCAGGATAAACAATTATGAAACTTTTTCTCCTGTTTTCAGCAAAAGGAACAGGGATCTTGCTTCAATTTTCGGCCTGAGTGAAGAAGAAGCTTTTGTTATAGGAAATCTGGGCAAATACTGGGCGAAGAATTTACTTGAAGGCTCAATAGTAAATATTTATGATGATATCCTTGTGTATCAAAAATACAATTATCTGATAAAATTTGAAAATTCTCCCTATTGCATAAAAAACGGGAATTTCTGCAATGAAAAAGCTGCAGAAAAATTAATAAAAACGGTAAAAAGTACAAATTATGAACTTCTGGAGGTAAACAGCGGCGAGACTTTTCCTATATCAAAAAACAAAGAAGGGCTGCTTGTAATAAGAAAAGGATATAAAAGAATTAAACCTGCCTCTAAAACAATTGAGCCTGACAGGCTGAAATTTAACATAAAAGACGTAAAATTAATTCTCTCTGATTTTACCGTCAAATTAAAACCCGACAGAAATTGTTCCTCAGATATCTGCAGGGAAATTTTGAACAATATTAACGGCGCACAAAAGACAATAGATATGGCAATTTACGGTTATTCTTCCACGCCGGCAATAGAGGACGCGCTAAAAAATGCAAAAAACCGCGGAGTAAAGATTCGTCTTGTATACGACTGTGACAACAAGGGCAATAATATTTACGAAAACACAAATTTTCTTGCAAATTTAATCGGAAATTCAATAAGCGACATTAATTCCGGCAACGCCGGATATCTTATGCATAACAAGTTTTTTGTTATTGATAACAAAATTGTAATAACGGGCTCCGCAAATCTCTCTTACACGGATATGTCAGGTTTTAACGCAAACGCACTTGCAATAATAAATTCTGAAGAAGCCGCAAAAATTTATACGCGTGAGTTTGAACAGATGTATAGCGGTAAATTTCATACAGCTAAACTCTCTAACCGCAAAAATGAAAATATTTATTTTTCTCCTCAGGATAAAACTATCACAAACGGAATTCTGCCTCTAATCAAAAATGCAAAAAATTACATCTATATTCCGGCGTTTATCATAATAGAACGCCAAATTATAGAAGAACTTGCCTCGGCTAAAAGGCGCGGGGTAGATGTAAAAATAATCGCAGACGCACTCAACGCTTCCGCTAAACACTCAAAAGTCAAAGAACTAAGAGCCGCAGGGATTCCGGTAAAAATCGAAAATTACGCGGGAAAACTCCACTCCAAAACAATGATAATTGATGATAACTACCTGATTTTAGGTTCAATGAACTTTTCCTACAGCGGCGAAAACAGAAACGACGAAAACCTGATAATACTTGAAAATCCTGAGGCCGCAAAATTTTACCGCGAATTTTTCGGTTATTTGTGGAATAAAATACCGGATAAATGGCTTTACGGCTTTCCTCGCGCGGAAAGCCCCGACTCCGAAGGCTCATGCTCCGACGGACAGGATAATGATTATGACGGCTTGACAGACAGCGAAGATGATGGCTGCAAATAACAAGAGGGGCGCAGCTTATACAAGCTGCGCCCCTTTTAAATATCTCTTACCCTTCCTGAACACTTTGCGGAACAGTTTGAGCAGCTACTGCTTTATAGAAACCGATATAGTCTATCATACAGTCGAACTCGCTTGAATATACCATTTTATTAATACTCAACAGATTTTCTTCAAACTGATTTAAATCAAGTTTTGCAATAACACCCTGATCAAATTTGGTTTGTGACATTACAAAATCTTTTTCTTCAAGTTCCTGTATTTTCTTCTGTCTTGCAAGTTTTTCCTTATCCATATTTATGGATACCAGAGAATCATTAACTTCCTGAATAGAAGTTAAATTAACTTTTTCATAGTTTTTCAGGCTTCTTTCATAAGCAATCTTTTTAGCTTTCAAATTAGCCCTGAGTTTACCGCCCATAAATAAAGGCTGAATAATACCGCCGCCAAAGCCCCAGAGCATGTTGGAAGTTGTAAATAAGCTGCCAAAATTCGTTGAGTTAAAAAACATCATACCGCCGAGATTTATCGAAGGAAGCATTTCTTTTCTTGCTACTCTTACATCAATTCCGGCTTTTTCAAGCATTTTTTCAGCTTTCATATAATCCGGACGCTTCATTATAATATCTGAGTTCACAAACTCTGGAATAATGCCTGTGAAAGCAAGCTCTTTATAGTCAATTCTCTTATATTCTTCAATATTATTCGGGCTGTCACCCGTCAAAACCGCAAGCTGGTGAAGAAGTTTTGTTCTTTCTTTCTTCAAATCCGTCAAATCAGCAACGCCTGAAATATAAGACTGATTTGCTTTAACAAGGTCAGAAGTTGAAACAATACCTTCCGCATTGCTTACAGACATAATTTCAAAAATTTCTTTTCTCAAATTAACTATATCTTCCTGCAAGTCTATCATTGCATCAAGTTTAACTATATTAATATAAACACTTCCGACAGATGACGCAATAGAAATATACGCAGCTTGCTCATCAAGAATAGATGATTCGTACAACTTTCTGATTGCAGTTGTTTTGTTATGATTTTTTCCGAACAGATCAAGCTCATAACTTGCTATAATCGGAAGTAAGAAACTTCCTGCTTCACGCTCCATCATACCACCGTATCCGGGCATAAATCCGGCTTGAATACTTGGAAGCTCATTTGCCCTCTGCCCGACAACATTTTGATAATATTCATCAATAGTTAATGTTGCCATCTTCAAATCTTTGTTATTCTCAACAGCTTTAATAATATAACTATTTAAAATATCATCATTAAATTGCTTCCACCATGCCATATTAACGTATTCAAACTTGTCTTTGGCAGGTTTAATTTTTTCTGATTTTTTCTTTTCTTTTTTTGTCTGTTTATCATTGTCAACAGTCTGCTCCGCCCCTGCGCTCAAAACCGTTTTTTCGGCGGCAAAAACTATCGCAGCATCCCCCATTCCCAGCGATACCAATATCGCAAACGCTAATATTCTTTTCATCTTTTTTTCTTTTCTCCAAGGTACTTGATTTTTTCTAATAAGAATGATAACATAACTATGTTGCATTTGCAACATGTTGTAAAATAAACATACACCAAACAGGGGATTTACAAAATTGCAAAATCATTTTACAGATACTGTATTCTATCAAATAGAACTTACAGCCAAGTATTGTAAACTATTAGGTCAACAGGTGTTTGAAAAATACAAAGCCGGTGTTACGCCGGAGGAGTTTTCTACACTGGATACACTCATTTGTAATCCTAATTTATGTCAGAGAGATCTCGCAAAATTAATTCTTAAAGACAGAGCTAATACAGGAAAAATTCTTGATAATTTGGAGAAAAAAGGATTTATCACAAGGAAATTATCAATCAAAAATAACAGACCGGTAAAAATTTGTGAAATTACGGAAGCAGGAATAAGAAAAGCAGAAGAAGTTACAGCAAAAATAAAACCACATCTTACAATTGTAAAAGACAAAATAGATAACAGTAATCTTGCAAAAGTAAGCGATTTATTAAAAGAATTAAGAGAAGTTTTAAATGAAACACTGGAAATACAGATATAAAATAGTAAAGGTGAAAAAATGAGCGAAGAGAATAAAACAGAAGAAAAGAAAAAAATGCCAATAAAAAAACGTTATATATTTGCAACACTTGCACTGATAGGTGTATTAACAGCGGGGTATTTTATTTATGATTATTTAGGTTATCAAACAACGGATGATGCTTACGTGGAAACAACGACGGTTTCTGTTTCTCCAAAAGTATCTGGTCAGATTGTAAAAGTTCTTGTGGAAGATAACCAGCCGGTTAAAGCAGGTCAAGTCGTTGCAGTTATTGATAAAATTGACTATCAGGTAAAACTTGATCAGGCAAATGCGGCTTATGAAAAAGCATTATTGAATCAGGAAAATGCCCATGCAAATTTGAATGCCGCTAATGCAGAAATTGAACTTGCCAAAAAAGATTTGGAAAGATATGAAAATCTTTATGCAGCAGGTGCGGTTTCAAAACAGAGACTTGATCAGGCAAGAACAAATCTGGAAAGTAAACAAGCTGATCAAACAAGTGCTGATCAGTCAATCTTTTCAAAAGATCCGTCACAAAATGCAAAAGTTGCCGATGCCGATTTAAATGTACTTAGAGCACAAAAACGTGCAGCGGAACTTGCATTAGAATACACAGACATTCTGGCTCCGATTGACGGAACCGTTTCCAACAAAAAAGTGGAAGTAGGTATGATGGTTCAGCCTGGAAGCCCTCTGTTTGTAATTGTTCCGCATAACGTATGGGTTGTTGCAAACTACAAAGAAACACAGCTTACTCATATGAAAGAAGGCATGGAGGTTGATATTAAAATAGACACTTATCCTGACAAAGTATTTAAAGGAAGAGTTGACAGTATCCAAAGAAGCTCTGGCGCAAAAGCGAGCTTGTTCCCGCCTGAAAATGCCGTAGGATCGTTCGTAAAAATCGTACAGAGAATTCCTGTTAAAATCGTTTTCACAGAAGACATAAACCCGCAGGAATACAAAATTATACCTGGTATGTCTGTTGTACCAAAGGTACATATCAGAGATTATCAAAAACAACAGGCTAAACAATCCAACAGGTAAGGAATAGGCTCAAATGGGAGACCGTAAGTTATAAGACAATTTAGGATTTGAACAAAATGTCTCCCGCCCAAAGGTTAAACTCGGCAAACCGACCGGTAAAAAATAAGTTCAAAAGGGAGACCGTAAGTTATAAAACAATTTAGGAATTGAATTCAATGTCTCCCGCCCAAAAGATTTAAAAAACAGGCAAAAGGTAAGGAATAGGTACAAAAAGGGAGACCGTAAATCTTAAAACAATTTAGGAATAAAACAAAATGTCTCCCGTCCAAAAGATAAAAAAAAATAAATTTCAGTATTACGACTCAGCGGCGGTATGATCTCTCGTCAATGCCGCCCTTTTTTTAATTATACAACAAATTTTTTGGTTATAATAATTAATATGCCGATATACTCAGATAAAATTTTTAATAACCCGATAAAAATCATAGAAGCAAGAGGAAACCTGGAAGAAGCTTTTAATGAAATAGAAAATTTGAGATCAAAGTATTATCTCTTAGGATACGTAACTTACGACTTTCAGTATTTGTACTTTGAAGTTTTTGAAAATTACTCTAAGTACATACCAAAACCGGCAAAAACTTTAGGTACAATTATTAAGCCTCTTATAAGCAAAGAAACTTATCTAGATGCAATAAAAAAAATTAAAGACTACATTGCACAGGGTGTAACGTATGAAGTCAATTATACTTACCCCTCTGAGGTCAAAACAAATCTTAACGGAATTGACCTGTACGAAGCGCTTCTTGAGAAGCAAAGAACTCCGTATAATACATTCTTGCAAAACAAAAATTTAACACTTTTATCTTTTTCGCCGGAACTTTTCTTTAAACTTAACGGCAGGAAAATTCTGACTAAGCCGATGAAGGGAACAGCGCCAAGATGCGGAAATCCGGAAATTGATAAGAAAATGTACGATTTTTTAAAAAACGATACAAAAAACCGTGCAGAAAATATCATGATTGTTGATCTTTTGAGAAACGACCTCGGCATGATTTCAAAAACAGGAACGGTAAAAGTTGATAAACTCTTTGAAATCGAAGAACACCCTACGGTCTTTCAAATGACTTCTGAAATTTCAGGAGAATTAAACGAGGATGTAAGCTTGTATCAAATATTTAAAGCAATTTTTCCTTGCGGGTCAATTACAGGTGCGCCTAAACTTTCAACAATGCGCGTAATTGATGAAACAGAACCTTTAGACAGAAATATTTATTGCGGAGCTATAGGCTTCCTTTCTCCTGAGGTTTGCGAATTTTCCGTACCTATAAGAATTTTGTACGGCAAAAATCATAATTATACCTATCACGCAGGCGGTGCAATTGTGTGGGATTCCGAGCCCGAAGAAGAATGGAATGAAACCCTTGTTAAAACAAAGTTTCTGAATACGGATTTTCAACTTATAGAAACAGCCTGTGATGATTGGGCAAGACATGTAAAAAGGATGAAAAATTCTGCAGAGAAACTGGATTTTCAGTGGAATAAAGAAATTGAAACACTTCAAATCGACTCTCCGGTAAGAGTTTTATTAAATAAAGACGGCAGCTTTGAAGTTCAAAAAAAAGAACTTTCCCGAATAACCTCCAATAAAATTAAAATTGCGAGAACGGTTAATTCCAACAATCCGTTCTTGTACCACAAAACTACAATACGCGAAAGCATGCCGGAGGGCTTATTTGATATTATTGCTGTTAATGAAAAAGGTGAAATTACGGAGGGCATATTTACAAATATTGCAATAGAAAAAGCCGGAAAACTTTATACTCCGCCCGTTAGCTGCGGGCTTCTCGGCGGAACTTACAGAGAAAAACTTATTGAAGAAGGAAAAATGTTTGAAAAGATTCTGTATCCTGAGGATTTGAAAAATGCCGGTAAAATCTACTGTTTTAATTCAATAAGAAAGCTTGTTGAGGTTGAATTATGCTCATAGTTGATAATTACGATTCTTTTACTTACAACATTGTTCAATACATAAAAATTCTCGGAATTGAACCGATTGTAATAAAAAATGACGAATTAACACTTTCCCAAATCCGGAACTTAAATTTCAGCAGAATAATTCTTTCTCCAGGCTGGGGAAATCCTGATAACTCCGGAGTTACAATGGACATTATAAATTTTTATCAGGATAAATGCCCGATTCTCGGTGTATGCCTCGGAATGCAATGTATAGCAAAATTTTACGGTGCAAAAATTATAAAAGCACCGGAACCATGCCATGGCAAAAACTCACCAGTATATTTCAATAAGGATTTCAAATTATTTAAAGGACTGAGACAGGGTTTCAGCGCAACACGCTACCACTCGCTTGTTGTATCGGAACCGTCAGAAAAACTTATTATTGAAGCACATACAAAAGAGAATCTTCCAATGGGACTGAAAGTTAAAGACAAAGAAATTTACGGAGTACAATTTCATCCGGAAGCAATTTTGACAGAGGATGGTATAAAGATTTTTGCGAACTTTATTTCATAAGACAAAAAGGCGCGGGATAAAAATCCCGCGCCTTTTTATAAAATATGTAATACTATGCAAAGTATCTTGCAAGTAATCCGTCAAATCCGCGGCCGTGGCGAGCTTCGTCTTTAGCCATTTCGTGAACTGTATCATGAACAGCATCAAGGCCTAATTCTTTAGCACGCTTAGCAATTTTCATTTTACCGTCGCATGCACCAAATTCTGCTTCTGCACGAAGTTCAAGGTTTTTCTTTGTAGAATTTGTAACAACTTCGCCGAGAAGTTCTGCAAATCTTGAAGCATGGTCAGCTTCTTCAAAAGCATATCTTTTGAAAGCTTCTGCAATTTCAGGATAACCTTCTCTGTCAGCCTGTCTTGCCATTGCTATATACATACCTACTTCTGTGCATTCACCCATGAAGTTTGCTCTCAAACCTTCAAGAATTTCAGGATCAACATCCTTTGCAACGCCGATTCTGTGTTCGTCTGCATAGTTCTTTTCACCTTCAGCCATCATAGTGAAAGCTTCTTTTCCTGCGCCGCAAACCGGACATTTGTCAGGTGCTTCGCCTTCAGCTGTATAACCGCAAATTGTACATACGTATTTTGCCATAATTACTTCCTTTCTTTCTAAAGGGGCTGTCCCCCCTGCTTCTCTTTACAAGTTTGATTATAACATTTATACACCATCTCTTCAATTGTAATTACAACAAAAAATAGCTCATGTGTAAAGATTTATTACAAAGGACATGCAAAATATATATGTTTATTCTAACATATACCCAATATATTTTTATTTCACGTGTGATTAGTGTGTATTAAGAGATAAAGGAGGCTAATATGAAGATATTCTCGATCAACAATTCTAATTTTAATCAGGGATTTAAGGGTAAGTATGTAAGCATCAGACATGGTGGCGATTTAAAACAGTTTCCGGAATGGCATAAAAATTCTTATGCAGAAACAACTTTAGGAGCATATCACGAAGATCAAAAAAACAGAGTTTATTTCGCATCGCCGATGGAGCCAATAAGCGATAATATAAAAGAAAATGCAGACAAAATTATCTATGATAATGAACCAAGCTATCCTGACGTTAATAAAGAAGTAAGTCGCAATTATTTTGGTACAGAAAGAAAGAACTACAAAGACGATTTTGAAGAAATAAGGAAGTATTATTACAGAAGAGAGATGGGTGGATTTGCAAGCGTAGAAGAGGCAAAATACCAACAATGGCAAGCAGCTGAATGTGCTCGTTTATATGATAAAGGTGGACATTTAAGATATGTTAAAGAGCAAGCTGAAGATAACATCAAAAGTTTTGAAAATGAAAAAGCCGAAATAACAAAAGGTTTGGATTCTGCAAAAGCTGAATTAAAAGGACTCGAGGACATAAGTGTCAGGTTGGAAAAACATCACCAAAATTTAAAAGAAATGAAAAAATTCCATAGTGAGTTGCTTGCAGAAACTGAAAAGGGTAATGTTAACGAAACTATGTTATATGTGGATGCAAAAAGTGGTAAGGATGCTCTTGAGTCAAAAATTGCCTCAAAAAGGAAACATGAAACATTCTTAGATGATGTAAAAAGTGTTTATTCCGATATCAGAGACGGTTGGCAGGATGAATATAGAATAGTTGGTACAAGGGAAAATACGAAAAAAGATTTGGAAAAATTACAAGCTACTCAAGATAAGTTTGAAGCAATAAAAGAAAAATGTAACGAAACAATAAAGATGTTAAATACTACTATCGAAAAATTACAAGCCAATATCAAGACAAAAGATAAACAAATTGCTGAGAAAAAATCACTAATAGAGGATTGTAAGGCAAAACTTATTCCTATATTTGATGAATTGAAGAATTTTTATGCAAAACAAGGAATTAAAGTAATTAAGAAAGTATAGGAGAAACGGTAATGAGAGTACAAGCAATAAATACAAATACAAATTTTAAAGGACTTTTTACAGACAAATCATCCCAAAATGGTGGTAATTGGAAAATGGAATATCAGCCATACAGCTGGGAGAAAAATGAAGCCGGTGAAATAGGTAGAATGGCAAATAAGCAAATGGTTGATGTCTATGCTTCATCACTTCCTGATAATGAGGAAATTTATAGAAAAAATGCTACTATTTATGGCACATATTCGGAATATTCTGATGATATTTTCGGAACACGTTCATATTATAGAAGTGAAGACGGAAAAATGCGCCGAACAATAGATGAAAAACCGGCTCTCAATAGGGAAAAATCCTTAGAAGTTTTAAGTAAAAAGTATGACAGATTTTTGGACCTTAAGCAGTACGAAAACCAGAATTTAGTATCTACTTCAGAAAATATAATGGAGCGTGCAAATATTGCCTCAAACAGATATAATGAAGCATCCGCAAAACAATTAGAAGGCTATAATTACGGTCAAGGTTTTATGCAAAAATCTGACGGTTTGAGGATAATGAATAATGCAAGGACAGATATGGATTCTGCTAAGTATGTGATGAAAAATTGCACAGATGCTTTGTTCAATCAGACAGAAGAACATAAGAGGTTAACCACATCTATTTTCAATACATACGCGAATAAAGAAAAAATAACCAAAGAACTTAATCAGTTGAAAGAGTTAAGGGAATCCGGCAAGCTTATTGATATTAGCAGTCGTACTATTGAAAATCCAAATGCACCGTTAGTTGCAGCTCTGCAGAATATAAGAGCAGCTGCTGAAAAATTTATCTGCCTGCCTCACAAAATTATGAGTATGGGAGAAATTATTAAGCAGGTAAATCCACGAGCTATTGAGGGCGGATATAATGAACAAATTGTTCGTTATGTCGAAAATATAATCCGTAAAGGTGTATAGCAAGGTAATGTTATTTTCGAAAGTTCCTTCTAAATTACATTAGGAGGAACTTTTAATGAAAAATTTATTAATTATAACAACAAACTATTCCGGATGCGAATGCGGAAAGCCGGAATGCAAATGTATTCAAAATACCGGCGTTTATCTGGAAGAATTTGCCGTACCGTATCTTGTTTTTCAAAAATCGGATGTTAAAACTGTTATTGCCAGTCCTAAAGGCGGACTTTCTCCGGTTGATGAAAATTCAATGTCATGCTCAAACCCGGAAGAGTGGGATGATTGTATAAAAGTTTTACGCGAGACGAAAAAATTATCCGAAATAAATCCCGATGAATTTGACGGAGTATATTTTCCGGGAGGACACGGACCGATGTTCGATTTAGCCGAATGTCAGGAAACTGCAAATATTGTAAGCGATTTTTTTAACAAAGGTAAACTTGTAAGTGCTGTCTGCCACGGTCCTGCTGCATTAATAAATGCTAAAACGCGGGATGGAGAATCAATATTTAAAGGAAAACGAGTTACCTGTTTTACAAATGAAGAAGAAGGGATTGTAAAGCTAAAAGAACTTGTGCCGTTTCTTTTGGAAACAAAAATACGCGAACTCGGCGGCAACTTTATTGCCGAAAAACCATGGGCAGAACACGTAGAAGTTGACGGAAACTTAATCACAGGACAAAATCAAAATTCTGCACTTCTGATTGCGGAAAAAATTCTGGAGTTTTTTAATAAGTAAAACATCTTACTTTCCGATACAGAAGTGTTCAAAGATATTATTAAGAATATCGTCTGTAATTAATTCACCTGTAAGTTCATCCAGCGCAAGAATTGCAGATTTTACGTCAATTGAGATTAAATCCTGCAATTCCTTCAGTTGTGCTGATAAAAGTGCCTGCTCCATTGAAGCGCGTGCTTTTCTAAGGCATTCCTGCTGGCGTGTGTTTGTTACAAAATCCAGATTTTCAGGGTTAATATCACACACTTTTTGTTTCAAAAGTTCTTTTAACTCCTCAACTCCTTCACCTTTGAGTGCAGAAATATAAAGAACATCGCCGCTTCGCTCCGTAACTAAGTCAGCTTTGTTTGCAATAACAATATGCTTTTTCCTTTCAAGAAGCTTTAAAACTTCACTGTCATCATTATCCAAACCTTTTGATGCATCATAAATAAACAAAACAAGATCAGCTTCATCAAGTGACTGTTTTGAATATTCAATCCCGATTTTTTCGACAGTTGAAACTTCTTCATCTTCTCTTATTCCGGCCGTGTCAACAAGCGTAACCGGAATTCCCAAATCCAGAGTTTCTCTAAGAACATCTCTTGTTGTTCCTGCTATATCTGTTACAATAGCTCTATCAAGACTCAAAAGCGCATTGAATAAAGATGATTTGCCGACATTAGGTTTTCCGATTATTGCAACAGAAGCTCCCTGGCGGAAAATATTCGAAGTATTTGCACCTTTTAAAACTTTATCAATCTGAGAAATTATATCTTCAAAACGCTCCTTTAAATAATCATACTCCGGCTCTTTTACATCCTCAGGAAAATCAATCCCTGCAGTAATTTTAGACAAAACTTCGAAAATATCGTTTCTTATATCATTAATTTTTTCTTTCAAAACACCGGAGAGATTCTTCATTGAAACTTTTGCAAAGTCTGAAGTTTTGGAGTGAATTATATCCGCAACGGACTCCGCCTGAGAAAGATCCATTCGCTTATTCAAAAATGCACGTTTGGTAAATTCGCCTTTTTCAGCAAGCCTTGCTCCGTTTTTCAGCACAAGATTCAAAATATTTTTAACAACTTGCACCCCGCCGTGGCACTGAATTTCTACAACATCTTCCCCGGTGTAGCTGTTCGGCGCAAAAAACGGAAGTATTACAACTTCATCAATTTTAACAGGTGAATTCCCTGTATTATCCACAATCCATCCGTGCTTAAATTTTCCTTTTTCAAACTCGGGATTGGTAAAAATTTTGTTAATAATTTCAAACGCCTTTTCACCTGAAATTCTGATTATCCCTACTCCGCCCGCTCCCATAGGAGTAGCCGGCGCAGCTATTGTATCAAATTCATCCAAAATATTCATAAGTTTATTGTAACCCAAAAACATTCGGCATATAATAGTCGTATGAAAATAAGCGAATTAATAGAAGCAACAAACGCAAAAGTTTTAAGAGAGCCGGAAGAAGATTTGGAAGTAAGAATTTCGACTGACACAAGAACTATTCAAAAAGGCGATTTCTACCTTCCGCTCAAAGGTGCAAGTTTTGACGGTGAAAAGTTTATAAAGCAGGCACTGGATAAAGGCGCTGCCGGAGCTTTTTGTACGACCTGCCCCCTCGACCTTCGGGAGAGGGATGGGGTGAGGGCTCAAGCGCTGCTGCAGGTTGACGACACGCTAAAAACGTATCTTAAACTTGCAAACTACAGAAGAAACAAACTGAATTTTACGGTTGTTGCGGTGACGGGAAGTTCCGGAAAAACGACCACAAAAGAACTGACCGCCGCAGTTTTGTCAGAAAAATTTAAGACCTTTAAAACCCCGCTTAATCATAACAATGAAATCGGGCTTTGCCAGACAATATTTGAAGCGCCGGATGATACTCAGGTTCTTGTCCTTGAAATGGGAATGAGAGGACTCGGAGAAATTGAAGTCCTTTCAAAATGCGCAGAGCCTGACATTACAATTATTTCAAATGTCGGCACTGCCCATATCGGACGTCTCGGCTCAAGAGAAAATATTGCTAAAGCCAAGTGCGAAATCGTTAAATATCAAAGAGGAAATGTTTTTATTGCGCATGATGATGAATTAATCAGAAAAACAGTAGAATTTGACGGAGAAAAGATTTTTTATTCATTAAAAGACGTAAGGATTTTAGAAAAAAATAAACATTATTCAAAATTTGAATACGGAAACAATATTTATGAGCTGAATGTCGGCGGAGATTATAATATAGAGAATGCGCTTGCTGCAATAAACACAGGCTTAAAACTCGGCATGAGTGTGAATGAGATTCAAGCAGGTTTAAAAAAATACGCACCGATTGAAAAGCGCTGGGAAGCAGTTAAAGCAGGCGGGTTTGAAATTATTAACGACAGCTATAATGCCAATCCTGAATCAATGCGTGCATTTGTAGATACAATTTTTGAACTGTATACAAAACCTGTTCTTGTTCTCGGAGATATGGGAGAACTTGGCGAGGATGAAATCAGGTATCATAAAGAGCTTGGAGAGTATATCAATACTCACAAAAACTTAAAACCTGAAATTGCAGTACTTTCTGTCGGAAATTTGTCAAAGTATATTACAGATGAAATCAAAAACTGTAATTCCAAACACTTTGAAACAATTGAAGAAACAATTAATTATATCAAAACAAACATACAGCCGGATTCAAAAATATTCTTGAAGGCTTCGCGGAGTATGAAATTTGAGAGAATTATCGAGGGCCTAAATTAATGTCAGATAAGTTTCTCAGAGCAGATTTGCATGTACACTCAAATTATTCGGACGGGAGCAACACCGTTTACGAGCTTCCGAAAATTCTGAAAAGTGCAGGAATAGATATTTTTGCACTCACTGACCATGATACGGTAGAAGGCTGCAAAGAACTTTTCGGCAAGGCTGATTTTATTTGCGGCGTTGAATTAACCTCACTTTGCGGAAATATAAAATGTCACATTCTCGGATATAATGTTGATATTTTTAATAAAGAATTAAACGATTTGATTGCAAAGGGAAAAATCTTAAGACGCCAGAAACTTGAGACCAGAATCAGGTATTTAAAAGAGGTTCACAATATTGAACTGACTTCTGAGGAGCTGGATTGGCTTTATTCAAGGAAAAGCGTTGTAAAAACTCATCTTGCGAATATTCTTGTAAAACGCGGACTTGCCGGCAATAATATAGAAGCCATGCAAAAATACCTTGATGCCTGCAAGACCGGAAACACAAGATTTGACGGCAAAGAATCAATAGAGACAATTATTAAAGCCGACGGCATTCCGGTCTGGGCGCATCCTCTGGGCGGTGAAGGCGAGAGGCATCTCAAGCCGGAAGAATTCCTTCCGAGGCTCAAAGAGATGATAAAATTCGGAATTCAGGGGCTGGAATGTTATTATTCCAGATATAATTCAGAAGAAATAGATTTCCTGACAAAATGCGCAAAAGAAAATAATCTTCTGATAAGCGGAGGAAGTGATTACCACGGAACAAACAAAGATATTCCGCCGGGAAGATTAAATACCGGAGAAAAATATATTGAACCTGTAAAACTTACAATATTAACAGCCTTAAAATAAGCCTTGTTGCTCAACAAATATCTTTCATCTATAATAAAAGCATTATGAAATACAGGGACAATGTAAGAAACTTTTGCATAATTGCACATATAGACCACGGAAAATCAACATTAGCCGACAGATTGCTGGAAGCAACCGGAACAATCGCCGAGAGGGATATGCAGGATCAGCTTCTGGATACAATGGATATTGAGCGCGAACGCGGTATTACAATCAAACTTAACGCTGCAAGAATGCAATACACTGCAAAAAACGGAGAAAAGTATATTTTTAACCTAATTGACACTCCGGGACACGTAGATTTTTCGTATGAAGTTTCACGCTCCCTTGCCGCATGCGAAGGCGCTTTATTAATAGTTGACGCAACACAGGGGGTCGAAGCGCAAACTTTAGCCAATGTTTATATGGCGATTGAACAAAATTTGGAAATTATTCCGGTAATCAACAAAATTGATCTTCCTTCCGCAGATGTAGACAGAGTAAAGGAAGAAATTGAAGAAATTCTGGGAATAGACACCTCAATGGCAATTCCTGTAAGTGCAAAAACAGGTTTGAATATTGATCAGGTGCTTGAAGCGATTGTAAAATACGTTCCGCCTCCGGTTGATACATCAGAAAAACCGTTAAGAGCGCTTGTATTTGACAGCGCGTACGATCCGTACCTCGGGACTCTTTGCTTTTTCAAAATTATGGACGGCAAAATGAGACTCGGTGATAAAGTACGATTTATGGCATCGGGTAAAGAGTACGAAGTTGTTGAAATAGGCTATCTTACCCCGCATAGAGTTCAGGTAAATGAACTTGTCTGCGGGGATGTAGGATACTTTGCAGGCTCAATAAAAGAGATTACAAGATTTGTGGGCGACACTGTAACTCACGTTGGCAGACCCGCATCAGAACCTTTACCGGGATATAAAGAGGCACTTCCTATGGTATTCTCCGGAATGTATCCTGTTGATAACGAAGATTACCACGAACTTAAAGAAGCTCTGGAAAAACTCAAGCTATCCGACAGTTCTATTACTTTTGAGCCGGAAACTTCAAGCGCACTCGGCTTTGGCTTCCGCTGCGGCTTCTTAGGAATGCTTCATATGGAAATTGCACAGGAAAGGCTGGAGAGAGAATATGATCTTTCTATTGTTACAACAGCGCCTTCCGTTGTTTACAGAGTCCATAAAACAAACGGCGAAGTCGTTGAAATCGATAATCCGGCGAATCTCCCTGCTGCGCAGTACAGAGATTACATAGAAGAACCTTATGTAAAGGTTTCCATCATTACGCCAAATGATTATGTAGGAACTTTAATGGACTTATGCCAGACAAAACGCGGTATTTTTATAAACATGAATTATCTGGACAAAGTCAGAGTCGATTTAATTTACCATTTACCGCTGAGCGAAGTTATTACTGACTTTTATGACCAGTTAAAATCCCGCTCAAAAGGGTATGCAAGCCTTGATTACGAATTTGAAGATTACAAACGCTCAAAACTTATCAAGCTTGATGTAATGCTTGCAGGCGAAGTAGTTGACGCACTTTCAGTAATCTGCCATGAAGATAACGCGTATTACATCGGACAGAAGCTGACAGAAAAATTAAAAACCATTATTCCGCGCCAGATGTTTGAAGTTCCGATTCAGGCAGCAATAGGCGGAAGAGTTATTGCAAGAACCAATATTAAGGCTCTGAGAAAAAGCGTACTTGACAAGTGTTACGGCGGTGACATCACACGTAAGCGCAAACTCCTTGAAAAACAGAAAAAAGGTAAAAAACGTATGAAAGCAGTAGGCCGTGTAGAAGTTCCGCAGGAAGCTTTCATGGCAGTATTAAGCCTTGATGATGAATGATAAAACAAGTTTTATATCTGCATTTATTCGGGATTGTCCGTAAATTTACAAGCCTTTATTTGAATAATTTTTGTCTTGTATAAAGTTTGATAAATTAATATGAGATTCCTGTAATTTTGCGTTAAATTTAAACTTAAGATTTTTACGCATAGGATTTTTTAGTCTGCCGGTGCCGACAAATCTAGTCAGCACGCGTGAAATACCGCTAACCATTTTTCTATATTTCCTTTCGGGTAATGTAAAATTATCCTCCCCCAATGAATGAGGTGTTCTATTATTTTAATCGAAAAAAATTAAATGTAAAGATATAAAATTTAATTTAGTTCTCAAAGCTTATATACACTAAATATTGCTATCAGGTTTGGTTTATGTTATCCTTTAGAAAAAAGATAATAGTATAGTTAAGGAGTAAGTATGATTTCAGTAAACGATTTGAAGAATGGCTTAACACTTGAATTAGACAACGGCTTATGGACTGTTGTAGAATTTTTGCACGTAAAACCGGGTAAAGGCGCAGCTTTTGTAAGAACAAAATTGAAAAACGCAGAAACCGGAAACGTTGTTGAAAGAACCTTCAGAGCCGGCGAAAAAGTTGCAAAAGCTATGCTTGACCGTAGAGAAATGCAGTACTTATACAAAGAAGGCAAAGAATACGTTATGATGGATAACGAAACCTATGAACAGCTTCAGTTAACAGAAGCTCAGGTTGGCGACGGCATTAAATACCTCAAAGAAAATATGGTTGTTCAAGTATTAATGCACGACAAGAGAATCATTGGTGTTGATATCCCTGCACACGTTGAACTCGAAGTTGTAGATACACCGCCTGCTGAAAAAGGAAACACTGCTCAAGGCGGATCAAAACCGGCTACACTCGAAACAGGTGCTGTTGTTCAGGTTCCTTTCTTTGTACAAAACGGCGACGTAATCAGAGTCGATACCAGAAGCAACGAATATCTGGACAGAGTTTAGTTTGTGTATTGGAATTAAAAAATTTCCCTCGCCATTCAGGAGAGGGTTATGGTGAGGGGTGTAAAAACCTCCGCCGTTAAGGAGAAAACAATGAAATTTGAAACAGATTATATAGAAAAATTAGCAAAAATCATATCAGACAACGGGTTGACAGAAATTTCTCTTGAGGACGGAGAACAGGCAATCACTATACGAAAAGATTTACCTGAAGTTATCGCAGCCGCACCGGCAGCAATTCCTGCAGCTGCAGCTGCTCCGGCAGTATCAGCACCGGCTTCTGCACCTGCTGCAGCAAAAGAACCTGAAGTTAAAGGCAAAGCAATAACTTCTCCAATGGTAGGAACTTTCTATGCAGCACCGTCACCGGATGCCGCACCGTTCGTTGAAGTAGGTTCTACCGTCAACACAGGAGATGTTGTCTGCATAATCGAAGCAATGAAATTGATGAACGAAATTAAGTCCGAACAATCAGGAAAAGTTGTTCAAATCTGTGTTAAAAACGGCGATCCGATTGAATACGGACAAGTTTTGATGTATGTAGAATAAGATAGCATATATGGGTGTGAAACCGCAATGCAGCATTGCGTGAGCAATGACTGCAGGTAGCGGAGCACCTGTGTTATCGCCGTTTCAAATCTTTAATTTGTCAGGCGGAATATAAGGAAGTACAAATATGTTCAAAAGAGTTTTAATAGCAAACAGAGGCGAAATCGCAGTCAGAGTTATAAGGGCATGCCGTGAACTCGGAATACCGACAGTTGCAATATATTCACAGGCTGATGCACAGTCTTTGCACGTAAGACTTGCAACGGATGCATACTGTATCGGTCCTGCACCGAGTGCACAAAGCTATTTGAATATTCCGGCAATCATATCAACAGCTTTAATGACAGGGTGTGATGCAATTCATCCGGGATACGGTTTTATGTCAGAAAGAGCAGACTTTGTTGATATTTGTACCGAACACGGAATCAAATTTATCGGACCGTCTGCAGATTCTATGAGAAAAATGGGCGATAAAGCTACCGCCCGCAAAACAATGATTGAAAACAATGTTCCCGTAACTCCGGGAACCGGTTTGCTTGAATCTGTTGAACAGGCAAGAGAATTTGCGCATAAAGCAGGTTATCCGATTATCCTCAAAGCCACTGCCGGAGGCGGCGGCAAGGGGATGAGAATCGTAAGAAGCGATGATGAATTAGAAACAAATATGACCCTTTGCCAGATGGAGGCTGAAAAATTCTTCGGAAATCCGGGAGTTTATGCAGAAAAATTCCTTGAAAATCCGAGACACATTGAGGTTCAGATTCTCGGTGATTCTTTCGGCAATGTAATTCACCTTGGTGAACGTGATTGTTCAATCCAGAGACGTCATCAGAAACTTTTGGAAGAAGCTCCTTCTCCTGCAATTGATGAAAAAACAAGAAAAGAAATGGGTGCAGCAGCTGTAAGGGCAGCGAAAGCTATCGGATATGAAGGCGCCGGAACCTGCGAATTCCTGCTTGACCATGACGGAAAATGGTATTTCATGGAGATGAACACAAGGGTTCAGGTTGAACACTGCGTTACGGAAATGATTTCTCAAATTGATATTGTAAGAGAACAGATCCTTGTTGCATCAGGCAAAAAACTCGGTTACACTCAGGAGGATGTTCTGTTAAGAGGACATGCAATTGAATGCCGTATCAATGCAGAAGATCCTGATAATGATTTTATGCCATGTCCGGGTAAAATTGACGGATACTTTGCACCGGGTGGATTCGGAATCAGAGTTGATTCTCACGTTTATCCGGGGTATTCAATACCGCCTTATTATGATTCAATGTTAGGTAAACTCATTTGCTGGGGTGAAAACAGAAACGAAGCCAGACGCAGAATGTATCAGGCTTTGAAAGAGTATGTTGTAACCGGAATTAAGACAACGATACCTTTCCACCAGCAGATTGTTGAAGATGAAGTCTTTATCAGCGGTAAATTCAATACCGGATTTATTGAAGATTTTTACAAACGTCAGGGTAAAGAATTTAAGTCCGAGTAGTTGCTGCCGGAACAGAAGTTATAATTAATTTATATTCTATGCGGATGTAATTCAGTGGTAGAATGCAACCTTCCCAAGGTTGACGTCGCGGGTTCGAGTCCCGTCGTCCGCTAATAAAAAAGCCCCTCCAAGTGCGGGCTTTTTTATTGTTTTACTTAATTCTCTTAAGCGAAGATAGGAAGTTGAAATTAATTACATCACCGTCAACCGTCGTTAAAAATACCTGACAGTCTTTTTCATCAGCATCAATTGCCGGCAGCTGAGACAGCTCTGCTGCATAATAGTTGCTGTCGTTTCTTCCACTATTAGAAATTCTGTTTGCAAGACTGTTTAATGATATATTTCTCAAAAATCCCGCGAAACCTTCGCCTTTATTCGACATCTTAGTATAAATTCTTAGTGTTGCATCGTTTGTCATCAAGTCGTATCTTCCGATAATAAACGAACTAAGCTGCGGTGCTCTTGATTTTATCATCATTTTTTCTATAACATTGTCTTTTAAAGTCATATCTCCCTGAATTATGTCAAATCTTCCATCCGGAATATTAACCAGATCACCGAATGTTGCAGGTGTTATCATCGCAAGCGGATTTCTGAAGAGTGAAGCAACTTTCAGAATATATTCGACATAGCCGACTTTTTCAATTGTACCGTCTTTGATATCAAATTTAATAATACCGTTAAGTTTTAAAGATTCATCCGAATTAATCTCAATCAAGCCTCTTGCTTTTCCGGAAATTTCTCTTGGCAAACCTAAAACTGCAGCAGCCATTATATCGGAATTGACATTATTAATCCCGAGCCGCAAATAATATTGTTTTTTGATTAAATCAGCTTTGACTTTAAGTGTTGAAATACCTTCCGCAATGTCAAATTTGTTAGACTGGAGCTGCAAAACGCCGTCTTTATCAAGAGTTAAATTTGCATAGAGGTTTCCAAAATTAACCTCTTTATATTTACCCTTTTGAAGATTAAGTATACATTTTTCAACAATAACCAGACCCTTTGAGAAAGTCGGAGTTTCATCATTTTCGGCAGCCAGATCATCTTCCGTATAAGTTTGCTCATCTGCCACAAGCACTTCTTCCGCAGTCTGCCGGGTTGATTGCGTTGAATTTGCTGAAGTTATAAGTTTTTCTACATCAATATTATCAACATTGAGGTGAACACTTTTTACCACTATCGGTAATTTCAATTCATTTACGATATAGCCGTCAAAATGATATTTTGAACGTTTAAACCTTCCGTCTGCAATTGCTCCGAGTTTGTCACCTTTTGCACCGATTTTTGCGGATTCAATATAGAGCCTTTGAGCCGGAATACGAACTTTACTAAACTCAATTACACCGTCCATTTTCGGGAATTTGCCGCGGTTGTCAATACTTAAATCACCTGAAATAGTTCCTTTTCTGAATATTTTCCGGCAGGCGAGGAAGTTCAAAAATTCACTCGGAAGCGGACGCGGAATCTTTAAATTTAAATCAAGCAGCTTCATATTATCAGCCATGTCTATGTCACCTTTGATTGCAAGAACCGGTGTCATGTCTTTTTGAAGCTTATCGGTTATATAATAATCAATTGTATTAATTTTCAGAAGATTTTTTACAACACTCAAATCAACCTTGAAAAGTGTTTTGTAATTCTCAAGCACCATTGACTGTTCGCCAAGCTTAAAACCTTCGCCTTCGTTAAGAAGAAAGTACCATACAACATCACAAGAACCGTTCTTTGAAGTCAATGTAAGCTGCGAACCGGCATCCCCTACAAGAGAAATTGGTGCTCCGAGCATTTTTGATACGTAATTTTTAAAGAAATCATCATTAACAAAAATATTAGAAACAATTTTTGTATCACATGTTTTCCAATAGTCCTTAACATCACCCGACATAGTGAAATTGTTTTGTTCTTTGTCGTTATAATACCCTTTAAAATCTTTAAGCGTAACTGTCGTATTTCCGATATCAATAAGCCCCTGAGTTATTTTAACAGGAAGATTTTCCAGATACAAAACTTTGAAATCGGTTTCATTTACATCAACATTACCTCTTATACTGTCTTTGGTAAGATGCAGGTTAAAGTCCACACTTCCGTTAACATCACCGATAGGGGCAAGAAGTTCTTTTCCGTTTGGAATAATCATGTTGGAAGTAAGGATATTAAATATATCTCTTGCCTTAAAGTTTGTAGAGGAAATATTCATTTCCGCGCCAGTTTTTCTGGAAGCAAAAGCGTCAATTACAATTTTTGATTTATCAATAATAATCGGGAAACTGTCAACGTGGAGTTCTCCGTTGCCCATATAAATTCTGTTCTGATCATCTGCCGCAACAACAATTTTATCATTGCCTTTTGTCATCTCGAATATGAAATCAAAATGCAGATATTTTTTAGCCTTTGTCCTATCGAGCAGCATATGCCCGGCATCAAATTTAATACCGATATCCGGAGTATTGTATGTTACCAGACATTTTTTTACTCCGAGAACTGCAGAAAAAATATCTAAATTGAAATCAGAAGGCTTTTGATTTTTCTTTTGCTCGGTTTTCGGAAGTAAAGCCAGCAAATCAGCAGTATTTACATAAATATTATCCGCAAGAACTTTTTTTACTATCAGGCGTTTTCGTAAAATATCACTGAAAGAAAATTCCGTATCCAGATTGGTTAAATTTAAAAGCTCCTGATTATTTTTTACAATTGCAAGTTTATCAATAGAAAAAGCAATATCAGGATTCAATCCGGTTCTTAATTCCGGATTATTAATAACAACTTCCGCACCGAGAAATTTCTTTGCCTCCGCAGTGATTTTATCATTAACCCATTTGCTTGAAACAGCAGCAGGCAAAAGCCATAAGTACGAAGCAGCTGCAACGCCTGCAAGAATTACTGCAGAGCAAACTGTTGCGGTTAATATTTTTTTAGCTTTACTCTTCATACTCAAGATTATAGCACAAAGGGATTTTATTTAAGTACATCAGTTAAACTATGTATCAATATTTGTTGCATAAACCGCGTTAGCTTCAATAAAATCTCTTCTCGGTTCAACCTTGTCGCCCATAAGAACATCAAACAACTGGTCGCACATCATTGCATCTTCAATATTAACCTTCAACAATGTTCTGGTTTCAGGATCCATCGTAGTTTCCCATAACTGCTGAGGCATCATCTCACCTAAACCTTTGAATCTCTGGATAGTTAAGCCTTTTTGACCTCTGTCATCAACCAGTTTTTGAAGCTGTTCGAATGAAGTAATCTCAACTTCGCCGTTTTCGGTTTCTAAGATCAGCATTTTTTCTTCTTCTATCAAGAAATCACGAATCAGCGGATAAGAGTTCTTCAAACGCTTAAATTCATTACTCTTAATAATATTTGAAGTTATTAACTCATGCTCGTTTTCAAACAACTTAAGTTCAATTGCATACTTAGCATTCTCCGGATTGTATTTAAGAGAAACTTCATAGTTCTTTGCTTCCGCGATATTGTAATTTTCAGCGTGGTCTTTCAGGTAGTGTGAAAGATATGCAATTACTTCATTCATTTTAGCCTGATCTTCAAAATCTTCCGGCTTAACTTCGGAACGAATAAGCCCTCTCAAAACAACCGACGGAATAATATTCAGAATCGGGTTGTTGTAAGATTTGTAGAATGTTGACATATTTGATAATAATGTCAGCAATTCATCACCCGTTTTAACCTTTGTTTTTGTTTTGTCAGAAAGGCTTAAAGACTTAATACCGCGTTCTTTTAACATCTTATCAAGCGCATGTTCATCATACAGGTATTCGGAAGTCTTGCCTTGAGTAACCTTAAACAAAGGCGGCTGCGCAATATAAACGTAACCGTTTTCAATAAGCGGTTTTGCATATCTGAAAAAGAACGTCAGAAGAAGAGTTCTGATATGCGCACCGTCAACATCAGCATCGGTCATGATGATAATCTTATGATAACGAAGTTTTTCAAGGTTAAATTCTTCTTCATTCTTGCTTATTGTAATACCGAACGCCTGAACCATTGATTGAATTTCGTTGTTAGCGTATATTTTATCCAATCTTGCTTTTTCAACGTTAAGAATTTTTCCTCTTAAAGGCAGAATTGCCTGAAACATTCTGTTTCTGCCCTGTTTAGCAGAACCGCCCGCAGAATCACCCTCAACAATGTAAATTTCACATTTTTCAGGCTCTCTGTTTGAACAGTCTGCAAGTTTACCCGGAAGTGTTGAATTTTCAAGCACTGATTTTCTTCTGGTAAGTTCTCTTGCTTTACGTGCAGCTTCACGTGCTCTCTGCGCCTGCAGAGTTTTTTCAATAATAAGTCTTGCAAGTTTCGGATTAAATTCTAACCATTCCTGCAATTTTTCTTTAACCACATCCTGAACGGCAGGCATAACTTCAGAATTACCGAGTTTTTCTTTTGTCTGACCTTCAAATTCAGGGTTTTCAATTTTAACGGAAACGATTGCTGTCAAACCTTCTCTTACGTCATCCCCTGAAAGGTTTTGTTCGGAATCTTTAAGAATCTTGTTTGTTCTGGCGTAATCGTTTAATACACGTGTAATTGCGTTACGGAAGCCTGTTAAGTGAGTTCCGCCCTGATGAGTGTTAATGTTGTTTGCAAATGAAAGAATTGATTCATTATAAGAATCCGTATATTGCATTGCAACTTCAACTTTTATTTTTTCAACCATTTTTTCCATGTAAATCGGCTCGTCAAACATAACCGTTCTGTTCTGGTTCAAGAACGAAACGTAGCTTGCAATACCGCCTTCGTAGTGGTAAGTTTCATCTTTTCCTGTATCTTTTTCATCATGGAGAATGATTTTTAAGCCTTTATTTAAGAAGGCCATTTCTCTGAAACGTGTTGCAATAATATCAACATCAATTTCAGTCGTTTCGGTAAAAATTTCCGGATCGAGCCAGAAAGTAGACTTTGTACCGGTTTTGGTAGTCGGTGCGACTTTTTCTACCGGAGAAGTCGGCTCGCCTCTCAAATAAGTTTGTCTCCAAACGTATCCGTCACGTGAAACTTCCACAACCATTTTTTCGGAAAGCGCGTTTACTACAGACGCACCAACACCGTGCAAACCGCCTGAAACTTTGTAACCTCCGTCGCCGAATTTTCCGCCTGCGTGAAGTACTGTGTGAACAATTTCCAGAGCGGACTTTCCGCTTTCAGGTTTAATATCAACAGGGATACCGCGGCCGTTATCTTCAACGGTAACGCTGTTGTCTTTGTGTACAGTTACATGGATTTCCGTACAATAGCCGGCCAGCGATTCATCGATTGAGTTATCTACAATCTCATAAATACAGTGGTGCAAACCTCTTTGCGAAGTTGAACCGATGTACATGCCCGGACGCATTCTTACAGCTTCCAAACCCTCTAATACACGTATATTACTAGCGTCATACCCTTGTGCCATTTATCCCCCTCAATATATAAAACTCTATTCTATACAAGTATTATAGCACAAAAATAAATTTGAAGAGGAAAGTAAGTTTACAAATACATCATAAATTTTCGTTTTTGACATTATACAGGTACTCGTACCCGTTTATAAAGCTTTTGACAACGGCTTTTGCAAAGGCTTTTCTTGCTGACCAGTAAGAAGTATGCGCAAATGCAAACATTCTTTTGCTCCATACGCTTGAATCATCATAAATTACACCGGTCGGATTATTAACCTCCAGCCCCAGTTTTTCCGCAATTTCATTTGCAGTCATATTTCTGCTTGTCGGAAATCCCAGAGGATCTTCACGGAAATTTACAGTAATCCAAAAAATCCCGTTCTCCAAAATATATTTAACCATAAGTTTGTTATAATAATTCAGCTGATAATCCGAATCAGCGAGGTCGGAATAAAACAGCACAAGCGGACTTGCAAAGTTTACAATTCCTTTCAAACTGTCTTCCGGCGCACAGGCAAGCTCCGTTATCTCCTCAATTTTTTAAAATCCACAGACTAAGACAAAAGCTCAAAGTGATTTTTGTTATACTCTATTATTCCTTCCTTTTGAAGTTTTGAGAGTTCAAAACTCATGGCAGATCTGTCTACATTCAAATAATCCGCAAGCTCCTGCCGGTTAAAGTGAATCTCAAAACTGTTTGAATGCCTTTTCTGCGCCTCATTGGAAAGATAGGTTAAAAGTTTATCTCTTATTGTTTTTTGGGAAACATTTTCTATTTTTTGGATTAACTCTATATTTTCCTTGGAAAGAATCTGAAATAAATTATTAATTAAAACCTTGTGTCTGGTACAGGCATTTTGACACATAGAAGTACATTTTTCATAACTCAAAACCAGAACCAGAGTATCTTTGATTGCAATTGCATCGATACTTGATTCGACATCCCTTGAACCCACAAAAGAAAGCGCAAGATTGTCATTTTTCCCGAGTCTTGCAATGATTATTCTTCTGCCCCAGTAAGAGTCTTTTTCAATATTAACTTCACCGTCCAGAATAAGGTAAAGATTAGAAATCATATCTCCCTGCCTGATAATCATTTCTTCCTTTTCGTATTTGCGGATACGGGCATTGAAGCATTCCAGCAGTCCCTTAAGCTCCTCGTCATTCATGCCGTAAAAAACAGGCGAATTTTTTATCTGATTATAATATTTTTCCAATCTTTCCATTGATATTTATCATAATACAACCAAACAATTTGAACAATTTATTCATTTCTGTTAATTATATTTTTCAAAAAATAAAAATTGTTGTACAATATATTTAGAGGGATATTATGAATAACTTGAAAAAGAATACAAAACAAATACAAGAAATTAAAACAATATGTTCAAAAGCGGAAGATATTTATAAGATATCTAAGGTTCTTCATCAATACTGTATGCAGCATAGTTTTTGCGAAGAATTAAATGATATTTCACCAATCACAAAACAGTTATACAATCTTTGCGATAATCTGTATTGCGATTTACAAAATCTCGTTAACGGTGAAAATCCTGATCAATAAATACCGCGCTGTTGACTTATGATTTTTCCTAATCTACACTTGAGATATGATTTACTTGGATGCCGGAACAACATATTCAAAAGTAATAGCTGATGAGTGTATTTTTGATGAGACTTTTTTGTTTAAAAAGCATAACGAAAAGTTTTATTACGTTTTACCTTCTAATATAATAAAATCTCAAAATATCTCTCCGGATCATTCTTGCGGTCATATGGCAAATTCTGATGAAAATGAGATTATTGCACTTGCGCAGGGTGCAAAGAAAAACAGACAAATTTGTAATAATGCAGAATCAACTGTTTTAGACCTCGGAAGCCGTGATGCAAAGTGGATAAAGTTCCGAAAAGGGAAATTCCACGATATGGACTGGAACACTTCCTGTGCCAGCTCTACAGGAGCAACAGTCGAAATGCTTTTAAAATTTTATAATGTAAAACCGGAAGAGTTAAAATTTAATGAAGAGAAATTTTCAGTTACCTGCGGAATTTTCGGAATGGAAAAAATTATGGATGCAATCTCTCAGGGCATAAAACCTTCTGAAGCAATATCAAAATTTGTACACGGAATTGCATTCAATGCCTGGAATTTTTGCAAAAAGCCTGAAAAAATATATCTGTCGGGCGGATTTTGTGAAAACAAATGTTTTGCGGATTCTTTAAAAAAATATTGCGAAGTTGAGCTTTTAGGGCGTTTTGTTCTTTGTGAAGGACTAATAAAATAATACCGGCAGTCTTTGCAGTTTTACCTGCAGCCTTCATAAATATTTACAAGTTGAAAAGATTTTTTTGATACGATATTATTATATTGAGAGATTGTGCACGGGGAGTACATGGAAAATAATTATTTTGCACTACTGGCTAATGATGTAAAGAAATTATGGAACGGGCTGGACGGTAATCAAAAACTTGGTATGCTGGCTTTAATCGTCCTTACGATAGTCGCTGCAACATTTTTCTTATCAAAAGCCATGGAGCCGGATTGGGTAGTATTATATTCAGACCTCAACGAAGTTAACGCAATGAGCATTGTTGAGGGTATGAAAAAAAACGGATACAGATATAAAGTTTCGGAAGACCATCAGACAATACTTGTACCGTCAAATGTCCGCGATGATATGAGAGTTTTTGTCGCAGAAAATGATTTGATAAAAGACGGCGATACGGGCTTTGAACTTCTTGATGATATGCAGCTGGGATCTACTGACTTTAAAAATAAATTAACCAGACAAAGAATTTTTCAAGGCGAACTCACACGCTCAATAGAAAAAATTCAAGGTGTTAAATACGCACGTGTTCAGCTTGCAGAACCTGAACGTTCAATTTTTGATGATAACGACGAAAAACCGACCGCATCAGTAGTTCTGGTACTTGAACCCGGATATAAAATAAAGAGTTCTCAGGTTAAAGCCATCAAGAATCTTGTTGCATACGCAATTCCGAGAATGACTGCCGATCAGGTATTTATAACAGACCAGAACGGCAACAGCCTTTCTGATGAAACTTCCAAAAACTCTACTGATATGGAAAGTTTCAAGTCCAATCTGGAAAAAGAAACTTCCAAAAAGGTTTCGGACGTTCTGGAAAAAATTGTGGGTAAAGGAAATGTATCAGTTCAGGTCAATGCTGACATTGATTTTAATTCCGCAAAAGCAACAATTGAAAGTTATATACCTGTAAACGATAAGGGAGAAGGCGTTGTTACAAGTTCGCAAACAGAAGTCGAAACTTACGAAAACCCGAACAACGTGCCAAACCCGAATAATGTAAACCAGAGAAACCTGAATTATTCAAAACAAAAAACTGCTGTTAACTACAGTGTATCAAAAGAAGTTAAGCAGGTTGTATATGCTCCCGGAACAATCAAACGCCTGTCTATCGCAGTTGCTGTCAACAAGATTCTAACCGATTCGGAAAAAGAAGAACTAAAAAATCTTGTACTTTCAGCAGCAGGTGTAGATTACTCAAGAGGGGATGTAATTTCCGTTTCAGGTCTCCAGTTTGAAGGTGCAACAATTGATCAGAAAGCTAAAGAAGCATTCACTGAACAATACCAGAAAGAACAAATGTTCTACTTCATCACATCATCTGTAGTACCTTTAATTGTAGTTCTTGTTCTCGGCTGCTTTGCACTCTACATTCTTAAGAACTTTATCTCAAAACTTCCGTCCGCAAGACGTCAGGAACGAATTGTTCATCAGGAAGAATCTGTTACAGAACGTGCTGAAGAAATTGAACCGGAAGAAGATATGCCGCGAATTGAATTAAGCAAAAAGGAGATAAAATCTCAAAAAGAACAAAACATAAACGAACTTAACGAAGCAGTAATGGCATCGCCGGAAGATGCTGCAAAATTGATAACATCATTTATCAGGGATTAACGTATAATTGATGTTGCCCGATAAGACCAAGCATAAAAGCATTTGATGCAGCCGGCCTGTAACAAGGTCAGCAGAGGTATAGGTAAAAAATGGGTATAGAAGAAATAAAAAAAGCGAAAGAAGAAGCGAAAAAAACACTGACCCGACCGAGTCAGAAGGTTGCCGCGCTTTTAATTGCACTGGGACCTACAACGGCTTCCGAAATACTTAAAAATATAAAAGATGAGGATTTGCTGGAACAAATCACTCTGGATATTGCAAATCTCGGCAAGATTTCCGATGAAGATTTAAACGAGGTTCTTGTAGAATTTAAAACAGTATTTCAGGCAAGAAATTATATCGCACAGGGCGGCGTAAGCTACGCTAAACAGCTTTTAGCTCAGACCTACGGAGAAGCGGAAGCGTCAAAACTTCTGGAAAAAGTTAATTCCATGGTTAACACAAACCCGTTTTATTTTCTCAATGACGCAGACCCGTCACAGCTCGCCAATACTTTTGCCTCAGAAAACCCGCAATTATTGGCATTGATTCTGGCTTACCTCAGACCGGAGCTTGCCGCACAGGTTCTGGCGTTCCTTCCGCCGGATATTCAGGCGGTTGTATCAATGAAGATTGCGGATATGACACCTACAAATCCTGAAATTTTATCAACTATTGAAGATATTGTTGAACGTAAATTTTCTGCCCTGCTTGTACAGGATTTCTCTAACGCGGGCGGAGTTGAATCACTGGCAAATATTCTTAACTGCTGCGACAGAGGTACTGAAAAGAATATTATGGAATGGCTTGATATTGAAAATCAAAAAATGGCTCAAGAAGTCAGAGACCTTATGTTCGTATTTGAAGACATTATTATTCTTGATGACAGAGCAATTCAGAGACTTCTCAGAGAAATCGATACCAAGCAGCTTGCACTTGCACTTAAAGGTACAAAAGATGAAATTAAAGAAAAAATCTTTAAAAATATGTCTGAAAGAGCAAGGCAAATGCTTACCGACGATATGGAATATCTTGGACCTGTCAGAGCAAAAGAAGTTCAGGAAGCACAAACTGCTATCGTTAATTCAATCAGAACTCTTGAAGCAACAGGTGAAATTACTATTACACGTGCCAGCGTTGAGGATGAATTAATTGAGTAGCAACAGAATAAAATCTCAGGAAATCCAGATGGGTGATAACTACGTTCTGCCGATTGAGCAGACAAATGTTACACGCCAGCAGGCAAAAGTGCAAAAAATCATTGCAGAAACTGACGCTAAAGCACAACAAATAATCAAAAATGCAGAAAGTAAATCTCAGGTAGTGGTTCAGGCTGCAAACACCGAGGCAGAAAATATTATTGAAAATGCCAAGAAAAAAGCCGAAAAAGAATATGAAGCAATAAAAAAACAGGCGTATGAAGAAGGGTTCAAAAAAGGAGAACAGGACGGGCTGTACAAATTCCAGAAGGATGCTTCTGAGGGCTTAAAATCTCTTGATACTCTTGCTGCCAGCTCTTTTGAACTTAAGAAAAATATTATTGACTCAGCATCGCGCGATATTGTCGATTTAGTAATTACGATTGCGGATAAAGTCTGTCACAAAAAATTTGATGAAGAAGTTTTGCACGACATAACACTTGATGCTATTAAACAGCTAAATGACAAAGAAAATATCACAATTATTGTAAACCCTGCGCTTATTGATAATATCAATAATTTAGTTTCAAAGTTCAGGGAAGAGATTCCAAAACTTGGAACACTAAAGATTTTGGAAGATAATTCTTTGTCAGCGGACGGTGTAATTGTAGAAACTCCGAACACAAGACTTGATTCGCGGGTCTCTGTCCAGATAGCGGAAATCGCGGAAAAAATGCTTACAGGTACAGACGATGGAATGGAACAAGAATAAATATCTGGACATAATAAAAGAAACTCAAACGATTAAAGAAATCGGAAAAATAACGGAAATTATCGGACTTACGATAGAATCCGACGGACCGAAATCTTCTATCGGAGATTTGTGTTACATTTATAACAATTATAATGATACTCCGACTATGGCGGAAGTCGTGGGTTTTAAGAAAGATAAAATTCTCCTTATGCCTCTGGCGTCGCCTGACGGAATTCACCCCGGCGCACTTGTTGTTAATACAGGCGCTCCGATGAAAGTCGGAGTTGGGAATCAGCTTATCGGAAGGGTCTTAGACGGCCTCGGACGCACTATTGATACTCTTGGGGATATAAGGTTTAACGAGTTCCGCTCAACGGCGGCTGAGGCAATAAACCCGCTAAAGAGAAAACGTATCTCGGAGCCGCTTTCTCTGGGTATAAAATCCGTTGACGGATTCATGACGGTAGGTAAAGGGCAGAGAATGGGTATTTTTGCCGGTTCAGGCGTCGGGAAAAGCACGACAATCGGTATGATGGCTAAAAATACTTACGCAGACTTAAACGTAATTGCACTGATAGGCGAACGCGGCCGCGAGGTTAAAGAATTTATAGAAGAAATTCTGGGCGCAGAAGGTATGAAGCGTTCCATTGTAGTTGCGGCAACATCTGATCAGCCATCGTTAGTAAAAATTAAAGCTGCATTTGTCGCAACCTCGATTGCAGAATATTTCAGAGACAAAGGGCTGGACGTTCTTTTTATGCTGGACAGTATTACCCGTATTGCAATGGCACAGAGGGAAGTCGGACTGGCAATCGGCGAGCCGCCTGCAACACGCGGCTATACCCCTTCCGTCTTTGCCCTTATGCCAAAACTTATGGAAAGAGCCGGAACGAACGAATTCGGTACAATTACAGGATTATATACGGTACTCGTAGAGGGCGATGACTTTAACGAACCGATTTCCGATACCGCAAGAAGTATTCTTGACGGTCACATTATGCTATCAAGAGATTTGGCGCATAAAAACCACTATCCTGCAATCGATGTGCTGCAATCATTAAGCAGGGTAATGGGAGATGTCACTACAAAAGAGCACCGTGCGGCTGCGGGAAATTTAAGAAATTTGCTTGCAGTACACAGAAAAAATGAAGATTTAATCAACATAGGAGCTTATGTTAAAGGCTCTGATCCTACTTGCGACAAAGCTATCTCAATGATGGATGACATTAATAACTTTCTCAAACAATCAACCGACGAGAAAGTTGAATACGAAAAAACAATCCAACAGCTTATTCAGCTTGGTAACACACAGCTATAAAGTTTTGTTGTTATATTTTTCTTATTTTTTGCAGAATTGCTTTCTAAAAAGCTGGTTAAATTCTTTTTCAGAAAGATTATCTGCTATGGTATTGTCAATTTTATATAACTCGTTAATTTCTTTCCATATAGGCTTTATATTTTTATTCCACCACTTAAGGTAAATATTTGAATATTCTTCTCCCAATAAACCGTTAAATACTTTTTTGTTATCCGGATGAAGCAATTTTCTGAATAAATATTCCATAGGCCCTGTGCCGTCATCACTTCTGGATGGTTCTATATCCGTAATTTTACCTCTATTTGTTTCTAACACACCGCGAGCATTGAACAATTCCCCTTTACGATATACCACTTTTGTTTCAATAACTTCCTCAGAAGGATGATTTTCAAAAGCTTTACATATCTTGGAAAATAAACTTATATTACGGTTTGATGAAAAGCAGCCTCTTGGAGCATCTTTGCAACGCTCTAAGTAGTCACAATACTCTGCTATTCCTGATGATTTCAAATTAATTTTTGCTTTAAAAGCAGGTAACTTTGTTTGTGCAATTTGAGAGCCGTTTTCAATTCTGCATACATGCATATACATTACTCCTTTTCTTTTAATATAGCATAAATAAAGAGACTGCTAATTTAATTCTTAGAGTTTTTAATATATCATTTATTTTGACAGACTTTTGAGAAAGTGTTAATGAAGGTAAATAGAATAAAAACTAACGATTTAGCTTACAAAAAGTTATTGCAAAAGGGCTTGCAAGACAATTTTGGCATTTCGTGCAAACAGGAGGATTTAAATGCAATTGCAGGACCGTTTGAATTAAAGCAAATCATTAACCGATTAAAACCGGAACACTATCAAGTAGGAGATAAACTCAGAGCTAATTTTCATCTGCATACGATTGCATCTGACGGCAGACTAACTCCTAAGGAATTTTTAGAACAGTGCATCAGTTACGCAAACAGTATTTTTAAGTCAGGAAAAGCAAATGATGGTCTGCCTGCATTTTCTGCTGCGATTACTGATCATAACAGAGTAAAAAGCTCACAGGAAGTAATTGCACTCATATCTCAAGATCCTGACAAGTATAAAAATTTCAAATTCGTTGCCGGTTGTGAATTTTTGCTGCACGGCTATAAAGAACCACATCCGGCATTTGAGGCTGTTGGTTTGGGATTTAACCCTTTTGACAAAGCTCTTGAGGCAATGATGAAAGGGGTTGCATCAAACAATCAGGTCTCAGATATTCCAAAAATCAAAAATGCAGGCGGAATTTTATCCTGGGCTCACCCTATAATTACCCCGGATAAAATCAATGATGATTTTTTTAAGTTTTTAAAAATACACGGTATTGACGGAGTAGAAGGAAATTACCAGTATAACAGATGGGATAAAGAATATATCAATTCTATAAAACCAATGTTGGAAAAACTTATCAAAAAATTCAAAATGTTTGTAACCGGAGGAACGGACTGTCATACAAAAACCTTGTTCCAATAGAATGTAGGATGTGGTAAATTTTAATTTACCACATTAATAAAATTATTGTTTCGGTAATCTCTGATTACCAAAACCTACAGACTATATAGTTCTAACATGAAAAAAAGCATTATATATGAGTAAAATAGAAATAAAATTATTGTAACTAGGTATACAAACAATCGAAAGATTTTTGATTTTATCACTGCACAAGTTTTTTTTATTTTACCTAATTTAGAAAGAATATATTCTAACACAATTGTAAATATATTTATGATTATAACTATAGGAAGAATGTATACTATATATTTAATAATAGCGTCGCTATAAACTATAGAACCTCCCAATATAGAATTTATCCAGTAAGGCACTAGTATAAGTGATGCACTTATTAATATCAAACAAATGAAACAGTTAACACTAAAGTATTTATGGAAACAAGGAATTTTCATAAAGCAATTATAAGACAATAGGAGGAAAAATGTCTATTAAAAAAGCAACAACAAATACAATCAATAAGGTATTAAAACCTAAACGGGATGAAATTAATCAAAAGACATTAGATGCAACATATAAAGCCCAAAAGAAATATGGTTTTGAAATAGGAACTGGACAGCATGCAACCTGGAATAATGAAGCGGATGCTTTTAAACATGCATATATGCAATGGTATATGACTTGGCACTATGGAGAAACAATTGCTGAGAAAGCTGGTAATTATCATGAATGGGAAGTTCCTGAAACTATATCTGGCGAAACAAATATGGACAAATGGAACAATCAAATAGGTCGCGAAATAGCCTTAGAAATGCTTAAAATCAAAAAGAAAAAAGATTGGGATATTTTGGGTGAAGAATATTACGAGGAGTATGCCGCAAAAGTTATTTATGACAAAATGCAAAATGGCGAATTAATTACTCATCCGAGTGACCCGCGAAGAGTTAAAAATATTGATAAAGAACGTATAAATCCCAAACATCGAGTGTTTACAGAAGACGAAGTTAAGCGTATGGGTGAAAATATTCCAGATTATGTAAGACATAATTATATAAATGATTTGCTTGACGGAAAAGGTAGGCCAACCGTTGAAAACTTAAACAAAAGAGTAAACAATAATGAGCTGATTTATGTTGATAGTTATACAAAAACGGATGGTACAAAAGTTAGTGGATATTATAGAAGAAAATAAAACACAAACAACAATGACTAATTAAAATTAGTCATTGTTGTTTTGAAATAAAAATCTTTAAATTCTTATGAAAAACTCCCAAGAATGTAGGTTTCGTCAATTGGGCATACTTGCCCAACGATAAATTTGGACATCAATTGAATTTTGGAATTCCTGTAATTTGAGTAAATTTCAGGCTTATTTAAAAATATTCTTTGTAATTTTATGTCCGAATAAAGTCGGGTTTCGTCTAGTGTAAGAATACAATATTGAGCAGTTTTCGACGGCTAATATTTAGTGTTGTTGGGCAAGTATGCCCAACCTACTTTTTATTATTAGTGTAGCAAAACCAGACATTAAAGTACATTATACATTAGGGTTTTGGTTAAAACAAAAGCAGAGGTGTACCCTGCTTTAATTTTAACAATAAAAAACTCCCCACACTGTACGACATTGGAACTTTTTGTTCAAACTTTGTATGAAGAGATAATCAATTACTTTAAAGAACAAGCGGTTGACTTTTGTAATCAACCGCTTTTCTAATAAAATTTTAAATCTAAAAACATCCTCAGATTAACTCTAAATTAGATGTATCTCTGCAATAACTCATCTAATTCCCATGGGGCTAAATCCTTAAGAGAGCGTTTAAAATATGGTTCACCGTTACGTGCAATATTATAGCCATTTTGGGATTTATAATCAGGACTGAAATTATCCATTGATAAGTTTTTAATATGACCTCTTTCAATAGCTTTGTTACGATTATATTGGTATTTATTTTTTTTAGCCTCTCTATCCGGAATATCTCCAACGGGTTGTAAGTTACCTTTATAACCTTCATCAAATGGAGTAATTTCATTATAATATGGTGGAGTATAAAATCCGTCCTGAATCATTTTATTAGCATTATTTTCTAAATTTTTAAGCCTATTCGTCCATCCTTCATGCCATTTTCTCTGACTAGGGTTATGTTTAACAATATCATCAAAATATTTTTGACGATTATCAAGCATTTCATAGAAATTTTCATTACTTTGTTTAAACACTCTTTTTGCTTCTGTAGGACCTGATGTAACCGCCATATCAAATAATGCCATTGCATCTCTAGGGTCAGTATATTTATCAGCACCTGATTCTTTCCAGTACATATTGTAATAAATATTTTTAGCCTCTTCTTTTGTTAAACCGTTTTTTACAGATGCTAATGGTAGATTATTCATTTTACGCCAAGCATCGAATGTATCTTGAGTCACTCCATAGTTAGTTGCACCTCTTTTATCATCGGAATCATTATTATATCCCCCTTCCAATCCAAATAACAATTCTACGATTTTTTCAAAATTTTTGTCATTGTTCACTATTTTTCTCCTTTCCTTATGAATTGACAAATTCTCATAAAATTCGATATTATGAATTTATGAGAAAAATATATTTATTTTTATTAACTTTTTTTATTTCCACTGCAGTTGCATTTGCAAACCTTGAAACAATAGAACAGAATATGCATGAATGCTTAAAAGGCTTGAGCGATAATATTCCTATGGCAGATTGTGCAATCAAGGCTTCTTCTGAGACGGAAAAAGAAATTAACAATATTCTTCCTAAACTACAAGATATAAATAACAATCAAGAGTTATGGAAATTATACAAAAACTCTACAGAAAGCTCTGTTAACTCTCTGTTACAAAGTTCTCTCGGTACAATGTATTATTTATTCTCAAAAAATAATACCTACGGAATGAATTACAACCGGCTTTTGGTTTTAAACAATCTCAATAAGTCTATTCCTTATAAACAAGAAAGCTTTTTATCAGACAGGCTTGAAAATTGTTTATCAAAATCTTCAACCGATATAGAGAAAGAAAAATGTTATATTAAAGAAACAGAATGGTTTAATAATCAAATAGAAAATGATTTAAAAACATTACAGCCTTTGCTTTCCAAAGAAGATTACAATAAGCTTAAAAATAATCAAGCTGCTTGGATAAGCTATAAAAATGATACGGAAAAAATGTTAAACAATAAGGTTTCCAATTTAATAAAAGCTCAAATAATGAAAAATATTTATGCAGAAAGAAGCGGGCAATTACTTGATTTAAAAGTTCTTTATGGCATTTGATTTAAATAAGCGATAAAAAACTCCCCACACTGTACAACATTGGAACTTTTTGTTCAAACTTTGTATGAAGAGATAATCAATTACTTTAAAGAAAAAGCGGTTGACTTTTGTAATCAACCGCTTTTTTCAATAAAAGTTTAAATTAACTCTTCCAATAATTCATCTATTTCTTCCGGTGTCAACTGTTCGAAGCGAAGTCCCTTTAATCTTTCAGATGCTTTTTGTGGTCCCATATGTACTGTTGGTATTATTTCTTGTTTAATATTATTAATATTTGCCGCATTCCCAGTCGGATGTCCTAATCTATATAAAGCTTGATCAGTTAGTGTTGGTAAATTGTCAAAAATTTCCTGTTTACTCATATTTTTCAGGTCATCCCTGTTATAATAATTCATAACATTGCCGTTCTGATCAACATCCATTTCAATACCAAGTCTAAAAGGTTTAGCTTTTTTAGAAGGAAGGGTTTCTTGTGCATAATTTTTTGCATGAGTAACTCTATTATTCCAACCATTGAGATAACGTCTTTGGTTCGATTTAGCATCTGCATACGATTGATATTTGTCTCGGCGTAATTTTTCAAAAGTATCTAAATTCCCACCGCTTTGTCTTAATAAATCTTTAGCAACACCAACTCCCATATTAACTGCGGTATCAAAAGTGTATAATCCAAGTTGCGGATTTTCCAGTTGATCAGCCCCAGAAGCTTTATAATAGTTATTATAGTATATATCACGAACTTCGTCATCGGTAATATTTTTGACACTTTGAGGTTTGAGTCCTTTAGAACGACGATATGCATCATATGTTCCATGTGTAATCCCCTTGTTTGTCTCTCCGCCTAAATCTGTAGGACTATTAGAATATCCCCCTTCACGTTGTAATATAAA
>CALUQE010000006.1 GCA_944322845.1 Candidatus Gastranaerophilales bacterium
CGAAGCTAAATTCGCCTCTATGGATATTCTCATCGCTAACATGCAGCAACAATACAGCTCGTTTCTGGTGACATAGATTAAATCATTAACTTGATAGCTTCTACGGCTGTTTTGATTGCACTATCAGTGTCGTGAACGACCGGATTATCAAGACCAAGTTTTTCTCTTTCCTGATTTGCAACAACGAGAAATATTGAGCCGACTTTTACTTTGAGATAGTTTCCTACAACAAATAATGCGGCAGATTCCATTTCTGAAGCCAGAGTACCTAATTTAAGCCACGCATTCCATTTGTTTGTAAGCTCATAATTTACAGGCATAATATCCGGACTGTGCTGACCGTAAAAAGAGTCTTTACACTCTACGACTCCAACATGGTAAGGTTGATTTAGTTTCTTTGCAGCATTAATAAGTGAGGTTACTATATCATAATTTGCAACGGCTGGAAATTCAATAGGCGCATATTCTTTTGAAGTTCCCTCCATTCTTATGGCTCCTGTTGCAATTACTAAATCTCCGCTTTTTACATTTGTATCCATGCCGCCGCAGGTGCCTACTCTTATAAAATTCTTACCGCCGATTTTTACAAGTTCTTCTAAAGCTATAGCAGCAGACGGGCCGCCGATTCCGGTTGATGTTACGCTGACTTTTACTCCGTTAAGATATCCGGTATATGTTGTAAATTCTCTTCTGTCTGCAATAAGTTTTGCATCATCAAAATATGCCGCAATTTTTTCGCATCTCTTAGGATCTCCCGGTAATATAACGTATTCTCCGATATCTCCTTCTTTCAATCCTATATGGTATTGCAAACCGTCTGTTGAATATTTCATATAAAAAATCTCCTTATTAGAAAAAATAATTTTAACAATAATAAATATAGGTGTCAATAAAACCTTCTTATTTTATAATATTTATATATTTTGTAAAAATTCGTTGCGTTTTTTCTAATTTCTTATATTTGTGATAGAATATTGAAGAGACGCTGTGGAGTGGATAGTTGATTAGTCTGTCACGTTTATATAAAAATTTCATAGTATTTGCATTAATCCTCGGAGCTTTTTCCACTCCGTGTTTGTGTCATGCAGACGAAGTCGATGAAATGCTTGAAGGTTCTGAATACGCTGAAGAGCCTGCTCCTGAAGAGGCGAATGTTTCTTATATTAATGATATAGAAATTCTTGGTGCAAACATTATAAAGCCTGAATATATTCTATCCAAAATGTCTCTGAAAAAAGGCGACTTGTATGATAAAGAAGTCATGCAGCAGGATTTAAAAGCAATTTATCGTCTAGGGTATTTTACCGAGAAAATGAAGGCTATTCCTATTAAAAACTCCAATGGTACAATTTCATTAAAAATAATAGTAGAAGAAAATATTCCGGTTACAGATTTTACAATTGAAGGTAACACTGTTGTTTCGTCTGATGAAATTATGCAGTATTTACTTCCGCTGAAAGGTAAACCTCAAAATATCACAGCTATCAATCAGGCCATGGAAAAAATTAACGAATGCTATTATTCAAAAGGATATATCCTTTCCAAAATTGATTCAATTTATGATGATCCAGACGGTACGCTTAATTTGAGTATTACCGAAGGTAAAATCAATAAAATTATGATTGCCGGTAATGAAAAGACGAAAGAATATGTAATAGAACGTAATATAATGACCGAACCGGGAACTGTATATAATGAAAATCAGCTCAGGCAGGATCTGGTAAGGTTATATTCGACGCAGGCTTTTAAAGATGTTAACAGGACAATAGAAGTTTCGCAGGATGATCCTGATAAATTTGATGTAACAATTGATTTGAAAGAACAAAGAACTGCTTCAATATCTGTAGGCGGCGGTTTGGATTCTGCAACAGGTGCTTTTGGTTCAGTAGGTATTTCTGATAATAACTTTAGAGGAATGAATCAAAGAGTGTCTTTAACAGGTATGGTAGGTTCCGGTATCTTGATGAGCGACTCTTCTATTAAAAGCCATATGAATTATCAAGCTGAATTGAGCTTTTTTGAACCTCATTTTTTAAATGCTGATAATTCATTAATGAGTAAGATCTATTTTAGAGATTTAGGCAGTTATACAATTCCGCTTGCCATTGAACGCCGTATAGGTTTGGAAAGTACTATAGCTCACAGAATGAAGTTTAATAAAAATTTATCTTCAACGTTTACAGCCGGTGTTGAATATATTCACTTAAGCGAAGGTGATGCAAATAATATTGCCAATCTTTACAGGATGCATAATCTAGATATAGCGGAAAGAGCTAAACAGTTAGACGGCGGATTCTTCCTGCGTTTAGCTCCAGGTTTGGCTTATGATTCAAGAGATTCATCTATTAATCCGCGTCATGGTGCTCTGGCGTCCGTCAGATATGAAGAAGCTTTTGGTTTGGACGGGTTTGGAAAAACAAACGGTCGTTTAACAGGTATGGTTAAGAAGTTCATCCCTGTTGCTAAGAAATCTTCATTAACATTTACGGGTAGAGGCGGTATAAGAGTCCATGGTGATGACATGCCTGAAATTATGGCATATCGTTTAGGTGGTCCGTATACTATCAGAGGTTATAAAGTTAACGGTGTAGGTACAGGTACGGCATTTATTATGGGTTCTGCGGAACTTGCTACTCCGATACCGTTTGTTGACAGGTTAAAGGTTAATTTCCTTCAAAACTTGAGATTGACATTCTGGGTTGATGCAGGTCGTGTATTTGATCCTACTATATCAAGTGTTTTGTATGACAGACCGATACAGGCTATTACAGCAGGTGTTGGTTTAAAGATAAATATGCCGGGTGTAGGCCCGTTGTCTGTTGATTACGGCTTCCCGCTGACAAATCCTGGACCTAACGGTTCCCCTAATGGTTACTTTACATTTGGTGTAGGTGACATGATGTACTAAGTGGTGTATAATGTATTATGAAATTACAGGAGGTTATATGAAGAAGTTTAAATTAGGAATTGTTGTATTATTGATGGCAGCTTTTACCGGTATAGCAAATGCAGGCGGGATAGGATATATCGATTATGTTAAGGTAATTGATAATTATGATTACGCAAAACAAGTTACGAAAGAAGTGGATGCTAAAGGTTTAGAAATGCAGCAATTTCTTGTGGATAAGGAAAAAGAGTATAAATCTCTCGATACACCTTTAAAAAAGCAAACTTTTGAAGAAAAAGTAGCTCAGGAATTTAAAGCAAAAGAAGCAGCTTACGTTTCTTTAAAAACAAAGAGAGAGCAGGAAGTATTTACAAAAATTAAAGAAGCTGCAAAAGCTGTAATGGTAGAACAAAAACTTGATGCTGTAATGGATGTAAGAGGGGTTTTTGTAGGCGGTGTAGATATTACAGACAATGTAATTGCTAAACTGAAAGGTTCTAAATAATAATGGATATTGTCAACCTGATTGAAAAAAAGAAACGCGGAAAGTTTCATACAAAAGATGAAATTGATTATATAGTAAAGTCTTTTATGAACGGAAGTGTTTCTGATGCTCAGGTTGCAGCATGGCTTACGGCCGTCTGTTTCAAAGGTATGAGTGTTGAAGAGACGGCTTTTTTAACTGAAGCTCTCGGCAGATCCGGCAAGGTTGTTGATTTTGGAGAATTATCTTCAAAAGTCGTAGATAAACACTCAACAGGCGGAGTTGGTGATAAGGTTACCATTACTTTAATACCGCTTCTTGCCGCAGCAGGAGTGCCGGTTGCAAAACTTGCTGACAGAGGGCTCGGGGCGGCTGCAGGTACAGTTGATAAATTAGAAGCTATACCGAGTCTTAACACTAATTTATCAACTCAGGCTATTGTTAATCAGGTAAAAAATATTAATGCGGTAATTGCATCTCAGGCTGATGATTTGGCTCCTGCTGACAAAAAAATGTATGTATTGAGAAATTTAATTGCTGCAGTTGATTCGGATGCACTGCTGGCTTCTTCGATAATTTCAAAGAAAATTGCATCAGGGGCTTCAAATATAATTATAGATGTAAAATACGGCTCAGGAGCTTTTATGGATACTCCGGAGGATGCGGTAAATCTTTCTAAATTAATGGTTGGTGTAGGAAAGATTCTTAAAAAATCAATTACTGCAATAGTAACTTCTATGGAAGAGCCTCTGGGACGGGCCGTCGGAAATTCTTTGGAGGTTATTGAGGCGATAAAATTCCTAAAAGGTGAAATCACCAAAGGTGATCTTGCGGAATTAACATATGCAATAGCAGTAACTGTTTTGTTACAGATGGATTTGTTTGATTCAGGCAAGGAAGCTGAATTGTATTTAAAAAGCCTTGTAAATTCCGGTAAAGCTCTTGAAAAGTGTAGAGAATTAATAATAGCACAGGGCGGAGTTGCGGAAGTCTTGGACAATTATGATAAATTTTCGCTGCCTGTATATAAGGTAGAATGTGAATCCAAGAAAAACGGATATGTGCAGAATATTAATGCGCATAATATTGCGCTTGCTCTAAAAGAACTCGGTGCAGCACGTGAAAATAGCAATAAACCGATTGATTTGAGTGTGGGAGTTTATCTTAACAAAAAAAGCGGTGAATTTGTAAAGAAAGGTGAAACACTTTATACAATTTATTCAAATAATGAAGAGGCAACAAAGTCTGCACAGAGGTTCTGTGATGATGCATTTTCTATAAATGAGAGCAAACCACCTGTTAATAATTTAATATACAAGATTATAAGTTCAAAGGATGAGGATGACGATGTTTAATAAAAAAATGCAGTATATTATAAAATCCGTTCCGACAGATGATACTCAGGCTCTTGAAAATCTTCTGAATGAGATGTCTGATGAGGGTTGGGATTTATATACAATGCATGAAGTTGAGACGGACTCGTCTTTTGATTTCAATTGTATATTTATGCGCGAAAAACAGGAAGAGGATTCTACCGATTTAGATGATATTGTTAATATAACAAGTTTTAAATACCGTATGGAAAAAATGCTTGCAGCACCGTCAAGTCCGTATGCTTCCTGCAAGGAAATTCAGCTTAAGATTTCTAACCAGAAAGAGCGGATTAAAAAAATTAAAGATCAGCTGGAGAGCGAACATTTGTCTCCGGAGAAGAAAAAACAGCTGAATAATCAGATGTCTGATGAACTGAAACAGCTTGATATATTAAAGCAGCAGCTTGTTAATGAAATTTCTCCTGAAGTGATGTATACAACAATTAAGGAAGAAAAGTTTGTCGTAAATTTGTCCGAAGAAATATTGGAAGTCATTTCAATGGAAGCTAATGATAATTTGCTTTCAGAGACAGTAAGAATAAGACAGGAGCTTGCAGAGCGTTTAGGATATGTAATTCCTCATATACATTTTCATAACAGTGATGAACTTATGCAGAATGAATTTAATATAAAAATTCATGATATAGAAGTTTTCCGCTCTGTTGTATTCCCTGACTACATTGCTTTCTATAAGGAGGATTTAAAGGGGTATAAATCTTCAGAAGAGGATATTGCAGTAACAGATGATATTACGGGCAAAAAAATGATCTGGATGCCTCAGGAAAAGGTTAAAGATTTCTGGGTTCACGGTTTTACTGCGGTTGAATATATAGGAAAGGCTATAGAGTATGTTGCGGTAAAAGAAGTTTCCGACATAATGGATTATAATGATGTGAACAAGTATGTGGAAAAAGTTATTGAGGCTAATTCTTTCCTTGTAGATAACATTATTCCTGATTTTATAACGGCATCTGATTTGAAATATCTTTTGACCTGTCTTGTAAGAGAAAAGGTCTCCGTAAAAAACATTGTTTATATCTTTGAAAAAATAAACGATTATGCAAACGAACCTACAAAAGAAGATTTGCTGGATAAGGTAAGGCTTGCATTATCAAAACATATTATCAAAGATTTGGCGGCTGAGGGAGAGCTTAAGGTTATTGAATTTTCTGATGAGATAATAGACAAAGTTTATTCTTTCTTTAAAGAAGATGAAGAAGAGTCAATCATCAGAATAAATTCTACGGATATTCAGGCTATTGTATCCAAGCTTATGAAGTTTGCAAAGACTAAGAAGATAACAGATCCGGTTATTGCGGTTCCGATGGATATAAGACATATGGTATTTGTAATACTTTCTGAATTTGTGCAGAATTTAACCGTTCTTGCTTATGAAGAGCTGGTAAGTAATTACAATATAAAATTTGTCGGTAAAGTGTCATAAATATTTAATTTTATTAAGCTGTTTTTTGATTTTCTTTTTAAAATTCCATGTTTATAGTATTATACGATATATTGGAGGAAAGGATTTAAGAGAATGTCAGTAGTTTTGGAACAAAAACAGGGTTTAATAGCAGGTGACGGACATTTGCCTGTAAAAATGGCGCAGTACGCTAAGGAAAACGGATTTGATGTGGTTGCTATTTCGCTTTCTAATGATAATTGTTCACAGCTGAAAAAATATTGTTCCAAAGTTTATTCTTTCTGCCCAGGAGAAGTTCAGAAAATCGAAGATACTTTGAAAGCTGAGGGTATTAAGCAAATAACTTTTCTTGGCAAGGTCAGCAAAACTATTTTGCTAAAACGTCCGAAGTTTGATGCAAGGGCGATAGATTTTATCAAAAAAGCAATAAGGCTTAATGATGATAAGGTTATGCTTATGATAATAGAAGAGTTGGAGAAAATCGGGGTCACGATTCTTGATCAAACTCTTTTTATCAAAAATTTGATGATACCGTCAGGTATTCTTGGAAAAGTTCAGCCGACACAGGAACAAATTGATGATGTTAATTACGGTTATTGGCTCGCCAAAGAAACAGGAAAACTTGATATCGGTCAATCAGTTATTATCAAGGATAAGATGGTTATGGCTGTTGAGGCGATAGAAGGTACAGATAAGTGTATAAAGCGCGGGTGCAAAATCGCTAAAAAACATTCAAGAGTGATAAAAGTTGCAAAACCTTCTCAGGATAAGCGTTTTGATATTCCGGCAATCGGACTCAGAACTTTAAAAACTATGCATAAATATAAGGCGGATTTGATTGCTGTTGAAGCCGGTGAAACCATAATTGTGGATAAAGAAGAAGTAATCAAATACGCTAACAAACATAACATTGTAGTAATGGCTGTTTAGGATTATGAAAAAAGTTTTTATTATCACAGGAGAATATTCAGGCGATATTCACGCAGGATGTGTGGCAGAAATTTTAAAAAAACAGATGCCTGATATAGAAATAGAAGGTATTGGCGGTGAAAATCTTAAAAATGCCGGTGTTAATATCTTTTGTGACCATTCTAAAATGTCTGGGTTCGGATTTAGTTTGAAGATGGCATTAGAGCATCTTGCCTTGGAAAAAAAGGTTGCTGATTATATATTAAACTCTTATAAGCCGGATTTGGTCTTGCTTGTAGATTACGGAACTTTTAATTTAAGAGTCGCAAAACGCTTAAAGTGCAGCGGAATAAAAGTTTTTCATTATATCCCGCCTCAGGTCTGGGCAAGCAGAAAATGGCGTATTAAAGGAATCAAAAAATATGTGGATGAGGTTCTTTGTATATTTCCGTTTGAAGAAGAAATGTACAAAGAGTACGGAATAAATGTACATTACTGCGGTCATCCGCTTATAAAGCAGCTTCCGCAAAAGGCTGAGAAAGAAGAGTTTTTTAGAAAACACAATTTGGATATAAAACGTCCTCTTGTTTCTGTTTTTCCTGGATCAAGACCTTTAGAGCTCCGCTTCTTTGCAGAAACTTTTATAAAAGCTGCTAAAAAATTACAAAAACTGCATCCGGATATTCAGTTTTGTATATCACATGCACCTAATTTAAGCGATAATGTCTTTGATAAATATGTTCATGATACGAATTTTAAGGTTATAAGAGGAGAAAATCAGGCATTATTAAGCGTTTCTGATTCTCTTATTCTGGCGTCCGGTACTGTTGCTCTAGAGGCAGCTTTGTATAAAGTGCCTATGATTATCGGGTATAAAGGACCGTGGATTTTGTACCTGATTTATTTACTGGTTCGGTGCATAAAAAGAGTTTCACTTCCGAATATTATAACTGACATGGATATTGTGCCGGAGCTTATTCAGGCAAAGTTTAATGTAGATAATATTTGTTATGAGACAGAAAAGCTTTTGTATGATAAAAAATATCGAGAAGAAACAATTGAGAAGCTCGGTCATGTAAGAGAAAAGCTTTCTGCGAAGTATTCAGCTCAGGAAGCGGCGGGTGAAATAATAAAAGCATTACAATAAAAAGAAAAGTCCGAAACTTTCGGACTTTTTTAAATTTTCTACAACCTTTTCTAACCTTATATATATAAAGTAATTTTGTTTGAAAAAATTGCCTATTTTTCATTAAGAAGATAATTTCTTGCGCAATCGAGCATTGAGGTAACAAGGCCTGAATTTGCGTAAATATTCATTCCTGCCGATTCAAGCACCTGTCTGATTCTAAGCTCCCACATGTTGTAAACTTCTTCATCAGGGATATTCAGTGTTTTTCCTATCATCTTTAGTTCTTTGTAATCAATCGGAATCGGCAGTGCGCCTCTTAGAATATCAACCACATCAATACGTTTTTTGCGCGGAAATGCTTTTAAAAATGATACAATTGTCAGCTTATTTTCTTTTATATAATCTTTTAATGTCTCTACCGCTTCGTCAATAAGTATAGGCTCTTGCGGGATTCTGTATTCCGGAAATTCTTCCGGTTCAATATCCATAACGGTTGCGATTCTTTCAATAGTTGTACCTCTGGTGGAAAACGGAACGGTTTCATCAATAAGGTTATAAACGTAAGAGAGCGTTACACCTATCATTTCCGCAAAATCTCTTTTGTGCAGCGAATTTTTTTCTAAGAATTTAGCTACTTTTTCTGAACTTTTTTCCGGTATTATTTGTTTCATATTTATTACCTCACAAAATTTTTGGTCTATGATTTGGTTAACTATACGATAATGTATTGTAAAATTTTTCATAACCCTACCTTAGATAACCACCAAGCCAATTTCTATTAGTTTTAAAATAATAAGCGTGTGGTATACTTGTTTTATGAAGTTATTAAGAATATGGCTTAAAAATTACAGAAATTGTACGGATTTGGATATAGAATTTAAAAGCCGTAAAACTCTTATTATCGGGAAAAACGCCCAGGGAAAAACAAATATTCTGGAAAGCGTATATTTTTTATCCGATCTGAAAAGTCCGAGAACTTCAACCGTAAGCGACCTGATTCAGTTTGGTAAAGAAGGTTTTGAACTATCTGCTCTTGTAGAGAAAAATAGTACGGAGATAGAACTCGATTATGCTCTGGGAACGGATAAAAAGAGGGTCGCTAAGGTTAATCAGGTTAAAACAACTCCTAAAAACTTTAAATCAGTTGTAAAAACTGTTCTATTTTCAACAAAAGATTTACTTCTTTTGAGAGGAACTCCGCAGGATAGGCGTGATTGGCTTGATAGAGCAATTTCACAAATTTATCCGGCTTATGATGAAAGAATTTCTAAGTATGACAAAATACGGATTCAGAAAAATAATCTTCTCAAATCCGAAATGATTGACGATGCTCTTCTGGATATATTTAATGAGCAGCTTGCAGTAACAGGGGCAAATATTATATTTTTGCGTAAGAAATTTCTGGGAGAAATCTCAAAGATTGCGGCTCAAAAGCATAATATAATAAGTACAACGGAGAAATTCAGCTTAAATTATACCTGCCCGTGCAATGAGATAAACGAAATCAGTGAGTATCTCAAGCTGCAGCTGAAAGAGCGGAGAAGTGAAGAAATTGCCAGAAAGCTGTCCTGCGTCGGTCCTCACAGGGATGATATAGAATTTAAGATTAACGGGCTTGACGCGGTTAAGTTTGCATCTCAAGGCCAGCAGAGAACGCTTGTTTTGTCGCTTAAACTGTCAGAACTTGAAATTATAAAAGAAAAAACGGGCTTTTCTCCGATTCTGCTTCTGGATGATGTACTTGCGGAGCTGGATGAAACAAGGCAGAACTATCTTCTCAAATCAATAGAAGATGATACTCAGACAATTATTACTTCTGTTGATACCGTATTATTTGAGGAAGAGTTTTTAAAGGATGTTATAATATACAAAATAGAAAACGGGAGACTTGTTGAATGATTTTAATTACAGGCGGTGCGGGTTATATCGGAAGCCATCTTGCCATGGCTTTATTAGAGTCAGGGAAAGAGATTGTTATATTTGACAGTCTTGAGCTCGGGCATATTGAGATAATTAATATCCTGAAAAAGTCAGGTAATCTAAAATTTATACAGGGAAATTTGAAAAATCTGGATGATATAAGAGGTGCTTTTCTTGTAAATAAAATTGACTCAGTTGTTCATTTTGCTGCTTATTCTCAGGTTGCAGAGAGTGTAAAAAATCCGCAAAAATATTATTACAATAACGTTTATGGTACTTTGAACCTGTTAAATGCGATGGTTGAATTCGGGGTAAATAAGATAGTCTTTTCTTCAACTGCTGCAACATACGGCGAGCCTGAATATGTACCGATTGATGAAAAACATCCGCAGAAGCCTATTAATGCGTACGGGAGTTCGAAGCTTACTGTAGAAAAAATAATGGATGATTATGACAGGGCATACGGTTTAAAATCTGTAAGGCTCAGATACTTTAATGTTGCTGGTGCGGATTCTAAGGCCAGAATCGGCGAATGGCATGAGCCGGAAACACATTTGATTCCGAATATTTTAAAAGCGGATGAAACGAAGACTTTTAAAATGTTTGGAGATGATTACGATACACCGGACGGAACCTGTGTCAGGGATTATATTAATGTAGAAGATTTAGCGGACGCGCATATAAAGGCTCTTGAATATTTAACTAATGGCGGTAAGACTGATTACTTTAACCTCGGAACAGGAAACGGAAACAGTGTGAAAGAAGTATTTGATGCTTGTGAAAAAGTTCTGGGGCGAAAAGTTCCTCTGGAAATTTGTCCGAGAAGAGACGGCGATCCTGCAAAGCTTGTAGCAGATAACACGAAGGCTCTTGAAATACTAAACTGGAAACCTCAAAGAAACTTGATGGACAGTATAGTGTCTGCAAATGATTGGGAAAAAAGACTTACGAAATTAAAGGCAGGTATTGTTTTATAATCATTGGCGTGCTGCTAATCAACGATTTCGTCAGTTATGTACGTTGCATCAAACTTGTACGCTTCAAGTGTCCTTGAAAAATACTGAGGCGGTAGTCCCGCTTTTTCTTTAAGCGAATTCAAAAAGATTTCTCTGTCAGGCAGCTGCTCCCAAACCACAGGAAGGTAAACTGCACGTTTATCACGTTCTATTATAATTATTCCGTGCGGATATATTTTAGAAAGCAAATCCCTCTCATCTTTGAAGTTGATTCTTTCAATAGAGGAAAGAATAGAGACGGAGAAATTTAGCTTATCCAATTCTTCTACTGTTAGCGGATTGAATCTCGGATCCTGAAAAGCTGCATTTTTTGCGTTATCTATAATATCTAATATGAGCGGTTTTGTCGGATAAATTGAACCTATGCAGCCTCTTAGCTTGCCGTCGTATTTTAATGTAACAAATGATGCTCCGAATTGTGTCAGAACAGGCGGTATCCGCTGCGGAATGTATTCTTCGTTATTTATAGCGGAAATTATACTTTCTTTTGCTGCTCTCAGAACATAGTTGTAGCAGTATTTTTCTATAAAATCATTTCTGGAATCCGTGTATAAGAACCAAGAACCATACCCGACAACACGGTCTTTATCATTGCTAATGTCGCCGGAATTGTACATTTCCGCACGAATCATAGTGCAGTCATTGTTATTTGCAAATTCAACAAGCCCCTTGATTCCGACCAGCCCGCATGCTTGTGCGCTTTCAAGAAATTCTATTTTCCCAGTTTCAATTATTGTGGCTGTGTAAGTATCAATTTGTCTGCATTGCTGCCACGGATAAAAATGGCTTAGATCAGACGAAATTACAAAAGATGAGTTTTCCCAGTATGTTGAGATTAAATCTGTAATTAATCTGTGGTCGCAATTTCCTGTTAAAACCGGAATAATTCTTATTTTACGGCCGATTTTCTTCAGGTTTTTTACAAAATCGGCTGCACTTTGTCTCTGCGGGTAAAACAAATTCTGTATAAACGGAAGCTGTACCTCAATTGCGTGTTCTTTTTCAAAGATTTCATTATCAACGGTGCACGGAAACTTTTCTGCAATTTCTTTAATAAGCCTGTTGTTTACTTCCAAATTTCCCAGAGGAGTTTCAAAAAAAGAGTACTCAGGAAGTGCAATATTGTTGAAATTTACGTGGTGTGAAGGAGCTATGATAAAAATATTTTCACTCGGCTCCAGATACTGAAATCCTGCCATAGCAGCGTGCCCTGAGTAAATATAGCCGGCATGCGGAACAATAACTGCTTTGCTTCTGTAATCAATGTTGACAGGTTGTTTATAAGAATCAAGCAGCCTGGTTAGTTCCTCCGGATTTTCCGGATAAAAAGTTCCTGCAAAATCGGTTTTCTTATTCATAACGTTATTATAAAATAATTTTTAGACAATAGCAAAAAAAAATTTTATAGGATTTATAACTAATATGAAAATTAATAATATAAATAATACAAATTTCAACGGATATAAAAATGTTATTCATAATGATGTTAGTCAGGATAATATACGTTTTACCTTTTTGTCTATGCAGTTAAATGACAATGGGGTAAAAGATTTAGCAGAATTAAGAAAAATTCAACAGCTGCAGAATCTTGATACGAATAATGATGTTTTGAGTCTTTTTTATTCGAAAAAGTCCGGCTCTAAAGAATTTTTTTATTTTAATGGCAATCCTATGTTTCTAGGTGGTGAATTGAGGAATTTATGGGAGTTATGTAGTGATAGAGATGCTTATAAATTGGAAGAAAAAGCTGCATTAAAGGCGTATACACTGATTGCGAGCTTGACCAAAAGAATGATGTACAACGGATTATCAGGGACGGATAATTCTTTTCCGCATGTTGTCCAGTCGACAATGGAATCTTTTATGAAAATTTTTACATCAAGTCCTGCGGGTGTGTTTAATTTAATACAGGGAAGTATACTTGAAAATAAACAATTGGAAAGAACCGCTGCTGTTTTAAATAGTATAGTGGATAAAAATATGAAGATATTTTTAAAATAATCAGAGTTTTGATGTTACTTCTTTAAGATATTGCCTAATGGCTGATGTTATAACCAGATCAGGTTCTGCGGCACAAAGTTCGTCTAATAAAATAACTCCCTTTCTTACTTCGCCAGATTGAATGTACAAAAGCCCTACGAGAATCTTATCATAAGGATTTTTGCTTGCAGAAAGCTCTTTTATTTTCGTTTTTATGATACCAAGCTTGTTATAACAATCGGTGAGGTTTAGATAGTATTTGAAATTTAAACCGTAAAGCTTAATTGCATCTTCAAAACACACTCTTGCCATATCAGGATATCCTATGAAATCATAGGTTTCACCAAGATTGTTTTTGAAAATAGCAGTAGCCTGTGTATTAGGACTTAGTTGAATTGCTATTTTAAATTCCTGTATTGCAGCATAATATATTCTGTCCTTCAGATAGTTCAGCCCTACGTTATTGTGGTAAAATGCATCTTTTTCTGCATCAATTGTGTATCTGTAAGGCTTTTTATACCCTGAACAAAATACTAAAATCATCAATAATAGTAAAGAAATTATTTTTTTCATAACAGATTAATTTCTAAACCTTCATAAGCCATAATTGCATCATCAGAAGCGTATTCCTCAGCCAGCATATCCAGTTTTTCGTCATTATACCCAGGATCATAGTGGAAATATACAAGCTGTTTTGCACCGACCTGCTGTTTGCAGTCCAGCGCCATTTCAAACGTAGAGTGTCCAAAGCCTTGCTTAGGTACATAAATGCTTAAATAGTCTTCTGTAGAGTATTGCGCATCATGTATAAGCAAATCACAGCCCTTTGCAAATTTTATCAATTTTTTGTCTCCGCCCGGATAGCTTTCTTTGTCTGTCGCGTAAACAAGGGATTTTCCTTTATAAGCAATTTTGTATATGAACACTCCGTTTTGCGGATGAGCGTAGGACTTATAACAGGTTATGACAACGTCATCATCTGTATAGTCGCCTTCTTTTAATTCGTTTACACGTACAACTCTCGGCATTTCACCCTGCTTGAATATAACATAATTTGTTTCGTTCAAATCCATTATTTTCAAATCTGCTGCGATATCGCCCAAGTCCAGCGGGAAAGATTTTGTGAATAATATTTTCGAAAGTTCATTTTCCAGAGTCTCATTGTAATTTACCCCGCCAAGCATACACATTCTTGTGGAAGCCAGATGGCAGGGTCTGAAGAATGGAAATCCCTGTATATGATCTAAATGGATATGGCTTAGAAGAAGAGTACATTTTACCGGAGTCCTGTCTGTAATAGTTATTCCTGATTCAATGTATTTTTGCATAAGTTCATTACCAAGGCTGATTAGTCCTGTTCCTGCGTCTAATATAATTAAATGTTCTCCAGCATGTACTTCGACACAGGCCGTATTGCCGCCGTATTTTAAAAAGTTTTTATCAGCTACCGGATAACTTCCTCTTACACCTCTAAACTTTATTCTAAATTCATCCATTAATCTTTCCTTCCTAGTTCAAACGTTGCGTTTCTGTCATTTTCATCGCCATACAATTTTTCAGAACCTATAAGTCTTAGTTTGGAACGTGACTGTATGTCCTTAAGATTTGTTTCTTTTAAGTACACATCAACCAGTGTCCTGTTTTTATTTGAATTAATATTAATAATCCTGAATGCATTCGGGTAAGTTACAAGCGACGGGCAGGATATAACCAGCATATTATCATCCTGCTTGGCTTTTACTCCATGGTAGTGTCCTTGCAATACTATGACTGGATTTTTATGTGTTTTTAACAGTTTTCTGATTTCGTAATCATTAAGCATTTTGTGGCTCGAGCTTGAATACGGTTCAATAATAGGTACGTGAGTACATACTACGATAATATCTTTTTCATGGCTTTCCAACTCTTCTTTCAGCCAAATGAATTCTTCATTTGAGACTTCTCCGTTGGCTGTAAGCTTATAATCAATTATAGAATCAAGGCAGATTACTCTGAATCCTTTTTTAGGTGTAAATGCATAATAAATATTTTTTTGATTCATGTTTTCGTTATGAGAAGCTAAAACTTCTAAAAACTTGCGTTTTGATAATTTCCCGTCAATATCAATGTCATGATTCCCGTCTATTGCATACCAGGGGTAAATAAGGTTATTGGCATGGTTTGTGAATTTTTCCAGTTCACTAGTCTTCGGAACATTAATTAAGTCCCCCGTAAATATTACGAAATCATAGGGACCGGAGGTATTAATCTGAAAAATAGCATCATCCAGCAGCTCTCCTGATTTCTTCAGGAACTTGTAGGAAGTGTTATCTTCAAAAGAAGAAAAATGTGCATCGCTGACCTGTGCTATTCTTAAGTTATTATTCGCTGCCGTGCAGACCTGTGAACCTATAGCACAGGCGATTATTATTGTTAATACAAAATTAACAAATTTTGATACAAAAGATTCTTTTTTTTTCTTCTTATTATAACGTTTCATAAGCTTTATTTATAATAATCCATTTTCGGTAAACAAGTCAACTTGTATATCTCAAAGGTTAGTGCTAAAGTTTTATATTATGAGAGTTCTTTTTGTTATAGATAAAATTGAGTTAAAATACTTTGAGTTTAATAAACTTGTAACTAATTTTTGGCTTATAAAGAGCCTTTTAGACCGAAAATGCGAGGTTTTTATAACAACAATTCCGCTTCTTTCACTTAAAGCTGATGTTGCTTATTCAAAATGCTTTGAAACTTTTGTAAAAGATGAAGATATTTTTTATAAGAAGGAGCAGCTGGAATTTCAAATTGATGATTTTGATTTAGTTATGTTCAGGCCGGATCCGCCGGTAGACATTGATTATATTAATGCAACGTATATTTTTGATTTTGTGACAAGGCCGATTATTATAAATTCGCCAAAGGCAATACGCGGATTTAACGAAAAACTGCACAGTGTGTATTTTAAAGATTTGATGTCCGAAAATATTGTAACGGCCTCCTTGAAAGAGATTGAGGAATTTTTAGCGCTAAATAAACAAATAGTACTAAAGCCTTTAAACCGCTGTTTCGGTTCGGGAGTAATGTTTTTGTACGAGGGAGATCCTAATACAAGAACTATTATTAATACAATGACAAATAATGAAACAACGCTTGTTATGGTTCAAAAATTTCTGCCGGGAGTTAGGCAGGGAGATAAACGTGTTCTTACATTGGGCGACAGGGTTTTAAAATACTGTATTAAAAAACTGCCGACTAATGATGATTTTAAATTTAATACGCATAATGACAGCTATATTGCAAAAGCCGAGCTTAGTGAAGAAGAGTATTCAAATTTTACTGCAGTGGCAAGAAAGTTAAATTCAATGGGGCTGCCAATGGCCGGATTGGATGTTATAGACGGAAAAATTATAGAGGTAAATGTAACAAGCCCTTGTTATTTTATAAAAGAAATCAATAACTTATATTCAGTTTCTCTGGATAAAATCATTACAGACTTTATCTTGACACATGCCTTGTTATCATTATAAAAATATAGTATAATTCAATTAGATGGTGGATATTAAGATTTAGTGTCCGGTGTATATTAAATAAAAGAGTATAATTAAATAAGAAGGATGATTATGAAAAAGCAAATTTTGACGATATTAGCAGTATTAGTATGTTCAATGAGCATCGCTTGTGTTGAGGCAAAAAATTATGCAAGTTCGGAAGTAAGTTCCGCAATTAAAATGTACAAGGCGAAAAATTATACTCAATGCTATGCTGCTTTGAAACAAGTTGTCGCAAAAGATCCGTCAAATGCTCTTGCTTATTATTATTTGGCTATGTCATCAGCTCAAATTGGTAAAAAAGAAGAGGCTATTGAAAATTATAATAATGTTATAAACTTATCTCCAAACGGTCAGCTTGAAAAATATGCAATGAAAGGAAAAGTCTGTCTAGAAAATCCTGAACAGTGCAATGCTGATATGGATAATTTATCTCCTTTGGATAAATTTATCAAAAGAGATTATGGTTCAGGTTTTTCTCCGCAAGTACGCAGTGAGTACGAAAAACAAAAAATAGAAAATCTTATGCGGGAAATGAATAGAGGCAATGATGTAGCTCCTGCAAAATTTAAAGATTATAAAGATTTTTCTTCCTCTGTTGAACCTACGAATGATGAAATTGTAGCGGCTTTGAGGGTATTGCAGCGTGCAGGGCTGACAAATGTCATAAATAACAGCAGTTCTGAATTATCTTTGTTAACTGGAAATAATTACAATAACAATAATGCGGCAATTTTGAATATGTTAACTGGTAATGGAGATTCAAATTTGTCTCCTCAAGTGATACAATCTTTATTGACAAATCAAATGTCAATTGGTTTTTAAGAAAGTGTTAGGATGAAACTAGGTACAGTCAGATTCGGTGAAATTGATATAGACGAAAAACGTATATTTAATTTTGTTTTGCCAATTATAGGTTTTGATAGTTTAAGTAAGTTTGTAATTCTTGAACCGAATAAGGATACATTATTTAAGTGGCTGCAATCAGTGGAAGATCCGGCTCTGGCATTTCCGGTAATTTCTGTCGCTGCACTAAATTTTGATTATACTATAGATCTCCCTGATAATGTTGTGGAAGCATTAAAAATTACTAATATAGAAAGTCTGCTGGTTATGAATATTACATCAATACCGCAGGATGACCCGAAAGGAACAACGATTAATCTATTAGCCCCATTGATATTTAATATTGATAATCAATCTGCTGGACAGGTTGTACTTTCTGGCTCAGGGTATGATATCAGCTACCCGATGTTTAAAAAGCTATAATTTTGAGGAGTAAAATGCTCGTAATTACTAGAAAAAACGGTCAAAAAATAATGATTAACGACAATATTGAAATTACTATTGTCGAAGCTAAGAATGGGGTTTGTAAGGTCGCAATCAAAGCTGATAAAGATGTAAAGATTTATAGAGAAGAAATTTATCTTCAAATTAAACTTGCAAATTTAATCGGTAAAAATACTAATGTTTCTGCTGTTGATTCTGTTTCAAATTTAATAAAAGACGGAACTGTATTAAATGATAAAGGCGGAGTTTCTCCTCAGACTGATGAAGTTGTCGTGGATGAAGATGATAAATCTACAAAAAATTCTATAAGAATTAATAAAAAAAATGTTGACTCTTAATGGTAATAATTTTTTCTTCTTTGATGAGGATGTTTCAAGTGTAAAGATTATTCCTGATTCACTTGAGCATGGTTATTTGCTGGTTTTGAATGATGATTTGAGGAGTGCAGAGACATTATTTAATTTAATAGATTCGCCGCGTGCAAGGTGGGCAGAAGTCCTTATATCTGTGTTAAAAGGTTTTTTGCATAAGTATCCTACCTATTTTCAGATAAGAAATTTTTACGAAATAGATTTGGACTTTTTGCTAAAAAACGAAAAAATCCATTATGTAGAACAGCTTTTAGGTGCATTAGAAATTTTTTCTTCTATAAATCAGGAAGTGTATAAATATGCGGCAAGAGTAATGTATGAAAACAAGTTGTATTCTGCGGCTTTAAAATATATGAATAAGTCTAAGAAAATATATTATAATGATGCAGAACTTCATTTTATGCTGGCGAAATATTACTTGAGGGTAAATGATTTTGATAATGCTGATTTTTATGTAAAGGAGTGTCTCAATTTAATACCCGGGTATTATCCGGCCGAGCTTTTAAAGCAAAAAATTGAAGATAAGTGGATTTGATAGTATAATTTATCTTATGAAGGGTGACATATTCGAGAATAAGAATAATAACTTTTTTTCAAATACTGAGGAGGATAATTTTTTTCTTCAGCAGGAGAAGTCTTTCGACTATGTTCAGGAGCCCGTAAGGCGTTTAAATGATTATGATTTTAATTTGTTAAAAGAAGATGCGTATAAAGATGTTTCGGATGAATTATTCAAATTGGAATATCGAATATCAAAGTTAGAAAACGAGTATCAAAATATAGATAATCAAATTCAGGCAGCAAGGGATATAAGTGATTACGATACAGTGGAATATTTAATGAATCGTAAGAGGCAGATTTATGAAGATCTTACTCTTCTTGCTCAAATTTATAATGAAAAGAGTTTATCATCAAAAATATCCGGCGGAATTTTTAATATTTTGTCTCCTAAAATCAGAAATGAATTAAAGAAGTTTAATACAAAATTGAAATCTTTCAAGGATTCTATTATGGCAAATTTACCGGGTAAATTTTCTTCCGTTCAGGAGATTAAAAAATCTTTGAATAAACTGGAGAATATTAATAAGAGCGTAGATGAGCTAATGACACTGCAGACTCCGTACGGCGAAGCGTGGGATAAGTATGAGCAGTTATCAAAGTATATTACAAGGGCGAATGCAATTCAGGCAAAAATTGCAAGAACTTTGAGATAACTATACATTGAAATTGGTTTATGCTAGAGTAATTTTATTATGAAAAGAAAACCAATTATCGCAGTTGTCGGAAGACCGAACGTAGGGAAGTCTACTTTTGTAAACAGACTTGTAGGCAGACGCCAGTCTATTGTGCATGATATGCCGGGAGTTACCCGTGACAGAATCTATTTTGATGTTGAGTGGCAGAACAAACCTTTTACTGTTATAGATACGGGCGGAATTGTACCGGGTGATGAAGATGATATCATGATTTCTATTTACGATCAGGCAAAAATAGCCTGTGAAGAGGCCGATAAGATTATTTTTCTGGTTGACGGTGCCGAGGGTGCAACTCCTGTAGATAAAGATATTGCAAATATTTTAAGACAATCAGGAAAGCCGGTATTTCTTGCAGTAAATAAAGTCGATTCGCATAGTCAGATTGCAATGATAAGTGATTTTTATTCGCTTGCAGTTGGTGATCCGATTGCAATATCTGCGCTGCATGGCTCTGGCGGTGTCGGAGATTTGCTGGAAGAAGTTACTGCTGATTTTGAAGATGATGAAGATTTAGAAGAAGATAAAACCATAAAAATTGCGATAGTCGGAAAACCGAATGCCGGCAAATCATCAATAGTAAACGCACTTCTCGGGGAAAAACGTGTTATAGTTTCAGATATTTCAGGAACCACAAGAGACAGTATAGATTCCAGATTAACTTATGAAAATCAGGAATTTATTATCATTGATACTGCAGGAATAAGGAAAAAGGCCAAAGTTGATTATGGCGTAGAAAAATTTGCCGTAGATAGAGCAATACGTTCAATCAGGGAGTGTGACGTCGCGGTTCTGGTTATTGATGCCGTAGAGACGGCAGACGGAATTTCCGATCAGGATAAAAAGATTGCATCTATTATAACTGAAGCCGGAAAAGGCATGGTTATAGCTATTAATAAATGGGATTTGATAGAAGATAAAAAATCTAATACAATCAATAAATTTAATCAAAAACTAACGCACGAACTTCCGTTTTTGGATTATGTTCCTAAAATATTTATAAGTGCGGTGACTCATCAGAGACTTAACCAAATATTTGCAAATGTTGTTGAGGTTCAGAGCGAGCGTTCAAAGCGTGTTTCAACAGGTTTATTGAACAAAGTCGTAAACGAAGCGTATGCGCTTAATCCGCCGCAGACTATCAGAAACAAACGCTTGAAAATAATGTATTCTACGCAGGCATCAATTGAACCGCCTACATTTGTGCTGTTTGTTAACAGTGAAGATTTGATGAAAGACCACTACAAACGCTATATGGAAAATAAGCTGCGCGAGGCTTTCGGATTTAGAGGAACTCCTATTCGAATAGCGGTGAGAGAACGAGCGGAGAAGAAAAAGTAGTTATTTAATAATAACGATGTCTCCTCTTTTAACTTCTTTTGCGAGCTGCTTAATTACTTCATTATCCATTCTCATGCAGCCTAAAGAAACATATTTGCCGATACTGCTTTTATTATTGTTGCCGTGTATAAATTCTCCTGTTTGAGATTGTTCGCCGGTTTTCGGATTTAACTTGTTTAGGATAATGGCTTTCGGACCGTAAGCACTCGGATTATTTCTGCGCTTAGTTTTTGCAGGAGCTGTTCTGTACGGATAAGTTTCTACGTGTGATACAATGCGAATGCCTTTGTCTGTAGGCGTTCTTGGCTTTCCGCTTGCAATAAGGTAGGCGCTTTCTGCTTTTCCTTCATCGTTGTATTTATATAGAGTATTTGTGCTCAAATCAACTACAATTTTAGCTTTTTTATTTTCGCCTTTTATTTTTATTTCAGGGTTTGGCGCTAACATTAAAATATCTTTATCTGTAGTTCCCTGAGGCGGAACTGTGCGTTCAAAAGTATCAATGCTGTCTTTTACTTGAGCGTGCATTGGCGCTTTGAGTATGGGTAATGCGGCGAGGGTTAATGTTACACCAATTGTTTTTACATAATTTTGTATTCTCATATCACTTATATAAAGTCCTGTGATAAATTTTTTTGCCTGTTTTTGTTAACAAGTCTTATAACTTTTATTTCACCCGAATTCATGTCTGTGTGTATGCGGCGTCTGACTAGCTTTATATTGTCATTTCCCGTAATAATTTCAAGTTCTGTTTTTTTATTAATATTTTTGTCTTTTATGCTGATTCCGTTTTGAGGATTTTTGAAATCAAGATTCCCGATTACTATAATTGTGTCATTTTTTAACTTGCGGGAAAATGCAAAAACTTTGTCATTTTCGGTTTTAATCGGGTTAAAACTTCCTTTTGTTATCAATTCCGGATTACTTTGCCTGAATTTGTGTGCATCTTTAAAGTTTTTGAGAATGTTCTCATTATTTCCTTCCGGTTTTCTGGAGAAGTTAAATAAATCCATCTTTCCTCTGTGTACAAAGTAATAATAATCATCAGTTTCTGATTTTTCGGCTTTAGTATTAGCCCACTGATAGAGATACGTATCACCGGAGAAAAATCCGTCTATACAATAAGGATTAAAAGGAAGAGTTGCTTCAAGCCACGAAATCATTATTGAGAAATTCTCTCCGTGCAGCAGAATCGGACTGACTTCGTCATGCGTTGTAAAACTAAGAATTACACTTTTAGGTTCTTTGAAGGAACTTAAAAGCTTTTGATTAAATAGAATATGTTCAATAAATTCTTGGGCATTCCAGTCTTTCAGGTTGAAGAAACTTCCGTAATATCCGTCAAACCCTGCCTGCATAAGCTTATCATAAGGCGTAAATTCCGCATATATACTGGGAGGTTCTCTCCAGGAGTCTGAAGCTTCTGCTAAAAATAAGAATTGCGGGTCTTTTGCTCTTGTGTACTTAATAATTTCTACCCAGAAATTGGATGGCTTGATTGTTGCGACATCAGCTCTAACTCCGTCTGCGCCTATAGAAAGAACTAAATCTATAAACTTTTTATGTGCATCAAGCAAATCCTGATTAAGCCTTTTATTACTCCCTGTCTGTAAAAGTCTTACGTCAGTCCAGTCAGTCGGTACAATTGAACATTGCCTGCTGTCTTTGATGAATAATTCAGGGTGCGTAAGGAATAAATCATAAGCACCGCAGCTTGGAAGATCTATAATTACCCGAATCCCTCTTTTGTGGCATTCATCAACAAATCTTCTTGCCTGCTCTATATCCGTAAGTTCGGAATTTTTATCGACAAGCTGCGGATTTATGCTCCAAAAGCTTCCTGCTGCGTAAACAGAACCGGCAGTTCCTAGTGCTTTAAGCCGCCCGACAGGTGTTATCGGAAGAACATGCAAAGTGTTTATGTTTAATTTTTTTAACTCATCAAGTCTTTCTACAGCGTTTAAAAAGTTTCCGCTCACTTCACCTTCATCAATAATTTCGTTTCCGTTAGCATCCTGAGCGTTAAATGTTCTCAAATTTATGGCACAAATATTTGCTTTGTTGTTTAAAAACAGAGTCCTTAAATCATTGCCTTCACCGGCATAGCTTATGCAGCTAACTGAGAGAAGTATTGATAATGTGCACAAAAATTTCTTTTTCATATCATGATTTTAACAAATAAAAATTATTTATGCTATCTTTAAAATATGAATTACTATACTAAAAATACTTTGCTCGGGGATGTCACAATAGTTGAAGAAAGAGGATTTATAACTAATCTTTTTTTATGCAAAAAACAAATTGCCGCAAATTATAGAGCTACAGAAGCAATAAATGAAGGTTTCTTGCAGCTGGAAGAGTACTTGACGGGTGAGAGGAAATCGTTTAATTTGCCCCTGAATCCTAAGGGAACAAAGTTTCAGCAAAGGGTTTGGAGCATTTTACTTAATATTCCTTACGGTGAGACAAGAACTTACAAAGAGGTAGCAGCACTTGCAGGAAATGAAAAGGCTTCAAGAGCTGTCGGGAGTGCAAACCATAATAACCCGATTCCGATTTTTATTCCCTGTCATAGAGTTATTGGGTCGGATAAGTCATTAACAGGCTTTGCGTACGGGCTCGGGGTAAAGGAAAAATTATTAGATTTGGAGCATGCTATTCTTTAATCTGGAAAATGCATTTTACACAATGAGCTTTTGGCTGAAGAATTAAATTGTCTTCAAGATCGTGCATTTTTGCAATTCTTGTGATTAGTGGCTCTCCGCAGAGAGGGCATTTTAAGTTTGTTTCGTGGTTTAAGATTCTGCGTTTGAGATTATCAATCACTTCATCCCCGATTATATCAAACTGATAATCTTTTTCTCGCATCTTCAGGTCTTTAGGAGAACATTTAAGAATTCTTGCAAGCTGCTGCCTTTGTGTAACAGAGAGGAACAATTCTTTTCCTGATTCAATATCCTCAAGGATTTCCAATTTAATATTGCTTTTGTTTGCGAGCCCGGTAATAGATAGCCCCGCTTTTTCGCGTTTTTTTTGAATAAATTCTGCTAAACTTTCCATAAGGTTATTTTATCATTTGCAGCCTAATAATCAATATTATAACAATAATAGAGTTGTATTAAGTTTTGTAACAATATTACTCTGGTATTGTTACAAATTTTGTATATGTGGAATATATAAATTATAATAATCAATGGAACTGATTAGGAATGTTGTATCAAAAAGTAGATGAGCTTAGAAAAATAAAAGATTTATATCTTGCCCCTAAATCCGCTCGTAGTCATGTTTTCTGGAGGGGGTAGGTCTAAAGGCCTTTCTTGACAGATATTTGAAGGAGGTTTTAGTATGCTGACAATCAATACTAACCTCTCTTCAATCATAGTCCAATCCAATCTAAAGACGTCGACTCTGGGCTTAAATCAGGCTATAGAACGTATGACAACGGGGTTTAAGATAAACGGAGCGAAGGATAATGCAGCAGGGCATTCAATTTCTACTAATATGTCAACAAAGATAGGGGCATATCAAGTAGCTGAAGACAATGCTTCTATGGGGCTGGATATGTTATCAACAGCTTCAGGCAGCTTAAGTCAGATATCAGATAAACTCTCCCGCTTGAGAGCGCTAACCATGCAGGCGCAGAATGGTACCTACGGAAATAGTTCAATTTCAGCATTAAGACAGGAAGCGGATGGAATAACTGCGGAAATAAACCGTATCATGTCTACATCTGAATATAACGGTATAAAATTGTTCGGTGAATCTTCAAAACCTATTATAAATGGTAAAGAAGTGGAACTCAATTCTGACGGTTTTATGGTAGATGTTGTTCATCGTGATAAACAGGTATGACTTCAATATCTACAGTTGACCCAAGCCAGAAAATCTCCGGCGGTACATACAGTATCTCAACATCAGACGAACTCGTGCAGTTTCTGGAGATGGAGGAGCAGAGCAAGATAAAAGGCGGAGAGTTTGTGCTTGCTAATGATATAGATTTGAATGGCATAACATGGATTCAAGATGGGAATGCAAATGTTACTGCGTCTAATATGGTATTTGATGGCAACGGTTATAAGATATCGAATTCGACGCAGGGCTTATTTTCAGTCTTAGAAGATTCTGAGATAAAGAATCTGGGCTTAGTGAATATTAATGTTTATGATCTTCGTTCTCCGCTTGCCGCATTTGCTACAAATACCAATATTACAAATTGTTATGCAACCGGCAGTTTCAGTGGTGAAAGCTTATATGTGGGCGGTCTTGTAGGATATATACAAGGCGGAACAATAGACTATTGCTGGACAGATGTTGATGTAAATGCCTCGGCTGGAGTAAATGGGGGAATAGGCGGGGTAATGCTGGAAGGTACAATCTCAAATAGTTTTTCATTGGGTGAGGTTAATAATATAGTAACAACATTTAACGCTGGTATGGCCTATTCCGGTGGTATAGCCGGTTTCGCAGCTGGTACAATAGAAAACTGTTACACATCATCAAAGGTGTCATCAGAAATGGGTTCGGCTTACGAGTATGTCATTGCATGTAATGATAACCAAGTCACAGGTGGTACCTCTTACAATCTAACAATAACCAATGTAACATACGATGCAAATGTAAATCCGGGGATGGCGTTGTATGACAATTCCCCATTGATTACTGCTTCAAACATAACAGCCGCCTCACGTGTCATTCCTGATATTACCCTGCAGGTGGGTATAAATTCCTCCTCCGCATCGCAGATAACATTTTCTACAGCGTTTTTAATCAGCGGATTATCATCAGATATAGAGGACCCGAATATGTTAGCAACCCTTGATGAGATAATAGAGTCGGTATCCAACAAACAAACAGAATTGGGTTCAGTACAAAACCGGTTAGAGAGTGTATTAGATGAAATCTCTATTCAGTATGATAACCTTGTCTCATCCCGCTCAACAATACGTGACGCGGATATAGCAGAAGAATCGAGTGCATACATTCGCAGTCAAATTCTTCAACAGGCAGCCGCAACCCTTCTCGCAAGCGCAAACCAGACTCCATCTATTGCTCTGCAGTTGTTATAATTATTAAAAAAAAATAAACTTTACCCTCTTATGGGATTTGATGACATATAATTGTTGTATAATAATGTTTATAAGGGGGCATAAAATGAAAAATCCATTCAAGGGCGTAAATACAGACGTAAACGAAGAAATTAATACTGAAGATATAAAAGAGAATTCCGGCGCTGAGGAAGAAGTTAAAGCTGAAGAAGAAAATCCGGCTGCTGAAAATGCCGAAGCAGAATCAGAAGAAAAGCTTGAAGACAGCACTGAGCAGCAGGAAGAGATTAATCCGCTGCAAGAAAAATATGATACATTGAACAATCAGTACATAAGGCTTGCCGCTGACTTTGATAACTACAGAAAACGTCAGGAGCAGGAAAAAGAAGTGCTCTTGAAATACGGTGCAGAAAATACTTTAAAGAAAATGATAGAAGTTCTTGATAATTTTGAACGCGGTTTAAAAGCGATTGAAACGGTAGAAGATTGCGATAAAGTTAAAGAATGCTACAATTTGGCTTATAAAAACTTTACGGAGGTTTTAACAAAAGCCGGTTTAGAGTCTATAAAAGCTGAAGGTGAACAATTTGATCCTAATTTCCACGAAGCCGTAATGCAGACTCCGACATCTGAAAAACCGGAACATACTATACTTGCGGAATTACAAAAGGGCTATAAGCTTGGAGATAAGGTTTTGCGTCCTACACTGGTTAATGTTGCAGTATCAGAATAGATGCAATAAAGGGAAATAGAATAGCAATGAGTGATTATTATGAAATATTAGGCATAGACAGAAATGCCTCTAAAGATGAGATAAAAAGTGCTTTTAGAAAAATGGCGCGCAAATGGCATCCGGATGTTAACAAGGCACCCGAGGCTGAAGCTAAATTTAAGGAACTCGGTAAAGCGTATGAAACATTAATGGATGATGAGAAGCGCGCGACTTATGACCGGTTTGGCGAGGACGGATTGAGAAATGCCGGATTTAATACTCAGGGACCGTTTGCCGGAGGTTTCGGCGATCTTGATGAAGTTTTCAATTCTTTCTTTGGCGGTTTTGGTTTCGGCGGCGGCAGCCGAAGAGCTGATCCAAACGCACCGCAGCGCGGTGATGATTTAAGACTTGATATTGAAATCGAGTTTGAAGAAGCCGTTTTCGGAATGACAAAAGAAATAAAGATTGATCATTTAGAAACTTGTTCTTCCTGCAAAGGAACAGGGGCAAAAGAAGGTGCGAAACCTGAAACCTGCAAAACTTGCGGAGGTACAGGTTCAATCCAGCAAACTACCAGAACTGTTCTGGGACATTTTACCCAAATAGTTACCTGTCCTCATTGCCACGGTAAAGGTACCGTAATTTCTAATCCTTGTCCGGATTGTCATGGAGAAGGCAGGAGAACTGTTGAAAAGAAAGTTGAGTTAAAAATCCCTGCAGGTGTAGATAACGGCTCGCGAATGAGACTTTCGCATGAAGGCGATGCAGGTCTTAACGGCGGAGTTGCCGGTGATTTGTACGTCGTAATCCATGTTAAGCCGTCATTGTACTTCAAACGTGATGGTGTGAATGTGTTTACGAAACTTGAAATTTCACCTGCGCAGGCCGTGCTTGGTGATACGGTTACGATAAAAACTCTGGATGGTGATAGAGATGTTTCAATTCCTGCCGGGATTCAGCACGGTGAAAGCGTGAAAATTCGCGGAGCAGGCGTTCCAAATCTTTCAAAACCGTCTGTCAGAGGGGAACACGTTGTTGTAGTAAGTATTAAAATACCGGCGCATGTGTCAAATGATGAAAAAGTTTTGTATGAAAAATTATATGAAATTCAGGCGGGGCGTAAGGCAAAAGGCTCTGTAAAAGAACGCATAAAAGGTGTTTTTAAATAAATAAAATTATGGTAAAATAACAATTATCGAGATGCGTTGGAGAGAAGATGCGTAAGCTTTTAATTTTATTAGGTATTTTAATAATCAGCTGTACAAATGTATTTGCAGCGAAAATACCTGCTGAAGTAAAAGATTATATTTTGCAAAAAGTTCCGCAGGCTGATATAAGATTTGATGGTGTAATAATCTTTCCTGACAATACAATTTATCTGCCTCTTTATCCGTCATTATTCTCCGATGTTTCGAAAATTCAGATAAAGGAATCTTATCCTGCAAATCAGGATTTGAAGCAAGAGCCTGATGTCGTGATTTTTAATAATGACTTCGTGCTGATGAAAGTTTTAACGGACGGAGAAGGGCACAGAACAGTTTTGCACATGCCGAATCCGCCGCTGCAGGTTAGGACTGGTCTATTGCCGCAGGATATGCTTGTTCCGGGTGGCTTGATAATTCCTGAAAATATTAAAGGTATTATCGGGAATTTGAAGATAGACACTAAAAACGAAGACATGATTCGTGTCGAAAACAGTGATTCATACGAAGATTTTCTGTCGGAAAGTGAGCCGGATGTCCAGCAAAGTTTGATATCACAGCTAAAGAATAAAATTTTGTTTGTAACGACAAATTATTCAAAAAATATTCAGGTGCTTGAGCCTGCCAAAGCTGTACCGAGTTATTCCCTCGCGCAAAAATCTATTCCGATTGATGTAGAAGCTGTAAAAAACGGTAAGTTTTTGCTGGTAACAACTTATGACAGACCTTTTATTGACGTTATTTCTGTTGCCGATTCAAGGTTTATTAAGCAAATTAACGTGCCTGCCAATCCGGAAGAAATTCTGCTGGATGAGGCAAACAATAAAGCGTATGTAACTTCTCCGTCTGCTTCCACTATTTTTGTAATAGATTTGGAGACAATGTCGCTTACTCAAAAAATCAAGGTTAACGGATATTGTGAAAAGCTTTTGTTGAAAGAAGATAAGCTGTTTTATGTAGACAAGTTAAAAAATGAAATCTGGGCAATAGAGCTTAAGAAACAGTATGAGTTAAAGGATATCGGTTTATTCCCGAATGTTTCGGCTCTGGCGTTTAAGAATAACAAGCTTTATATTACCAGCCGTACAAAGAGCAGGCTTGCTATAGTAGATTATTCAACCCTCGGGTTGATAAATGAATTTACGGCAGTCAATAAACCGATAGGCATGCTGCAGTATGACAAGTATTTATACATTTTAGGCGCTCAAAATAACGAAATTCAAAAAATAAATACTGATAATGATCAGGTTTTGGATGTGATACCGTTGGGAACCGAAGGTTTTTCCTCCGGATTTAAGAATATAGAGAATTCGTCTCTTGCGATTGTTAATGATATAAAAAATAACCGGTATTCAATTTTTGATTTATCAAAAGGTAAATTATTAAAGACTTACAAAGTTAATGTGCCTATAAAATCAATTGTAATAACGAATAAAGTGGAATTATTTGATTAAGATGGATATTGTATTTGATGAAATAACTTCAGAGGTTTTAGCTGGTTTGGAAAAGACCCAAAAAGACTTTTGGAATATACCGAGGACAACCGGTATTCTTTTAAATATGTTTGTAAAGATGATGAATGCAAAAAGTGTTCTTGAGGTAGGGACTTCAAACGGATATTCCGGAATCTGGCTTGCGAAAGCATTAAAGGAGACGGGCGGAAGGCTTACGACTATAGAGTATTATGACAAGCGCCAGAGTATTGCCGTAGAAAATTTTAAAAAGTGCGGTGTAATGGATGTCGTAAGACCGCTTCAGGGTTCTGCCTGCGATATTTTAGAGGCTTTTGATGAGAGTGAAAAATTTGATTTTGTATTCATTGATGCTAACAAACGCGAATATGTAAAGTATTTCGAGCTTGTAAAACCGCATTTAACCCAAAAAGCAATGATTGTTGCTGATAATATTACATCGCATGCCGAAAAAGTACAGACTTTTATTGATGCTGTAGATTCTGATAAAGAATTTCAATATACAATAGTAGAAGTTCCGGGCGGTATTTTAACAGCTTATAGAAATTAATTTGTAACAAATTTTTAACAAAGCGTTATAAATTTTCCCCATGTGGCATATTATATATATAGGATATATGTATGTTAAATAAGGATATGCTGCAATTAAAAAGGATAGAACTTGAGGGTTATAGCCCTTATGTAGTCGTGCTTTCAGCCTCGGGGGGGGGGGGTAGAATCCTTATCAGATAGTACATTTGCGTTGCCGGAGGTTCAGTTATGATATCTTTCGGAACGGATGTAGCAGATTTAATATTGCAGCGCACACTCTATGACAACACATTGGGCTTAAACAGCTCCATCGAGCGTATGACAAGCGGGTATAAGGTTAACCACGCAAAAGATAACGCTGCGAATTTTTCGATAATAACGGATTTAAATACTCAGATATCGTCTATGCTTCAGGTGCAGCAGAATGCAGAGGACGGACTATCAATGCTTCAGACGGCAGAGGGCGGTCTGGCGGAGATAGAGGAGTTATTGCAAAGATTGAGATCACTTGCGACACAGGCGTCTAACGGTAATTATGGCGCGCAGTCCCGTGAAGCAATGCAGGCGGAGGCGGACGAGATAATCGAACAGATAGCTCAAATACGTGAGAGTATGAAGTTTAACGGTATGAATGTTTATTATACTCCTCGTGAGGAGGAGGTAACAACGACATCGATAGGCGAAGCTGCTGTTAATCGTTTAGCTGGCGCAGTGCGAATCGAATCTAAGAATTCTAACAAATCAGAAAACTTAATCAAAGAGACATATATCCAAAACCCCGCCGGCGGGGGAAATACCTCCGCCCCGGCTTCTTCTTATTCAACCTCAAAGGCAGCAAATTATACCCCGAGTACAAGCGGTTCGAACAGTGTGAAGAGTGCAAGCAGTGCCGGTACGCCTTCAACGCAAGCAAACACAATCGAGGGTGCGGAGTCCTTCAATGGAAGCGAAACCCGTACAATTACAATTGACGGAGTAGAATATTCAGTTCAAAACAAATTGACAACAGCCAACGACCTATCATACACAAAAGACACTACAACAGGTGAGATAACCTTTCTGGGCTCAAATTTTACTATCCGCGGGCAGTTGGATGCTGAGCATAATATGACGGTGAACGGAAACAGCAATACTATTTATGGCGGCGATTTAGACGATATTATTACGATAGATTCAGGCGGCACCGGTTGTTATATTTATGGCGGAGCAGGAAATGATACAATAACTGCAAATGTTAGCATAGCTGCGATGTATGGTGAGGACGGGGACGATATTTTAAACATTAAAACAGGATATTTTTCTACATATGGCGGCGCAGGAAACGATGTCTTTAATATAACAAACAATACCGGTAGCTATTATGGTCAAGACGGAGATGACACATTTAACTTGCTGCATTCAAATCCAAACGTGATTATAGACGGCGGAGCCGGTACTAATGTTGTAACAGGAAATTTTGGCTCCAGTACAATAACAAATACAGTGAATGCAAACGCCGGGAATGTTTCTCTTGTTCGTGGAACAGAACAAGTTGTAAATATTAATGGCATAGATTACACAATGTCAACAACTTCTGCAACAGCAACTGTTACCTATAAAATTAATGATTCCGGACAAATAGAATTCTCTGGTACCAGTGGAAGTATTACAATAAACGGCGATGAAAATAAAAGTCATAATGTCAGTCTGGTCTCAGGAATATCTTATTTTTATGGCGGTAATATGGGGGATACAATACAATCAAATGGTGCTACTGTATACTGCGGAAGCGGACATAATACTATAACGTCATTTTCTGGTGGATCTCTCTATTGTCAAGATGGCGACAATGATGTACTGACCGTAAGTCTTTCCAATGTATACGGCGGCAGCGGAGTTAATAATGTTACTCTTAATAGTTATTCACAGATTATTACCGAGAGCGGAACAATGAATGTAACTGTGAAAGGTCAGAATAATACAATATACGGTAACGGTGGAAATAATACGATAATCAGTAACAGTAATGATAGTAATTTTATTTGCGGATTCGGGGATGCTGATAATGCTGTAGGTGTTCTTCTTGACCCTAAAGAAAGACAAAATATCCAAATAAATGGTGTGAACTACGAGTTTTATAATAGACATAGTAGTTTACAAAATGCCATTTTGTATTCAACTAATCCTGTAACAGGAGAAGTCAGCTTTGCAAGCAGAAGTACAACAGTATACGGACAGGAAGATGTTGCACATAACGTAAACTTATATGGTCATGGTTTGTATTTTTATGGCGGGAATCTGGACGATACTATTTCAACTTTTGGTGATGGCAACTATATGTATGGTCAAGGTGGAGATGATACTCTTATTTTAAGTGGAAACAATGGTAACCAAGCGCATGGAGGTGATGGGGATGATTTAATAATAAACAATACAAGTACGTATTCTTTAATATATGGCGATAATGGAGATGATATAATCACAATAAATGCATCTGCTTTTAGCCAAATCAATGGCGGCGAGGGTGATGACACTTACAATATTAACGCAAAAGCAACTAATATTCAGGATACCGGCGGGAACAATATTTACAACATCAATACAGATGGTGCCAGCATTTCAGGTGGGCCGGGCAATGACACCTTCTACGCTACAGGAGACAATAATACCATCTTAGGTGCGGGTGGGGATGATTATTTTGTTGTGGACGGCGACAACAACAAAATAGACGGCGGAACAGGAAACAACTACTACGTAAACAACGGCTCGGGCACAAGCTTCACCAACGTGAGCCGTGATCCGAACGCCGGCGGGATTTCTTTCACCTACCTGGGCGAGGTCAAAACCTTTACACTGAACGGAAAAACCTACACGGTTACAAACAACCTCAACGGCTCAAACATGCTCCAGTACTCTTTAAACCCGAATACCGGCGTAATTACCCTCAATGGATCCGATTTCCAAATCGACGCCGCCTCAAACGAAAGCGCAATTCTTAACATCCGAGGCGATAATAACACAATTAACGGCAGCAATTTATCAGACCGTATTACGGTAGAACAAGGTTCAAACAACATCATAAACGGTCTTTCCGGAAACGATAATTTAACAATGAACAGCTCCAACAATTCTTTAAACGGCGGCGACGGCGCAGACACAATTACACTCAACGAGTCAACAAACCTCGCTGTCACAGGAGGAAACGGAAATGACACAATTACGATAAATTCTGACAACAATACAAATATTGATGCAGGTTCCGGCGATAACCGCATAACTGTTGAAGGCTCTCAAAACAATATTTCTGCAGATGATGGGAACAACACAATTACAATCAACACAGATTCAAACACAATTAACACCGGTGACGGCGCAAACCGCTTTGTCGTAAACGGTTCTTCCAACACTGTAACCGCCGGAAGCGGAGCAAATATTATCGGGGTTCAGGGAAATAACAACAACCTGACCGCACAAAACGCAAGCGGTACAATAAATATTTACGGCAACCAAAACACAATAACCAACACCCGTGGCGAGAACGACGTAGTAATCCGTGGCGACGGAAACAACTACACAACCTCAATCGGTGACAAAAACGTTACCGTAACCGGCGACGACAACGAGGTTCTAACAGGAAACGGAAACGATATATTAGAAATCAGGGGCGATAACAACACAATCGAATCAATTGCCGGCGAAAATGAGTTTACAGTCAGAGGTGACGGCAACACAATTCAGGGCGGAAGCGGAATTGACGATATAAGTCTTAACGGAAACAACAACTTTGCAAACGGCGGCGATTCAAACGACAGCTTTATGGTCTCAAACGGAAATAACAACACCATTGACGGCGAAGCAGGAGACCGTAATACAATGATAAATAACGGTTACAATACGATTTATCGCAATGTTGTAGACATTACCCCTCGTCCGTTTGACGTGAATATCAAAGTGGATATCGGCTCCGGCTCCGACAAATTCATCAGTACGCAGATAAGTTTCAACCTTTTTGATTTCAGCGTAGATTTTTCAAGTCAGGAAAGTGCGCTTGAAAGCCTTGAGGACATTGATTCTTTAATAAAAGACGTGCAGGAGCAGTTGTTGAATATCGGAACGACGATTAATCGTCTTGAGACAGTAATTGAGGCGCAGGGTTTGAAGATGAATAATCTTATCTCTACCCGCTCGACGCTTCGTGATGCCGATGTCGCGGAAGAGTCATCGAATTATATCAGGTATCAGATTCTACAGCAGGCATCAGCAACCCTGATGTCAACCTTCCGTGGGCTTCGTTCTGAGAATATTCTGGGATTAATTGGAAGTGTTAATGTGTAAGAGTTTCTTTTTATATCGTTAAGAAATGTAACATTTTTTTGTCTTTGTGAAATTCAATAATATTTATATACTTTTAATATATGTAAGATGAATAAATAATAAGGAGACAAAATTATGTCAACTAATATTAATGCAAATGTTTTAAAGAATTTTATCGTAAAAACAATCGGAGCTGATAAATTAACACAGGCACAGGCTCAAAAATATGAAATTGCCGGTGATAAATATGTAGAAGCAAACAAAGATGAAAATGCATATTTAGAGCTTGATGAAATATTAGCTGATACAGATTTGTATGAACAGTTCGCAACAATGTATGTTGAAGAACAGGATAAAGCGGAAGAAACTGCAAATGAAGAGAAAGAGAAAGAAGAGGCCGCAAAAGTCCAAGATAAAGGCGAGAGCAAGGCATAGTTTCGAGAGAAACGAGAGAGAGATTTTGAGATATAAAGAATAAGGTATTTTAAAGCGGGATAATTTAACCCCGCTTTTTTATTGTAACAAATTTTTAACAAAGCGTTATAAATTTTCCCAATGTGGCATATTATATATATAGGATATATGTATGTTAAATAAGGATATGCTGCAATTAAAAAGGATAGAACTTGAGGGTTATAGCCCTTATGTAGTCGTGCTTTCAGCCTCGGGGGGGGGGGGTAGAATCCTTATCAGATAGTACATTTGCGTTGCCGGAGGTTCAGTTATGATATCTTTCGGAACGGATGTAGCAGATTTAATTTTACAGCGGACGCTTTACGATAACACTGTCGGGCTGAACAGTTCGATAGAGCGTATGACAAGCGGGTATAAGGTTAATCACGCAAAAGATAACGCTGCGAATTTTTCGATAATAACTGGTTTAAATACTCAGATATCGTCTATGCTTCAGGTGCAGCAGAATGCAGAGGACGGACTTTCGATGCTCCAGACGGCAGAAGGCGGGCTGGCGGAGATTGAAGAGCTTTTGCAGAGATTGAGAGCGCTTGCGACACAGGCGTCTAACGGGAATTATGGCGCGCAGTCCCGTGAAGCAATGCAGGCGGAGGCAGATGAGATAATCGAACAGATAGCTCAAATACGTGAGAGTATGAAGTTTAACGGTATGAATGTTTATTATACTCCTCGTGAGGAGGAGGTAACAACGACATCGATAGGCGAAGCTGCTGTTAATCGTTTAGCTGGCGCAGTGCGAATCGAATCTAAGAATTCTAACAAATCAGAAAACTTAATCAAAGAGACATATATCCAAAACCCCGCCGGCGGGGGAAATACCTCCGCTTCGGCTTCTTCTTATTCAACAACAAATGCGTCCGGGAGTAAAATTAATACCACAAGTACCCAATCAACAAACAAAACAACGGCTTCCGCTCCTACGAGTTCCCAGAGTGCTGAAACACCTAGCGTTTTATCCCTAATCGAAGGTGCTTTTGACTTTTCTGCGAGTGAGACTAGAACGGTCACAATAGACGGAGTTGAGTACACAGTAACAAACCGCCAGAGCGTTGCATCTTCGCTTTCTTATACCAAGGACACAACGACGGGGCAAATAACCTTTTTTGGTAACAATTTCGGAATCCGTGGGCAGGCTGATGTTGCACACAATTTAATTATTAGTGGTGCAAATAACTATATTTATGGCGGGGAATTAGAGGATGTTTTTACAATTAATTCTAACTCTTCTGGCAATATCATTTATGGTCGAGGAGGAGATGATGAAATAACAGCTTATAGCAATGGTAGTTTTTATGGAAATGATGGAAACGACACTTTCAATACTTATACAAGTAATACAAATGCATATGCATATGGAGGAAATGGAGATGATGTTTTTAATATAAACAGCTCTGGAAGCTTTTATGGCGAATCAGGAAATGACACATTTAGTATAAGCGGTAATAACGTTCGTATTTATGGTGGCGACGATGATGATACAATGACTCTTGTATCCGGTACAAATAATAAAATTGACGGCGGAGCCGGAACAAATAAATTTATAGGTAACGCTGACGGAAATACCGTAACAAACGCAGAAGGCGCAAATGCATTTGCAGTTACATTTGCATCAAGAGAAACTAAGACTGTAGAAATCAATGGAGCTAATTATACAATAACAAACAGAAACGGAACAGAAAATACGCTTGCTTACTCAATATCCCCGGATGGAGTAATAACCTTTAGTTCTTCTGCTTTTGATATTGTAAGTGATAGAAATGTCAGACAGAATGTAGTTCTTAATGCCGGTAATATATATTTTTATGGCAGTGATTTGGATGATACAATTGAAGTTACTCGTATAGCTTCTTACACACGTATATATAGTTATGATGGCAATGATAATATAACTCTAAATGGGACTATTTTATATGCTTATGGTGGAGATGGAAATGACTATATAAATGTATTGGGAAATTGGAATTATATATATGGTGAGGAAGGTGATGACACAATAGATCTCTCTACTAGTGCAAATTCAGCATATGGTGGAGATGGAGATGATACAATAAATATTTTGCAAAATATCAATGCAAATTCTAATGCAATACAATATGCAAGCGGCGGCGAAGGTAATGATAATATTAATGTTTCCTCCGGCGTTCAAAATGTTATCGCAATAGGTGGCGGCGGAACAAATACAATTTCTGATTTAGGAGGAAACACTTTCAAGTCAGGATTTTCCGATATAACCGATAATGCCGAATTTATTACATTAAACGGCAATGAAACGCAAACAATTCAAATAAATGGAATAAATTATACTATAAGAAACCGAGGAACAGATTATACTGAAGTTGCATATTCCTACAATTCAGTCACGGGAGAAATAACATTTGGTGCTCAAAATGTCGATATAACGGCACAGGAGGATGCCGCACATAATGTTATTTTGTATGGCAATGATGTGTATTTTTATGGTGGTAATTTAGCAGATACAATAGTTGCGCATGGAAAATCAATGTATGTCTATGGTAATGCCGGAGATGATTACATTGTACACGAAGGAGGGTTCTGGGGCAGCGCATATGGTGGTGATGGAGATGATACAATTTATAGAAATACAAGTCAATCAGCAGTTTATGGTGAAAATGGTAATGATACTCTAATAAATAATGCAGATTTTAATCCTGTTAATAGTGTTGTTAATGGAGGTGCAGGGAATGATACTTACGAAATAAATGTTTCTTGCAATCCAACAGACGATGGCGGAGACAATATATATAATGTAAATACCGATAATTCCAACATTACAGGCGGTTCGGGCAATGACACGTTTTATGTAAGCGGAAATAATAATACAATAAATGGTGCCGGCGGCAATGATTACTATGTAATAACAGGTTCTAATAATGAGTCTGTAGGCGGTACCGGGACTAATTATTACATAGATATAGGTCAAAACAATAGCTTTATAAATGTATTTTTAGATCCTAATTCTCATCAGTTAATTTTTTCCTATCAAGGCGAGGTTCAGAGATTTACTATAAATGGCAAAACATATACCGTAACCAATAATGCAGCCGGTTCAAATACATTGAATTATTCGTTTAACCCGAATACCGGAATAGTAGGTATTTTGGGCTCCCAATTTACCATTGATGCAGAATCTAATCAGGCTGCGAATCTGGAGATTCGTGGTGACAATAATGTTATAAACGGCAGCAGCCTTGCTGATAATATATCAGTAGAGCAGGGTTCAAATAATGTAATCAACGGTCTTAGCGGTAATGATAAGCTTACTTCGGAAAGTGAAAATAACAGTTTAAACGGCGGTAACGGTAATGATACAATTACCTTGAATGCTTCATCAAATCAGACAATTACAGGTGGAGCAGGCAACGATATTTTTAATATAAATTCAGACAATAATACGAATATTAATGCCGGAGAAGGAAACAATGAAATTACAATTGAAGGTTCTCAAAATAATGTTACTACTGGCAGCGGAAATAATGAAATAACAATAAACAACGATTCAAATACTATAACTGCAGGCGATGGAAATAATGATCTTGTAGTCAATGGTTCAAACAATACACTAACGGCTGGAAGCGGAAATAACAGCGTTGGTGTTCAAGGCGGTGGAAATAACGTAAATGTAGAAAATGCTGCCGGCGATATTAATATTTTGGGAAATAATAATACTTTTAACAATACTAGAGGCGAAAATGATGTTGTAATACAGGGTGACGGAAACAGCTACACTACAACTATTGGCGGAAAAGATATAACTGTTACCGGAAATGATAATGAAATTCTGACGGGCAGCGGGAATGATGAAGTAACACTGCGTGGTGATGGTAACAGTTATGAAACAATAGCCGGTGATAATGAGATTTCAATTAGGGGTGACGGAAACAGTGTTCAAGGCGGAAACGGCGCAGATCAAATAAGTATAAATGGTGATAATAACATTGCAAATGGCGGTGATACCAATGACCATTTTTTAATTTCTAGCGGAAATCACAATACAATTGATGGTGAAGCAGGAGACCGTAATACAATGATAAATAACGGTTACAATACGATTTATCGCAATGTTGTAGATATTACCCCAAGACCTTTTGAGGTGAATATTAAGGTTGATATCGGCTCAGGCTCCGACAAATTTATCGGCACCCAGATAAGCTTTAACCTTTTTGATTTCAGTGTAGACTTTACGAGTCAGGAGAGTGCACTTGAGAGCCTTGAGGACATTGATTCTTTAATAAAAGACGTGCAGGAGCAGTTGTTGAATATCGGAACGACAATAAACCGTCTGGAGACAGTAATTGAGGCGCAGGGTTTGAAGATGAATAATCTTATCTCAACCCGCTCGACGCTTCGTGATGCCGATGTCGCGGAAGAGTCATCGAATTATATCAGGTATCAGATTCTACAGCAGGCATCAGCAACCCTGATGTCAACCTCCCGTGGGCTTCGTTCTGAGAATATTCTGGGATTAATTGGAAGTGTTAATGTGTAAAACTATAGAAAATATGCAAATAATATGATATAATAAAATCAGGAGTTCAAAATTGAATCGTTATCAGCCAAATGCGAAAGCAGAAAGGCATTTTATATAAGAATGATGAGCAATTTACAATTTCAAAATGACCTCGATCGACTGTTAGCAGTTATGCCCCGTAAAGTTGTGGAAAATTTGTCGTATGAAAAATTAGAGGATGTTATTGAAATTGTTCTTGATATCGGAAGAGTTCCGGAAGTCAGACACTCCGGCGGCCGAATAGATAAATTAAATTGCGAAGTTGTAAATGATGAGGATATCAATTTTGTAACGTCACATCTACAGGAATTCACTCACGACAACCGCTCCGGAATCCCCGGAACTTTACACAGAATCAGTGCAATAAGAAACCGCCAGGGAAAAGTCGTCGGGCTTACCTGCCGTATCGGACGTGTTGTGACCGGTACAATTGCCTGCATAAAAGATATTTGCACTCAGGGTAAAAGTATTTTATTCTTAGGTCCTCCGGGAGTTGGTAAAACTACTAAATTAAGAGAAATTTCAAGGTTAGTAGCCGATGAACTCGGAAAACGTGTAGTTATCGTAGATACTTCAAATGAAATAGCAGGTGACGGCGATGTCCCGCATCCTGCGGTAGGTTCTGCAAGAAGAATGCAGGTTCCGCAGCCTGAGTTTCAAAAAGATATAATGATTGAAGCGGTTGAAAACCACACGCCTGAAGTTATTGTTGTTGATGAAATCGGAACGGAGCCGGAAGCGCAGGCTGCAAGAACCATTGCAGAGCGCGGTGTTATGCTTATCGCAACTGCTCACGGTAATTGTCTGGAAAGCTTAATTAAAAACCCTACGCTTTCTGATCTGGTCGGCGGTATTCAGTCGGTAACTCTCGGTGATGATGAAGCCAAAAGAAGGGCTTCTCAGAAAACTGTTCTGGAAAGAGAAAAGCAGCCGACTTTTGATATCGTAATAGAAATTCTGGACAGAAATACGCTTGCTGTATATAAAAATACTTCGGAAGCGGTCGATTATATTCTGCGCGGCTGGCCGATAAGACCGGAGATTAGAAAAGTTGAACAAAAAGATGTTGATAAGGTTGTTATACCTGAAGTTAGCAAGCCGGAAATCGAAACTCCGCAGGATAATAAGATGAATTTCTCTTTCTCACGTCAGAAATACGTCGAGCAGGCTAAACCTCTTAAAAAGATTTACCTTTATGCTGTTTCAAGAACAATTGTTGAAAAACTCATTGAACGCTTGAATCTTAATGCAGAAATTATAAGAAATGTAGAAGATGCAGATATTGTAATTGCGCACAAAAACTTTGCAAAGGGCGGGGCAAAAATTTTGAGTACCGCAAAAGAGTACAGAGTTCAAATATTTTACGTAAAAACAAACTCAATGGCGCAAATTCAGAAGGTTTTGAAGGATGCATTAGACATCCAGCCGGGGGATATGGAATCACTAACAGGATATACTGATGAGACGGAAAAGGCGCTGGATGAAGCAAAAGCCGGTATAAAGAAGATTCTTGACGGGGCAGAAATGGTTGATTTGGAGCCTCAAAGTTCTCATATCAGAAAACTTCAGCACGAGCTTGTGGAGCAATACAATTTGCAAAGTACCTCAATCGGCGAAGAGCCAAACAGGCACTTGAGGATTGAAGGGTAAAAAATATTTTTGTGTATTTGTGATTTTTTAGTGGTGGATTTGTTGAACGAGCTATTTGGAATACTTCCAAGCTCGTAGCCTCACTTACCAACTTAAATATATTTCCCCTCCCCCGATTGGATTCTTGATAAAGTTTATTTTTTTTGTTAGTATTTTTATTGAAATTAGGTGTACAAGTATACACTTTATGAAAAACAAAATGTCGTTTTTATATAAATAGTACAAGGACTTGGAGAGCAATGAGATATAAGATAATAATATTGTTAGCGATTGTGTTGTCTTTGATTTTAGGGCGGATGTTTGTCTCTAATTTAAACAAGACAAAGACAGCTAAACAGCGTGCTCTTGCCAAAACTCCTGCTGTAACTGTGGCAACGGTAGGTACAGAAAATGTTCAAAGACAATTTACTGCAACTGCCAGAGTCATGGCAAAATACAGGGTTGAAGTTCTGGCACGTATCAGCGGATATTTGAACAGAAGTTATTTCAAAGAAGGTGATTTTGTAAAAGCCGGTCAGCTTTTGTTTGAAATTGAACCGCAGGAATATCAGTACGCTGCAAATAAAGCAAAGGCAGATTTAAATAATGCAGAATCTCAATATTCTTATTATGAAAAGCAACTAAAACGCTATCAGGAACTTGTACAACAGGATTATATTGCAAGGTCAGATTATGATAATATTCTATCTCAAAGAGATGCCTTTAAGGCTCAGGTTGAGAGTGCCAGAAGCGCCTATCGCGATGCGGAACGTAATTTGGGGTATACAAGAGTTAAATCTCCTGTTGACGGAAGAGTCGGTATGATCTCTGTTACAGAAGGAAACTATGTATCTATGAACAGCGGTCCTTTGACTACGATTAACAGCTCCGATCCAATGTACATAACTTTTCCTCTCGAATCTCAGGATTTCGCGGAACTTGTAAGAATTGATAAATCCGCAAACATAAACAGAGATGTGGAATTTATTTTTAGTTCCGGACAAAAGTATAAGTTTAAAGGTGTTCAGGATTTCCATGATAACCAAATTGATGAAACAACAGGTACGATTACTATGAGGGCAACATTCCCGAATCCTGACGGGGCACTTATTCAGGGCGATTTCGGGCGTGTAATTATATATTCAAAATCAAAAGATGATGTACCTGTTGTTCCGCAGACTGCTACAATGGAAAATCAGGAGGGACGTTTCGTATACATTCTTGATAAGGATGAACTTCCGAGAATGTCCTATATTAAAACTATGGGTGAAGAAAACGGAATGTGGATAGTATCTTCCGGGGTTAAAGCCGGTGACAGGATAGTAACTTCCGGCTTGCAAAAGGTTGTTCCGGGAAGCCCGGTAAGAATTGTTCAGACGGCAGTACAGGATAAGGCACCTGAAAAGAAAATCGGCTTATTTACAAAAATTAAAAATAAAATCACAAATAAAAAATAGGAAAATATAAATGGCAGGCAATTTATTCATAAAACGTCCAAAACTTGCGATAGTAATATCACTGGCAATTATTCTTGCCGGTTTGATTTCGCTTACGACTCTTCCTCTGGAGGAGTATCCTTCAATCACACCGCCGCAGGTTGTTGTAACGGCGACATACAGCGGCGCGAGCTCTGACGTTATAACTTCAACAATTGCTGCGCCGGTCGAACTTCAATTGAACGGTATTGAAGATATGCTGTATATGTACTCGGAATCTAAAAACGGATCTTATAAGCTTACGCTGTTTTTTGAAGTTGGATCTGATCCGGATATGGATTTGGTTAACGTACAAAACCAGCTACAGCTGGTTACGCCGAGATTACCGGAAGAGGTGCGGAGATACGGTTTATCGGTAAGGAAATCAACCGGCGGTGCGGGCTGTCTTTTGATGTCTTTATCATCACCTAACGGTACTTATAATTCATTATTCCTTGCAAACTATGCTACAATGTTTATTAAAGACGAGCTTGCACGTATTAAGGGCTGCGGCAGCGTTTCAATATTTGGTGCGGGCGATTATTCAATGAGAATATGGCTTAAACCTGATAAAATGGCAAGTTTAGGTGTGTCAACAACAGATATTAATAATGCCGTTACCGCACAGAATATTCAATCGCCAGCAGGTAATATCGGTGTTGAACCTATGGATGATCCGCAGGTCTTGAAATTTACTTTGAGAACAAAAGGACGTTTAAAAACGGTAGAAGAGTTTGAGAATATTGTTGTTAAGGCAAATGTCGATGGCTCAAATGTTAAAATTAAAGATGTCGCAAGGGTTGAACTCGGTGCTGAAAGCTATACATCTTCTGTAACAATTGCAGATAAGAGCGCTGCAATGATTTCTATTGCTCAATTACCGGAAGCAAATACGATTGATTTAGTCAACCGTGTCGAGAAGAAAATGAAAGAATTGAGTAAGAAATTTCCTAACGATATTGAGTATCATGTTCAATATGATATTACTGAATTCGTACGTGAATCTATCCATGAGGTTATCAGCGCAATTGTTCTTGCCATTATTCTGGTTAGTGCGGTAACTTATTTATTCTTAGGAACCGCAAGAGCGGCATTTATTCCGTTCTGTGCAATACCTGTTTCGTTAATAGGTGTATTTATATTTATGGCGCTGATGGGATTTTCTATAAACCTGTTAATTCTTTTTGGGTTGGTTCTGGCTGTAGGTCTGGTTGTAGATGATGCTATTGTTGTACTTGAAAATACACAAAGGCATATTCAGGAGGGAAAATCTCCTAAAGATGCAACTGAAATTACAATGGAAGAGGTATTTGGTGCAGTTGTCGCAACTTCTCTTGTACTGATGGCCGTATTTGTCCCGGTATCGTTTATGACAGGTATTACAGGGCAGATGTACAGACAATTTGCTGTATGTATTGCAACTTCTATCGGCTTATCAACAATTGTTGCGCTTACTCTTTCTCCGGCTCTTTGCTCAATTATTTTGAAATCCGGTGATGAAAAAACTGATTTTGAATTTATTCAGAAATTTGAAGATTGGTTTAATGGAGTAAGAGAAAAATATTTAAATGTAGTTAGTTACTTTGTGCACGCTCCTAAAAAAACTTTGCTGGTACTGGCCGGTGTGGTTGTATTTATCGGTGCAATGTTTGTAATTACTCCTACAGGATTTTTGCCGGACGAAGATAGAGGAGCATTATTTGTTCAGGTGCAATTACCTGATGGTGCAACTCTTACGAGAACTGCCGATGTCGTCAGAAATTTGGCGGACGAGCTTACGCAGATTCCGGGAGTAGTTTCTGTCATGCAGGTAAACGGTTTTTCAGGTGAAAATACGGCATTTGTTGTTGTACGATTAGAGCCTTGGTCAAAGAGAAAATCTGCAAAACTTTCTATTGATAATATTATTAAGCAGGCAAATGCAATAACCTCCAAGTATACGGAAGCAAATACTTTCGTTACCCAGCCTCCTGCAATAAGCGGTATGGGTATGTTTGGCGGTTTTGAATACCAGTTACTTGATAAAGGTGACAGATCACCGGAAGAGTTATATAAAGAAGCTCTCGCTTTTATGCAGGAAGCGAGACAAAATCCTGCGTTCTCAAGCTTATATACGTCATATACGGCATCGCTTCCTCAGGTTGTAGTTACCGTCCAAGACGAAAAAGCCATGGCGCAGGGGGTCTCAATTTCAGAAATCTATTCGACTCTTGCTGCGCAATTCGGTGCAACTTATATTAATGACTTTAACAAATACGGAAGAGTTTATCGTGTTTATATGCAGGCAGATGCGCCATACAGATCCGTAATGGGAGATTTAAGTAAAGTCTATGTTAAAAATAATCAGGGAAAAATGGTTCCTATAAGCTCTGTAATAAAAACAGAAAATGTTGTAGGGCCTTACCTTCTGAACCGATTTAATATGTATCCTTCAATTGTAATCAACGGTAATGCCGCCACAGGTGTAAGTTCCGGTGATGCAATGAAAGCTATGGGCGAATTGTCAGATAAAATCTTACCTAAAGACATGGATTACGCATGGTCAGGTACGTCTTTGCAAGAACAGATGTCCTCTGGTCAAATCGGACCTATCTTAGCAATGGCTTTAACCTTTGTTTACCTGTTCCTTGTAGCACTTTATGAAAGCTGGACGCTTCCGGTTGCAGTGCTTTTGATTTCTCCGGTGGCTTTATTAGGTGCATTATTCTTCCAGTATGTTTCGGGACTTTCACTGGATATTTATGCACAGGTAGGTCTGGTTATGTTAATCGGTTTGAGTACAAAACAGGCTATTTTGATTGTAGAATTTGCAAAAGATGCTATGGAAAAAGATGGTTTGAATTATATAGATGCTGCTCTTCAAGCTGCAAGACTGCGTTTTAGAGCAGTAATGATGACAAATATTGCGTTTATTCTCGGTCTGCTTCCGCTTGTGTTTGCAAAAGGTGCCGGTGCGGGAAGCCGTCATTCAATAGGTGTTTCTGTTTTCGGCGGTATGCTTGCGGTTGCATTCTTAGGAAGTATTCTTGTTCCGGCATTTTTTGTACTTACAAACCTCATGAAACAAAACTTCTATAGCTTTGTTCAGAATATAAGGAGAAAGAAATGATAAGACTATTAGCAGCTTTCATAATCTCCTTTATGTTCTTGTTCCAGCCGGCATGTAGTGCTGCATTGTGGCATAAAGACAGCAAATTGGGAAATGAAATAAAACAAGATGAATATCCTGACAGTAAAGATGTAGAGCCGCGAAAGACAGATGCTGAAGATACACTTGTAATTCAGGGCGGAGTAGAAACGAGTATTGATATAACTTTAGAAGAATGTTTAAAATATGCACTCGGAAATAATCCGCGGATTCAGGCTGCTATGCAGGATGTTTTTGCCTCAGACGCAAGAATCAGGCAAACCTGGGCTTCATACTTTCCGCAATTTGGCTGGCAGACAGGGTATACCAAAATTAAACAACTCCAGTTGTCAGATGCTTTGGGTAGAAATTTGGTATTCAATTACTGGGTTTTAGGTCAAATAAGCGCCTCTCAGATGCTTTATGACTTCGGAGTAACTCAAAATCAGGTTACTATAAGAAAGTTAGATAATCAAGGGTACAAAATTACTCTTACAAGTACGGTAAATGATGTTATTTGTCAGGTGAAAACTGCGTATTATAATTTACAATATGCAATTGAGGCAAAAAAAGTTGCAGAGGATTCCGTTGCAAGATATGCGGCGTTTTACGATCAGGCAAAAGCTTTTTATAAAGCGGGAACAAAACCGAAGGTTGATGTAACAATTGCAGAGGTTAATCTTAGTAATGCAAAATTGACTCTTATTCAGGCAGAAAACGGGGTTGATGTTGCAATGGCTAAGTTGAATAATACAATGGGGCTTCCTTATACAAATAAATATAAAGTTGCGGAAGGTTTGAGATATGACCCTTGTGACATTACGCTCGAAAAAGCAATACAGGTCGCAAGAGAATCAAGACCGGAGTTTTTGCTTGCAGATGTCAGAGTCGAAGAGGCAAGACAAAATGTAAAACTTGTTAAAAAATCGTATTTTCCGCAATTGACAATAGAAGGGCAATATCAAATCGGTGGTAAGCATCCGACTTCAAATTACGGTTATAATTACGGCGGATATTTAAATTTCCCTACAATTAACGGTATGCTTATTAAGAATGAAATAAAAGAAGCAAAAGCGCTTTATTCAAAGGAACAATCAAATGCTATTAATACAAAAAATAATATATACTATGAAGTTCAGGAATCATATTATTCTTTAACCGAAAAGAAAAATAAAATACCTGTAGCTACTCTTGGTTTAAAACAGGCAAAAGAAAATTATGAGCTTTCTTTTGGTAGATACAAGGTTGGCGTAGGAGATCCAATTGAATTAAAAGATGCACAGGTTCAATACCAAAATGCAATGCTTACATATTACCAGACAATGTATGATTATAATACGGCAAAGGCAACTTTGGAAAAAAATATCGGCAGAAATATTGCAAACGGTGAAGTTGAATTAAAACAGGATAACTGTAAAGGCAAGAAGAAGTCCAGAAAGCACTCTTAATATATATAGTGTATTGTATCTTATTTGAATATGTTATATAATCAATAAATAAAAATAGGAGAAAGAAGTATGTTGCCAATTATAACCGAGGATATATCATCAGAAGTCTTTTCAGAGGCATTTCAGGATGTACAGAACTGGCGAAAGAATATGGTGAAATATTTAAAAGAAGAAAATCCTGAAGTAAACAGTGCTATTCTGGAAGTAGCAAAGCATGATGAAAGCATAGACTTGAAAGCAGTAGCTCTCGGTGCTTATCTTTCATACAGGTTATTGGAATTGGCTAATGAAAGTGAAGGCTCTTCTATCGAAGAGTAATGTTTGAAATATAGTATGAAAAAGATTTATCAATGTAAAGGTTTGGTAAGTTTTTTGTGCTCTGAGAGCAAAGAAAGACTTATTTTTTAAAAGAGCACCCTGCGGGGTGCTCTTTTTCTATGCAAATAATTAGTTAATTGGTTAATTTACATAAAATATCTTTATACGAATAATTAAGTAAGATAGGAGGAAAAGTGATGAATGTTATTGTTAGGTGGCTTATATACGCTTTGTTGATAATCTTTGTGTCCTGGATAATACCGGGAATAGAGGTCGATAATTTTCTCAGTGCAATGTTTGTTTGTATAATATTAGCACTGGTTAATGCTTTTATAAAACCTCTTTTGCAGATAATAACACTGCCTGTTACGATTCTGACTATGGGCTTATTTACTCTGGTAATAAATGCATTAATGTTCATGCTTGCGGGCTGGATTACTCCGGGGTTTGAGGTAGAAGGCTTCTTGAGTGCTTTTCTGGGCTCGCTTCTTCTCTCGCTGTTCTCGATTGGGGTAAACAGAATATAAATTTCTTGACAAGAAATTGGGATTATAATATTATTTTTCCAAAAGGACTAATATATGCAATTTAACACAACAATGATGATGTATATGATGATGCAAAGCCTCGTGGAAGGTGGTTTTTGTTGTGCTAATCGAATGTGTTAAATGAGTTTAGACAATAAGTTTTGAAAGCCGCCTTTTATGAGGCGGCTTTTTTAGTTTGGTATTTTTGTTGAAAGGGAAAAAATAAAATGATAACAGCGTTAAACGGTTATGACAGAAACAGGCAGAATAATTTCAAAGGAATTACTATTCCTGCAAGCTCAAGAGTTTTAGACGGATTTATTAAATCACAAGAAAATCTTTCTTCTACAAGATTTATTCAGGATACTACGACTAATTGGCTTCCAAAAGCTGCGTTATCAAGAAGTAAAGCAGATTTTTGGGAATTTTCTCTTCTTGAATTTGCAGAATCAGGGTTGTTTTATTTTGCGGCTCCGGTTTTGGGTGAACACTTATACAGAAAAGGGCTTTTTAAGTCAATACAGCCAAAAAATTTAAAGGATACTGTTCTGGAGAACCTTCCCAGAAGTACTGCAGAAATCAAGAATTCTGCACTTGATGCAGCTGCAAAAAAACGTCTTGTATCAACAAAAGCAGGAATTGTGCTGGCTTGTCTTGCAGTGCCGGTAGCGGAGTATGCTCTTAGTTTTGCTAAGAATTTATTTACTCTTAAGGTTTTTCATTTAAGCGATTTTAATAACGTTGCAAATTTGAATAAAGAGAAAAAAGAGGATTTAAATCAGCAAAATAAAGTGGAAACACACTCTAAAAAAGAACTGAAAAAAGCCGGTATTTTATCTGCAGCAGGCTTAGGGGCAGGTATGCTTCTTGCAGCAAAAGGGCATAAGTCTGAAGCAGCCTTGAAGTTCTCAGAGGTGCTGCTAGAGCCGGGAGAATATATTTCAAAAGGGCTTCATAAAGCCGGAGTGAATTCAAAAAAAACTGATAATTTCTTGAAGGAATACATGAAGCTTGATTTTGACAATCAGAATGGTAAATTGGCATTAAGTAAGGGGCAGCTGGCACTAACATGTATAACAGGCTTGTTTGGTTATTCGGAAGCTGCAAAAGACCGGGGAAAATTGGATTTCTATGAGGTATGGACGCGTGTTCCGCTGGTTGTGCTTTATACAATATTTGGTTCGGCGCTTTTTGATGCAGGCTTTAAAAAACTTCTATTAAAAACCGGAAAATATCCTGAACTTATCAAAAAAAGCAAGGATGGTTCTATTAATGTTCCTACCAGAAATGAACTGCCTGAAATTGCTAAAAACTTGGCTCTCAGAAACAAAACATCTCCGGAAGCCGAATTGAAAACATTAATAAAACAAAAATCTGTAATTACAGGTGTGCCGTACTTATTCAGCTTGTTAGCTATGGGCTTTTCTTTGTCGGCAATTACAAGACTCTGGACAAAATACCGGTATAACCATCAGCAGGATAAATAATTTTTTGGTATAATTTGTATTATGAAGAGATTTCTTTGGGTTGTAATATGTCTGTTATTTGTGCAGCCAATATTTGCTGAAACTAGAAAAGTATACTTGGATGAGGCTATTGATGCTGCATTAAAAAATAATATAGATTTACAGGCTGCAAGATTGGAAAGAAATATTGCAAAGAATAATATAAAGTCTGCGAACAGACTTCAAAACCCGTCTTTTGATGCGTTTTATTTTATGGGTGCAGCCGGTAATAATGAACCTAAACAACTTGGTGTGAGTGAAAATATTGAAATTGCGAAGCGTAAGGCCCGTAAAAATCTTGCAGAATCAAATTTAAAACTGGTAGAAACAAATATTGATTATACTACATTTGATTTAAAGATGGATGTAAGAGAAGCATATATAAACCTTGTTGCAGCAAAATCAATTCTTTTTACTCTGGAACAGCAAAAAGAGCTTCAAGAAGAGCTTCTTGACATAGCTAAAAGCAGGGTGAAAAGTCATAAGTCTCAAGATATTGATGTAATGCAGGCTGAAATTGCTTTAAATCAGATGATAACGCAGGTAAATTCAGCAAAAGTAAGTGTTAATAAGGCTCAAGCGGAATTTAATAAGGTAATAAATAATCCGGAAGATGTTGTATATGACAGTATGGATAGGTTATTTACCGAAGAAAATAATTTTGAAGAAATGATGACGCCTCCACCGGATTATAATTTCCCTGCCTTTTCAACAATAGTTCAAAAGGCTATTGATAATAGATTTGATATACAGATAGCTAAGCAGGAAATTGATGTCGCTGAGAAAAATTTGACAGTGGTTGCGAGGCAGAGAATTCCTGATTTGCAGCTGTCCGGAGGCTATGCGTATCAGCTTGGAAGATATACTGATAGCGGAAATTTCAATAACGGAGCATATGCTGGTGCAAGCCTTGTGAATATTCCATTATTTTATAATTATTCGCCGGAAATTCAAAATGCAACATTGAAATTAAAACAGGCAGAATTAAAGTATGCTTCGGTAAAAAATCGTGCGGTAAAAGATGTCTCTGCTGCTTATGAGCGCTTTTTGACCGCAGCGGATAATCTTAATCATTACGAAAAAAAGATTATTACAGATTCTGAAGAGTTGATTGAAACTTCAAAAGACAGTTACGAAGCCGGAAAATCGGATATAACAGCTTTAATTGTTATGAAGCAGTCATATAAATCAATAATTATTGGCTATTCGCAAGCTCTGGCTGAATATTATAACAGCTGGACCAATTTCTTAAGAGAAGTCAATGATGAGGATTTTACGTTGGCGGAAAACTTATAAATTAAACAAGGAAGGGCGGAGCAAAGCTCCGCCCTTCCTTGTTCTTGAAAATTAAACTAATGCTTCCTGTTTTTTAAACTGCATTTCATACAGTGCTCTGTACTGCCCGTTTTCTATAGACATTAATTGTTCGTGATTACCGAGTTCTACAAGTTCGCCTTCCGTAATAACCGCAATTCTGTCGGCATTCTTAATTGTAGAAAGCCTGTGGGCAATTACAAATACGGTTTTGTTCTGAATAAGGTTGTCTAGAGCCTTCTGAACAATTGCTTCTGATTTGTTATCAAGAGCGGAAGTCGCTTCGTCTAAAATTACAATAGGAGTATTTTTTATCATAGCTCTTGCAATAGCAACCCTTTGTCTCTGACCGCCGGATAAGGTTAGACCACGCTCTCCTAAAAGAGTTTCTAAGCCGTCCGGAAGCTCCGCTATCATTTCTTGAAGGTGAGCGGATTCTATTGCCTGCTCAAGTTCTTCCTCTGTAGCATTCGGATTACCCATCATAATGTTCTCTCTGATAGTACCTGAGAAAAGGAAATTATCCTGAAATACCATTGCAATGTTGTGTCTTAATGAATTTATTGTAAAGTCTCTTATATCAACGCCGTCAAAAGTTATTGAGCCTGACTTGATATCGTAAAATCTCGGAATAAGGTTTACTAAAGTTGATTTTCCCCCGCCCGAATTTCCGACAATAGCCAGAGTCTCATTCTTTCTTACGGTTAAATTTAAGTCTTTGAGTACCGGATGATCCGGCAAATATTCAAAGCAAACATTTTTAAATTCTATCTTGTCATTCAGTCCCTTCATTTCAATGGCATCTTTTCTGTCTGTAATTTCAGGATTAAGGTCGAATAATTCAAAAACCCTGCCCATAGCAACAAAGATGTTTTGTATGCCGGTTAAAGTATTACCAAGAGTTTTAACCGGTTTATAAAGGAGCAATAATGAAGTTACGAATGAAGCAAAAGCTCCGGCAGTCATCTGACCGCTTGTAATTAAGTGCGTTCCGTATCCGAGAACGATAGCTATACCGCATGAAGCTATAAGATACATTAAAGGGCTCATCCAGGCTGCACGTTTGGTGAGTGACATGTTAACTCTGAAAGACTCCCAAATTTGATCTCTGAAATATCCTTCTTGTCTTTGCTGTAATTCGTAAGCTGCCATAACTTTGTTGCCGCTGTATGTTTCGTTTATATTGGTGGTAATGTTTCCGCCAATAACCATATTTTTATTAGAAGCAGCTTTAATTCTTTTTCTGATTAAAGCAACCGGAATAAAAGCAACTCCTAGAACCATAACTCCGATAAATGCAAGTTTCCAAGAGCTGTAAAGCATAACGGTAATTAAACCTAATGCTCCAAATACGCTTGTTGTAATTGTTTTAATCTGGTCTACAATCCCTGCAGAAGCAGTCTGCGGGTCACTCATATACCTGGAAATAATGATACCTGAAGAGTTTTCATCAAAGAATTGTGGGTCCATATAGATTAATTTGTGGAATAAATCCATCTTTACATCATTTGTAATTCTTTGTGAAGTCCAGGCAGAAATATAATCGTTTAAATACCTTAAAACACCTTGAAATCCGGCAAAAGCAATTACACCGAACGGGATAATAAATGCAAATAACTGCCAGGAAAGTGTAAATTCGTGTCCTAAAATATGAAATATCCAGTCTTGTTTCCCTACAACATAATCCATATAAGGCTTAAGAGCAAAAGCGGTAATGCCGTCTAATAACCCCAAAGGTATCGCAACAATAAATCCGCATATTATTCTAAACATATAAGGCTTTATGTACGGAAAAATTCTTGAAAGCAGCCAGCCGTATTTGAACGAATTCTGCGCTGTTGTATTACTTAATTTCATTTATTATCCTCTTCTTGACTTTACTTTACTTATTTCATTGTATCATAAAATCTTCTGCAAAATATTAGAGAGCGTATTATTTGTAGCTAAAAATTCTTCTTTTGTCATTTGCTTGTATTTTTCAGGTGTCCAAGAGTTGTGAAGCAGAATAATTCCTTCATTATCTTTAAGTGCGAAGTCAGAATAATCTTTTTCAAAATAGAATTTTGCATAATTTTCTGGAGCAGGAGTATTTAAATTGTTTGATAGTTTATATTTTATTTCTGGAAAGCACAGTATTTCATCCGAATTAATTTTATAAAAAAGAGCTTTGTTTTTTGTTTTTAATAGTTTTTTTAAGATACGGTTTCCCATGCAATCCCAAGTTAAGAAATGTTTAGAGAAAAATCTTTTTAATATATATTTAGTAATCAAGTAAGAATTCGGATTATAATAAAAATTTGCAATTTTTATGTTTAACAGGATTCTTTTTAGCCAATGTTTAATAATTTTTCCTTCCTTTTTAGCAACAATAAATGCAATATGGTTATTTATAAGTGTTAATTGAGTATTAAAATTCATAAGTTGTTTGATATTATCTGAAGTAACAACTGTATCAATATCCATCCAAACCCCGCCGTATTTACAGAGAACTGCACACCGAATTGCATCGGCTTGAATCGGTAATGAAAATTTTTCATAAAGAACTTTATTGTAGTAATTTTTGCCAATCCAGTCATTTAGATTGTCATAATCTAGAATTATGATTTCATACTCCGGTAAATATTTTTTCCATGTATCTAGACATAATTCTAAGTATCCCGGTATTTTTCCTTTTGGTTCCCAGAATGTAAATATTCGTTTTTTATTTATTAAATTTTTATCCATAATACTATCCATAAAATTTTAGTGTGTTTTTTAAAATTTGTGCGAGCGTATTATTTGTTTTTAAAAACTCTTCCTTTGTCATTGCTTTGTATTCTTTAGGTGTCCAAGAGTTGTGAAGTAAAATAATCCCTTTATTTTCTTGCAGTGCAAAGCCTGAATAATCATTCTCAAAATAAAATTTTCTATAGACTTTACTTTGTTTTTTGAAATTTTTTGCGTATTTAAATTCAGGCATAGCATGTAATTCATCTCTATTCAGTTTTATACAGCCGTTTTCTGCCTGATTAATTAGCCTATTTAAAATATCGTTTCCTAAATAGCTCCAATTTGTTACTCTTTTGTACAATTTAGGGTAAATGTATTTTAGTAAAAGTTTATTTTTTAAAGCTTTATTAGCAAATTCAATACGTTTTTTTATTCTTTTTTCCCACTTATTTAATATGTTTGAGTTAGCTTTTGCGCAAATAAAACAGATGTGAGGTGCAATGATTGCAAAGTCAGCATTAGTTTCCATAATTTTCTTGACATCCGGTTTCGTAATGATGGTATCAACATCCATCCAAACTCCGCCGTGTTTTTTGAGTATTGCGCACCGGATGGCATCAGATTGTATAGGGAGAGAAAAATTGCGGTATAAAAAGTCCGGATAATAGTTTTCTCCAAGCCACTTACCAAGATTTGAGTAATCAAGAATTACTATTTCAAAATCCGGTAAAAACTTTTGCCAGCTTTCTAAACATAACTCTAAATACCCGGGAATGCTTTCTTTAGGTTCCCAAAATGTGAAAATTCGTTTTGTCATTTGATAATTGTACAACAAAGGCATAAATTTCGCAGTTAAATTTATTATAATTGCAGCGCCGGTTGGACTGTATTATCTGATATAATGCAATATCTGCATGAGTCTATGATTTCTTGTTTGAAAAATTTTATTAAATCCTCTCGTAAATTTATAGATTTTGTAATATCAATAATATCTTTACAGTTAGAAATTCTGAGTTCATTTGCTCCAAGAGCTTTAGAGCAAATGCCAAACTTACCATTCAAAATTTGGTTACATTTTGTTCTGTAGCATTTGTCCATTTTTATTTTTGTTATTTCTTCTGAAAAAGGTGTTTCTGCCATTCCTTTTTCTTCTAACCAGTTCCAGCTATCTACCATCTGGAATCTTATATGATTGTCGTGCAGTACCTTTTTTATTTCTTCATATTTCAACAATTTATCAAGATTTGAATTATTTGAATAATTACTTAGATAAAAATAAATTCGATTAGGATTTTGATTAATAACATCCAGCAATTCTCTTGTCGGTACAATAGTTCCATTTGTGGTAATTCTTATTAAATCTATGCTACTGTTTTTAGCTGCATAATTAATAATTTCGGGTAAATCTTTATTGAGTAAAGGTTCTCCACCCAGAATAATCAAATGCCTAATACTTGCAATTTCTGTTATTTTATCTAGCTGATTTTTAAAGTCTTGAAAAGATAAATCGATATGTCCCTGCTGATTAAAGTCAGGTATTAAAGCACAACAATCCTTGCATTTTAAAGAACATTTGGTAGTAATATTAAATTCTAATTGTGGAATTTTTATAATGTTGTTTTCGTAAAAATCTTTAATTTCTTCTTGTATATAAATTTTAATAATTTCGTTTTTCTTTGTAGGATTGACAAATTTTCCTATTTTAAACCACATAAATTTTAGAGAATCTACCATATAGCGATTAACGGCATTTTGTTCAAAATATCTGTCAAAAAATGTAGATGTTATATTATATTCTTTTACTAAATCCGGCATTTTACTTCCTCCCCAGTTTAGCTCTTAACAATGTTGCGTAATCTTTGAATTCTGTTTTTTGCTGCGTTTTACCGAAATTAGATGAATGAATTCTCCGGTTTGTTGAGACTAAATCCAGTTTTTTGATTTTTAGTCCGTTTCTATCCATTTTAGTCTGCCAGTCTATAATTTCACCAGCGGTTACTGATTCATCGAAAGGGCCAATTGTATCAAAAATTTCTTTTCTCATAAGAACAGCACCTGTGAATAAACCATAATAAGGTTCAGGTTTTACAGAAGTTCTCTGTTTTTCTTCATCAGGAATTTCCGGTGAAATAAAGTCTTTGACCTTGCACATTACAGCAGAAATTGTATCATCCGCTTCAAGCACATCATACATAACTTTTAGGGAGCCGGAATTCATAACATCATCATGGTCATGGAACATTACATATTGCCCGTTTGATACAGTAAGCGCCTTATTTTTAGCCTTAACCGGACCTTCTGATTTTGCGTTTCTGATAACGTTACAGCCTAAACTTTTTGCAAGTTCAAAAGTATTGTCAGTCGATCCGTCATCTACTACAATAATTTCGACATTCATATCCTGCTTTTTTATTCCATCGATAGCTTCTTTTAAATAATTAGTTCCATTTTTTACCGGAATGATTATTGATATAAGTTTATCCATTATGCAGCCTTTCTATATCTGTTTCTAAATTTAATTAGTGAGGTTACTCTCTCTCTCTACGTCTACAAGGGAGTGAGGCGCTATTAATTCCCATATATTATTTTGTGTCTGTTTTTAATATTCTTAATCCAAATAAATAATAATTGCAGATCCGATTATTAATTTTCTTAACTCGTAAAAATGGAATAAAACCAAATAATTTATATTTCTTTTCATAAGGACATTTATTAAGAATCCTATCAAACATATCATCCAAAACATGGCGTGGAACACAACCCAGTGCTCTTGATTTTTCTGTATGCCCTCTTAATTCGTCATTTTTATCTGGAATTTTATTAATTCTGTCCATATCTTCTTTTGAAATCTGAAAATCCCAGATATTAAGACTATCTTTAATTCTTTGCTCTTTTGTTGAACGGGTTAACACAGCATTTCCTTGCTGAATATTCCATTTTAAAGCAATCTGTGCTTCTGTTTTATTATACTTTTTAGCAAGTTCTTTAATTGTTGGTTCATTTACAATATGTCCTTTGTTCAATGCACTCCATGCTACCACCTGTATGCCATTTTGTTTTGTAATTTCAACATTTTTACTGTATTTATATTGCGGATTAACTTCTATTTGATTTATTGCTGGCTTTACTTTGTAACAATGTAGCAAAACATCATAATAGGGGTAAGAAAAATTACAAACACCGATTGCACGTACTTTTTTATTTTTATATAAATTTTCTAGTGCTTTCCACGAGGATACTATCTCTTTTTGCCAAGTTGCATATTCTCTGTATGGATGGTGTAAAAGATATAGGTCAATATAATCTAAACCCAGATTCAGCAAGCTTTCTTCATATCCTTCCAGAGTATCTTCATATCCTGGAAAGAAGTATGGTGCTTTTGTAGATATAAATAAATCTTCACGTTTTACGAAACCTTCATCTATACACTGTTTTATTGCAATTCCCACTTCTTTCTCATTTCCGTATACTTGCGCTGTATCAATTAATCTATAACCATTTTTTATAGCAAGTACAACAGATTTAATTACATCATCACCTTTAAGAGTATCTACTCCGAATCCGATAATAGGCATTTTAACTCCGTTATTGAGAGTTACATAATGTTCGGTTTGATTGGTCATATATCATCTCCTCTAAGTTTTTTAAAGAACAAGTTTCCAGTTCTTTTTTTGCGAAATTAAGTTTTTGTTGTATTGTCTGATATTCTTCATTACTCATATTGGCAGCCGTTTTCAGAGCCTGATATAAATCTTTCGTATAAGTAATTCCTTTATCATCTAATTTATAAGCTTCTGCTAGATCTTTATAAATTACACCAGGCTTGGCAAATCCTAAACAGAGAGAATAAGAGCCCGTAATGCCGCCTTTAAGGTATTTTTTATAATCTTTAGAATCAGAACTTATATTAAAAAGAATGAAATCACTCTCTTCTATCTCTTCATATAATTTTTCATACGAAATAGTTCCACGTATTTTGATATGATTTTTATTTTTTTCTGTAATATATTGTGAAATTTTTTCTGCCGAAACCCCAACAAAAACGACTTCAAAATTTACGTTATCTTCAATCAATTTATCTACAGAATCCATAAGTGATTTAAAATCTCGTAAACCTTGTTTGTTGCCGCCTATAGATATAAATTTTGTAAAATTCTTGTTTTTATGTGTGATGTTTATTTTACCATAATATAAAGCTGCCAGATATGGTACATCTAAGTTATTATATTTTATCCCGTCTCTTAAGACAAATGCTTTATGCTTCTTCAAAAATTTTTTTTCTGGAGAATCTAATGTGGGGTAATGAGATAAAACATCATGAACTATTGAATAGACATTTTCTTTACAGTATTTGTTTAGATACTTTTCTTCAAAATTGAGTATAAATCTGTATCCTTGATGTGTACAAAGCGTTTCTATAAAAATATATTTGTATTTTAATAATTTATCAAAAAATTTCTGTGTTAGCGGCATATCAGTCAATTGGAATATTTTTAACTGTTTATCATTGTATATAAAACGGCATAATGATTTCATATTAAAATTTTCTTTTAGCAAGAATAAATGAACACTAAAACCTAAATCTAGAAAATATTTTATAATAGACGGATACACTTCGCTATGCCACAGGTGAGGTTCAATCAATGCTACAGTATTTTCATTAACTTCTGTGGTTATAGCTGCATGAATTTCTTCCTGAAGCAATAATTCATCTTCAGGAGATAGTTTATATTTTTTATTTATTATATTTTTTAACCTGTCTTTTATATCCATAATAATATCCTATTATTTATTTACAATTTTATTATATCTTTGCCATAATACACTAGAAGCAATAAATTTTTCTTTTATTTCACACATCTGACTGTAAAACTCTGTCATTCTTGCGTATTTCCAGTATAAATCATTGCATGATTTGAAAGGTCTATTATGCCAGTCCAGAGAAAAGTCTGCCTGCCATGGTTTTATAAGCCCTGCAAAATGGCGTATCACAACTTCATTATATTTAAAAATTACATTGTATTTTTTATCCAGTAATTTATAATTTGATTCAAAATATTTATTTAAAATTCCTTGATCGTTATCTGTTTGTTGAGGATATAATTCTGAAATAGAAAGAATATCTTGTAATTGTATAGATTTGCGCCATTTTTCACAATTTATTAATAAAACACCAGAATTAAAATAAATATGATCATTGCTTATTGCCAGTTCTGCTTTCCAATGACTTGTATCAATCCAATCAGGAACTGCTCCCAAGATATAGTTCTCTAAATTTTCGTTGAATAATTGTGTAATATCATTTACAGCTATTGTATCAACATCGAGATAAATTGCTTTTCTTATATTATGTACTAACTGCGGTGCAAGGAGACGATTAAAAGCGGAAAGTGTAATCGTGTTAGATAATTTTATTCCTTTAAATATATTTTCAACATCAATTCTAATATATTCAATTGATAAATTTTTAAAAAGATTTTTTAGGGCGTTAATTTTAATTTTATTATCTTCTGAAATTCCACCGTCAAGGATATAAAATTCACAAAAAGATTTTGTATTGTCACAAATACTTGCAATTGTTGTTGCGACAAACGGTGCGTAGTTATTATCTGAAGATAAAAAAATAGGTATTGCTATCACTTATTTCCTCTTCTTATTTTGTCTCTTAAGTTTTGTGTAATAAAATTTAAACGGTTAGTTTTGTGTGTAAGAAAATTTTTTAATTCTGATTTGTTATTTTCAATTATCATTTGTGATATAGAAAAATAATTATTTTTCAAAAACCTTTGAAATTCAGCTTTTCTATTACATTTTGAATAAATATTTGTCATTCCCGAAAGATATAATTCAATAAGATCTTCATTATTATTATGATAATGTAGATTTAAAAATATATTAAACTGCTCTTTGTATAGCCAATCATATCCTTTAGGGTTTGTTTTATCAATATTTTTTTTGTTTAACAAATCTGTAATAATTTCTATAGACTTCACTCCGGATAGAATTTTCTCTTTTGATAAAACTTTGGAAAACCCGCTGTCTTCTCTGTCATAATGACGGTAATAAATATTCTCGACAGTTACAACTTTATTAGCAGCCAAAACTGCTTTTATCAAAAAAATTAGATCGGCGCTTATTAACATTCCAGGTTCAAGAATTATATTGTCATTCTTGATTAAGGATGTTTTATATATTGCACACCACCAGTTATTAGAAAAATACAGTTTATTTTTTGCTATATTTATTATGTTATGTTTATTTTTGAAGGATTTTCCATTGTAATCAATGTACTCTGCGTCTCCGCAAGATATGTCAGCATTTTCTTCTATTGCTTTTTTATATAACTTTTCAAAGAAATCCCGGTCTATTGTGTCATCATTATCTACAAATGCAATATATTCTCCTGTAACATTTTCCAGCCCTGTATTCCTGGCTCTTGACTCTCCGCCATTTTCTGTTCTTTTGATAACCTTTATTCTGTAATCTTTTAAAGCATATTTTTCAAGAATTTTTACAGAATCATCTGTTGAGCAGTCATCAACACAAATTATTTCTATATCTTCCAATGTCTGGTTAACAACGCTATCTAAACAGCGATTTAAATATTCATGGGCATTGTAAACAGGTATTATTACTGATATTTTGGGCATTTTTTCTTCCTTTTATATTTTTATGCAAATTTGCAAATAAGGCTTCTTTCCTAGTTGCTTCCGGATAATACTTCCCGCCAATTGCGGAACATGTTCCGGCAAAAATTTTATCTGGATATTTTTTTTTCATATATTTTAGCATTTCATAGTATGAATTCGGCGGTGTCATTCGAAAACCAGTATCTGAATGATGACAGCATTTGATTTTCACAACATTTGTTTCTATATTATATTTCAAATACGAGTTAAAACAAAAATCTTCTACATACAAATCCCATTTTAAATTTTCATCAAAGCGTAAATGATACTTATTAACTAAGCTTGAGTGTACAAGCATTGCTTGACAGTCCAGGGTATCTACCAATGGGTCTTCGAATGAACAGAAGGCTGTTTTACTGTGCTGCGAGTCGTCACGCGAAACTTCTATACATTCCCCCTTGTATATTCTTACATACTTTCCTTTAACAATATTACCAAAATCTCCTTGGCAGCCTATAGGACCATATATTTTTGTTTTATCAAGGCAGGAAAGTAAAGAGGTTATGTCTGTAATAAGTTCCCAGTCCTGATGGCAAAATATGAACCATGATTCTTTGCCGTAATCGTAGGAATTCAAAAATTCATTATATCTTACAGAAATATATTCATTTGTTTTTGTATTATCAAAATCAACAAGCTTTGTATTTTTTATCATTTTTATGTATTTGTTGTTTTTGACATATTTGTCATACAAATTGTAATCATTAACAACAGAAATGAAATAAACATTAGTTTTATCAGGCAAAGAGTTTTTTGGGTACCTGTTTTTGAGATAAATTTGTGAAAGCCTGTAGTGATTGATTGTAGAAGCTGAATCCGGAGTTATAAATTTTTCAAGAATGTCCTTGTAAAAAACGGTTTTTTCTGCATATTTCCAGAACTCATTTGCACCTGGCATCTGTTTTGCGTTTTTTCCTGGCGGTATTGTCCAGGGTTTAAATTCTGTAGCGAAATGTCTTATTATAACTTTTTCCAGCGGATGAGAAATTAAATCATAATCTAAAAAGTTATACTTTAAATCAAGAATTCTGTATTGCCCATCAAAATACTTATTTAAAAGAGTTTCATCTGCATGTAAAACTTTTTCACCATATTTGTTTGCTATTCCAAAAAGTTTTTCTGCAATGCTGTCTTTCTTCCATTTAGGTATATCTACTAGCAATACACCTGCATTGAAATACTTGTAGTTATCTGATAGTTCCACCAATTCTTTTGTATCAAGATTATATTGTTTTCTACTTTCGTCCCACACAGCTCCCAGAGCATAGCCTTCCAGCTCCTGAGCATATAGTTCTGCAATATCTCCTAGTACAACGATATCAACATCTAGGTATAAAACTTTTTTTAGTTTTGGTTTTAATGTCGGAATCAGAAATCTACTATATGTTGATATAGAAATATAAGTCGCAGCATTATTATATTTTATATCTTTAAATTCTTTTTCTGGGTTGATATTTATAAATTCTATTGAAAAATTCCTGTAGATATCTTTTAATTGTAAAATTCTATTTTTATTTACTTTATTAATTCCGCCATCAAGGATATAAAATTCACAAAAATACTTTGTGTTATCACAAATACTCGCAATAGTTGTTGCGACAAATGGTGCATAGTTATTATCTGATGATAGAAATATAGGAATTGTAAAGTTAAAATTATTCATTATGTTCTCCTACCATAGTCTAATATTTGCTTGTTTTATTTTTAATTCTTTCTGCTATTTTGTTATATGCTTCAAATAGCTTTCTATGTCGAAGATGACGCTCTATTTCAGTTTTTGTAAGTGCATTATCAAGCAGTTCTTTATAAAATTTAGTATATTTTGCATATTTCCAAAACTCTTGTACATGCGGGTATTCTTTTAGGTTTAGGTTTACTTCAGGATTAATTTTCCAAGGCTTTAAATCCGCTGTGTAATGTCGTATCATAAAGTTATAGTTGTTATCTTGCTCAAACCAAGCATCAACATAACTATATTTTTTGTCTATAGTTTTATAATTGCAGTCAAAATACTTATTTAAGACATCTTGATCCGGATACTGAAGTACGTTTTTATACTTTATACTGTATTTTAATAGATTCTCTAAAACATTATGCTTTCTCCAATTTTCACAATCTAATAATAATACTCCAGAGTTAAAATATTTATGCTTATCAGAAAGCCCCAGATATTTCTTCCGTTCAATATTGACACTACTTTCCCAAAACTCTTCAAAGCAGGCGCCAAGCCAATAATTATTCAGCGGCTCATCATAAAGCTCTTTTATATCTCCAAATAGAATAACATCTACATCTGTATAAATAGCTTTATTAATTTCAGGTTTTAAATATGGAATTAAGAATCTGGAATACATTGCTTTAGTAATTTTCTCAGTTTCTTTGAAATTTTTGAAATATTTATCTAAATCAATTTTTATAAATTCAAGGTTAAAATTCTTGAATTTTTTATTTAAGTATTTAATTTTATTTATATTTTCTGTAGATATTCCTCCATCTATGATATAAAAATCAATAAAACTCTTTGTATTATCGCATATAGAAGCAATAGTTGTTGCGACAAATGGTGCATAATTATTATCTGAAGATAAAAATACAGGAATATTTGACATTTTATTTAATAATCTCCGTTGATGTCTTGTGAACATTTTTATTTTTATTTACATTAGTCAAATGATTTTTTCTAAAGTTATTTAAAGCCTGTTGGATATTAAATAATGGGTATGGATTAATTAAATTTGATATTTTTTTGTTCTTCAAATTTTCATATTGAAAGTTTAAAAACGGATTTTCTTTAAAAATTTCTTTATATTTTATGTTCTCAAACATTTGTAAAACTTTACTATAATAAATGTTTGTATCAAATTCATTGAGTTTAATAGAAGCTGTTAGGACATGGAGTAAATCTTCTAAAAATTCAGTAGCTATAATTTTATAATTTTCAGGAATAATTTTGGCATTGTTTAAAAATTTGAAAATTAGTTCATTAGAAAAAATTGCAGAAGCTAGTTTGGTCTCATTTATTTTAACAGTAGCAGAGTCCTCTCTATTTATGTAGTGATATACTGTAGATTCTTCTATATAAAATCTTTTGCAGTAAAAACAAGCTAAAATCGGAAATAATCTTTCCTCGCCCCAGATACAATGTTCTATAAATTTTATATTATTTTCATAGAGAAGTTGCCTTTTATATATTGCACTAAAAAATGTCATATTAAAATAAAATTTATTTTTTTTTATTTTGTTAAATAGTTCATAGTGCTTATTTATTAATCCATTTAATTGATGTGTATAAATATTTGATTTTACAATATCAGCATTATTTTTTATAGCAGCATTGTATAATTTTTCATAAAAATCTAAATCTACATAATCATCACTATCAATAAAACCTATATATTCACCTTTAGCAACTTTCATGCCTTCGTTTCTAGCAATAGCAACACCCTTATTCTCTTTAAAATTAATAATTTTAATTCTTTTATCATATTTTGTAAATTCTTGTAATATGTGTAGTGAATTATCCGGTGATGCGTCATTAATACATATAATTTCTATTTCTTGTAATGTTTGAAAAACAAGATTATAAAGACAGCGTTTTAAATATTTTTCTACTCTATATACTGGTACAATAATTGAAACTTTCGGTTGAGCTGTTTGTATATTTTTTAAAGATTTTAATTTTTCTAATAATACTTTTTCAGGGTTATTAAAATTTTCAATATTGTTATTAACAATAGAATCAAATAGTGTACATGAATAACAATCTTTGAGAATATTATTATATTTTAAGGATTTATATATTTGGGTAATTTCAGGGAAAACATTTGTAATATCAAAAGAACATTCTTTTTGAGATTTTTTGAGTAGATATAGAATATCATCAATTAAAAATTCTTTTGCTACAATATTATAACTTTTCGGGTCGATATTTATATTATTTATAAATTCAAAGATTAACTTATTAGAATAAACTGCAGATTCTAATTTCTGTTTATTAATAAGAGCTGTTGTGGAATCTGCATGATTTAAATAATAATAAATTGGTTTTTCAAGTGGAATAACTTCATTAGCATAATATACGCTCTGTATTATAAATAGTCTATCTTCTCCCCAGATGCAGTTTTTAATGAATTTTATATTATAATCCTTTATTAATTTGGTTAAGTAAATTGCGCTTACAAATCCCATATTGAAGTTCATTTTATTATTGATAATATCTAGGCTAGATATTCTTTCTTCGATAGTATAACCATCAGGGTGTTTTGTTATAATTTTCGTTTTAACTATATCTGCACCAGTTTCGAGGGTTTTATTATATAGCTTTTCATAGAAATCTAAGTCGATGAAATCATCGGAGTCGACGAAGCCGAGGTACTCGCCTTGAGCGGCATCGATTCCGGCGTTGCGGGCACAGGCAGCGCCTTTGTTTTCTTTGAAATCTATTATTTTGATTCTTTCATCCTTCGATGCGTATTCTCTCAATATATCAAGGCAGCCGTCAGGAGAACAATCGTTAATACAGATTATCTCAATGTCCTTTAAGGTTTGGTTGCAAACGCTATCGAGGCATTTTCTGAGATAATTTTCTGTATTATAAACCGGTATGATTACTGATACTTTTGGCACGTTGTTCTCCATTTGTTTTGTTTTACCCCTCCCCCTGCCCCCTCCCACAAGGGGCGGGGGAAAAGTTGACTTCTTCTATTTTGTTTTAAATGTTATGTTTAATTTTGCTGGCACCCACCCTGCCTCCCTCATTAGGGAGGGGGCTACAAGCTTGTAGTTAGTGCTTTTTATTACGTAAAGCTAGTTGTATTACCAACAAACTTAATATATTTACCCCCACTAGACTTCGAGTTTTTGTTCTCTTTCTGCGGTTTCTTCTTTAGAATATCCGATTGAATCCTTTTCAGGTGTCCAGCCGGTTTCTTCCTTAACTTCGTGAATAGGGTCGGCTAACAATAATTCCTGTGCGTCATCATAAGCCTTGACGTCCATTTCAAAGTTGTCTTCTGAAGCAATTGAAGTATCAATGCTGGCAGAAGAATTAGAAGCAGAACCTTCGATAATAAGTTCAGCATCAACCATATCCTGAATAAATTTATTTAATCTTGTTTCAATATCTGCCGGAGCGCCGGACAAATCTTTGAGTGCGGCAAGAATGCTTTCAACGCTTGCGCCGTTCATAAGGTTTTCGTAAACTGCTGTTCCAAGTCCGTTTAAGCCGTAATATATCCCTGTTTCAGAATTGATGATAATTGCAATGCCGTCGGTTACGTCAGCAAACATTTTTTCTTCATTTAATACATAATTCATTTTTATTCTCCTTATTTTCTTTTTCTTCTTCTTTAACTAATTCTCTGTACTCTTCTTCTGCGTGTTCTGCAAAAGACAGTTTGTAATTATTTTCTTCTGCAAATTCAGGATTAATTTCAGCTTTTGCCTCCTGATTAGCAGCAGGAAGAGAAATTCCCTTCGCTTCCAAAGCTTCCGTAAACAGGTCAAAGTCCCGCAAAATGTTTTCGTTTTTGTCTGCATATTGGCTTAAACCTGTCTTTAAAGCTTCTTGAGAAACTCCTCTTTTCAAGTTCTCAAAGACATTTGTCGCAAACTTATTCATAGAATATATGATACCGGTTTCGCTGTTCAGAATATTTGCAAGGTCAAACGTGATATCAAGATAAATTTTATCCTCTGTAATTGTTTTTCTTTCACGTTTTTCAAGATGATTCATGAAATTTCTTAAAAATTCCGTATTTTTTTCGATATCGTGGCAAAGATTAAACTTGTAGAACTCAAAATCCTTAACCATATCCATCATTTTTTTGACAGTTTTATTGTCATTCAAATCCTGAGTCTGCATAAGAGTTGAATGAATCAACTGACAAATCGCTCTTCCCTTTTCGCAAGGATGGATTGAAGGTTCCTTATCTGTAACGATTTCAGGGAAAAGACAAATTTTAATCGGATAATTCATTCTGAACCTGTCGTGGAAATTGGCAATATTAAACACGTATTTGTCTTTTCTTGCATTATTTGAGACGAATCTTGAGCCTGCGAGGTAATCATACAATTCGTTGTACATTTTAGGTGAAAGTGTGATTATGGAATAAATAGGGCTTGATAAAAGCTCGTTGTCCTTTTTATGCAGGATTAAATAGTCATCCGATACGTATTCAAACCCTTTTATCATTGAGAGTACAGACAAAGTAGATTTACCTCTCTGACCTCTTGCGCACATTAAAATTCCGTTCCCGTTCAGTCCGATAACCGCACCATGCGCAAGGTTTGAAGTCGGAGTTTTCAAGATATTATTAAAGAATTGGACAAATAAATGCCCCTCTTTGATAAATTCTTCCGGCTCTAAGTTGCTTACGCCGTAATAGTAGGTATTTTTCTCAAAATCGTTTCCGAGGAAGAATCCTCTTTCTGCCTGAATATCAATAACAGGTTTTGTTTTAGAAAAGTCTTTATCGATAACGTTAAGCCAGTTGATTGTTTTTCTTTTAGAATAAATCAGTTCTATTCTTAGTTTAAAGTTTGTTTTCGGGCTGAATTTAGGAGAAATTTGAGGAATTAAATTCTCAAAATCAGTTTCTTTCCATAAAATAAGCGTTGCATCATATTTTGGCATTGAATCTCTAAGTACGAAAGTCAGCTGCTTTTCGATATGTGGCAGGAATTCCTCGCTGTAGCCGATTAAACGCACAACCGTACAGCCAAAGTCCACATATTTGACGAACTTTTGTTCTTTTTCCTTCAAATATTTATCAATATTTGTAAAACATTCTCTGATTTCAGGTTTTGTAAGGTCTCTAAATTGCATTAATTATTCCTTATTTTGAAAAGTCGTATTGTCTTGTTTTTAAATCCTTAATGAATAATTCTATCAGTTTCGGATGTTTTCTTATTCGTTTAAGCAGAAAATATTTAGGCTTAAGAGCAATGTATTCTGGAATTTGTTCCGGATTTTTGAATAAATTTCCGACTTTCATTGCCCTGCATTTTGTTCTCAAATCTTCCAGGTAAAATCTGTTGTACATTACCATATTTGAATATTCATTTGTTTCTTTTTCAAAAAGCTTGTCGTGTTTGATTTCGTCAGGCAAAACATCTGATGAAATTTTTTCGATAAATTTCATTGCAAAATTCATCTGAATTTCTGTTTGTGTTTTTCTTGCATTTTCTTTTACGATGTTCCAGTCAAAATCCTGTTTGCTTTCCATAAGGTATTTGCAGTCAAAAAGCGTGTACAAAAGTCCTGCCTGACTGGTTTTGTTTCTCAAGTTTCTTGCAAGGTTTACCAGAGAGATAAACAGCAAATCTTCATTAGACGGTATCAGGGCATTTACTCCGAATGCAACAATGTTACGTGCTCTTTTATAAAGTCCCTTCAGAAGTTCTTTTTCGTGTCCGGATTCCATATAGATGAATTTATGCACATCAAGGGCACCCTCTTCACTGCCTTCAGGATGAAGGTCAATTGCGTGAATATCAACTTTTTCCCACCAGTAACCTAAAGTTTCTGCTATTTTAGCGCATTTCATCAGGTCTTTTTCTTGAACAAGAATATCAATATCGCTCATAACTCTCGGTAAATCCTGTCTTAAAAACTTCATAGCCCCGCCTTTTAAGAGCATAGGAGTTATACCTGCTTTGTTTAATTCTCGCCCGATTTTCGTAAAATGAGAAATGGTTTTAAGGTTCTTAAATCTGAAAAAGTTCAATAAACCCTTAAGCCTTGGCCCTTCGTAAGCCGTAAAATTTAATTCAGGATGGCGTTTCATAAAATATGAAAGCATCAGAGACTTTGCGCCCCCTTTGACTTCAATATCAAAGTCTTTGAGCAGGTTATCCAAATCCTGCTGTGTCGGATTTTTACTGAAAGCAAGCTGCAGCAGTGCTTTGTCAGTATGGTAAAGAATTTCATTAAAGAAATTTTCAATAAGCGCATCTGTAATAGAGATATCATTTCTCAAATATCCGCTATCCTTAATTTCTTCTATTTCTTTTTTCCAGAGAACCTGCACTTATACTCCCCTTTCCAATACCGGTATTAATCCGAGCAGATAATATTTTGCAGTTTTTAAACTTTCCTTCTTAGTAAGAATCGGTATGCTTAAAAATTTTTTCTGTTCTGTAGCAGCCCAGAATTCTTTATCTCTTATTTCTGCATTATGCCGTCTTAAAAACTCTATAACATCTTTTTTAGCCTTATTTTTATCCAAAGTATGCTTTTTTGATTTTGTATTTACTGTTGAATCCGGATTCCTGAAATAATAATAATTTACTCCCGGTGTTGTAACTATTTTGTTAGCATAATAAACAGCTTTTATAGTAAAGAGCTTATCTTCACAATACACACCTTCCGGCCATGTGATATTATTATTCTTCAGCATGGTATGTCTGTATATTTTGTTTGTAGGACAAGGATTTTTAGCTTGATTTCCGATATCAATTTTTTCTTGCAGACTTGTTGCAACTTTTTCTTCAGTAATTTCAAGTCTTTTCTTTGTTTTACCGTTGCCTATTCTTACATTTGTTGCAAGTGCTATATCAGAATCATATTTTTTAGCTGTGTTATATAATTTTTCGTAATAATCCAAATCAACCCAGTCGTCAGAATCTACAAAACCGATATACTCGCCTTCTGCAATTTTTAAACCTGCATTTCTTGCCGCGCCCTGTTTTTTATTTTCTTGGCTTAATACTTTAATTCTTGAGTCTATTTGGACATATTTTTCAAGAATAGCGGGAGAGTTGTCTGTGGAACCGTCATTTACACAGATAATTTCTATATCACAAAGAGTTTGATTAATAAGCGATGTCAGGCACTTATCAATAAACTTTTCGGTATTGAAAACAGGAACAATAACTGATACTTTAATCATTTATTTTGACTCCTATTATGCAATTTGTGATTAATTTGTTTGTCATTTTGTGATATAGGCCCCAAATTTCTAGTATTACTTCTAATTTTTACATAACATTTTATCTAAAAAGTAATGTAAATAAAAGTCATACCTTTGCATAACATTTTATCAATAATGTTATGCGGTTGAAAATTCCAGTAATTTCAACTGCTATTATTTAATGTTAGCACGAATATACGACTAGTCAAATGCAAAATTTATTAGCCAGATGGGGGATTTTTTTTGTTTTATTTGTGAAATAAAATCTCTGAAAATGCTTGTAAATACAGGACGCATAACATTATTGATAAAATGTTATGCATAATTTATTGTACTTTGCTTCTATAAGCATGCCCTCTTTTTCTTAGTTGAATCAGAAAATATATTTAATAATAGTGCATGTTTACTCTTAAAATACATTTATAAACTGTGTTATAATTAGTTTAAATTAATATTAATAAAAGGGTGTTTTGCATGTCAGCAATTATACTATTTTGTGCAATCGTTATCTTATCCTGTATTGTTACAAACAAGTTTTCAAATAAATTAGGAATGCCGTCTCTTGTATTTTTTATGTTTTTAGGTGTTTTATTCGGATCAGACGGTATTTTAAAATTATCCTTTGAGGATTATGATTTAACCTCTAAGCTCTGTTCTATTGGTCTGTTATTTATCATATTTTACGGCGGTTTTTGTACAAGGAAGTGTGAGGACAAAAAAGTTACTGTTCAGGCAATTTTGTTGTCTTCTTTAGGAACTGTTTTGACAGCAGTATTTACGGCAGCCTTTTGTTTTTACGGACTCAGAATGTCCTTTGCGGAGAGCTTTCTTATAGGTGCTATTATAAGTTCAACTGATGCGGCGTCCGTATTTTCTATCCTGCGATCAAAAAGGCTTAATTTGAAGTACAATACAGCTCCGCTTTTAGAGATGGAAAGCGGAAGTAACGACCCTTTTGCTTATATGCTGACCATGCTGGGAATTATGCTGCTAAAAGGCGGCAGCGTTGCTTCATTGACGCCGATGCTTTTTAAGCAGTTATTTTTCGGAATATTTTTCGGAGTTGTGGTTGCATATGCTGCTATGTATATATTCAAAAAAACAAATCTTTTAACAGAAGGTACCGACACTATTTTTATGGTTGCTGTGGCTCTGTTATCTTATGCGCTTCCGGATCTGCTGGGCGGGAACGGGTATTTGAGCGTGTATATTACCGGTATTATTCTCGGTAACAGTGAAATAAGAAATAAAATTAATCTTATATACTTTTTTGATGGAATTACGGCACTTTCTCAGGTAATTATATTTTTCTTAATCGGGTTTCTCTCTTTTCCGCACAGAGTGCCGAATATTCTTATGCCGGCAATTGCAATTACGGTTTTTCTTTCTTTCATAGCGCGTCCGCTGGCCGTGTTTCTTATAATGAAACCTTTTAAAGCTCCGTGGAATCAAATATCTTTTATATCCTGGGCGGGGTTAAGAGGTGCTGCTTCTATTGTATTTGCGATAATGGTTGTTGCGGAAAGTACTAATTTAAGACATGACTTATTCCATATAGTGTTTGTTGTAGCGCTTTTATCTGTTGCAATTCAGGGCTCAATGCTTCCTGTTATTGCAAAACGTGATTCTATGATAGATCGTTTTGCAGATGTAAGAAAAACCTTTAATGATTATCAGCAGGAGTCTGCAATTGCTCTCGATAAGGTTATTATTAAGGATTCGCATCCCTGGAACGGCTGTATGTTAAAAGATTTAAATATAAGTGATAATGCTTTAATTCTTGTGATAAACAGAAACGGGGAGAAAATAGTTCCAAAGGGCAATACCATGCTTATGAGCGGAGATGAAGTATTATTAGGAACAACCGTAGTTAAGGCTAAAAATGATATAAAATTATGCGAAACAGTTGTGGATGAAGGACATGAGTGGCTTAACAGAAAAATTAATACAATAAATTGTCCGGAAGATTTTCTTATTGCTCTTATAAAACGCGGAGATGAAGCTTTTGTTCCGAAAGGTGATACGGAAATCAAACTTGGCGATACGCTTGTGTTTTATGAAGCATAAGAGATTGTAAGCAAATTATTTTTTTACAAGTTTTAATTCCTATATGCGAATATCATCGATTCAATCATATAAACCCTGTCAGCCTGTTATTGCAAAACAATCCAGACAGGATGCAAAGAACAATAAAGTTAGCTTTTCAACCCCCGTATTTAACGGTGTAGCTGGTATTAAGAAATTTTCGCCGAAATTTTTGAGTGCAAAAGAATATCTAAAATCGGCGTTTCTGACCGGCAAAATCGGGCAAAATCCTGAAATATATGATTTTAATCTGAATAAGCTCGACGGGATTCAGGAAGGGATAAAAGTTTTTAATGGTTTGAATATGAAGGAGATTGCCTTTATAGCACAGACAATAACTGAAGCCGCTGTTATAAGAGGCTGCCGCAATATTTGTTCGCATTGTTATGCGGGCGGACAGCCTCCGTTAAGAGAGGATGAAAATCATATAAATAAAATGAGCTGGAATGATTTTGAAGCTTTGACAGAAGGATTTAAACAGCTAAATGAGCGTCTGGGTTTTTCTATAACAAAAAACAGAAGGAGTGTTGATCCTTATATGACGGCGTTTCATGATGCAGATAGTATTGATATGATGTTAAAGGACAATAGCGGCAGGGAACACGATTTTATTGATATTTCGGAAGCTTTATCTTCTGCATTTGGTTTGAAACTTGTCTTTGATACAGCGGGGTGGAGTCCTAAGAACAAAAAGGCTCAAGCTCGTGCCGAAAAATATGCACAGTATTACAGTAAAAAGGAAAATGCCAGAAAAATTAATCAGTTTAATATGTCGGTAAATCCTTATCATGTAATGCATTCCAGAGAGGTAGAACTTATTAAAAACGGGGAAGCGGAGAGAGCAAGAAAGTTCAGGGATTTGTATACGGATAGGATGGCAAATGTCTTGTATACATTTACACCGCTTATAGAAACAGGCAGGCTTAATTTTCTGGCGAGGGCTGCGGCTGAGGATAGCCTGGGAACAGATGGCTTTAGAGAAAGCGATTTGAGAAAATTATACGATGAAATTTTTAATAAATTGATAGCACTTTATATGAAAGATTACAGAGGAGAGCGGAAATTTATCAAAGATATTTCTCAAATGGATATTAATGTTGCTGCTTGTAAAATGATGTTATTTGTTGATACATCTCCAAGTGTTACAGAGAGACTTTCAAAAATTTATGCTCCGGAAGATGAAATTGTTTTGAAAAGTAATGAAGAAATGGCAAAAAGTATTAATACTGTAAAAAATGCGAAAACGGTTCAGGATTTGTTTAACACTAACAAATACGGAGATATGAACTTTGCCGGTTTATTGGATTCAAACGGACATTATTATTTGACGGACTTTTATACAACGTTTCCGACAGAATTGCAGTTGAATTTTGAGAATAAAGATAAACTTACAGCGCCTATTCAACCGTATTTGCAGAAAGAGTTGGTTATAAGCAAAAACTTGATAAACTTGATTAATTATAATTCTCCGTAAAAAAAATCCAATGCTACAAAAAAAAGAGCCTTTAGGCTCTTTTTTAAATTTGCGCCCGGAGGGATTCGAACCCCCGACCTTTTGGTTCGTAGCCAAACGCTCTATCCAACTGGGCTACGGGCGCTTGCTTTTTCTGTAGAGTAAATATCTTTTATTTTCCCCACCTGTTCACTATATCAACAAGATAAAATTTTTTCAAGTTAAAAATTTAGTAAATTTTCGTTTACAAAGCCTTGATACATCATAATATTTTGCATAAGATTTATTCAAAGACTATCACAAATAAGGAGTAGGTATGAGCGAGCAATACAGAAAGAATCCGTATATGGATTACAGAGATGCTGTCCCTTTTATGAATTTGTCCGGATATATAGTAAAACGTCCGACCGTTCTGGATGAAAAGCCGGCTATGTCTCTTCAGGAACACCTTATGAGAAAGAAATTTTCAAGAATGGTAAATCTGAGGCGTATGATGTATTGCAAGCTCTGCGAGGATTACAGAAATGGAAGAAGATAAATTTATAGAATTAGCACAGAGAGCAAAAGCCGCTTCAAAAAAGATTGCGACTCTTCCTGTCGGTGTGAAAAATACCGCTTTATTAAATATCGCGAAGAATTTGAAAGACAATAAAGATAAAATCTTTGAAGCAAATCAAAAGGATTTGGAAGACGCTAAACCTCTTGTGGAATCAGGAGAGCTGAGCCAATCTACATATAATCGTCTTAAGCTGGATGAAAATAAAATGCGTGATATGGTTGAGGGAATTATTGATATTTCCAACCTCGAAGATCCGGTTGGTAAGACTCTGTTGAAAAGACAGCTTGATGAAGGTTTGATTTTGACAAAAGTTTCCTGCCCGATAGGGGTTCTGGGAATAATTTTTGAAGCGAGACCGGATGTTATATCTCAAATCTCTGCCCTTGCAATAAAGTCTTCCAACGCTGTTATTTTAAAAGGCGGAAAAGAATCAATCAATACCAATAAAGAAATTATGAGGGTTATTCAGGAGGCTCTGGACAATACATATAATTTCCCGAAAGACGTTCTGACTCAGGTCTTTACGCGCGAAGATGTCGCAAATATGCTTTCACAGGATAAGTATATTGATTTAATTATTCCGAGAGGCGGTAACAACCTTGTAAAATTCATCAAATCGAATACTAAGATACCGGTACTCGGTCATGCCGACGGAATTTGTCATATTTTTGCCGATGAAAGTGCGGATTTAGAAAAAGCAAAAAGAATTATTATTGACGCTAAGACTCAATATCCGTCTGCCTGCAATTCTGTCGAAACTGTTTTAATTCATAAGGAATTTAAATATGCATCAGAGCTTTTAAAAGCTTTAGAAGATGCAGAAATTGAACTTGTTGATAAACCGGAAAGCTGGCATAAAGAGTATTCGGACAAAATTCTTTCATATAAATTTGTATCTTCGCTTGAAGAGGCAATTGAGCATATAAATACATATTCTTCAGGTCATACGGAATCTATAATTACGGAAGATGAAAAGAATGCAAAAATCTTTATGAATGCTGTTGATTCTGCGGGAGTTTATCATAATGTATCTACAAGATTTGCTGACGGGTTCAGGTATGGTTTCGGTGCAGAAGTCGGAATCTCTACAAACAAAACTCATGCCAGAGGTCCTGTCGGTTTGGACGGGCTTACTATATACAAATATAATCTTGAAGGAAACGGCGATATTGTAAAAGACTACGTAGAAGGCGTAAAACACTTTCACCATAAGGATTTAGGGTGAATATACAGGGTAAATGCACTGGGGAAATCGGGAGTAGAATATATGAAAATAGGAGTTATCGGTCTGGGGCTGATTGGCGGCTCTATATTCAAAAAGTGCCGCGAAAAGTATGAAGTGGTTGGAGTTTCACGCTCTGTAAAAGAAGAAAATGTAAGCAGTGACTATTCGACTCTAAAAGGCTGCGATGTTGTTTTTGTCTGCACTCCTATGAACAAAACGCTGGAAATTCTTAATAAACTGGAAAACTATCTGGATAAAAATACTATAGTGACTGATGTTTGCAGCCTGAAAGAATTTGTATCTTATAAAACTTATAACTACAAATTCATTCCGTCGCATCCTATGGCGGGTACTGAACATAGCGGCTGGGAATATTCTTTTCCGGAGCTTTTTGACGGTGCCGTGTGGGCTGTAACTCCTAAAGAGGATACGGATTTAAAAGATTTTGCCCTTCTAAAATCAATAATTGAAGCTATGGGGGCGGAAGTTATTATGACGACTCCGCGTGAGCACGACAGAGCTGTTGCATTAATTTCTCATGCACCAATGCTTGTTGCTCAGGCGCTTTGCAAAAATATTGAGGATAACGAGCTGGCTCAAAAACTTGCTTCTTCGGGGTTCAGGGATACAACAAGACTTGCGCTTTCCAATACGGAAATGGCAAACGATATGGTTGTTATGAACGGTGATAATATTAAGGATGTAATAACTCTTCTCGATAACAACATAAACAAACTGTTTGAAGGTAACTACAGAGAAGAAGCGGAAAAAATTAAAGACTTTCGCGGTAAGCTTTATGCTTCCAGTGCTGCAAAATAATCTTTATTATTTTCTATTGTATCTTTGCTTGCAACAATGGAATAAACCGGCGGATTCTTGAAGATTTTTTCTGCAAAATTAACTATATCCTGCTTTGTAATACTGTCAATTTCATTGAAAAGCAGGTTGGTGTAAGTTATGCCGTATTTTGAATTTAGTCCTGCATTTATAGAGCCCAGTTTAGAGCTTGTGCCTTCTTTATTAAGCAGATTTGCTTTCATTGATAATTTTGCGTTTTCAAGATCCTGTTCAGTAAAATTACCGCTTTTTAATTCATTGATTTGTTTGTTGAAGCCTTCAATAGATTTCTGTACATTGTCGTAAGAAACCTCGCCGATTTCTTTGTTATCAGTTGTTGTGAGAATATTGCAGGAAATCTCTCCGCTGTTTCCTGTTTTTTCTATGGAAGAATAAACAGAGTATGCAAGATGGTCGCGTTCTCTCAATGTATTAAACAGCCCGATGCTTGAATTTGTGAGGATAGAATTTGTAATCTCAGCGAGCGCGGTTTCTCTGATTGAATTGTCGCATTCAAATTTGTGAACCTGCATTATATCCGCTTGAGAATGGTTGTTGGCTTTTGTGAGAACTACCGGCTTAGTGTTTGCTTTATAAATTTCAAGCGTCTTTTTCTCGTTTGGTAATACGTTATGTAATGTGCCGGAGGCTTTCAAAACTTCCTGCTCAACTTCCGGATGCTCTTCCGGAATATTTGCGGTAATTATACCGCGGGAATTTTCCAGCAGGTATTTGTGACAGTCTTTTACATCATCTAATGTTATGTTGTCCAGATTATCTAAAATTTCTTTTTCCGAAAACTCATACGGGTTATTTTTGCTTTCATAATTTATGTAAAGCCTGTAAGCACTATCCTGCGCCCTTGTGAGATAATCTCTTATTCTGTCTTTTGCTTTTTGCAGATTTTCTTCCGTTATTCGAGGCTCATACAAAAGCTTTCCGGCGCTATCAAAAATAATTTCTCTGTTGGCATAACTGCTGTTTGAATAGATTTTTAACTTAGCGGGCGAAACAGAGGCACTCAGGCTTAAATTATTTTTTTCTTCAAACCTTTCAAACTCTTCCTCCGGTATGGAAGCGGTTCCCATTGTGTACATTTCGTTTAAAACTTCCACAACACCGGCTTTTTTGTTGTAAGGTTTATCAAGATAGAGCGCAATATTATATTCGATATTGTTGGTTTTGGTTCTATAAAGTCCTGTATCAAATCCGTTTTCTAAATTGTATTCATATATTTTGTCCGTTTTTAGCGGTTCACGCTTTCCTTTGAAAGAAACCTGATTCTCTTTCTGCGGGTGAACAAGTACTACCGAGGCTTTATTCAGGTCAAAATATTTTTTGATTCCCTGTTCAATATCGTCAGGAGTTATTGAATTTAGAATATTTTCATACCCTGTAATATATTCCAGATTGTTGTTAAGAAGCGCTTTTCCAATGATATCATTAACTTCAGATGAGTATTCAAAACTTTCTTCTTTGTATCTGAGGATTCTTTGTTTAATTTCTTTCAAAGCTTCTTCATCAGGCTTTTTAACATTATTTAATGTGTCGAAAAGCGCTTTTAAAACCTTTTCGCTGTTCTCTTCCGCTGAATTTGCCGCAAGATAAATAAGCCGCGGACTGTTTGGATTTGTACTGATTTTTTCGCTCTCAATGAAAGGTCTTGTATTGTATTTCTTCAAATTCTGTTCAAGCCCTGTTGAATATGAGAGCAAATAAGTTTTTGCAGCGTCAAAGATAACTTTTTCTCTCGTATCATTGTTTTTAGGCCCTGCAAAGCCCAAAATGATTTCTGTTGAACGGGCTTTGTCGCTCACAAAATCTTTTCTTACGGTTTTTGTGAGCGGAGTGAGCTTTTCTTCAAATCTTTGTCCTTGTGCCGTTTTCTTTGAGTTAAAGTTTTTTGCTGCAAGCAAAACCGCTTCTTCAGGATTAACATCCCCTGCAATAACAAGCGCCATATTATCCGGCGTGTAATACTTGTTATAGTATCCTAAAACATCATGCCTCGTGAGGTTTTGAATATGTTTAACACTTCCGCCGACCATTTCATCAGCCGGATTTTTGATGTTAAAGAGGTTTCTGACGGTTTGATCAAGCGCAATTGTCTGCGGATCATCAAGAATCATGTTAATTTCCGAACACACAGGGTATTTTTCTTTATCAATCATATCCTGCGAAAGCTTTAAGTCTTCGCTCATAGCAGCGATGATTTTTATTTGTTTTTCTAAATCTCCCTGCTTTAATTGCGGTGTGGAGTTGACATAATCCGTGATTGCATAATTTGTACTTGCGTTTGCCCAGCCTCCGAGTTCATCAATCTTTTTGAAAGAATCTCCCGTTTCAAGTTTTATATGTCCGTTTTCTCCGTTTGTACCGTTAAAAGCCATGTGCTCTAAAAAATGACTGATGCCTTTAATATTTTGGGTTTCGTTCATAGAACCAACGTTTACATAGTTTTTAACAACAGCCGGTGAACCTTCCATCGGAATGATTGCAACTTTCATCCCGTTTGCGAGCTTGTAAAGATGCAAATTAAGCCCGTTATCCAGTTTCTGAGTGCTTATTTTAGTATATTTTTGCGGGACTTTTACATTAAAGTCAGGGGTAATTCCTGCAAGCTCTTTAACCTGCGGATATTCCTGCTTTTGCGGGTCAGAGGCTTCCGTAACAGGTTTTGACTTAAAAAACACACTATTAATATTACCGACTTTCATAACCATATTATATAAAAAACATTATTTGATAAAAAATTGCTAAATTAAAAGGACTTATTTGTAACAATTTTTTTACAAATTGTTATAAAATCGTGAAATGTGGAATATATTATGTATAGGATATATACGTATGATTAAGGATATGCATCAGACCCAGAGAAGATTAGAAAACGTCTTAACCTCTTGTCCTGTAATGGTTACGGCCATTAGGAAGGGGTGAAACTCTTATGTAGCCTGAGGTTTCCGCCTTGTCAGGAGGTGTTTGTATGGTAATACTAAACACCAACCTTGGTTCTTTGATTGTCCAATCTAACTTAAATAAATCCACAAACTCCCTTAATACAGCAATAGAACGTATGACAACAGGCTTTAAAATTAACCACGCCAAAGACAACGCAGCAAACTATTCAATTGTAAAAAATATGAGCGTTGATTTATCGTCGTATGATGTCGCTCTTGATAACGTAATGCCAGGTTCCAACATTATTGACACAGCTTTAAGCAGCTTGGGGCTTGTAACGGAACATTTACAGCGAATCCGTGAACTTGCGGAACAGGCTGCTAACGGGACTTATGGCGCAGATTCTTTAAATGCTATCCAGTCGGAAATCAATGCAAGAGCGGCTGAGATAAAACGTGTTATGACAAATACGGAATACAATGGTATAAAGCTTTTTGAAATAGGCGCTGAACTTGAAACCAAACGTGTTGTAAATCAGACCGCCTTTCAAGCCGGTGAAACGTATTACCTGAAAACGTCTGAAGATTTAGTCAAACTGCAAGATCTTGTAAATGGCGGAGCAAGCACACGTGATGTTACTTTTGAAGTTGTTTCCGATATAAATATGCAAGGTGTTGATTTCCGGGGAATTGGAGTAGATAACAACTTTCAAGGGACATTTAACGGTAATAATTATAAGATTTCAAATTTAACAATAAATACAACAGAAGGTAGTGTTGGTTTATTTGCTAGCACATATGTTGCTGAAATTAATTCTGTAGTTCTTGTTGATTGTGATATTACAGGGAGTAAGAAAGATACTGCAGCTTTAGCAGGCACAGTACAACATACAAATATAAACAATTGCTATGTATCCGGCTTAGTAAGCGGTTCGGACACTGTTGGCGCTATAGTTGCGTCTTTAGGCTCCGGCTGTAATGTAAACTCTTGCTATGCAGCGTGTGATGTTATCGGCTGGAAATATGTTGGAGGTTTTGTAGGAATTACAAGCGGAAGAATATAATATCAGATTCATATTCAGAATGTAATGTTGTTGCAGGAGGGTTGGCAGGAGGTTTTGCGGGTAAACTAACAGGAAGAACATCCGTAATTAATTCTTATGCAACAGGAAGTGTAGCAGGTAATATGACGGTTGGCGGTTTCGCAGGAGAACTATACGATAACGTGACGATTAACGGGTTTTATAATAAAGAAACTACAGGTCAAATGACAGGAGTCGGGACTATCGGTTCAGAAGTTACGAATACTGTTATTACCGGATTAACAACTTCAGAAATGAATTCGCTTATAAAAGACGGAATGCTCCCAAAATATAACTATTTAACAGGCGGAGAGTTTACCGGCGGGTATGAGATATCTTTGCAAGTCGGGATTGATTCTTCAAAGAATTCAACTCTTACATTTGATACAACATTTTCTTTCAAACTTGATGTTGATGTGTCGAATTCAGATGCAGCAAGAAGAACAATTGAAGTAATTGACGATATATTGAATCAGGTAAGCACCAAGCAGACTGAATTTGGAGCAGTTCAGAATCGGTTGGAAAGTGTAATGGAAGCTTTGAGGACCGATATAGAAAATTTAACTTCAACCCGCTCAACCATACGTGACGCGGATATAGCTGAAGAATCGAGTGCATATATTCGCAGCCAGATACTTCAGCAGGCAGCCGCAACTCTTCTTGCAACTGCAAATCAGACTCCTGCAATCGCTCTGGAGCTGTTATAAATTTATTAGCCGGCTCTGCGCATAAGGTCAGATAATTTAACGTCTTTATTTTTGATTGACGGTTCAGATTTTTTAACGATTTTTGGCGCTTTTAGCTGTGAAAGACCTATTTTCTGAGGCTCTTTCTCAAACATTAGTATTTTATTTAATATGATTTGTAATATATTCATGATAGTCTCCTTAAAGAGTATTATACAGGATTTTATAATTTCCTTATCATACATTAAAACTATTTTTTATGCCGAAATCATTATACATTGTGATAAGATAATATTATACAATAAACAGGATATGAATTTGAATACTGGTTTCTATAAAGATTTAGATACAAATTTTGAGCAGGCTTGTTATTTATCCGAGCAAAATTTTTCGCATTCGGAGCTTTTAGAGTTTCTTAATGAAGGAAATATTCCTCAAAAGCAAATTGCCGCTTTGAAATTTGATGCCGTTAATTCAAAAGAAGACGCCGCAGCTTTGATTTCAAACCTGACCGGATGCGACGGAAAAATCAGAGAGGCCATTGCTCTCAGGGTTTTTCAAATTATTTCTGAATCACCGGCTTCTGCGGATTTCTTTTCGCAAATGCCGGCAAAAGTTTTTGCTGATGCCACAATCGATATAAATGCAAATATTTGCAGGCTTGTCGTTGACAGTGTGAAAATGCTTAATCACAACGAAGCTTTTTCAAAAGAATATACGGCATTAATTCTTCAGTATGCAAAAGATGCTCTCGATGAGCTGGACAGGCTTGTATTCAGAGACAAAAAATACATTAAAAATAAGCAGCTCTTTAAACTATACTGGTGTCTGGAAAGTTTAAGAAACTTTTATACCTTCGCGGATGAAGCTTTGTTAACGGACATTATGAACCGTTCTGCCGCGCAGGAAGAATATACTGTGCGTGAAAAGGCTGCAGAAATTTCAGTACTTTCCGACAAGTTTATATCCATCAAAAATCAATTGAAGGATGATTCAAATTATTACGTCAGAGCTGTTTTCTTAAATCATTAAAGCCTGTTCAAGTACGTCTGTGTGTCCTTCAAGAAGGAATTCCGCAAAAGCTCTTGTATCTACCTGAGCCGCAACAATGGATAATAAATCATCAGGAAGGATTGATACCATTTCCATCATTGTTTCTTTTTCAAGATAAATCATTGGCTTAACCATTTCTGTTTTCATAAGAGTAGATAACATATTAACATAAGTTTCATTCTTAAATAATTGTAAATATTCAGGTTTCTGTTTGGTTAACTGGAAGGTAAGCTGTCTTTGAACATCAGGATCTATTGCAGACATAAAGTCTCTGTACTTATCAATAGGCAATTGTTCAATACTCTTGATTAAATCAAGCGGATTTGTTTCTTCTGAAGGTCTGCCTGTGACTCCTTCAACAAACTTTTTCATAACTTCCGGAGGCATTGCCTTTAATTGATTTATAACATCATATTTTTCCAGTTTTTCATTCTGGAAAAATGCTGCAAGATCTTCTTCTTTAAACATCATAACTATTTCCTGCAGCGGAAATGCGCCTAAAATAACGTTTACAAGTTCTTCAATATCAACTTCCATAAGCATTGAAAGCAATTTGTCTTTTGTGAAGAAGTACATACCCATTACGAGATCTTCTTTTTCAAGTAACGGCAATACCTGTAATCTGGTCTTATCATCCATATTGTGAAGGATTACAAATTTATTTTCGACATCTGTTAATTTGAATATCTTAATTAATTTGGAAGGAGAATTATACATTTCTCTGGCATAGTTTACTGCCTGAGTATTGCCCTGTGCAGCTTCTGCTTCGATGATTTCATCAACGGTGCTCATTCCGTAGTCGCGAATCATTCTTGAAGAAGTTATATTCAATCGTTCTGCGAACAATTTCATATTTGTATCTAAAACTACTGACATATACTCTCCTTATTTTACTCTCTTATATATATAAAGTATATTCAAAATAAATAATTGCCTAATTGTAAAGAATTGTAACAATGAATTTCATGTGATATAATAAAACTTGTATGAAGAGAATTATTCTTATTTTAACATTTTTTTTGCTGTTTTTAAATCCTGTCCTTGCGGCATCTGTCGTAAAGAAGGATATATCGGTTCAATCGGTAGACGGGTTCAGTATAAAAGCTGTGTTAGAGTATCCGAAAGTAAAGAAACAGAAGGAATTTCCGACAGTTGTCCTTTTGCATTCTCTCGGGTATTCTTCTGAGTGGTGGGAAACTTTGCCAAAAGAGCTTTTAGACAGCGGATATGCAGTTTTAAGAATTGATTTGCGCGGACACGGCAGGAGTGTTTATAATTCCAAACTCGTAAGAACATCGTGGAAAAGTATGACAAATTCTGCTTATGCAAAGTATCCTGATGACGTTGTTAAAGTTATTGATTATGTAAAATCAGAAAATACCAAGAAAATATTTTTTAATAACTACGCTATAGTCGGTGCCGATATCGGTGCAAGTACGGCAGTTCTTGCGGCAGATAAGATATCTTATAAGCCGAAAACCATTGTTATGCTGTCTCCGGTTGTTAAAACAAAAGGGTTATTTATACCCGTAAAGATGGCAAATTTAAACAATATAGATATTTTGGCAATTAACGGAACCGATGATGTTTCCGGCGCAGAGTCAGCAGAATATTTGAAAAAATTTGCTCAGGCTGCTTTTATGACTTACACCTCAGAGGCTAAGTCAACAGGCATGATAATGTTGAAAAATGATACATCTCTGGCAAAAATAATTACATCATGGATAAATGAATATCTATAATTTAGCGCTGCCTTCATTTTTCATTTTATCTAAAGCTTGTTTTGTTCCTTCATAGTTCCTGCAGAGCTTTATTACAAACTCAATTGCGGCTTTGTCCTGACGGATTGCATCTTTAAGCTTATAGATTTCAGAAAGCTGCAGTGTTTTTGTGTCGGAATCTTCAAATAAAAATTTCTTCAAAAGCTGCTGGGATTCGCTGTCAAGACCTTCAATATTGTGTTTAAATGCGTACCAGTTATAAAAGTGGTAGATAAAATAATATTTATTAATGCTGCCCTTTGATAGGATAAACATTTCGTCCGTTTTAAATCTGGCATTCTTTTCTGCAGCAAGAGAAATATAAAGCGCTTTTGCTCCGCTTGCAGGATAGATAAATCCTTCATTTTCTGCTATCGGATTTAAGATCTTTGAAGCATTATCAAGGCGTATAACCTTTGTTCCCTGTGTTTTAATGTATTTAAGGAGTTCTTCCGGCTCATAGTCGTATTTTTTGAGCAGCAAATTAAGTTCTTCTTCAAGCTGTTGTTTTTCACTTTCCGCAAGAGAAGAAAGCGTTACGGTGAATCCGTTATAATATCTGGTTTTTCTCTTTGAACTGTTTTTAACGCCGAGAGTTCCTGAAAGACGATGTCTCAGGAACTTCTCCTGTATTGATAAAATTTTATATACTATATTTTTAAACAGCTGCATATTCGCCTTCCAATTTCTTAACCTGGTTTGCTGCAGAATAGCATAATCCCTTTGTTCTTTCCCTGTTTTCTTTTAATGTTTCAACAAAATCACCGTTAACAATGCTGCAAATATATACAAAAGCACTATCAGAACAGTTTTGAGTAAGCTTTCTTAAATCATTGAGGTTGTATGAACGAATAATAGTTGTTAATTGCGGACGCAAGTGTTTGAAGCCCGAATAATCAAGTATAATTTGTATAGCGTCGCTTCCGTATTTTTTCACGGCCTGTTCAACACCGGACTCTTTAATATCTCTTGCAATGACTACAGGATTAGATTTAATTTCCGCAGCGGCTTCTGTTGTTTTGGCAGCAGGTTTTTCTGCTTTAACGGTTTTTTCTGTTTCAACTACAGCTTCTGTATTAATATTTTGAGAAGTTGCAGGTGATGATGCTACAATTGCAGGAATTGAGTATTCAGGTTCGTATGTCTCTTTTGTTTCTGTCTGTGCTTGAGCGGTTTTCTGTTTGGTTTTGCTCTCTGTTTCTTTTAATTCTGTTTGTTTCTGTTCAAATTTTTCATTAATTTCCTGATATTCAGGTTTTTCACTCATTGATTTTTTTACGTCAGAAGTAACAAGTTCGTAATCGCTGAATTGTTTTGCATCATTTTCCCAAACAGAAAGAAAATCTGCTTTCTGATCTGTTGTCATATTGATGTTGTTCAAAGCGCCCTGTCCGATACCTTGAGCGGAAGCTGTATAGTATTCTTCAGACATAAAGCTCAATAAAGCTTGTTCTTCCGCTGTTAGTTTTTCACCGTTTTGCTGCTTTTGCAATGCTGTTTCAAAAGCTGTTCTGTCAGTAGTATAGTTAGCTTGATATTCGTATGCTGCATCAGCGGATTTGTATTCCATATATGTTTCAGTGTAGCCTTTCAGAGTTTCTGCACTTACTTTATTGCCAGCTTCTGCATTAGTCTGTATAACCTCTTTGGTGAAATTATAATCTGCATAATCTGCGGCTTTAGTTTTTTCTTCTTTGCTGCTTCTGGTTTCTATTACAGTTTCGGCTCCGTATTCAATATCTTCGGCATCAAGTAAAAGAGTTGCATCAACGGCGGTTTCAGTTGCTCTTTGAGCTGATACATCCAGAAAATGTCTGCGCATAATGAACTTGTGGCGCTGAATTAATTCCTGGGTTGCAGCAGCTTGCTGCTCTCTTGGAAGTTTTCGAATTTCTTCCAATTCTTCTTTAAATCTTCGTTTATATTCAGCTCTGCGTCTTTTAAACTCAGCCCTTCTCTCAGTTTTAGGATTTTTGTCAAAATCTTTGCCCAGTTCTTTGTTTATATCGCCGGAAGCTTTTTCATATTCTTGTACATTCTTAAAAGCGTTGGTTGAGATAGCTTGATATATGTTGGCAGCATCAGATACAATTATTGCTTCAATGTTGGCATCTTCACTGACTTTACCTTTTGCTCTTAAATCTTCAAATCTTTTTACTGCTATTTGTACAGAATCAAATACAAGTTTCTTTTTATGGACCGGTAATCTGTCAAACATTTCTTTGGAAAGTCCAGTAACTTTTTCAAGTAAGCCGTCTTTAATCATTTGCTTTAAATTTACGGTTGCCGCAGGAATATTTGCGATAGTTTCCTCCATTGCTTTCGCACTCATTCCGTTTTTAGAACCTGTTGTTTTTGCAGCTCCTTCTGTTTGCTTTTCAAAAGTGTCTTCCGGAGCTTCCGTTTTACATTCAATAACCGGTTTATTATCTTTTTTCTGAGCAACAGAAGTTGCGGTATTTGGTTCTTCAATACCTAAAACTTCTGTTTTTATGAAATTTTTAATCTCAGTTAAAAAGCTCATATTTATACCCTCGTTGTATAATATATATAAAGTATTTATCTTTTTAAAAATTGCCTGTTTGTAAATAATTGTAAAGCCAAATATTTTAAATATTCGGCTTAAAAATGCTCCTAGATGTGTCGTTATGCAACAACTTCTGCTTTTTCTTCTTTTTCTTTAAGAATGTTATTAAGAAGCTGTTTGTCATTAAATGACAAATTTAATCTTTGAATATCTTCTTCTGTAAGTTGTCCTTTTTGTACAAGTTTTTGTGCAAGGTATTTTCTTGCATTAGTAGGCAGTGCATTAAGTATATTCATAGGATCGGTCATTCCTGTTAAATATTTTTCAAGAGCTTTCTTTAAAAGCGGTGATCTGTCAAAGAATTCTTTTATAACAGCAAGTTTATCCTGTCCTGAACTGGCTTCGGCCATTCTTTCGTTCAAGGTATATGCAGCTTTTTGTTTAGTGATAGGATTTTCAACTTTAAAGCCGGATTGTTTTTCCGTAGAATTTTGAATTTGTTGCTGTAAGAAAGTTAATCTTGTTGTATCAACATTTTCTCTTTGAGTAAATCCTAAATCAGCGGTTTCATTGTTATCACGAGCAGCTTCTTTTTCTGCAATATATGCATCGGCTGCCTCTGAGTATTTATTACCGGTAGTGCTGTCTAAGATTTTTTCAAGCTCTTCTTTAGGCATTGTCAGATATTCTGAATTCTCTTCAACGGCTTTTGCCATTTGCTTGATGATGTCATTGTATACATCTTCGCCGTGAGCTAGAATATCGTTATTGACTTGTTTTAAAAACTCTTGTTTCCAGTTTTTATCGGTAATAATGTCATTTTCTATAGTACCGATTTGTTCACCGGCATAAAGTTGTTTAAATGTTTTAAGTAACAGTTCCTCGTCTTGTGTAAGTTCTTCTCCGTTTTCAACTTTTTCAAGAACAGCTGTAACTTTTGAGTTTAAATCTGCATGACCGTTCATTAAGCCTTCTTTAGAATTTTCACGGATTAATGCAGCCTGCATAGCAGTGATGTCTTCTTCTTTAGAAACATTACCAAGCTGGTCTTCATTGCCCAATTTCGCTTTTTCTTCTGTAGTCCAGGAGTCTGCCCATTTTGTGCGGGCTTCTTGCGAATGGAAACTTGCTATTGTGGCAAATAAGCCTTTAGGTTTATTCTCTGATAATAAATAATCAGTAATAACTTGTTTAAATAAAGCTTTTTCTTCATCTGAACTGTTTGTTAATAATTTAATAAAGTCTCTGAGTTGTAATTTTTTTATTTTTTCAGGATCTTTATTTTTTTGAATCAGTTCTTCAAAGTAATCAACAAAGTATCGTTTAATATAATTTGATTTTTCTGTTTCGGATAAGGTCATAAAAGTACCTTTTTCCAAATTAAAGAATGTTTCTAGTCTGGAAGAAATAGATTCTCCTTGCAATTTATTTTTGTTTTCTCTTAGTTCTTCTATAGTATAAGCACCTGAAGAAACTGCAATTGCATACTTCCTTGCAAGTTCAATAGCTTTTTCTTTATCCACTTTATTATTTGTAGTGGCTCTTTCTATTGCAAGTTTAATTGCGTCAATTATTTTTTGTAATTGTTTATCTTCCAGTTGTTCTACGGGATAATGAAATATTTGTTCAAGAGTTGTTCCTAATTCCCCGCATAAAGCTTTTAATTCATCAAGTTTAGTTGTTGTATTAGAGGTATTATTTTCGGCAGGAAGATCTGTATCTGTTCTCTGTGTTTGAAGCATAACAGAATTAGTATATGCAGTTTCAGTTGAGCGTTCAGCCTGTCCTGCATTAACTATTTGTCTATTTTCAGTTGTGCTAATTCCATTGATACCCATCTTGCATACCTCATATATATAAAGTATGTAAACTTGCTATGAATTTCATTAGCTAGGGTTTTTGTTACAAAAGTTAATAATGTAAATAATTGTAAAAATATTGCAAAAAACTCTAAAGTTTTTGAAAAAAATGCCGTTATACAAAATGTAGACAGGGATGAATGAAGGTAGTCCTGAATACACAATGGAACATCGAAAGGAGTATTTGATATGTATGCAATGTGGCCCGGATGTTACAGTTTCAGAGATGAGATAAAAATGATGGCTCTGTGGATGAAAGAATGGCTGAATTCTCTGATTTTAAAGATTTATGAAATAGACAGTAAATTACATTGTTAAATTCGTGATATAATTTCTCTCTTTCTCTCGTAAAATTTTAGCTTGCAATGAAGATTGCAAGCTTTTGTTTTGGCAGTAAATGAAGGGAGCAGATAAACATTATAGCGCTTTACTTTTACTCCCGATTTTGTTAAAATCTTGTTAACGATTTGGGGGCGAAAGCCGTTTATATAATGAAGCGAGTACTATATTTCATAACAATTTTGATAATGTTTTTGATGCAGTGTTTTGCATACGCAAGTGCAGAACCTTCAAAAGTTATGTCTATGGTATACGATGATTCGGCTTCTGTTATTTTTCTGAATATATTAGAATCACAGGACGGTTTGCAGAAAAATTTAAAATTTTCAAAGCTGGAAAACCCGAACAGAATATATTTTGATATAGATAATGCCGTTTTGATTGGTGATAAGCAGCAGCTTGTATTTGAAAAATCGGAGATTAAAGAAATAAGGCTTTCGCAGTTTACGACTGACCCTGATGTGGTAAGAGGCGTTATAACTTTTGAAGAAGGGTTTGATACTTCAAAAATAAAACTTTTAAATATCAACGGCAATATTCTTATTAAGTGCTCTGTAGTATCTTTGCAAAATGATTATTTTAATCCTATATATGATGAATCTTCGCAAAATTTGCCGTATTCCAGCGTAACGGTAAATTCGCAGGTTGTTCAGAAAGTTGCTATACCGCAGAGTTCCGGAATAAAAGCTCCGGATAATGTCGTTGCTGATATACAAAAAGCGTTTGAAAATTCTATTTTGAGTAATTCTGACGGAAAAACTTATGATTCGGTAGTTTCTGTGGACTTGTCGTCAAATCTTAAATTGAGGACAAAATATTATATTAACGGATATTTTCTTAAAAGCGGCGGACTTTTAGTTAACGGTTCCGGTCAGATAACTGCATCAAAAATGTTTTATCTGGAAGCTCCGAAGCGCCTTGTTATAGATCTTCCAAATACATTTGTCTGCAAGGATATCAGAAATAAAGATATAAAGCTGTGTCCGGACGGTTCCTGCAGTGATACTGCAAAAATCGGGCAATTTGAATACAATAAAGGCCGTATAGTTGTAACAAGTGAGAATGCGGAAAAATATATACCTGTTTTTTCGGCAGATGCTCAGTCAATGCTTCTTATTAACGCTGATAAATTAAAACATACGGATCTTGCAAGCTGTGTTTCTAATCTGGCAAAAGCTTATGTCAGAAAAATAGATAATAAAACGAGCGAATTGATACTTTCTTTTACAGAGCCGGTAGTGCATTCTATCTTAAGGAATGACAACTCTTTGAATCTTTATTTGTTTAATGTAAAAAGTTATAACGAATTAGAACTAATAAAGACATTTAAAAATACTTATTATAGTGATCTTACAATGTCATTACTGCCTCAGATTGGTGTAAGAGCTTCAATGGGGATTAATAAAGATGATATTGTAAAAATAGACCAGAGTATTGACGGTAAAGCAATAAGACTTACTATCAAGAGAAGTGCAGAAAGCAGCAATAAGCAGCCGGTAATGACAGCCAAGAAAAACGCGATAAAGGGCAAAGTTGTTCTGGATGCAGGTCATGGCGGAAGTGACTACGGTGCTATACGGGAAGGTATAAATGAAAAAGATATTACTCTGGATATTACGCAGAGAGTAGCGTCTATGCTCAAATCAAAGGGATATACTGTTGCTATGACAAGGTCGGATGATACTTATGTTTCACTGCAGGAAAGAGTTGATTTTTCAGAGAATGAAGCTCCGGAAATTTTTGTAAGTATTCACGTAAATTCTGCCGTTGCAACAGAGCCGAAGGGCATAGAAACTCATTATTATCACGATTATAGTAAAGATTTAGCTAATATTGTACACAAGCATTTGATGAAAGAAATTGATACGAAAGACAGAGGATTGGTTAAGTCTAAATTTTATGTTATAAATCATACAACGGTTCCTGCAATTCTTGTCGAGACAGGATTTATTTCAAATGCAGAAGAACGTTCCGAACTGGTATCTGATTCCAGAAAGAAAAAGACTGCAAAAGCAATAGCTGAGGGTATAATTGAGTACATCAAATCACAACAATCTAAATAGCAGACCGGTAGGTTTTTTTGACTCAGGTGTCGGAGGGCTTTCTGTTTATGCCCGTTTTAAAAAAGTTTTGCCGGCGGAAGATTGTTTGTATTTTGGTGATCTTGCGAATATGCCGTACGGTAACAAGACTAAAGATGAATTAATAGGCTTTGCAAGGAAAATTCTTGATTTTTATAAGGGAAAAAAAGTAAAAGCCGTTGTTATTGCCTGCAATACATCTTCTGCACAAGCTTATGAGTCTGTAAAGGATGATTATGAGTTTAAAATTTATCCTATTATTCAATCCTGTGCAAAAGTAATAGCATCTTTGAATTATGAAAAAATCGGCGTTTTTGCGACAGAAGCGACTGTAAAATCAGGAGTTTATACAAGAGAACTTCAAAAATACAATCCTGCGGTTTCGGTTAACGAAATTTCCTGTCCAAATTGGGTACCTATTGTTGAAAACAATAGGTATACTGAAAAATTGGCAATGGAAGATGTAAAAAATCAGGTTGATAAGATGTTGGAATTTTCTCCTGACAGGGTGATTTTAGGATGCACGCACTATCCGTATTTAATGTCTTTGTTGAAGGAATTTGCGCCCGAGGAGTTATTTATTGATCCGGCGGAGATTTTTGTTGACTATATAAAATCTGATTTGGATAAAAACGGTTTGTTAAACCCTGGCGGCGGAAGCGAAGAATTTTTTGTCAGTGCAAACCCTGAGAGTTTTAAAGCTCATGCAAAAATATTCTATCAGATTAAAAACTTACCGGTTTGTGTATAGTTATGCTCTTGAAAAGACTTCGACGTTAATATCATCAAACGTATTATCAAAGAAATAAGCTGAAGAGGCTACCATTGAAGCGTTATCTGTACAGTATTTCATTATAGGAGCATAAACTTCATACCCTTCATTTTTAAGGTCAAAAATTTTCTTTCTGATTTCGGAATTTGCTGCTACACCGCCTGCAAGAACCACCTGTTTGTAACCTGTTTCCACCAGAGCATTTTTAACTTTTTTAAGGAGCGTGGAGGATACGCATTCCTGAAAACTTGCGCAAATATCTTTTACAGGCATTTCCTGCCCGTCAAAACTTTTTACGAGTCTCAAAACGGCTGTTTTAAGCCCGCTGAAGCTGAAATCATAACCGCCGACTTTTGCTTCGGGAAGTTTGAACGCGTGCGGATTACCTTCCTGCGCAAGTTTGTCCAGCTTCGGACCGCCCGGATATGGAAGTCCGATTAATCTGGCAACTTTATCATAAGCTTCGCCCACCGCATCATCAATAGTTTCTCCGATTATTTCCATATCGGAATATGAACTTACTTTAATAATTTGTGTGTGTCCGCCGCTCACGAGAAGCGCGATAAACGGTGGTTTTAATTCTGTATCAATAAAATTTGCCGCAAGATGGGCATTAAGGTGATTTACTCCGATAAACGGTTTATCATAAACAAGCGCCAGAGTCTTAGCAGCATTCATTCCGACAAGCAGGCAACCTACAAGCCCCGGCCCGACAGTAGCGGCAAAGGCTGAAATGTCAGAACCTTTAACTCCTGCTTGCTTAAGAGCCTCATCAATGACCACATTTATTGCTTCAAGGTGCTCTCTGGCTGCTATTTCAGGAATTACTCCGCCGTATTCTTCGTGAATTTTTATCTGGGAAGCCACAACATTAGCAACGACTTCTCTTCCGCCTTTTACTATAGCGCAGGCAGTTTCGTCGCAGCTGGATTCTATTCCCATAATAAGTGAATTTTCATCTATTGTAACAGGTTTGTTACCGAATAATGTATTTTTAACTTTGTTCATAGTAGCATTATAGTACGATAGTTTGCTCAACGCAAATTATGTGATATGTTCCGAAGGTGCACGGACGAACAGGAAAATAGGTTGGTAGTCTTTAGACAAAATGTGCACCGTCCAAAGGATTTCTGAATAGTGTAAAAATGTTGTAATTGTGTTCCAAAGGTGCACGGACGGACTGGAAAACGGGTTGGTAGTTATTAGACAAAATGTGCACCGCCCAAAGGATAAAAAAAATGAAATTTTTAGATAAAGCAAAAATAAGAGTAATTTCAGGTCACGGTGGTAACGGTATGGTCGCATGGCGTCGTGAAAAATACGTGGATAAAGGCGGGCCGGCCGGCGGTGACGGCGGACGCGGCGGCGATATATATTTTGTAGCGGACGAAAATATGTCTACCCTGCTTGATTTTAAGATAAAGTCTGTTTTTAAGGCACAATCCGGTGAAAATGGCGGTATTAAGGGAATGCACGGAGCCTGTGCAAAAGATTTATATATAAGAGTGCCTCTCGGAACTGTTGTAAGAGATGTTAAAAGCGGCAAGCTTATTGCTGACTTAACCGAAAATGAGCAGCAGGTCTTGATTGCAAAAGGCGGCAGGGGCGGAAGAGGTAATGCAAGGTTTGCAACCGCACAAAAAAGAGCTCCTCAGTTTTGTGAACCTGGAGAACCGGGGATTGAAAGAGTTTTGGAATTAGAGCTCAAACTAATTGCAGATGTCGGACTCCTCGGTATGCCTAATGCAGGAAAATCAACTTTTATCAGTGCAGTAAGCTCTGCCAGACCTAAAATTGCGGATTATCCGTTTACAACTTTAGTCCCGCATCTGGGAGTTGTAAAGAAAGATGACGGCGGCTCTTACGTTCTGGCAGATATTCCGGGACTTATTGAAGGTGCGTCCGAAGGGGTTGGATTAGGACACGAGTTTTTAAGACATGTTGAGAGATGCAGATTTCTTATACATGTGGTAGATTTGACAGCTGAAAATCCGCTGGACAATTATAAAATAATTAATAACGAATTAAAAAAGCACTCAGAAGGGCTTGCTAATTTGTACCAAATTCTTGTTCTGAATAAAATTGATTCAGTTTCAAAGGAGGATTTAGACAACTATCTAGAAGAGTTTAAGCAATTCTCTTCAGATGTCTTTGCCATTTCCGCCGTAACCGGAGATGGTATAAAAGAACTCTTACACTTCGTTTCTCAAAAAGTTGATGAGATTCCGAAGCCTGAATTTGATATTGATATAGAAGAAGATTTGGATGCTTATGATAATGATGACAGCGCTTTTGAGGTTACGAAACTTGATAAAGAAACTTATCTGATTTCAGGCGGAAAGCTCAGCAGACTTGCCAAAGTAACTGATGCAAGAAATACCGAGCAGGTCGTAAGACTTCAAAATATTATGAAAGGTATGGGTGTTTTTGACGAGCTGCATAAATACGGGCTTAAAAACGGAGACACTGTTATCCTCGGTCACTTAGAACTCGCTTACTACGATGATGAAGTCTGGGGCGGGTAGAGGTAAATATATTTTGCCATTTTGTAAACTACGACGTTATTTGTTGGAAGTATATAAGGGTTAGCAGAATGCAAAGTGCGATAGAGCAAGCGTTAAAATGTACAATAGATGTTCCGATAGGTTGTGTTATTAAAAAGGACGGAAAAATAATTGCGTCCGCTCATAACAGGCGTGAAGAGGATAATGACGTTACTTCGCATGCGGAGATTCTTGCAATAAAAGAAGCCCAAAAGGTTCTTGGAACTTCAAGGCTTAATGAGTGCGAAATGTATGTAACTCTGGAACCATGTCCGATGTGTAGCTGGGCAATACTTATGTCGGGAATAAAAATTCTCTATTTTGGCGCTTATAATCCTGACTACGGAGTTTTTATCTCTAATCCCCAATGTTTGCCGCCCAAAATAAATCCTAAAAAATTACCTCTGAAAATTTACGGAGGTATAGAAGAAGAAAAGTGTGGTAAAATATTAGAAGAATTTTTTAAGAAGTTAAGATGATTACAAAAGAAGAACTGGATAAATTAGCAGCTAAATACGAAACGGCGGATTTCATAAAAGATGATCCGATACTTTTTCCGCATCGTGGCAAGACAAAAGAGGATAAAGAATTGTACGGTTTTATCGCATCTCTTTTTGCGTACGGAAACCGCAAAATGTTTATCAAAAAACTTGAAGATATTGATACACGAGCCGGACATGATATAAAAAACTACGTGCTTAACGGAGATTTTTCTAATCTGAAAGGTGTTGAATACAGATTTTCCAAAGATAACGATATTATTCCGGTTTTTAATATACTTAACAAGCTGTATAAAGAATCAAAAGGTCTGGAGGAGTTGTTTGAATACGGATTTAATTCAGATAATTTCTTACAAACCGTTGTTGATTATTTTTATTCTAATGCGCCTGAAAGCGCAGGGCAGGGCTTCTATCATATGATACCTAATCCTGCTAATGGCGGAGCAATGAAACGTATGAATATGTTTTTGAGATGGATGGTGCGCAAGTCAGCTGTTGATTTAGGTATCTGGAATTTTATGAAACCTAAAGATTTGTTGATTCCGCTTGATGTCCATGTCGCAAGAGTATCAAGGCTAATGGGACTTTTAGAACGCAAAAGTAATGATTTTAAAGCTGTTTTGGAACTTACTGATAATTTAAGGAAATACTGTCCGGAAGATCCGGTAAAATATGATTTTGCAATGTTTGCTTTTGGTGTAGAATTAAATAAGATAAAAATAGGAGCATGAGTATATGAATAATAATTCTAACTTTGTTGTAAATAAGACAATATTAATATTGCTCTTAATATGTATGATATTTGTTCTCCTAATAGGTAAGGCTTTTGATTATCTTCCGGATACACAGGAAGATACAAATACTGCAAATGTGGCTGATATAAATCGAATGCTGGCTATAAAAAATGCTAATTCAAGAGCTGCACAGGATGTAAATAAAGAGGTTGTAAATGTTGAAAATACTGCAGCAGAGCAACCAGCGGCAAATCAGACGGCAGCTCCTGCTGTAGAAGAACAAGCTTCACAGGCAGTTCAAGAACAACTTGATGAGCCTCCAACAATACAGGAAATAGAAGCAAAGCCTAGTGCGGAAGAAGCGTTGAAACCTATAGATGACAGCGAAATCCCGGGAGAGGCTATTCCAAATCCTGAAGAAGCTAAAGCTCCTGTGGTTGTTAAAAAAACTATTTCAGAAAGGATGGCAGATGCAAAAGTTTTAAAAGTTCAGGGTAATTTTGAAAAGGCAATTACTGAATATAAAGCGATTGCTTCAGAGGCGTCTACTCCAGCAGAACAGGCTAATTGCTATGAGGAAATTGCAAATATTTATGTGCTGCAAAAACGCTATGGTTCAGCATTAATATTTGCTCAACGTGCTAATAAAATATCTCCGTCACCATCGAGAGAGGCTTTATTAAAAAATCTTTATGAAAAATATCCGGAACAAACTAATTAAAAAATTAAAAGGCAATATATGGAATTATTAGATACATCAAGAATAAGAAAACTATTATTTTTAGGGCCTCGAGGGTCTTACAGTGATTTTGCAAAAAATATATTTATAAATGCATTTAAACTAAATTGTGTCAGTACAAATTTGAAGTCTATATCAAGTATAATAAAAGCCTTAAAGGATGAAGATAATGAAGATATTGTAGCTGTTATTCCTATAGAGAATTCTATAGAGGGCATTGTCAGAGAAACTCTTGATAATCTATCATTATTAAAAAAAGAAGGTTATAAGATTATTGCTGAAACAACGATGGGAGTTGAGCATGCTTTACTAGGGTTTGCAAAGAGCAAATCGGAAATTAAAGTTGTTCGTTCACATCCTCAGGCTTTAGCACAGTGTAAAAGGTATCTGCAGGATAATTTTCCGGATTCATTGATAGAAGAAGCTACTTTGTCAACTTCCGCTGCAGTACGTTCTCTTGTTGCTGAAGAACCGGAAGCTGCTGCAATCGGCAGTGTTGAATGCGCTGAAATGTATGATGTCCCTGTTATTGAAAGAAATATTAATGATGAAATAAATAATCAGACAAGATTTATTCTTCTTGGTAAATTTATGTCGCCGCAAACAGGGTATGATAAGACGAGTATAACGTTTTCAACAGAAAATAAAGCCGGTGCGTTAAATAAGATTTTAACTATTTTAGAACAACATAATATTAATATGTCTTATATTGATTCACGTCCTTCCAAAAAGGAACTTGGCGAGTATGTTTTCTACATAGATTTCGCAGGTCATATTCTTGATGAAAAAATTCAAAAAGCTTTTGAGGATATAAAGCCTTTTGTAAAAATGTTTTATGTGATAGGTTCATATCATCCTGTTGAGGGGTAAATATAATGTGTATAATTATTAAGCTTGATTAAGCTTATATGCTAAACCTATTGATTAAAAAGCATGTTTATACTATATTTTCTTTTGTGGAGTGCATATAGCCGATATGACGCTCGTACGTGCCCGGTGGGGGTAAATGTAAAGGTTTGATAACAACTGTGACCTTAATAATTTATCCGACTAAGGAGCAAAATAGAAAGGAAAAATTATGAACTTAAAAAACAAACAGGAAATTATTGAAAAATTCGGTGCTAATGCAAAAGATACTGGTTCTGCAGAAGTACAAATCGCTATGTTAACAAAAAAGATTTCTGAACTTACTGAACATATGAAATCTAACAAGAAAGACTTTGCTACAAAACGTGGTCTTTTGATGATGGTAGGTAAGAGAAAAAGACTTCTTTCATTCCTGAAAGAAAAGAATCTTGAAGGTTACAGAAGCCTTGTTAAAGAATTAGGAATCAGAGGTTAGTTTTAAAATAAAAAGCCGGTAATAAGTACCGGCTTTTGTTTTTAACAAAAAGAAAAGCCCGCTTTATGCGGGCTGAAATTTTTAGTAAGATGTAAGATGGGGTAGTAAAATCTTTTCAGGCTGAATCTCCTAAATAGAAGTAAAGTTAATATTATTATTCAGCTTTAAGAACATTTTCAACTTCTGCCTTTAGGAATTTATCCCAGGCAGCCTTAGTTGTTTTATTATCTACTGCTTCATAAGCTTCCTGCAAAGCTTTTGCGTTTTCTTTTGTTTTATTCTTCAAAAACTTTTCTCTTGCCTTATTAAAATTCGACATATCAGTAACTTCCTGAGCAGCATCATAAGAAGTCTCTTTATCGGTTTCGCTAACAGCATTCAAATTTTGCAGCTGCACGAGTATTGCATTTGCTTCTTCTGCTTTAAATACAATATTATTGAGTTTTGTATCTTCTTTTCGCGTAACTTCTTGCAAATTAGCCTTGGCTTTTTCTAAAGCCTTTTCACGTTTTGTTTCTAACTCTCTAATTTGACCTTCAATTTTTGATTTTTGTTTGCCTTCAGGGTCATTTTCAGTTGTGAGACCGGCGAGCTGCGTTTGCAATGAACCTATTTGAGTAGAATATTCATCAGTCCCGTTTGTAAATTTATCTACAACATCCTGAGCGGCCTTTATATTTGTATCATGTTCAGATTGAGCTTTAGATATCGCATTGTTTATACCTTTTTCATCTTCTGCACCGATTTCTTTTAAAACAGTTTTAAGTTGTTTTTGAAGTGCTTCTCTCTGAACATCTTCCGGTGTTTCAGTTTCTTTATCGTTATCAGTTTTTTCACTGCCGGATAATATTTTCCCGATAGTGAATTGTAAAAGCTGCGGGGCTAATTGCGACCCGATAACACCAAGTGCAGTGTGCCCGCTTACACCGTTCATTCTGTTATAAAGCGCGGTGTCTTCTGCTCTGTATGTTGAACTTTTACTGATTTCCGTGTAGTAACCCATCTTTTTTCTCTTATGTTTTTATATCTTACATATATATAAAGTAAATAAAAAAGCCCCGATTTCAGGTTCGGAGCTTTTTGTTACAAAAGTTAATATTTTTAATCTACATAAGAATCAACGATTTTTCTTGCGGCTTTAAAGTCGCTTGTGATGTCACTCTGGTTCATGTTTTTATAGATTGTAGCTATTTTATTAGCCCAGTATTTTTTATCTTCATCACTTGTAGCATTTCTGAACCCTGCAATTGCATATCTCATATCGCCTTTGGAAAATTCAACATTGTCTGCCATGCTTCCGTCTTCTTTCCACTTAGCATCAAAATCTTCTTTTTTTGTGCGCTGGAACTTCTTGCCGTCAGCCTTGTCTAAATCAATATCATTAACTGCTTTTTCTAATTTAGCTTTTTTCTCTTCAAGTTTTCTTATTTCTTCTTTTATTTCAATTTCTTTAGCTTTTATTGCAGCATCTCTTTGTGCTTCATGCCATTTTACGCTGCCTTCAACTGTTGCATCTCCATTGTACATGTCAGCAGTTTTTTGTTTCTCTTCAATGTTTAAATCTGCTATTTGTTTATTTATACTTTCCTTTTCTTCATCTGTGGCTGTGGCAAGTTTTGCTTCCAGCTCACTTTTCTTTTTCGTTGCAGTTGCTAAAGCGTTGTTAGCTGTTTCTTGAGCACTTTTTGCTGTAGCTACATTATTATCGTACTTAGCATCAATTTCCTCTTCTGGATTTAAATTTTTTAAATCAGAAATTTGTTCATCTATTTTTTCTATTTCAGCTTTATTATCTTGATATTCAGCATTTGCTTCACGTTTTTGTGAAACAGTACTGTTTATTGCCTGTCCTGCAACACCAAGAAGAGCATTTGCAACGCCATAACCAGCCATTGCATCATAATTTACTTCACCGAAACAGTTTGTAAAAATTCCGCAGCTGCCGAAGCCGCCAAAACCGCCGCCGAGCATTCCCATACCCTGCTGGAGTAAGCCCGTCCAGGAATTTCCATACATATTTAAATTGTACATTCCAAGTGAAGGTGTCATTTTATCTGTCCCATCTTAGTCTTACAAATATATAAAGTATATAAAAAGGATGCAATTTCAGTATTAACAGAATTTGTTACAAAACTTAATGATTTAATTTTAATACTTTAAATAAGTCTAAATCGGTATTATCTTTGCATGGCTGCAGGTTTATTTTATTTCTTAATTTTTCGTAGCTTTGTATAACCTCGCATCTCTTTATTCTCATAATTTCCGTATAATTATCCCCGCCATAGGATTTAAAGCCAAGATGTCTGTATTTGGAAATTGCACTTCCAAACCTTGTTGCATTAAGTTCTATAAAATTAGCTCCTGATTTAAGGAAATTACCGAACATTTGGGCAAATAGTGTTTGTGCACCAAAAGGAGCTTTTACTCCTGATTTTATCGGCCAAGTACAAATATAGTTAACCACTTGTGTTGATTTACTTGTTTTATTTGCCATAATACCGCAAGGAATGCCGTCACATGCTAGAAGCAGCCCGTCCTTGTTTTTGTCCATAGCATTATTAAGACCTCTTTTTAAAAAGAAATCATAAATTTTAAAATCATCCGGCGTTATATCAGGAAATAATTTTCTTAGATCAATTTTCTCAGAGAGCTGTTTTATAAAGGGTTTGTCTTTTTCCGTAAGTTTATATATGCTCATCTTATGGCTTAAGACATTGGCATTTGAGATATTTATACCTTTAAAATTAATATTATTCATACAGAAACAAAAAACTATAAAAAAAATTTTTGCTAACTAAAAAGATAAAGCAGCGCGGGCAAATACTCAAATCCGTAATCCAACAAAAAGGCAGACCTGTAGTTTCACAATATCTTAAAGAATAATAACCAATGTCTGCCGTCCAAATATTCTTTTCTTTTTGGTTTCTTTATCTTTTTAGCAAAGAAAAAGTCATAAACTGGGCATGAAGAGACTCGAACTCCCACGCTTGCGCACTAGTTCCTAAGACTAGCGTGTCTACCATTCCACCACATGCCCGTATTTAATTTTCAGGATACCGGCTTTCATCCCTGAAAGCCACAAGTGTTAATATATCAAGAGCATAAGTATTTGTCAAATTTATATTAACATTTGTACTATTTCTTGAATTTATATTATAATACTTGTGTTAGTGTTTAATGATGTGTCACACATAGAAGGAGAGTGTTATGCTAAAAAAACAATCGATGTTGAAATCATTGTTTGCTACTCTTTTTGCAATGATTTTAACAGCTCCTGCTTTTGCAGGCGAAGCATCTCTCGTAGTTCCTGACATCAAAGCGATAAGCCCTGACAGTTACAATCTTTTATTGATTGGTCTGGGTGTTTCTGTGCTTGGTGTTTTATTCGGACTATGGATGTTCAGAAATGTAAAAAAAGTACAGGTTCATGAAGCTATGAGCGCTGTTGGTAACACAATTTTTGAAACTTGCAAGACTTATCTTGTACAACAGGGTAAGTTTTTAATTGCGCTTGAGGTTTTGATTGGTTTGTGTATTGCGTTCTATTTCTGGTATTTACAGGGAATGGCGCTTAAATCTGTATTAATTATTCTCGGGTGGTCAGTACTTGGTATTCTAGGTTCTTACCTTGTAGCATGGTTTGGTATCAGAATGAATACTCTGGCAAACTCAAGAACTGCATTTACCGCACTTAAAGGAAACCCGATAAATATACTCAATATTCCGCTTCAAGCAGGTATGAGTATTGGTGTATTACTTGTATCTATCGAACTTATTATGATGCTTGTAATCCTCTTATTTGTTCCGGGACACCTTGCCGGTGCTTGCTTTATAGGTTTTGCAATCGGTGAATCCTTAGGGGCTTCTGCTCTTCGTGTAGCAGGCGGTATCTTTACTAAGATTGCTGATATCGGATCTGACTTAATGAAGATCCAATTCGGTATTAAAGAAGACGATCCTAGAAACCCTGGGGTTATTGCTGACTGTACAGGTGATAACGCAGGCGATTCTATCGGACCTACGGCTGACGGTTTTGAAACTTACGGTGTAACAGGTGTTGCTCTCGTAAGCTTTATTCTGTTAGGCGTATTTAAAGATTATCAGGTTCAATTACTTGCCTGGATTTTTACAATGAGATTCTTAATGATTATTACTTCTGTAATAGCATACGGAATCAACAATGTAATTACAAAAATGTTTGCTTCAAAAGAAAAGAGATTTGACTTCGAAGCACCTCTTACAAGCCTTGTATGGATAACTTCAATTTTATCTATATTAATGACATTCGGTGTAAGCCACTACTTATTAAACGGTATGGGAGAAAACCTCTGGTTAATTCTTTCAATTATCATTTCCTGCGGTACTTTAGGTGCTGCACTTATTCCGGAAGCAACCAAGGTATTTACAAGCCCTAAGGCTAAACATACTCACGAAGTTGTAACTGCATCACGTGAAGGTGGTGCTTCTCTTACAATCCTTTCAGGTATTGTATCAGGTAATTTCTCTGCCTTCTGGATCGGTGCAATTGTTGTACTTTTAATGGGATTGGCTTACTTTGCAAGCTTATATATTCCGGAAAGTGTAATGATTTATCCGTCAGTATTCGCATTTGGTCTTGTTGCGTTTGGTTTCCTCGGTATGGGACCTGTAACAATTGCTGTTGACAGCTATGGACCTGTAACAGACAACGCTCAATCTGTTTATGAATTATCATTGATTGAAGAAATTCCGAATGTTGCAGACGGCATTGAAAAAGCTTATGGTTTCAAACCTGATTTTGAAAATGCAAAAACTTATCTTGAAGAAAACGATGGTGCAGGAAACACCTTTAAAGCAACTTCTAAACCTGTTCTTATCGGTACAGCAGTTGTCGGTGCTACAACAATGATTTTCTCATTGATTCTTGTAATCAAAGAAACATTGGGAATTCAGCCTGAAATGATTTTGAATATCCTGAACCCATACACACTTCTTGGTTTTATTGCTGGCGGTGCTGTAATCTACTGGTTCTCAGGTGCTTCAATGCAGGCTGTTACTACAGGTGCTTATTCAGCAACAGAATTTATTAAAAACAATATTAAACTGGGTGACGCGGATGATAAGCGTGCAAACCTTGCAAACTCTAAAGAAGTTGTAAAAATTTGTACACAATACGCTCAAAAGGGTATGTACAATATCTTTATAGCCTTGTTTGCATTTGCTTTAGCACTTGCTTGTCTGTCAGCTCCGGTTGGTGACAATTCAGCACCGGTATCATTCTTTGTAAGTTACCTGATTGCGATTGCAGTGTTTGGTTTATTCCAGGCTGTATTTATGGCAAACGCAGGCGGCTGCTGGGATAATGCTAAGAAAATTGTTGAAGTTGATATGAACGAAAAAGGTACTGACCTTCACGCTGCAACAGTTGTCGGTGATACAGTCGGCGACCCGTTCAAAGATACTTCTTCAGTTGCAATGAACCCGATTATCAAATTTACAACATTGTTCGGTTTGCTGGCTATGGAAATAGCTATCAATCCGGCGTTTAAACAGCACGCTAAGATTGCAGGTATTGTAATCTTAATTGTTGCACTTGTATATGTAATCCGTTCATTCTACGCAATGAGAATTCCAAGCAAGTCATCAGAAAAAACTGAAGCTTAGATTTATAAGCACAATTAGAGTGGCGGCAGGTTTTATAAAACCTGCCGCCGCTCTTTATAAAATATAAAAACTTAATGAAAAATTAATTTTTCAACGCTTGATTTTGCTTGATTAAGATTTTTGTTTGATTTAGGATAAAAATGTTAAGAGAAATAATTTTACTAATAAGAAGGAGTGAAAATTATGGTAAAAGTAGCAATTAACGGATTCGGCAGAATCGGTAGAAACACATTAAGAGCAGCTATCAGAGAAGGTATCTTCAATGAAATCGATTATGTTGCTATTAATGACCCAGGTTTAAAACCTGCTGAAGCTGCACTTCTTTTCAAACACGACTCTGTAATGGGTAAGTTTGACGGAACAGTTGAAGCTTATGAAGAAGGTATTATTGTTAACGGTAAAAAGATTAAATTCTTTGCAGAAAAAGATCCTGCACAATTACCTTGGAAAGATTTAGGTGTTGAAGTTGTTGTTGAATCAACAGGTTTCTTCACAGATGCAGAAAAAGCAAAAGCTCACATTACAGCCGGCGCTAAGAAAGTTATCATCTCAGCTCCTGCTACAAACGAAGATATTACAATCGTTTTAGGCGTAAACGACAAAGAATACGATCCTGCAAAACACAATGTAATTTCTATGGCATCTTGCACAACTAACTGCTTAGCTCCTGTAGCTAAAGTTATCGATGAAAAATTCGGTATTGTTAAAGGTTTGATGACAACTGTTCACTCATATACAGGTGACCAGAGAATCTTAGATGCAGGTCACAAAGATCCGCGCAGAGCCAGAGCCGGCGCTTTAAACATTGTTCCTACAAAGACAGGTGCTGCAAAAGCTGTTGCTCTTGTATTACCTCAATTAAAAGGTAAATTGGACGGTTTCGCTATGAGAGTTCCTACTCCGGACGTTTCTTTAGTTGACGTTGTATTTGAACTTGCTAAAGACGTAACTGTAGAAGAAGTTAATGCAGCATTAAAAGCTGGTGCTGACGGACACGTTCTTTGCTACACTGAAGAACCGCTAGTATCTTCTGACTACATCGGAACTTCTCAATCTTCAACTGTTGACGCTTTATTAACTCGTGTAATGGGCGGCAATCAGGTTAAGATTATTTCTTGGTATGATAACGAAATGGGTTATTCAACTCGTTTAGCTGAAACTACTAAGATGGTTGCTTCTAAATTATAATTTCCAATTATAATTGAAGGTTTTTAATCGGGCGGTACATTTGTACCGCCCGATTTTATGTTTTGTATAATCACATTTATTATTATTTACTACAAATTGTACTTTTCTATCTCTTTTGTTGCGAAATAAAGAGTTTTTCAAAAAACTTTCAAGCTTGTAGTCATACCTACAAACCTAATACATTTACCCCGAAAAGGTACCAAAAGAAAGAGAAATAACGCAAATGTTTTCGACGCTCTTACGAGCGTGGGATTGAATGGCTGTAGCAGGCAGAGCCTGCACTTTTACGCTCGCTATTGTAATGCTGACGCATAACACGCTCGCGGCGCGAGGGCTTGTTCTTACAGTGGCGAAGCCCTCCCGAGCGTTTCTTAGCGAGGGTCAGAGTGCGGATTTACCCGCAACATCCGTTTGGACTTATGCTCGTAAGAGCATTGTAAACAATGAAAGTTTCTTCTTTTTTGCTTCGTTTTTTCTTCTTTTGTTTTTAAAGAAGAAAAATGAAGAGATAATTTATTTGTACTTTTCTATCTCTTTTGTTGCGAAATAAAGAGTTTTTCAAAAAACTTTCAAGCTTGTAGTTACACCTATCAACCCAATACATTTACCCCCGCGATTGTTTTCAACGCTCTTACGAGCGATGGTTTAAATGGCTGTTGCAGGCGGCGCCTGCACTCTTTCGCTCGCTATTGTTATGCTAACGCATAACACGCTCGCGGCGCGAGGGCTTGTTCTCACAGTGGCGGAGCCCTCCCGAGCGTCTTTTAGCGAGGGGCAAAGTGCGGATTTACCCGCAACATCCATTTGGACATATGCTCGTAGGAGCATTGTAAACAATGAAAGTTTCTTCTTTTTTGCTTCGTTTTTTTCTTCTTTTATTTTTAAAGAAGAAAAAATGAAGAAATAAAATAATATTTTTTATGTAAAATAAAATTTTATCAAAACAATACTTCTATGTATTGCTTTGATTTTTTGTTCTCATTATAATCAAGATTAGTATGAGTATTGTCCAAAAATCACAAAAAGCACTAGAATACGATAAAATATTGGCCGAATTAGCAAAGTTTGCAAAAACAGAACAGTCTAAGAAACTTTGTTTGGAGCTGACTCCTTATGTTACACCGGAGGACATTCAAGCTCAGCTGATTCTGACACGTGAAGCTAAGGACGTTTTGGATTTAGCGCGCGATATTCCGGTAGAAAAAGTTCCTGATTTTTCAAAGTTGAGAGAAAGAAACGAATATTTTGTGGAAGAAGAACTTGTTGATATAGCAAAATCAATGAGAACTTCAAGAGTTGTAAGGAATTTTTTGAAAGAAAATCTGCCGTTTGATGCTTCGATGCAAAATCTCACGGACAAATTATTTTCGGATAAACAGTTTGAAGAAAAGATTCTGACTACATTTGATGAAAATTGCACGGTAAAGCAAAACGCAAATGCAGAATTAAAAGGTTTGTACGCATCTTTAAAAGATACGGAAGCAAATTTGAAGCAAAAAGTTCAGGAATTGATGAATTCACCGGAATTTCAGAAGCATTTGCAGGAAAATATTTATACAATGCGTGATGACAGGATTGTTTTTCAAGTCAAAGCGTCTTCAAAGAGTAAAGTCGGCGGAATTGTTCACGATGTTTCAGCGACTAACAAAACTTTTTACATTGAGCCTGCTCAGATTGTTCCTATAAATAACAAGATTCGCGAATTGAAATCTAAAATCTATGCGGAAATTATTAAGATTCTGACGCTTTTGAGTTATGAAGTCAGAAAAGAGATGGATAATTTGATAAAAATGGAACAAACTCTGGCCGAGATTGATTTTCATTTTGCTAAAGCAAGATATGCCGTAAAAGTTCAGGCAGTGGAACCCGAGGTAAATAAAGAAAAAGAAATCAAAATTGATTTAATGCGTCACCCGCTGCTGATAGGGCACGTTGAAAATATTGTAGAAAATGACTTTGAAATAGGTAAGGATTATAAATCCGTAATCATAACAGGTTCTAATACAGGCGGAAAGACTGTTGCGTTAAAAACAGTCGGCTTATTTATTTTGATGATGAAATCAGGAATGTTTTTACCCTGCGCAGAAGCGCATATTTATCCTTTTGAAAAAGTTCTCGCCGATATTGGTGATGAACAGAGTATTCTTCAGAATTTATCAACATTTTCTTCTCATATGACAAATGTCATAGACATTATGGAGAATGCTGACAGCGACACTTTTGTATTAATTGATGAACTTTGTGCGGGAACAGACCCGCAGGAGGGCGCTGTGCTTGCGGAAGTTATACTTAAATATCTTGCAACGAAGCAGGCGCAGTCAATTATAACAACACACTATGGCGAATTAAAAACTCTTGAATACACAGATCCTTATTTTAAGAATGCAAGCGTGGAATTTGATGTTGAGTCTTTATCTCCTACTTACAAATTAATAATCGGTATTCCGGGGTTAAGCAATGCTATTGCGATAGCGTCAAACTTAGGTATGCCGGAAGATCTGGTCTGGAAAGCAAAAGAACTTTTAATAACCCAGAGGGATACTTCAAGCTTGGTTGTGGAAAGACTTCAAGATACACAACAGAGACTGGATGTAAATTTAAAAGAAGCTGAAACCAGAAATGCTGAGGCAGATGAGCTTAAGAAACATTATGAAAAAGAGTTAAGCGAGCATAAAAAGGAAAAGAAAAAAGCGTTAAAGGTTATAAAAGATAAATTTGAGGCTCAGCTGGAAGATGCTAAGTCTGAAATTAAGGATATTTTGACAGAATTAAGGCGTGAAAAGTCAGAAAAAATTGCCAGACGCTCTTATGCGCGCCTTGCTCAGCTGGAACAGAACTTCCGTTCCGATATGCATTCACTGGAAGAAAAAGAACAGTATGCGGAACTTGACTGGGATAAAGTTCAGATTAACGATAAGGTTATGATTAAGGATTTGAATCAGCAGGTTACTGTTTTATCTTTGCCGGATAAAAATGATACATTGTATATTCAGATGGGAATGATAAAAACCAAAGTTAAGAAAGATAAACTGGCTGTTTATAATCCTCAGCTTGCAAAGAAAGTCAATCTACCGCTCGGGGCAATGAAGAAAGAAACTTCTTTTTCATTAAAGAAATATGATATTTCCAATACTCTTGATTTGAGGGGTGAAAGAGTGGAAGAAGCTCTTGATAATCTTGAGGCTTATCTGGATAAAGCAAGTCTTGCAAACCTTTCGCCGGTCTATATTATTCACGGTCACGGAACAGGTGCTTTAAAATCAGCCGTCAGAGATTTTATTTCAACTTCACCTTACGTTGCAAAATTCAGAGTCGGCGAAGACACGGAAGGTGGCGACGGGGTTAGCGTTATAGATATTAAATAAGTATCTTTTTTGTTAAAACTCGTGTATAATATTTGTACGTTGGGAGAGAAAGATATGTATAAATTAGGAATTATAGGGTATCCTCTGGGACATTCAATTTCAGCAGTGATTCAGAAGGCAGGGCTTGAAAGTATTGGACTGGGCGGTGAGTATGATGTAATGGAAACTCCGCCGGAAGAATTGATTAACAGGATAAAATACATTAAAGCTAACGGATACAACGGATTTAATGTTACAATACCTTTAAAAGTTCCTATGTCATTGTTTTTGGAAGACATTGACGATTATGCAAATATCGCAGGATGTGTTAATACCGTAAAAGTGGGCGAGGATAAGTCGTTTTATGGCTACAATACTGATATCTACGGGTTTAAAAGGGCTATACCTTCTGACATTGACTTAAACGGCAAAAATGCAAGTATTCTCGGTACGGGCGGTGCTTCGCGTGCGGCAGTAGTAGGGCTTGCAGAGAGAGGAGTTAAGGAGATCGATTTTTATACGAGAAACATTCTTAATTCAAATCAGACGGTGGAATACGTACGTGCAAAGTTTCCGGAGATTACTTTTAATGTATATCAGATTCAGAATATTCGCTCTCTTGCAGGTACTTCAATTGTTGTAAATGCTACTCCTATTGGAATGAAAGGTTTTATGGCAGATCAAATGCCTCTGGAAAGAGAGGATTTGGACAAGCTTTCGCCTGAAACATTGGTTTATGATATTGTTTATACCCCTGTCAAAACTATTTTAATTCAGGAAGCTCAAAAACGTGGATTGAGAACAATCGGCGGTTTGGATATGCTGATATATCAGGCGGAAAGAGCGTTGGAAATCTGGACAGGTAAAACTCCTGATACAAAGCTGATGAAAATAGCGGCATTAGAAGCTTTATAAATTATTTACAGCGCCCGCAGATAACTTTTCCTATAAATTGGATAAATATAATGCATTCCCATATTATATGGCGATGTTTGATATAGTATAAATCGTATTCCAATCTTTCTTCGGAAGTCGGTTCACATGAGTTAACCTGCTGCCAGCCGCACCATCCCGGTCTGACCCAGTTTCTGCATTCCCAATAAGGCATTTTTTCTCTGTTTTCATAATAAACTTCTTCTCTTACCGGACGCGGACCTACTATACTCATTTCACCGCGCAAAATGTTTATCATTTGTGGCAGTTCATCTATATGGAATTTTCTTAATATTTTGCAGAACGGCATTATACGCTTGTCATCATAAGTAATTTCCGTTAAATCATCATCAAAATTTTCTTCAACCTTGTCCTGATACATAGTTCTGAACTTAATCATTTTAAAAGGTTTGCCGAATTTGCCGATTCTGGTCTGGGTAAAAAATACCGGTCCGAAGTCTGAGAGTTTTATTCCAAGTATTGCAATTACTGACAACGGAATTGTAATTATCATAATTGCTATAGAAGCAATTATGTCACATAGTCTTTTTATTGAAGCAAATAACAGGGCTTTTTTCTTTACACTTGCATAGAATAACCAGTTTACGGTCATTTTTGATACAAGATACTTATGTGTAATTCTTTCATAAAATTTTGGCATTCTCCAAACTTTCACAGCGAGAGGAATACCTCTGATTAAATCGGTCAGAGTCGTTGAATCCATTCTCGATTTGACTGCAATAATAACTATTTTTACGTTATTATCTTTTATTACAGCCTCAGAATCACATGTTAAACCTAAAATAGGAATAGTTGAATCTTCGTCCTCAATAGTGTTCATGTTGTCATCGAGGAAGCCGACTACTTTCATACCCAGTTCCGGCTTAGCTTGAATTTCTTCAGCAATAAGTTTTCCGTCCTGACCGGCTCCTACAATTAACACATTTTTTACAGACTTCATAAACTTTACATAAATAAGATAAATAATTCTTACAAACAGTATTCCTATAAAGGTTAGAACTGCATTTATTACAAGAAGAAGTACTGTAATTATGTTGAATCCGCTTATGCAAAGCGGAATACCCGCAAAAACGGTTGCAATTGTTATACCTTCAAATAAGAGATAAATGTCCCGCGGTTTGTAGCTTCTTACTTCGTAAAAACCTTTAATATACAAGACCAACATAGTTATTAGTAAAAACCAGAGTGTCAGATACAATAATATTGATAGCGGAACAAAGCTTAAAAAAGAATAAAGTGCTGCAAACATTATGATTAAAGCATCGACAACAGTCAATACAAAAATTGATTTTGAAACTACAGGCATAAACTCTCCTATTAATAAGGTGCATTATAACTACCTTATTATAACACATTCGGGCTGCAGGGTAAATGGTGCGTGTAAAAATAACCTAAAAAAA
>CALUQE010000007.1 GCA_944322845.1 Candidatus Gastranaerophilales bacterium
TAAGCAGGTTATTGTATTCATCCTGAGTAACTTCCCCGTTTTTGTCTTTGTCAAAATCTTCAAATGTGAGTTTTTGCTAAATTGTTACAAAAATTTACAAAGATTAATTGCCTTATTGTTGAATAGTTTTTTTAATTTTTTTTAAATATCCTTTTTTATAAAAGGGAGGATTTTTAAAATGTGCGAAATCGAAGATATAAAAGCAAGGCAGATTCTTGATTCAAGAGGTAATCCTACTGTAGAAGCGGATGTGAAATTGATAGACGGCTCATTAGGCAGAGCCTCTGTTCCGTCCGGTGCTTCAACAGGGATTTATGAAGCAAAAGAACTGCGTGATAATGTACGTGAAGAGTTTTTAGGTAAAGGTGTTTCTAAGGCGGTTGATAATATAAATTCTGTTATTACACCAAATTTACTTGGTGAAGACGCTTTTAACCAGCAGCTTATTGACAGCTTGATGATGGAAATGGACGGGAGTTTTAATAAATCAACCCTTGGCGCTAATGCAATTTTAGCAGTATCTCTTGCCTGTGCAAGAGCCTCTGCGGCAGCTCTTGATATTCCTTTGTACAGGTATTTGGGCGGAATAAACGGAAGGGTTTTGCCGACTCCAATGATGAATATATTAAACGGGGGTGCACATGCAAATAATAATCTTGATTTTCAGGAATTTATGATATCGCCGGTAGGTATGGCTTCATTTGGTGAGGCTTTGCAGGCAGGCTCAGAAATATTCAATACCCTGAAAATAATTCTTAATGAAAAAGGACTTGCTACAACTGTAGGTGATGAAGGCGGTTTTGCTCCGAATTTAAACAACACGAGAGACGCAATTGAAGTCATAATTTCTGCTATTGAAAAGGCGGGATACAATACTAATAATGTAAAAATTTGCCTTGATGTTGCGGCTTCCGAACTCTATGAGGAGGGTGAATGCTCCGGGGGAGTGTGTTCACTGAGTTTATACTGTATGAAAGGTGAAGGCAAAAAAATGACTTCCGAGCAAATGATTGAATACTTAGATGAACTGGTACGGGATTATCCTATTATATCAATAGAAGACGGGCTTGCGCAGGATGACTGGCTCGGCTGGCAAAATTTAACGGAAGCGCTCGGGGGCAAATGCCAGCTTGTGGGTGATGATTTGTTTGTTACTAATACAAAACGTCTTAGAGAAGGTATTGATAAAAAAGTCGCAAATTCAATTCTTATAAAACCCAATCAAATCGGGACTTTAACCGAAACTTTGGATGCAATTTTAATGGTGCAAAAGAATAATTACACTGCAGTTGTGTCTCACCGCTCTGGCGAAACAGAGGACAGTTTTATAGCAGACCTTGCTGTTGCAGCGAATTGCGGCTTAATAAAAACCGGATCTCTATCAAGAACTGACCGTATGGCAAAGTACAACCAGCTTTTGAGAATCGAGGAAGAACTTGGAGCCGGTGGTAAATACTTAGGCTTGCAGGCATATAATATAAATAATTTATAATTTATCCTCTCCTTGAATTACGGCAGGGTGACAGTCAATCACAATAAATAATTGCACCAGCCTCCCAAGATGGGCAGGTTGCTGTTGTGCGAGCATCAGCGAACTGCAAATGCGTGTGGGATACAAGCCGAGGAAAATCTCCATCCTAACTTTCCCCAACCGGGGAAGGAATGCACAAGGTCGTTCAGTTACCGCAAATCCCCTCGCCCCTTGTGGGAGAGGGAGCAGATGTGCTTGAGCCGTCAGGCGAAAGCTACAGATGCGGGTGAGGGGTTAAATGTAGTAATGTGGAGCAAGCTACACGCTGCTTAGCTATTTGCGGATAAAATATGCTCTTAAAAGATCTGCACTAGGAAAAGAATCTTTTTTCTCTGCCAATTTAGCAATTCCAAAGTAATAATCCCTTAAAGAATCTGCTTTACGGCAGATAGAATTGTTACCGTCTTTAAGAATATGACTCTTTAAAACTCCTTCCGTAGCTTTTGCAGGCGGATTCTTTGCAAAAGCATTCCCAACCGTTAATCTCACAATATTGTTTCCTAAATTTGGCATAAAGCACTCCTTCCTTCACACTTCCATATATTATAAAAGTATAAATTAAATAGCAAATTGATTACATTTTGTAATAATGTTACAAAATGTAATAATTACAACTCTCTTCTGCCTTCTATAGCTCTTGCAAGGGTGACTTCATCTGCGTATTCCAAATCTGCGCCGACAGGAAGCCCGAATGCTATTCTTGAAATTTTTATGCCGAAAGGTTTTATTAGCTTTGTCAGGTATAAACTCGTAGCTTCACCTTCAACTGAAGGTGAGAGTGCTAGAATAACCTCTTGGACTTCTTCATTTGTAAGCCTTGTGAGAAGTTCTTTAATTCTGATATCTTCAGCACCAATTCCGTCCATGGGCGAAATTAGACCTTGTAAAACGTGATACAAACCTCTGTATTCGTTGGTTTTTTCTATTGCGATAAGATCTTTTGTTTCAGCAACGACACAGATTACAGAACGGTTACGGCTTCTGGATTCGCAAATTTCGCAAGGGCTCTGGGTGGAGATGTTGAAACAAATTTCACAGGTTTTAGCGCTTCTTTTTGCTTCAATAACTGCATTGGCAAATTTTTCGACTTCGCCGACCGGCATTTTAAGTATCTGAAAAGCCATCCGCTGCGCCGATTTTGGCCCAACGGACGGAAACTTTTGGAATTGTTCTATTAATGCTGCTATACTTTTTGGATAAATCATATTAATGCCGTCCGATCAAGGGGTTACGTGCGTAGTTTTGGAATCTTATAATCCTGTAGTTTTATCATTGAGGACGGCGTGTAGTTTTAACACAATCCGGTTGTTAAGCGAATACCGTCCGACCAATGGTCTACGTGCGTAGCACTAGAATAGGCCAGGGATAGAGATTCCGCCGGTTACGGCTTTCATTTTTTCTTCCATAACTTTAATAGCTTTGCCTGAAGTCTGGTGAATTGCAGCTGTTATAATATCTTCTAACATTTCGATGGAGTCTTCTGATACAGAAGAAGGGTTATCAGGATTAATTGCTTCAGGAGAAAGCTTAATTGATTTGAATAAGCCTTTACCGTCGCAGATAACCTTTACAGCTCCGTTTGCAGCTTCGCCTGATATGTCCATTTTATTAAGTTCATCTTGAGTTTCTTTTAATTTCTTTTGAATATTTTGAGCCTGTTTCATCATATTCATCATGTTCATCATAAGTTGTTTCCTCCTGTCGTTTATATCTGGTTTTCGATTTTTGCCATCAAATCATCATCGATATCAAAGTTTGCATAAACATTTTGAACATCATCGTGTTCTTCCAATCTGCCGAGCAGTCTCATAATGTTTATGGCGGTTTTTTCATCCGTAACTTCAATAGTGTTTTGCGGAACACGTGTAAATTCTGCGGTTACTGATTTAAAGCCTTCTTTTTCAAGGCCTTCCGTAACCGGCTGAAGGTTTGGAACGGAAGTGTAGACTTTATATTCGTCCTCTTCTTCAACAATATCATCAGCATCAAGATTAATGGCTGCTTCAAATATTTTTTCATAATCAACATCATCTTTGTTGAAGGTAATGCAGCCTTTTTTATCAAACATCCAGCCTACGCAGCCTGTTTCACCCAAGTTTCCGTTAAATTTTGTAAAATAGCTTCTGATATCTCCTGCGGTGCGGTTTTTGTTATCTGTCATTGCTTCAATAACAACAGCGACTCCGCCTGCTGCATATCCTTCATAAATCATTTCATCGTAGTTTTCGCTATTACCGGAACCGGAACCTTTTTCGATAGCTCTTTTAATATTGTCATTCGGAAGTCCTGCTGCTTTTGCTTTTTCGATTGCAGTTCTAAGACGGAAATTGCCTGCAGGATCAGGGCCGCCCAGTTTTGAAGCTACGATAATTTCTCTTGAAAATTTCTGAAATTCAGCTGCTCTGAGTGAATCTGTTTTAGCCTTTTTATGTTTAATGGTTGACCATTTTGAGTGTCCGCTCATTATATATCCCCTTTTTTAATTACCTCATTGTCTGTAACCATTATGATACCCGAAACTAACTTCTATAGCAAGTATTATAAATATTAGTAATATTTTTGATTTTTTCCGTAATTTATATTATTATTGAGTAATGCTTATAATAGATGTCTTAACAATAGCTATACTTTTATTTTTTAACGGTTTTTTTGTGGCGGCTGAGTTTGCGCTTGTAGGTGTAAGAAAAACCCGTATTCAGCAATTGGCTAATGAGGGTAATTTTAACGCAAAGCTTGCGCTTGATGCAGTGAAAAATATTGATAGATATATTGCAGCGGTGCAGCTCGGGATTACGATTGCAAGCTTAGGTATCGGCTGGGTTGGGGAATCTACTCTTGCAACGCTTATTCATCCGATATTTTCATTTCTTCCGGGGAACTGGGATTCTATTGCAACTCACACAGTTTCTGTTTCAATTGCTTTTGCGCTTATAACTGTATTGCACGTTGTGATAGGAGAATTGATGCCAAAATCTATAGCGCTTCAATTTCCTGAAAAAACAACGCTATGGGTAGCGAAACCTATGTTTGTAATAACAAAACTTTTTGCGCCGATGATTTTTCTCTTGAACGGGCTCGGAAATTTCCTGCTTCGTCTTTGCAGAATAGAACCTGCAACAACACACCACATGGTGCACACTTCAGAAGAACTTAATATGCTTATTGATGCAAGTTATAAGGGCGGGGCTTTGAATGAAAAAGAAGCTGAAATTTTGCAAAATGTATTTAAGTTTTCTGATCTTACGGCGGCGCAGGTTATGATTCCGCGTCCGGATATGGTTTGTCTGCCGCTTGAAATTTCAGTGGACGAATTAAATAATGTAATGATTGAAAACCAGTATACACGTTATCCTGTCTACGAAAACGATCTGGATCACATTGTAGGATTTATTCATATAAAAGATGTTTATCCGCTGATTGTAAAGAATGAAGATTTTAAATTAAAGTCACTTTTAAGAGACATAATATTTGTTCCTGAAACAATAACAATTGATAAATTGGCGCTTGAGTTTAAAAAGCATAAATCCCAAATAGCGGTTGTCATTGATGAATTTGGCGGAACGAGCGGACTTATTACCCATGAAGATGTTATGGAAGAAATTTTAGGCGAAGTACAGGACGAATTTGACGAAGAGGAAGAGTCTGTTGTAAAAAAACTTAGCGACGGAAGTTTTGAAGTCTGCGGGAAAATGAGGGTTGATGAATTTTGTGACTTCTTTAACGTTGCAATTAGTGACGAAGATGTAACAACTCTTGGCGGATATTTCTTGAAAAAGTTCGGGAAAATTGCAGAGAAAAATGATACGGTAGAAGACGAGTATTTTTCTTACTGCGTAACCGAAACAGACTCAACAAGAATTGTAAAATTAAGAATTAAAAGGGCGGATTAAGAATTTTATTGCATTCCCTGCTATATGCTGCTGCATTGCGTATTCGACCTTATCAAGCGGTAATTCATCAGTTATAAGTTTTTCAACTTCAATATCACCTGTCGAGATTAAATCAAGCGCCTGTCTGAAATATTTTGGAGTGTGATGAAAAACGCTCATCAGCCTCATGTCTCCATAATGCATTTTCGTCGTATCAAAACAGACTTTTGAGCCTGATTTGCATCCGCCAAAGAAATGCACCGTGCCGCCCGGACGCACGGTTGAGAATACCAGTTCCCAGATTTCAGGCATTCCAACGCATTCTATTGCAACATCCAGACCTTTTTTCTCAGTAGAAAAATCCTTGAAAATTCTTTCCGGATTTGAATATTTTTTCAAATCAACAATTTCGTCAACGTGAGCAAATTCGTCTGCTAATTTTAATTTTATCGGATTTCTTCCGGCTACAATAACTCTTGCACCTTTTAGTTTACACAATCTTGCAAACATAAGCCCGATAGGACCTATTCCGATAATTCCGACACTGTCCCCCGGATTAATTCCTGTTCTTTCTACCCCGTGAACAACATTTGCAAGAGGTTCCGAGAATGCTGCCTTTTCAAATGGAAGGCTCGGCGGTAAAAGCAAGGTATTTTTTCTTACGATTCTTTCCGGTACTACAATATACTCTGCATAAGCACCGTTCAATAAATCCAGATTTTCGCAGAGATTATATTCGCCTTTTCTGCAATAAAAACACTCGCCACAAGGTGCAGAATTCGCACAAACTACCCTGTCGCCGACTTTTACATTCCTTACATCATCAGCAACTTTTTCTACAATACCGGAAAACTCATGCCCGAAGCCTGACGGAATGTTTTTAATCAATACAGGATGCCCCCGTCTGAATGTCTTAACATCAGTTCCGCAGGTCAGAGCAGCCATAATTTTAACCAGAATCTCACCTTTAGCCAAAGGTTTAATTCTGGTTTCTTCATATCTTATATCCTGAGGTCCGTAAAATAATACTGCTTTCATTTTACTTACTTAATAGATTTCAATACTGTAGCTGTAATATCGTCTCCGCCCCAAACAACGGCTGATTTAGGAAGCACCATTGTATAACCGAGTTCGGTTGCTTTTGCTCCGATTTGTTTTGTAATATCTGCATCAGCAGCTTTTAATTTTGAAGAATATTCTTTCAGGTTAGCTTCTCTTTTTTGTTTAAGCTGTTTTTCGTAGGATTCTGCAAGAGATTGTTTTTTCTTTGCATCTGTCTGTTTGTTTACATCTTCCTGTGCTTTCTTTATAAAAGCTGCAATTTCTTTATTTTTTGCTTCCTGAGAAGATTTAAGAGCTTTTACCTGTGAAGAAGCTGCAACAACTTTCTGAATATCAACAACTGCGATTCTTTGCTGTTTCGGTGCCTGTGCCGGCTCTGCCGCAAATGCAGCGGATGTCATCATTAATGCAGACAATGCTAAAACTGTTAAAACTTTTTTCATGCTAACCTCTCTTGTAATTTATAATTAAAAGTGCAACTGATATGATAATTATACCTATAGATACGAATATTGCAACAGGCATACCAAATATGTACTTAACGCTGTCGAGACGGAACATTTCAACAATAATGCGCACAATAGAATATAATATTAAATAAATTAAAGCAAGATTACCGTCTTTTTTTAATTTTCCTGTTTTTGCAAGAAACATAAGTACTAAAAATATAAGTGCATCCAGAATACTTTCGTACAAAAAAGCCGGATGAAAATATTGATAATCCTGATAAGGTATCGGTCTGTACTGCGGTGCAATATAGAGTTTCCAGGGTAAATTCGTAGGACCGCCGAAAGCTTCGGAATTGAAAAAGTTTCCCCATCTTCCGATAGCCTGTGCAAGAGCAAGTCCGATTGCAGATACATCGCAAAGTTTTACAGGATTAATTTTATGTCTTTTGGAAAAAATCCATAATCCGAGAAGCCCGCCTAAAATAGCTCCGTGGATTGAAATTCCCCCGTGTCTTATTGCAATAATTTCTGTCGGAAATCTCAGATAAAAATCATAGTTTAAAATACAATAATATAATCTAGCACCGATAATTCCGAAAATTATCAGATAAGGTGCCAGATCAATAATTGTTTCTTTTTTCAGACCGAAAAATTTTGTTCCTGCCCAGTCGGAAACGAGTACACCTACCGCAATAGCAAGTGCCATTATTACTCCGTAATAATATATGTTAAGTCCAAATACGGAACATAAAATTTGTGAAGGTGATGTAAACATTTATTCTTGTCCTGCAGAAGGTGCATTATCGCCTGAAATAAAAGCGTTAGACTCTTCGATTAAAGCTTCGATTGTTTCCTTGTCCGTAGCATCAGGCTTCATTTCCAAATATTTTGTCAAATTGGCAACGGCCGCTTTTTTAAGTTCTACAGCCTCTTTTCTGGCCTCGGAAGCTTCGGTTCTTTTTTCAGCTTCCATAACAACATTTCTTTCGTTAACGTTTTCTGCTGTTGCAGCATCTTCGTTTAAGTTTTCTTCTGCTTTATCAATTATTTCATTAGCTTTTTCTGATTGTGCTATACCCAGAGAATAATAAAAATCAGCAAAATCAGGCTTGATTTTTATTCCGCCCTCCAGTGCATCTATAGCTTTATCAAACTTTTGTGCATTGATTGCTGCAACACCGAGATTATAATAAGTTTCATACATAGTTGAGTCTAAATCAAGGCTGGCTTGTAACCTATTCATTGCGGATTCATAATCCCCTTTTTGCATATATTCTGCTGCTTTATTATTAAGTTCTTGTACTGCCATGTTATTTATGCAAGCTGTTGAAATAACTGCAACCAAAAGGACAGACACAATCATTAAAGCTTTTTTCATAAAAACTATACCCTCTACTTTATTTTTATTGGTATTCTAATATATTCCAAATAAATAATCAAGTTAAAGGTAAAAGTCTGTTATTTGTAAAAAATTGTAACGATTTTGTTTAAAATACTAAAGTTTATGAAAAAAATGCCGTAAATATTCTTATAGTATATTGCAAAAATAAAGGAGAATTATGAACATAGATCTTTCAAATACATATTCTTTGCTATCAAGTACAGCAGAGAAAGAAGAACAAAGGTTGAAGAACGTTTTACAAAAAATAGAAAAACTAGGTCAGATAAGTTCTTCAGAGGCAGCAAAAAAATACATAGAAGAAACTTGGAATTATTCAAGTTTTGGTAGAACCTGTAAACTTTGTGACGATTGTACTTTGTATGCCGAGGATTTGGCAAATGTGCTAGTTTTAAAATTTAATAGCAAGAATGACAATATAATTTTTTACTATAACAAATAATTGAAAGGAGAAGAAATGTTAAGACCAATGGATAAATTTCAAAAGTTAGAAATGTTCCAGAGACAGGCTTTAGAAAGTACTGGTTCAGTAGGAGCGACATCAAGAACTTCAACAAGTTCTGATGACTTTTCTGTTGATGATATTAATGACAGATTGGGACGTGGTGATAAAGCAGCTTTAAGTGAGTTGGAAAGTCGAAGCATTCCTTTCACAATTAAAGAAAATGGTAATAGTTATACAGTAAAATACAGTTATAACGGTCAGAATTATGTTATTACATACAATGCTCCTGCAGCAGAGGGAGCTGCTCTGGCAGAATCAGAGTCTGGAGATGACAGCATAGCTCATATTTATTCACAAGAACTTTTGCAAAATGTTTACAAATTAACGACTTCTGAAATAGAACAATATTTCACATATACAGAATACGATCTAGGTTCTGGAAAACAATCCGGCTGGGTATTGAAAACCGGTCAAGAAGTAAATGGGATTGTGATAGAAACATTGAATGATTTGGTACGAGCTCTCGGTAAGGTTGATTCAACAAAACCGTTAGAAAATAATGGTGGTGTTTCCCCAGATGAGTCAACAGCTCCAGCCGAGCCGGCAGCTCCAGCCGAGCCGGCAGCTCCAGAAGAACCTACAACGCCAACAACACAGGAAGAACAACCATCTCCAGAAGTATCAGGTATTACTTTTGATTACACTGGAGTTGATAAGGATGCTGAAGCAAAAGGTTTTTATGATGTAAACAATATACCTGAAGAAAAGAGAGCTCGTGTACTTTTTGGTGGCAGAAGTGATGTAGATTCAGGTGCTTGGGATGATTTGTTCGCTGAGTTAGATAAAATGAAACCGCAACTTTTGAATTACATTAAAACTCAACTTGAAGCAAAGGGATATGAGTATGATGCTGCCGCAGCCGAAAAATATTTAAATGTTTTTATAACCGGAGCAGTTGAAAGTATTGTGGTTCCAGGAAAATCTAAAAAGTTTGTCGGTGGTAATGTCCCTGTATTGCCGGCAGATCCGACAATTGAGGATTTAATGAATTATCTTAAGGATAGGATTGATAATGAAATTTCCAGATATGAAACTACCGATGGTGATGGACGTTCACAATTAGCACCAAATGGTGAACCTTTTGATGGTGAAAGAAGTTATTATTCACAGGACTATTACTTAACAGATGTCGCTGACTATTATTTAACAGATGAAGAAAAAGAAATGAAGTTTGTACTTGAAGTTGTAGAGAGCGATTCTTCAAGCTACGGTACATCGAGTTTAGACAAAGTAAAGAGTTATATTGATACTTATGCAAAGCATATGGAAAAAGTTTTGAGATATATGTATCCGGAATGTACTGATGCACAAATACAAACAGCAATTAACCATGCAAAGAGTGTGGTATTGAATATATCAGATGTGGTTAAGAAAGACGGAGACGGATTCTATCCTATAGATGATATTTTGGCAGAATTTGAAAAAGAATGTTATGATGCAATAGAGAAGCAGCCAATGCCTAGTAACGGTACTTCAAATTCTTCATCTTCAGATGATGTTGCACAAGATCTTATTGATAGGTTCAAAGAGCAGGTTAATGCAATAAAAACCCCACAAGTTGAAAATAAAGAACCGGAAGAAACTCCAGCTGCAGATGAATCAGAAGAGACCGAAGAAACTCCGGATGTAACGTTTGATTATACTGGTGTAGACTCAGAAACTCCTGTTGCTGACTTATACGATAAAGATGATATTGATGAATCTAAGGCTCGGTTAATGTTAATAGGTTCTGTCGGAAATGTAGACAGCGGAGCTTGGGATGATGCTTTAGCAGAACTGGATAAAATTAGGCCGCAGTTATTAGACTATATAAAGACACAACTGGAATCTAAGGGTTTTGAATATAACGCAGGGATGGTAGAACGATATCTGGATGTTTTTATGACAAAAGCAATGGAACGAGCTATAGCAAAAAAAGATGGTGTAAGTGAAGTTTTATATTCATTCTTTGACGACATAGAAATGCCTGATAATCCTACCGTAAAAGATTTGGTAAACTACGTAAAAGAGGAGATAGATAGAGAAATCTCCAGATACGAAATCGGTGATAGAAGTGATGGTTATGAATATTTAATGCAAAAAGGCTCTCCATTTGGAGCAAAAGAACAATATTCACAAGATTATTATTTAACAGACGTAGCAGATTATTTCTTGACGGATGAAGAAAAAGAAATGAAATTTGTTATGGAAGTAACCCAAAGTGAGGAATCTACTCATTATACAAAAGATAAGAATGAGTTGGTTGATTATATAGACACTTATGCAAAACATATGGAAAAAGTTTTGAAGTCTAGTTACCCAGATTTAAAAGATAGTCAAATTGATTCTATAATAAATGCAGCTAAAACATATACCTTATACATGGATTCTCCTGAACCTGATGCAAGTGGAAATTACGAAATAGATGCTTTGCTTAAAGCTTTCGAGGAAAAATGTATTGAATATGCTGAATCATAGAAGAAGACAGAGCCTACTATATGATTAGTAGGCTCTATTTTTTTAACTCAATTTAAAATGTTTTGTTATAAATTGTTACAAAAAAGCAATTTTTCTGATTAAAAAATCTTTGTATTAATAAGAACTATTTAGAGGTTCGGGAATTAAATTTTATCATAAGCACGAAAGGGGAATTAAATGGGAGCATTTGATGGAAAGTACGCTGCGTATGAAAGAGCTATGCAGCAAAACAATTATTTTAGTTTACGCGGTGATGCTATAGGTGAGCAGTTTGGGCGTTATGCACAAGGCTTGCAGTATGATGAGATAAAGGCCGAGAAGAAGAGAGCCGGACGTGAATTTGCGCGTCAACTGGCAGAAGAACGTAAAGCATTATCTGCGGCAGAACAAAATTCCTTATCTTCAGGTTTAACCGGCGAACAAAAAGCTACTCAACCTGCTCCTGTTACTATTGATAGAACTACGGTGAATTCAGGTAATGAGGTTAAAGTTGCTGAAAAAATGAAAGTCGGTACTGCAAAAACAGGTTTTAAATTTTATATTATAGATGAACAGGGGCAAGTATACCAAGTCGACAGAAAAGCATATAATGCAGTAAAAAAAGGAAAGATGGCTTCGATTGCAGATGCAACTCTTTTAGATACAAAAAAAGATAAAATTCCTAAAAAAATAAAGAAAGCTTCAACAAAAGCAGCGGAAAAATTTAGAACTAAACAGATTCAAGTTCCGAAACATAATTACAATATTATAACAGATCCGCAAGCTTATCGTGCTCAACAGGCAGATATGTACGAAAAACTTTGGGGTAATTTCAGTCATCCGTCCAATACCCCTCTTGGAACAGCAGAGCCTACTCCTTCAGGAGAGCCAAAAACCTGGGCAAAATATTTTAAAGAACACGGAAAAGCATACACGCAACCGGTATCTGGTGTTGTCGAAGCGGAAAGACGTGCGGCTGATATTATGAAAAGGAATGAAATAACTCATCAGGTAGAGGAAACCCTTAAACAAAAAACCGAGTTTAATCCTGCAAATCTCGAAAAATGGTCAGGTCACTCTCCTAACCCAACTCTTAATGCGATGAATGACTATTATCGCGAATTAGAAAAGCAGCCGACAATTCAGTCAGTTACGGATAAGCTTGATGATGTGAAAAAGACTGTTGCCAGCCAAAATAAAGCAATAGATGAATTGGGTAAAAAGCTTGCTCAACAGGGTGACAAAATAGATGACTTATCAAAAACAATTGTTAAGCAACAGGACGAAATGTCTGTTCTAACTAAGAAGTTGGCAAAAACAAATAAAAAAGTTGCGGTTATTGCAACGCTGACTGCACTGGCTGCGGGAGCTGTAGGGTATTTACTTGGAAAATCCGGTAATGAGACAGAACAAGAAACTGTAGATGCAACTCCGGCTGTTACTGTTGTACAGGAGGAACAACAGGCAGAAGATAATTCAGCAGCTCCGGTTAGGGAATCCGAACAAGAACTTGAAAATCCTGCTGCTGATGTCGTTGGAGATTCTATTCCGACATCAACTGCAGTTTCAGATTCTACTCTTGTCGTATCTGCGGACTCATTGGTTGTGTCTCCTGTTGACGTGGCTGCCAGTGAAGCTGTAACGGCACATTCGGAAGAAGAAATACATCTGGAACTGAATGAAAAAGGCGAATATAGAACCAAAGCCGGAGACAGTTTCTGGGATATAGCAGAAAGATTCTTAAAAGATGTTTATGCTGATGAGCCTGAAAATTTTGAGAATTTACCAAAAACAAAACGGGATGCAATGATTCAAAAAGAATGTGAAAGAATAATGAGACAGAACGGATACTGGTATGATGAAAATCACAACTTGCCGGAGCCGATGCTTTATCAGAATATTAAAGTCGTTCTTTCCGATGAAAAGTGTGCTGCTTAATTAAGAGCATTTCATTAAACAGGCGAAAGCCGAACTGTTAAAGTTCGACTTTCGCCTGTTATTTGAATTTACTTCTGTTTGGGATATACTTTTTGTAAAGAGGTAATGAATAATGAAAGATATGTTAGATAAAATCGTTCAGATAGAAAAAAAGTATGTCGAGTTGGGTGAAACCCTGTCTGATCCGAATGTAATAGCAGATTATAATAAATTCAGAGACTTATCAAAACAAAGAAAGTCTATGGAAGAAACCGTTGAATTGTATTATGCGTGGAAAAAAGCATCTGACGCTATTGAAGAAGCAAAGCAAATGATTCACGAAGAAAAAGATGAAGAAATGAGGCAGTTTTTAAAAAACGATATAGAAGAAAATGAAAACAAGATTGCCGAATATGAAGAACGTATGAAAATTCTTCTTCTTCCGAGAGATCCGATGGATGATAAGGATATTATGCTTGAAATCAGAGGCGGCGCCGGCGGCGATGAAGCGAACATTTTTGCGGGCGATTTAATGAGAATGTATATGCGCTATGCCGATAAAAAAGGCTGGCAGACTCAGATTTTGAGTAAGACGGATTGTGAAGCCGGAGGCGTGAGCGAAGTTATTATTTCTATGAAAGGCGACAGTATTTATTCACGTCTTAAATACGAATCAGGTGTTCACAGAGTTCAGCGAGTTCCGGCAACCGAATCTCAAGGCAGAGTCCACACTTCAACTGCGACAGTTGCCGTTATGCCGGAGGTTGATGATGTTGAAGTTGAACTTAATATGAATGATGTTGAAATTTCAACTGCGCGTTCGGGCGGAGCCGGCGGTCAAAACGTAAACAAAGTAGAAACTGCGGCGAGAGTTTTCCACAAGCCTACAGGAATAATGATTTTCTGTACGGAAGAACGTTCGCAGCTGCAGAACAAAGAAAGAGCTCTCCAAATTTTGAAGGCAAAACTTTATGATATGGAAGTTCAAAAGCAAATGAAAGAAATTACGGACTTGAGACGTTCACAGGTCGGAACGGGTGACAGAAGTGAACGTATCAGAACGTATAACTTCCCTCAGGGAAGGCTTACAGACCACAGAATCGGTCAAAACCTCAATGTATGGACGGTTATTGACGGTGATTTAGATGAACTTATTGATTTACTTACCGAATATGACCAGAAGTTAAAACTTGAAAAATTAGCAGAAGTGGATTCATAACCTGAATCCGCTTTTTTACATAAGAAAGGCGGCAGATGCTAAGAAAATGCGTCGGATGCGGAGAATTAATTCCAAGAGAAAATTTAATAAAAATTACTAAGAATTATAAAGACGGAAACGTAGTAATAAATCCGGATTCCAAAACATTTGGCAGATCTGCATATCTTTGTTATAATCAGAAATGTATTGATGCAGCATTAAAGAAATCAAAATTAAACAAGGTGTTGAAAACAAATACCTTTTTCGATAAGTCGGAGTTCTGCAATATATTACAAAATCGTAGTTGAAAATAAAAAAGCAGAATGATGAGCAGGATTTACAACAGATGCTGAAAAAGGTGAAAGGAATATATTAGATGAACAGTTTAAGAGTCAGTGAATTAGCAAAAGAACTTGGAATGACCAGCAAAGAGGTTATAGAAAAGTTTGCGGAAGTTGATATTATTGTAAAATCGCACTCTAATACTGTTACATCGACTCAGATTCGTAAATTAAAAGAGCATTTGGGGGTTGTACCTCAAAAGAATTCTGCAAAACCAAAGGCTTTTGTTGTAAAAAAAGCTAAAGTTATACAAACAGAAGAAAAACCGGCAGAAGAAGCTCCGAAGTCTGCACCAAAGATAGAAAAAGTGCAGAGAGTTCAAACGGTAGAGAAAATTGAGCGCGTAGAAAAGCAGGAAAAGAAAGTTTTAGCAGAAAAGACAGAAGTAAAAAAAGCTGAAAAACCTGCTGTCCGCATAGAAAGAACAAAGGTTGAGTATCCAAAATCAAGAATTGAAATTGTAAGAAAAGCTCCTCAGAAACCGGCTGCTTCAACGGAAGAGAAACCTAAAAAGCCAGCTCATAAACCGGCGCAGGAAAAGAAACTCGTTGAGAGAAGGATTATTCCGCAGGAAATTTATGAAGGAAAGGGCGGACCTTCTTCCAAGAGAAAAGACGGCAATAAAAAGAAAGATAAAGATTTTAATTCTAAAAAAGAAGATCAGGAGATGATTTCTCTTGAAAAGGCTGCTGCTCAAAAACATAAGAAGAAATCTCATAAAGAAGAGGCTGTTGAAGAGGTTAAACAAATAGTCGTAAATTCTGCAATGACCATCAGCGAGCTTGCTGATAAAATTCATAAGACTCCTGCAGAGATAGTTAAATTCCTTATGTTTCAGGGAATTATGGCAACAGTAAACCAGTTAATTGATGTTGATACGATTAAAAAGGTTTGCGCGGAATATAATCTGGAAGTTCTGGAAGAAGATATCGATGCGTATATAGAAGAAGAACTTGAAAAAGAACAAAAACAAAAAGCTTTAAGTGAAGTTGATAAAAAATTACTAAAACGCAGAGCACCTGTAGTAAGTATCATGGGACACGTAGACCACGGTAAAACAACACTTCTTGATAGTATCAGAGCTTCAAAACACAAAATTGTTGCGACGGAGGTCGGTGGTATAACCCAATCTATCGGTGCTTATACGGTTTATCTAGATAATAAGCATGAAAAGAAAATTGTCTTTGTAGATACTCCGGGGCACGAAGCTTTTACTGAAATGAGAGCAAGAGGTGCAAAGGCTACAGATATTGCAATTCTGGTAGTAGCTGCAGATGACGGTATAATGCCTCAAACCATTGAAGCTATTAACCACGCAAAAGCTGCGGAAGTACCGATTATTGTTGCTGTTAACAAAATTGATAAGCCTGGGGCAGATCCTGACAGAATTTTACAGCAGTTGACAGAGCACGGACTTGTTCCGGAAGCCTGGGGCGGTGAAACAATTACGGTAAACGTGTCAGCGTTACAGGGTACTGGTATTGATGAATTATTAGAATATATTTTGCTTGTTGCAGAAATTCAGGATTTGAAGGCTAACCCTAAAGCTGAGGCAACAGGTGTCGTTATAGAAGCAAATCTTGATAAAGGAAAGGGGCCTGTTGCAACACTTCTGGTACAGAATGGTACATTAAGAACCGGCAACTGCATTGTTGTAGGTACAGCATGCGGAAGAGTAAGAGCACTGCTTTCTGATTCAGGCGAAAGAATTACTAAGGCAGAACCTTCTACTCCTGTTGAGGTTTTAGGTTTGACAGAGGTTCCTAATGCCGGCGATTATTTCGAAGTAGTTAAAAACGAAAAAGAAATGAAATCTATTGTTGAAAAGCGTAAAGAAAAAGAACGTAATAAGAGACTTGACGCAATGCTTCCTGCTCATATGAGAAGAGAAGCCGGAGATGCTGAAGGCGATATTCCTCAGCTTAATTTGATTATCAAGGCAAATACACATGGTGCTGCTGAAGCTGTATCACAGGCGATTGCTCAGTTTGAATCAAAAGAAATTGTGACTAAGATTATTCACGTTGGTGTCGGTGATATTTCAGAAGCCGATGTAATGCTTGCATCAGCTTCAAACGCGTTAATTCTCGGATTTACCGTAAAAGAAGATGCAAACGCGCTTGCTGCCGCAGAGCGTGAAGGTGTTACAATCAAGAAATATGAAATCATTTACCAGATTCTTGAAGATATTGAAAAAACTATGATTTCACTTCTTTCTCCTGAAGTTAAGGAAGTTGAAACCGGTAAGGTTGAGATTCGACAAATATTTACTATCGGAAAAATTCAGAAAATTGCCGGCTGTTATGTAACAGAAGGTAAGGTTAACAGAAACGATACCGCAACGATTTACAGAAACGGCAAAGAAATATTTAAGGGTGCTGTTGACCAGCTTAAGAGATTTAAAGATGACGTTAAGGAAGTTGCTCAAGGATATGAGTGCGGCTTGTCATTTGTTAAATTTAATGATATTGAAGTCGGCGATATAGTTAAGTTTACAACGAAGCAGGAAATCGAACGCTCTGAATTAGAGTAAAAATAAAAGCCAATAGTGAAAATTATTGAGTATGATAAGAGATTTGTGTAAGAATATATGTCTCAATAAGAACCTGCTTATGTTGTTTACTGTAGGAATTTATATTCTTGCTCTTTATGCTGCACTAAGCGGTCATTTGCTTTTGATTGCAGCAGGTGTGACTGTTTTGTTTGCGGCTCTTGTTATACTTGACTATTTTAAGCCAAAGCATATTTTAGTCTGGACTGCCATATTTTATCTTGGGATTGCAAATACAATTTTAAGACTTAGAACAGTGGACGAGCTTGTCAGTCTTGCTCCCGTAAATTGTGAAATTTCAGGTCAGATTGTCTCTATTCCGCAAAATAAGGACGGGGGTAAATTTGGAAATAAACAAAGATTTTTCTTTAAAGTTAACAGGATTGAATATGACAATCTGGTGAGGGAGTTTGATAATGAAAAGACTCTTGTAACTTTAAATACCGATGAAAAGTTGAGAATATACGATTATTACAAACTCAAAGGGCGTCTGACTCCGCCTTTCAAGGTCGGAAATCCGTCGCAGTTTGATTATGGAAATTATTTGAGAAATTTTAGTGTTTATGCGGTTTTCTATGGTGCAAGAGATGGCGTTCCGCTAAAATTAAACGAATCCCCAAACAGAGTTCAGAGAGTTTTGCAGGGAATTAATGATTACAGAGAAAAGATTATTAATTTGCATTCAAAATATTTAACGAGTCCGAATCTTGAAATATTGGGCGGTATTGTATTCGGTGATGATGCCGTATCACCTCCTGAGGACATTAAACAATCGTTTGTCAATTCGGGGTTGCTGCATATTCTTGCGGCTTCCGGCATGAATGTGGCTTTTATATTCTCATTTTTCTTTTTGTTTTTGTCTTTATTAAGAGTAAATTATAAAGTTAATGTCTCTATAGGTATTATAATGGTACTTATTTATTCGCTTATGACAGGGCTTGGCGCATCAGTTGTCAGAGCAACCTGTATGCTGGTATTTGTTTTGATAGGAAAACTCATAGACAGAGATGCAAACAGTATTTCTCTTCTCGGGTTTGTTGCATTTCTAATGCTGCTTTATAATCCGATGTATATTAATGATGTCGGTTTTCAGCTCTCTTTTATAGTAACTTTCGGGCTGCTTGTAATGACCCCTTATCTTGTTAAAAGTAAGAGCAGAATAATAAACTGGCTTGTCGGGACTGTTAGTATTCCGATTATTGCACAGTTATGGGTTATACCGGTTCAAATATTTTACTTTAATAACATAAGTTTATATTCTGTTTTTGCAAATATAATGAGTGTTCCTATTCTTTCTGTTATAAGCTTTGGCGGTTTTGTCGGCTCTTTGATATCAACCGTCACACCTGATTTTGTTTTGCATGTGTTTGATTTTATATTAAATCCGCTGATTACAGTTCTTGTTAATATTTCTGATTTCTGGGGAAATTTGCCGCATGCGGCTCTGTCTACTACACATCCTTCTGTTTTCCAATTAATTTTGTATTATGGAATTTTACTGAATATAACCGCATTTTTTAATAAAGAGGTGAGGGAAAAATACTTGAAAGTTCTGCGGATTACTCTTCCAGTGATGTTCATTATTCTTGTTATTTCTACAATCTCAATTCCGAATCACAATTTGGAAATCACAGCTTTTGATGTCGGAAATGCCGATGCGTTTTTGGTGAAAACTCCTGATAATAAGTATATAATGGTAGATACGGGAAAATTCGGTTACAACGGCGGCAAATCTCAGGCAGAAATGTTAATTCTCAAATACCTGACCGACAGAGGTATAAAGAAAATTGATACAATAATTCTGACTCATTTTGACAATGACCATTGCGGCGGAGCAGCAGATTTAATAAAAGGTGTAAAAGTAAGAAATTTGTATGTAAATTCGCTGAACCATGATTCAAATGCTGCAAAATCTATTTATAAAACGGCTTCAAGATACGGGGTAAATGTAATTCTTGCTCAAAATCGCCAGGAAGTTTTGAATAGCTGCGGGCTTGAAATTACAAATTATATTGCTCCGGATGTAGAAGGTATTGGTGATAACGAAGCTTCTATTTTGACTCTTTTAAAATACAAAAATTTCAGTATGTTATTTACAGGCGATTCCGGTATTTCAACATTTGAAAAACTCAAAGGTGATTTGCCTTCTTCCGTTACTGTACTGAAAGTCGGACACCACGGAGCAAACGGTGTTGTTAATAGAAATATGCTTGATTACCTCAAACCGGAAACTGCAGTGATTTCCGTCGGTACAAATAAATTCGGGCATCCTTCAGTCCGCACGCTTGAAATGCTTAAAGGAATTAATACTCTAAGAACTGATGTGAATAATTCAGTCCGTTTTGTTGTAAACGATAAAGGCTATGAAACATTTGTTTTTGACTCTAAGAAAAAGAAATATTTAGCATACTAAAAGCTCCTGTCTTGTTGTTTACCTTAATATCTCTTTATGCTAAACTTGTCTTATGAGCGGGAATTATGTACCATTATACAGAAAATATCGTCCGCAGACGCTGGAACAGCTTGTAGGTCAGGAACATATAAAAAAGACCCTGACAAGCGCAATTGAGCTTGGAAAAATTGCACATGCATTTTTATTTACCGGTCCCCGCGGTACGGGAAAAACTTCTACGGCAAGGATTCTGGCAAAATCTCTCAATTGCAAAAACGGGCCGACAATTCATCCTTGCGGAGAGTGTGAAAGCTGCAGAGATATTACAAATTCTGTTCCTATTGACGTAATTGAAATAGATGCTGCAAGTAACAGAAAAGTTGAAGATACGCAGAATATTTTAGAGAAAATTCAGTATGTTCCGGTAAATGGCAAGTATAAAATTTATATTATAGACGAAGTTCATATGCTGACAAATCACGCTTTCAATGCACTTCTTAAAACATTGGAAGAACCGCCGGAAAATGTAATCTTTATACTTGCAACAACAGAAGTTCACAAAGTTCTTGATACAATTAAAAGCCGTTGCCAGAGGTTTGATTTCAGAAGAATTACAACCGAAGATATTGTTAAACACCTCAGGTATATTTCAGATAATGAAAAAATTAATATATCCGATGATGCGCTTTTTGCAATAGCAAAAAACTCTGCAGGCGGAATGCGCGACAGTATCTCGCTTTTAGATCAGTTAAGTCTTTTAGGGGTTTCAAAAGAAGTTACCGTAGATGATGTTAATGCGATTTTAGGCAGAATCTCTTTTGATACCTTAAATAAGCTCAGCGGCAAAATTATTGCCTCTTCACCTAATGAAGCAATTGAAATTCTAAACGAAATTTACAATGCCGGTAATGAACCTTTGCAGATTTTGACAAACTTATCAGAGTATTTTAAAAATCTTTTAATAATAAAAACCTGCAGAAAAGAGCTTTTGCCTGAGTTGACAGGGCTAAACGAACCGCAAATTGCGGAAATGCTTAAACAAAAAGACCAGCTTGAAACCCAGCAGATTGTCTTTTTGCTCGAGAGAATAACTTATTATATAAAAGAGGTAAAACTTGCAACAAATCAACATTTGTGGCTGGAAGTCGGAATGATTGATTTAGCAAATATGACGGAAAATACGACTCTTCTTGATTTGCAAAACAGGGTAAAGGCTCTGGAAAACGGAAGTGTTTCTGTTTCACAGCCTGTACGTCCGGTTATTCAGCCGCCGCAGCCTGCTGTATCAGCATCAAAACCGGTTGAAAATATTCAGAAATCTACAGAGACAGAACCTGTAACAAGACCTGCTCCGATTCCGCCGGCAGAATCTCCAGCCGCACAGACTGTTAAACCTGATACGGAAGAATTTACTCCGCCTCCGATGTCTAAGAAGCCTGACGGAAATGACATTAATACTTTATGGCAGACTCTTTTAGTGAATATTAAAAGTCCTGCAACAAAAGCTTTATTACACCTTGCAACTCCTGTAAAAATAGCAGAGGATGAGGTTGTAATCACATTCAAAAATGACAAACTCGTATCGCAAATAAACGATACAAATAAAAAACAAATGCTTATTGATGCCGCTAATACGATGTTCAATCAGCAAAATTCAAAAGTTATTGTAAGACTTCCGCAAAGCGGTGATGCTGCTCTGGCGTCCGTACCGGCAGCAGCTGTATCTTCAGCTCCGCTGGAAGAAAAAAAAAACATAATTTCTGAACCGGTAAAATCCTCTGAACAGCCAAAGTTACAGCCAGAAGAAGCTGTTCAGGCGCAGGAAGAAATACTAGAGGCTGCGGAAATTGATAATTCTGAGCAGCCGGAAGCTCCTAAAGCAAAAAAGCCTGAACGAATGGAAACCGATCAGGAAAAAATGGTTCTGGAGCTCTTTGACGGCAAGTATATTGAATAATTAATCTTCAGGAATTTTTCTTCTGACATCTATCGTTTTTTTATTGCCGGAGTAAGAAATATTGACTTCTTTTGCAGCTGTGATTTGTCTCAATTCTTTGACTTCCAGATTTGAGCCGAATCTGCAGTCAGTAATTTCAAATTCTCCGTTATTGTTTTCTTTAGATTCTATATATCTTTCGGGGTTTAAATTCTTTGGATTAAATATGAGTGTTCTAAAGTTTTTTCCGTTTTCGAATATTTCGGTTGTACTGTTAACAATTCCTCCTTCTTCTACCTGAAACATTGTATATTTATTATTAATCTTTTCATCAAAAATAATAACATTTGTTTTAAAGCTGCCGTCATCTTGCCTTACGGGTTCGATTTTGGAAATAATATTGCCTGACTTGTCTTTTTCAAGTATTGTTTTTATGAATTCCTGATTATCTGCAGGGTAATATTCCATTATTGTATCATTGGCATACTCTTTAATAAGTTTTAATGTTCCGTTCTTGTCATAAATCCTTTCTCCGTTTATTTCGTCTGTTTTAAAACTATACGGAAGCTCAAGTCTGTTTGGAGTTTGCTTAAGCATTTCGGAGGCACTGTTTATTATGCCGATAGTGTCTTTGTCAAACTTCGGTTTTAGTAAAACCTGATTATAATTAGATATGGCAGCCAGACTTGATAAATTTACTTTTAACCTTAGGGGATTTGGAGAATCTTTATGGGCATTTTCTTCTTCAACCTGTTTATTATACGCAACGCTGGCTTTAAATGTTAAAGGATCTATCATTTAAATAACCTTATAGTTTCTAACCTTATAAGATTATAAAAACATTTTGTTGAAAAAAATTGCCTGATTTTTAATTTTTTCTGTTATTATTTAAATAATTCTTAACATTTGAAGATAGAGAAATATTTTGAAGCATCATGTTATATCTCTTCAAATCCCCGATATTAGCGGCTTCCTGTAACAAATCTCTCCTTGTTGAAAGTTGCATTTTTTCAGGTTCGTCAGAGGAATTGTTTTTCTCATCAATTTTTTTTATTACCGTATCGATATCAGATGATGTAGTTATTCCGTATTTTGAAGCAATTTGTTTTACTGATGCTCCGGCTTGAAATCTGTATAGCCAGTTGATTGAATATTTGTCATTTTCGGAAAGCGATGCAACGCCATACTGATGCGGGGTGTACATAATATCTTCTTTATAAGGACTGTGCTGAAGTCCCAGTGCGTGTCCGACTTCGTGAAGAATTGTGTGATAAACTTCAATGTCACTGTCGTATTTCTGGTGAATTCTTCCGTCAGTTAGCCCGATTGCCACTTCCGCTCCGTAAAGTCTGCCCTGCGGATCCCAGCTGAAATAACAATGTCCGAGAGCCTGTCTGTCAACACGTTTCCAATCCACATTGATATTTGATTCCAGAAGTACGCTTGTAACTTTAAACCTTAACTTTCCTCCTGTTGCAGCACACCAGACATTGAATGCATCAATAACCATTTTGCGGAATTTAGCGTCCTCTCCGGGTTTTGAATAAAATTTCATTGGTGCAATATAAACGACCAGATTGTTAATCGGCCATCTCATTATTTTACCGCTTTTTACACTTCCGTTAAGGTATGTCCTTCTTTGCATAATAATAATATAGCATGTTTTTTGTTGTTTATATAGTATTTAAAAGCTAAATAAGAAAGGTTTTTGGATGTTAAATATCCGGTAAGTTGATTTAGCTCTCTTTTTAAAGTATAAATTTATTATGAAGAAGTTTTTGGGAGTGAGTTTAATAGCTGTATTATTGATGTCGCAATTTGTTTTTGCGGCTGAAGACGGTGTTGTAACTCTTGATAAAAACGGCGTAGAAAAACCGCAGATTACAATAGATTCTACTTCAAAGCAGTTAAAAGGCTCCCTTCTTGTCAGTGATTCCGAAACGGTTGCTCATTTAATCGAAATTCAAAAGGAGCATGACAGTAAAGACTTGGAGAAACTCTGGCAGGGTACTGTAGAAAATAACCAGATGATAGAATTTGCGCTCAAAAAACTTGCTACTCCGGAGTCTCAGCGGAGAATTCATTCTTCTTTGATGGCAAAAACTCTTTCTGCAATTATTGCCGGAGCTTCTTTTGTTCCGAGTTTAATGGGGGCAAATTACGGAGTGCAGACATCTGCATTTTCGGCAGGCAGACTTGCGCAGGGACTTTTGAATAAGAAAACAATGCCTCAGGAAACTCCGCTTACTGATACCGAGTTGATAGAACTCGCTGGTATGATTGAGACTTTGCAGGATACCTTGATAAGCTCTTATTATAATTATAAAAATACTTTAAGCCAGCTTAAAGATACGCGCTCAAAGATGATTCTTTACAGCAGAAATTATTCAAAAGCGCTTGAAGGGCATGATGTCTTGGAGATTGCTATTTCATCCTCTCTTTATGATGCGATGCGAATTCAGGAATTTAATCTGGAGCAGTCAGCAAAAAAATATCATATTCAGCTTCAGCGTCTTGCCGGAAAAAAGGTTGTCGATTCTCTGGAATTATATCAATATGATTTCAATTCTGTTTTGTATAAGGATGACGGAAAAGGTGGTAAAAATGGTAAAAAATAAAATTATAGCTTTATTTTTATTGATTTCCGTAATGCTTCCGGTATTTGCAGAAGTGAAACTGGACGATGTAACCTCTCCAAAGGACTTATTTTACAGGCTCGGGACGACTGATTCTCCAGAAAATAAAATAGATATAAACGGAAAAGTAGAAGTTAAACCGGCTATAGTAAAGGATGAGAATGTTTTAAATGAGGCTTTAACTTATGCGGATTTAAGCATAAAAAAAATGGCGCTGGAGGTATCAAAGTCTGTAGAAATTGATTCTAATGCAATGATGGAAGATTTATCTCTTTTGTGGCAGGGTGCTGCAACGAAGAGTGACACCATAAAGTTTGCAATATATAAATTGTCAAATCCGGATAAGGATAAGCCGGATGCCAGTGCCGTGAAAAAGGTCTTGACAACAATTGCGGGTATGTCAACGTTTTTGGGTGCCGGAACAGGAAATCCGGTTCTTGCAAGTGCGGCTTTAATCGGCGGCAATACACTGGGTATAATGTCACAGGATGAAAGAGAATTAAATTATAAGTATACTCAGGTAACTGATGCGGACATGATTATTCTTGTAAGAAAAGTAGATGAGTTGCAGCAAAAAGTTGTTGATATGTATTACGATTATATGACGGCAAGGCAGCTTTATGATATGGCAACCGATATGGTTAAGGAACGTTACAGAAACTATCAGAATGCTCAAAATTTATCAAAAGAGGTAATTTTGATTACCGATACATTTTATCGTGAAGCTCTCGATGAGCAGGTAAAAGCTCGGGGAAGCTTTTTTGAAAAACGTTCCCGCCTTGAACAGCTTGTAGGTAATGATATTTTCAGACAGTTTGAGGCTAATGTGGACGCCAGATATGAAAAAGACAAGTCTTAATCTTTACATTACCCGAAAATTATGATATTTTTAGATTAAAACATCAAAAAGGATTTTGTATGTATAGCAGGAATTTAGAGTTTTTAGATAATCCGGGGCTAAAGTCCCGATTGGAAAGTATTACATTAGAAGAGTCGAGCAAAGATATGTCATATTGTATGACGCCTTCAAACGATTATCTTTTGATGAAAAATGATGTTCCTTTTGATGATATAAATAATCCTAGGGAAGCTGTTAAGGATATGCTTAAGGCTTCAATAAAAAATCCGATGGATAAAAATGACATTATCATTACTTTTGGTATCGGGCTTTGCTATTTGCTGGATGAGGTTTACAATACATATCCCTGCAAGATTTTTATTTATGAACCGGATACAAAAGTTTTGCATTTTGTTTTGAATAATGTAGATATATCCGAACATCTTGCAAGCGGCAGAGTTTATATTACGGATAGCCTCGATGAGTTGATGCGGAAGCTGGCTGAAGTATATATTACAAAAGATAAAGTTGAAGTTGTATATTTGAAAAATTATGCAATTGTAAAAAGTCAGGAGCTTTTGGCGCTTACGCAGAAAGTATATGAAACCTGCAGAAGCAAGATGGTTGATATTAATACAATTACAAAGTTTTCAAAGATATGGCTTATGAATACTTTGAGAAATATAAATGCAGTAAACAGTTCAAATGCATATAAATTATCTGATTTAAAAGATAAATTCAGCGGGCAGACTGCATTAATTCTTGCGGCAGGGCCTTCTTTAAATGAAAATCTTGAAAAAATAAAAGCGAATAGAGATAAGTTTGTTATTTTTGCGGTTAATAAAGTTTTGAGAGTGCTGGAAGCTAACGGCATTATTCCTGATTTTACAGTTTGTCTCGATTCTTGCAGAATAGAGCCTACACTTACGGGATTGGAAGATTTTTGTGCAAAAACAAATTGTATAATGGATATAAAATCAGATAGTATTTTGTTTACAAAAAACTTTAAACGCATTTTTATAACATTTTCGCAAAATGATATGGTTGTGAAAAAGCTTGCGGAGTTCAATGATATTGTCGCATACGAAAGCGGCGGTTCGGCAACAACACTTGCTCTTGTTGCAGCTGTTCAGCTGGGTTTCAGTAAAATTATTTTTGCCGGTCTGGATATGGCTTTTAAAGGTGATGTGATTTATTCGACCGGTGAAACAATGAACAAAGTTTCAGACAGCCAGATTGAAGTTGCGAAAGTCAAAAAGAATCTTGTAAAAGTAAAATCCGTTACAGGAGAACTTGTAAATACAAGAGAAGATTATGCGGCGTTTATTCAGCATTTTGAAGCTTTAATAAAAGATTTAGGGTTTGAAGAAATTTATAATACAACAAGCTTTGGAGCTTACATAGAAGGAATGAAAAATGTAAGTTTTGATGATATTCCTTTGCTTTTCTCTTCAATGGGAACCCCGTTCATTCTTGGAGAAGTTCAGAGATTTAAGTTTAAAACTGAAGATTGGGCAAAAGAAGAGTTGAGATTAATAAATAATGTAATCTCTGTTTTATCAAAGGGTGTATTTTCTCCGGCTCTTGTTTCATCAATAGTTAAAAGTCCTTTGATGTATCAATATATGCAGGCGGATATTTTGCATGTTTTGCAGGCTAAGATGGAATCGGAAAGTCCGGAAGAATTTATACAAAAAACAAAGCTTGCAATAAAAGATATTGTTGACAGTTTACAAAAAAACAGATTAATATAGGTGTTTATATGATAAAGAAATTTTGTTTAATACTTGCTTGTTTATTGTTTCAGATGACAGCAGCGTTTGCGGCTGTGCAAATGAAAGTTGTTGCAATAAATGAGTTCAGGACTGACAAACCCTCTGATAGCTTGGAGGTTCGGGTAATGAAAGATACCGAACTCGGGCGTTATACAATCGCTCAAGATTCAGCTCTGCATTGCAAGGTTATGAAAATTATTGATCCGAAGCGCGGAAAGAGGAATGCTACCTTCTTTGTACAGCCCTTATATTATATAGAAGGGGATAAAACAATAAAAATTGAAGACGAAATTTATGGCAAGTATTCTAAACATGTTTTATCAAAAGAAGAGTTAAAAAATATCCCTACGTTTAAAGTTATGAAGACAGCGGCTCTTGCTGTCGGCAGTTATTTTATTAAAGGACTTTCAATAGCTTATTCTTTCGGAGAAGGTATTGTAAAAAATGAACAGGACAACAGGTTAAAATCAGGTGTTGTGAATGCTTATGAATCTTCGCCATTATCTATAATAAGCGAAGGCGAGCAGCTTGATATTAAAGTCGGTGATGATTTTTACCTTGTATTCAAGATGTCTGAAGACGATGAGGAGCATATAAGTACTGAAAATTTTACCGAAGAAGCTTCTGCAGAGCAAATACAAAATGCAGAAGAAGTGAAAGAAGAATCTTCTGTAAACGTTGAGATTTCTGAATAAGTTAGTGTATCATATAAGTTGCATTAGAGCCGAGCACTTTGTCTTTAAGCCGCTTGAAGCCTTTGCCGTAAATGTATTTCATCTGTTCAACCAGATTTTCTTCAACATCTATTAAGTACATATCGTGAACAATAAATTCTTTGATAATAAAGACAATACTTCTATTTTTTGTCCATATAATATTTGTGTCTGAAACATCATTTTTGAGAGAGGAAATTTTTCCGATAATACCTTCATTGTCGTCTGCTGCAATAATTACCATTCTTCCGCCGAGTGAAAGCTCTATATCTCTCCCGAATGCGTGTTCAAAAATCAGACCGAATCTTGAATTGAAATTGTCATACCCGACGATTCTTATTTCGACATTTCTGTTATAAGCATTTAATAATTCTTTTTCAAAAACTTTAAAATCCTGCGACCAGACTTCCATATAAATTTCACGTCTGGCATTTTGAATAACTTCAATGATTTTATCCTGAATATTCTGCTTGCCGGTTATCGTAATAATCGGCTCGTTGTAGTTGTCTTTGACTTCCGGAAGGTGTTTGTCGAGATAATTAATCGTTGAGTTAATTTTTTTTGCATAGCTTGCAGTAAGCTGTTTTGGTTTAATCGGCGTGTATGTTACGGGTTTTGTGTTAGCGGAAACTACAATGTTTTTTTCTTCGAGTGCTTTTAGCGTATCATAAGTTCTTGATTGCGGAATATTGGCAAGTTTTGCTACTTCATAGCCCGTAGCAGGATACTTTTTTAATAAAGCAATATAGACCTTTGCCTCATAAGTGTTAAATCCGATTTCTTTAAGTTTTTCCACTAAATCTGCCATAAAGCTATTTTAACAGATTTTCGGGGTAAAATAAACAGAAATTTTTCTTTTACAATTCTTTACAATTTAGGCAATTTCTTCTCAATAAATGACTTTATATATATGAAGGTTAATTTAGATAGGTTAGGTTTTATAGTATGACACTTCCGATAAATTCACTTGCGAATATGGAATATATGCTTTACGGCGGGGCGCTGGGTGCAAATCCTAATTGCCCGAGCTATGTCAACGGCTATAAAGCTGCAAATAATAACTTATATGGCGGATATTATAATCCTTCATATTATAATAACCCTTATTATAACTGGCAAAATTCGGGAGTTTATAATCAGAGAGCACAGGGTGCAGCTTCTCAGAGCGGAGTAATTTCTCAGCCTGCGGCAGCAAATACAACCGCCAAGACAACTGCTGCTTCTGCAAAAGATATAGACACTCTTGCCGATTTTTATAAAGAAAGCAATACCTATGTACAAAAATGGGGCGATATAGGGACAAGCGCCCTGATGATAGGTTTTATGGAAAATCCGCAGGTACTTAAACACCCGATAAATTCAATTAAGGCAATAAAAGTAACAAATCAGGTATTTGATAAATCAAATCCTGCAATAAAAGCTTTGTGGGAAAAGAATCCTCAGTTGATGCAAAAAGCTTACGGTCAGCTGCATGCAATTAACAGAAGTGCTCAGAAAAAATTCCCGATAATTCAAAAATGGTTCCAGAAGCCGATTAGTGAAACATCACGAAAAGAATTAGAAAAAATAATGGCTGATGCAATCAAATCAGGTGATGAAAAAGCAATCTTAAGAGCAACGGAAACATTGAAGGCATCAAGAGGTATGGACGGATATCTGCCTACATTATGGAATAAGATTACTGGCGGAAAGAATTACACACCTCAAGAAAGAATCGCAAGAAAAGCTGCTGATATAGAAAAAGCTGTAAATGCTCCTGCAGCGGTAAAACCGGGAATGACCGGACTTTTGAAACAGGGTCTGAAAGAAGGTAAAACATTTGCATTATTTGGAATGTTGATTGATTTACCGAAGATAATTTCTGCATACAAAAATGGCGGTGCGGATTCTGCATTAACTCAGACTGTACAGAGCGGTTTGAAGTCAGTCGCAGATGGTATCGGATGGACAATAGGCCGTGCAGCAGGCGGCGCAATCGGAACAAAAGTCGGCGCTGCAATCGGAACGGCAGTTTGTCCTGGGTTAGGAACGGCCGTTGGCGCAGTTCTCGGTTTCTTAGGCGGTGCTGCAGGTTCAATTCTTGCAAGTAAAGCTATGAAATTAATCATCCCTACTGATGAAGCTACTAAACTGGAGGCAGAAGCGCAAAAGAAAACTCCTGAAGGACAGGCTCAGTTATTGTCATTAGTTCTTCAAAAAGTTCAGGCAGGAGAAAAGGTTCCTGAAAAAGTATTAGTATCCGCGCAAAATGTTGCGACTGCAATGAGCGCATAAAATAAATTTGATATCCTAACCTCTGTCCCTTCTTTCGTGGTAAAATATCACCGGAAGGGATTTTATTATGAGAAGCGACAGTATTAAAAAAGGCGTTGCCAGAACTCCACACAGAAGCTTATTAATGGCAACGGGAGTTTCAAAAAAGAATATGAATTCGCCGTTTATCGGAATTGCAAGTTCTTTTTCCGACCTTGTACCCGGACATATCGGTATGAGAGATCTGGAAAGACAGATTGAAAAAGGTATTCATACGGCGGGCGGTCAGGCTTTTATATTTGGAGTCCCTGCGGTATGTGACGGAATTTCAATGGGGCATAGCGGAATGCAATATTCTCTGCCTTCAAGAGATTTGATTGCAGATTGTATAGAAACTGTTGCTAATGCTCATCAGCTTGACGGGCTTGTCTTGCTCTCAAATTGTGATAAAATTACTCCCGGCATGCTAATTGCTGCTGCTAGAATCAATATTCCTTCAATTATCGTAACTGCAGGCCCAATGCTTGACGGTGAGAGCAGGTGCGAAAAACTTACTATGATAAAAGGAGCTTTTGAGGCTATCGGTAAATACAGAAACGGTGAAATTACGGAAGAAAGACTTATTGAGTTAGAAGAGGCTTCCTGCCCTTCTGCCGGTGCTTGCCAAGGACTTTATACTGCAAATACAATGGCGTGTTTAACGGAAGTTATGGGTATGAGTCTTCCGTATTGTGCAACTTCTGCGGCTGTTTCTTCTCAAAAAAGAAGAATTGCGTTTGAAAGCGGAATGCAGATTGTTGAATGGGTTAAGGAGGATAAAAAGCCTCTGGATATATTAACGCGGGATACGCTCAGAAATGCAATAATAGCGGATTTAGCAATGGGCGGGTCAACCAATTCCTTCCTGCACATTCTTGCGCTTGCTAATGATACTGTAACTTCTTTTGGAACTGTTCCGCCGGTTACCCTTAAAGACTTTGAAGAACTTTCTTATAAAATTCATCAGTTTGTAAAATTAGAACCTTCTTCCAATATAACAATGACAGGTTTTCATAATGCGGGCGGTATTCCTGCAGTAGTGGACGAACTTATCAAAAGCGTGCCGGAATTTGTTCCGAATCGTGAATTTGCAGGAGTTTATTCCGACAAAAAAGTAATTCATCCGTATTCAGAACCTTTTACTACCAAACCGGGGCTTGGTATTTTGTACGGTAATATTTCGCCGGAAGGTTCTGTTATCAAAATTTCTGCAGTGGATGAAAGCTGCTATGAGTTTGAGGGAACCGCAAAAGTTTTTGATTCGGAAGAAGAAGCTATGAGTGCTTTAGAAAATGATTTAATTAAAGCAGGAGATGTTGTTGTTATACGTTACGAAGGACCTAAGGGCGGTCCCGGCATGAGAGAAATGCTTGCGCCGACTTCTCTTCTTGTGGGTAAAGGGCTTGGAACAAAGGCGGCATTAATTACTGACGGCAGATTTTCGGGTGGAACAAGAGGAATCTGCGTCGGGCATATTTGCCCGGAAGCTGCTGACGGCGGAGTTATTGCGCTTATTAAAGACGGGGATAAGATTAAGATTGATATTAACAAACGTACTCTGGATCTGGTTGTATCTGATGAAGAACTTGGAAGAAGGCGCAGAAAACTTAAGCCTTTTGTGTCAAAAGCCACGGGATATTTGAAAAAATATGCAAGAACCGTTCAAGATGCAAGTCACGGTGCAATTGTTTAGGCGGTAGAATTGAATAAAGAAGAATTGAGAAAAAAAATAAAAGCTTTGCGTAAAACACTGAGTTTTGATTCAAACTTGCTGGCTGATAAGTTAATGGCGTCAAAAGAATATAAACAGGCAAAAAATATTATGCTTTTTTATCCTCTGAAAGATGAGGTGAACTTGCTTTCACTCTTAAAAGATAAGTCAAAAAATTTTTTCTTGCCTAAAGTTGACGGAGAAAATTTACTTTGCTGCCCTTATGGCGAAGGAGATGAGCTCTGTGTCTCTTGTTTTAAAACATTGGAGCCGGTTTTGCCAGCATGTGATAAAAGTTTAATAGACCTTGTTGTTGTTCCTGCCTTGTGTTGTGATAAAAATAATTACAGGCTGGGTTACGGGGGCGGGTTCTATGACAGATTTCTAAAAGATTTTAAAGGTAAAAAGGTTGTATGCCTTCCTCAAGAGTTGATTGTTGATACCATTTGTCCTCAGGAACACGATATAAGGGTGGATTTGGTTATAACAATAAAAAACGACTTATCAATTTGACAAGTCGTTTTTTATTATGTAAACATTTTCTTATAATAATCTTTCAATGCTTGCATTCATTTCTTCCGTGTATTTTGCAAGTGCTTCTGCAGAAATTTCAACTGTGTCTTGAATTAATGAGCCGGCAATATAACTTGTCTGCTGCGACATACTCATACATTTAGCTGCATACTGCGCTTGAACTTCAGGGGTTAGTGCACTTCCGTATCCTACTGAGCTAACATCCATAGAAATATCCTCTTCTTATTTGTGATATTTACATTTTAACACGTATTATATATTAATGCAATACCGAAAATATATCCGGGTTAGAATTAAAAACCTCTCTCTTTTAAAGGAGAGAGGTTTCTTGTCGTTATTTTATTTTAAATGATACATTTGCTACTGCTGTGACTTTTTTGTCGATAGAAGTGGTATCATTTATGCCCATATCGGAAACGCTTGTTGAATCAACAGGGGTTATTTGATAAACACCCATTCTTACAGATTGGATTTTTCCTACAGAATTTCCGGTAGGTTTTAACATTGATGCTGCTCTGTTTTTCGCATCCTGTGAAGCTTTTTCAAGCAAAGTAACTTTCAATGCCGGCAGTTTTGAATAATCATAGGAAGCTGGAGAAACATTTATATCGACACCCTGATTAATTAAACTTGTAATATCGTTAGAGATTTCTTTAATTAATTCTACATTGTCAGAATGGATTTGCATTGGCTGGTAAAGATTGTATGCATCTTGAATATCAGTATAAGCACCTGTTTTTGCATCTCGTTTGTATGTGTAATATCCGTTTATGGTTTTTCTTTCAACATCTTTAATGTTTTTTTCACTAAGATATTTTTCAACTATTTTAAGATGGTTTTGCATAGTTGCGTATGCTTCTTGTTTTGTGTTTCTTTTTACAACAACATTAAAATCCAGTGAACCGGAGTCAGATTTTACAATTTCAAATGCGGAGCCGGTTACGGAAATTACATTGTTTGAAATAGAGGATGAAACCATTTTGGTTGACACAACAAGCGCCAGTCCGATAAGAACTCCCAGTGAGATTACTTGCAGTTTTTCAATTCTTTCAAGCATAAATCAATCCTTTCCTACTTTTGTTTTAACTTTTGCATATCTGCCAGGCAGTCTGCATTAACGATAATGTCTTTTAGATTATTATATATAATATTCAGATATTCATCCATTTTTAAACTTTTATTTGCTAACTTTTTATTAGAACGTTTGACTTGCCAATTGTGTATCAGACGTTTGTATATAGAAGGTTCTTCTTTTTCTGTGAGAGTTCTTTTAGGCTCCATAGAGCGTACTCTCAATAAATCATCAAATGATGTTATAAATCCTGCTTGTTCGCGCCCTTCTGCATTTTCAATTACAACTTTACCTTTTTTATTATCCGGTTTAATAACGACATTGTATACAGAATTGTTCATTGCCTGTTTTTTTAATTGCAGCAGTTGTTTGTAAAAATTTAAAAGATGTTTACTGTAGTTCGGGTAGCTTTTGTCCGGAAAATACTTTGATTGTTTTAAAACTTCAAAGCTGCCCGGCTGTATTATAAGTTTCCCGAAATTCGGGTTTGGGGATTGATTAATTGATTGGATTTTCATAATTTCTGCACTTTCTTACACATTCCCGGTTGAGCTGTTTCGATCATCCTCCAGTTGTTTTAACTGTTTTGCATCTACTTTTTCGTCGGTTGAGTAATTATTAAGATTTGGTATCTCGATATCAACGTTAACGTCAGCATCAACCATTTCGATATCTGTTTTACTATACTCTTTAATTTTACCATCCTCAAATTTAACCGCAACAGAATTGTTAAGAAATTGTATAAAACATACTTTGCCTAGGCCTTGTGGGGTCATAACAGTAGATCCGATAGGCGGCATACCTTTTGCGGCCTCTATATAATTAGAATACTCGTAAGTCAGGCAGCATAATAATCGGCCGCAAGTGCCGGAAATTTTTGACGGCGCAATCGGCATTCCCTGATCTTTTGCCAGTTTTACGTTTATTGATTCAAATTTTCTCAAATAACTTGAGCAGCAGAACGGTTTTCCGCAGATTCCGCAGCCGCACATTATTGAAGATTCATCTCTTACGCCTATATGACGCAAATCTATTCTCATTCTTTTGAAAACCTGCGTTAAATCTTTCAAAAGTTCTCTAAAGTCTACGCGCTCAGGTGCAGTATAATAAAATGAAATTTTTCTTTTATCAAATGTTATTCTGCATTGAACCAGATTCATGTTAAGGTTATGCTTTTTTACCAGTTCTTTGCATTTGAAGAAAGATGTAACTTCTTCTTTTTTTAATTCTTCCAGAAACATCATATCTTCTTTGGTCATAACCCTTATAAACTCAAAAGGTGCCGGTGTTTTATCTGATTCGGAAAACAACTTGGCTATTTCATCATTTACAAGAAACGCTTTTAGAGCTTCTTCTCCTTTTTCGGTTCTTGCAATAACCATTGCTCCGCAGTCAAGATTAACATTGTCAGGACAGTTTAGAGGAACAAAAGTGTTTTTCAGATAATGTACGGCATATTTAAACATAACTTTCTTCCTTTTTGAGTTTTCTGTTCATAAGCTTTGACAAAACTTGTTCCGGAGTAATATCTGTGTATACCGCTTCATAAATTGCATTTGAGACAGGAACTTCCACACCTAACTTTTCGGCCAAATCGCATACGGCCTTAGATGTTTTTACGCCTTCCGCTACAGAGCCGAGTTCGTTAAGAATATCATTTATTTTTTTACCCTTACCGAGCATTGCGCCTACAGTGTAATTTCTTGACATCGGGCTTGAGCAGGTTGCAATCAAATCACCCATTCCGGAGAGTCCGTATAAAGTCGAAGGATTAGCTCCCAATTTGACAGAAAGTCTCACAATCTCTGCCATTCCTCTTGTTAAGAGGCTTCCCATGCAGTTATCGCCAAGCTCCATTGTATGAGCAAATCCGGAAGCGATTGCTATAACATTTTTTAAGCTTCCGCCTAGTTCAACCCCGATTACATCGGTATTTGTATAGAGTCTGAATCTGTTTGGAACATTGCAGGCTTTTTGTACAAATTCCGCTGTTTCTATATCTTCGCAGGCAACACAGGCGGCTGTAGGCTTGCCCATCAAAACTTCTTTTGCAAGTGTCGGGCCTGATAAAATTACAATTTTCTGTTCAGGAAGCACATCTTTGATAACTTCTGACATGCGCATCAGGGTATTTAATTCAAGCCCTTTTGAAGCGTTAACAAGAGGCTGTTCTGGTTTAATGCCTGCAGCTTTAAGCTGTTCGCATACACTTCTTACTCCGCTGGTTGCAACAACTGATAAAATAATATCAGCTCCGTCAATGGCCTTTTTTAAATCTGAAGTGATTTCGACCTTTTTGTCCAACTGTACTTCCAGAGGCTTTGAACAATGTTTGTTGATAACAAGTTCATCATTAAGGTCGCTTTCTCTGCCCCAAACGACAATATTATCAAAGTTGTCATTCAAAAGCCAGGCTAACGTTAATCCCCAGCAGCCAGGTCCAAGTACTGTCAGTTTCATAAATCAAACCCCTCCATAATAAACCATTATACTATAAAATTACTTCAGCTACTTTATTTTGTAAATATTTATTAACAAAGGGCAATTATTTCTATAGCAGAAACTTTTTATATATAACACAAGGATTTTAAAGAGGTTTTTGCATGGGAATAACCGAGGCAAAATTAGAAAGCTTAAATACACATTTTTATACTATGAAATCTTCACAAGCTCGGACAGAATTGTCTGATAGCTTACATCTTTCACTAGTAACTCCGCCTTCAGATGAATACAGACGCAAAAGAGTGGTGACCGAAAATGAACTTATGTTTATAAAAAAAGCGGTTGATAATGCTGGTATAAAAGAATATTCTTGGTCTTTGTTGAAAGACAACCATACTGCAATAGAAAAATCTCATAAACATCTTGTAGACTTAATCAGATATTATGAAGGTGACAGTGAACATTATTATGAAGCTGTATCAGTCGCTTATAAGGATAAGGGCGGGCATAAAACGGTCGGTTTTGGAGAATGGTTAAGAAATTCTAAAACCGCTACAACTACTCAGGCAAAGGCTTATGAAAGACTTTCTGAACATATAGAAGAGCATGCAAAATATGTGAGGAACAAAGTTGGTAAAAAAGCTTATGATTCTATGCCAAAATCAATAAAAGAAGCATTAATAGATTTATCTTTCAACAAAGGTCCAGATAAAATAGGTAAAATTATAAAGAGCGCAGTTGCACAAAATAATTGGTCAGAAGTAGTTGCTAATATTCATTGTGTCAACTTAAAAGGAGAAACTACGGAAGATCCTGGCTTATATAGAAGGAGTTTAAGCCGTGCAATTTTGTCTGTAAGAGACTTGTCAGGTAAAGAACGCAAAGAGGCGGATATTGCAATAAAAAATTTATACGATAAAGCTGTAAAATGTTTTGATGCAAATGGTATCGATAAGGAAGAATTAAATAAAATTTATGAACAATATACAACAGGTAAGATTTCAGGAGAAGCAAAGAGTGCAGAATCCGGAAAGATATTAGTAGACAAAAGCTTTGCAGGCAAAGGAGTTTTCGCAGTAGCAAAAAATGCATATGATAAATTAGCAGAAAAGCAAGGTGTTGATTTTAAAACTTTTTATGAAGAATTTAAACGCATAAACAATAATCCGGAAACAATAGTTTTAGGCTCAGAACTAAATGTTCCATATTTAAAGAACATAAAAGCTTCTCAAGCTATTGAAAAAGCTTTAGAAGTAGATTCTGTTAAATCTGTAAATACAGAAACAGAGGAATTGATAGAAGATGTGGATAAGTCTGAAGATGAACAAAATCAAACAGAAGAAAAATCTGAGAAAAAATCTTTTTGGTCAAGAGCTTGGGATGGAGTTGTAAATTTCTTTAAGTCAGTGGGAAGATTTTTCAAAAATTTATTTTGCAGTGAAGATAAAGAACAAGTTGTAGAAGAAGAAAAATCAACTTTCCAAAAAATGGTTGAAATCGGTGAAGTTAAAAAAGAAGGTGCATTTAATTTAATCAGTGTTGATTATGAAATTAAAAAAGGTGATACGATGTGGAGTTTGGCTCGAGAATACGAGACAACGGAAGATATAATTTGTAAGGATAATGATATTTCTGATAAGAATAAAATAAACGTAGGTCAAAAAATAAAAATTCAAAAATTAGGATATAAGGTAGAAAAAGGAGATAACTTATTCCAGATATCAAAGAAATTTGGTTTAACAATAGAAATTTTAAAGGACTTGAACGATATTGAAGATGTTGATAAAATCTCCGAAGGTCAAATGTTAGAAATTCCAGGTTTTGTATACAAGGTTCAGAAAGGCGATACTCTGACAAAAATTTCAAAATCTGTAGGAGTTTGCGTTAAAGATTTGAAGAAGATTAATAACTTGGATAGTGATGCAATACATCCGGGCCAGAAGATTGTAGTTATTTATAACAACTCAGATTATGCAGTTTCAGAGGATAAAAAGCAGGTTACAGTAGATGAGAAAACAAATACAAAAACTGAAACTATTAATATGAGTAGTGAAGCAAAACTCGCAAAACGTCCACTACTTCAGAAAAAAATGAAAGTTAATGGAAAAGTTATTGCGACAAGAAAAGTTTTTGAACCGACACGAAGTGGTAAGTTGTCAGGGAAAACTATTATTGTAAATGCAGGACACGGCTATTCACAAGCGGGTACAGATATAGGAACTCCTGGACTAAAAGGCTTGGATGATGAATGGTTATTAAATTACGATAATGCAATGAAATTAAAAGATAGATTATGTGCACAAGGTGCAAAAGTAATATTCTTGCAAGGTAAAGCACGTCTGATAGCAGAAGAAGTTCGAAAGAGTAACAATAAAGCAGATATGTTTATTTCAGTACACGTAAATTCAGCACCAAATACAAAAGACCGAACTCAGATTTATTACAGAGAAACGGGTGTTTCCGGTGAACCTAAGAAAAACAGTATAAAACTTGCCAATATAATGGAAAAGAATTTTGACAAGTGGATTCCTAAGAATGAGAATATATCAACTTCTGAAGCTTTTAATTTTAAAGGCAAACAAGATTACGCGCAGAGTTCAGTAAATGATTCAAGAACAGGGTTACTCAAGGCGCCTTTGAATAATCAAAAAATTCCGGGTGTACTTTGGGAAGTTGCATTTATGTCAACACAAAAAGGGAGAGAAAGACTTTCAAATCCAACTTTAATGTCAAATTATGCTGATATTATGGCTCAATCTGTTATCGAATATTTCAATTAGAGCTTCGAAAAACTGTTAAGGGCACGTCTTAATACTCCACAATTTTTACGCAATAATTCGGCTGCTTCATTCTTACTTAGATTACATTTAAGCATTACAATTGCAGTTTTAACGCTCCATCCGCAATCAAGTAATGTTTGCAGGGCAGAAGACTTATTAACATCTGCAATTTCGGATACGATTCTAATCGCTCTGTCTTTTAATTTTTCATTAGTTGGCATCAAGTCTATCATAAAGTTTTCATAAGTTTTGCCAATCTTAATCATAGCTCCAGTAGATAGCATATTCAAAACCATTTTTTGAACAGAACCGGCTTTCATCCTGCTTGAGCCTGCAATAACTTCAGGCCCTACTTCAACACAGATTCCGAGTCCTGCTTCTTCAAGGATTAAAGCCTTATGATTGCAGGTAAGAGCAATTGTTCTGCAGTTTACCTTATCTGCCTGAGAAAGAACACCCAGCAGGTATTTAGGGTTTCCGCTTGCGGAAATTGCAACACAGACATCTTGATCAGTTAAAACCTGAGCATCTTTAACGCCCAAATCGAAGTCGTCTTCTGCGCCTTCGACTGCGGTTCTGATAGCTTTATCTCCGCCCGCAATAATTCCTGTTACCATATCTTCCGGTACGCCGAATGACGGCGGACATTCCGAAGCGTCAAGAATCCCGATTCTGCCTGATGTACCAGCGCCGAAATAGTAAAGTTTTCCGCCCATGAGGAATTGTTTTGCAATAATATCAATGGCTTTTGCAATATTAGGAGTTTCATCTTCAATAGCAAGTGCTACGAGCTTGTCCTCTTCATTAATTTTTCTCACGATATCAATTGTTGAGAGCAAATCAATATCTTTGGTATTTTCGTTTCTGTACTCTGTAATTACTTCACTCATAACACACACTCCTTCGGGTAAACAATAGCCGGCGCTTAAACCGATTATTATTTACGTATTTTACTAACCTAACTTACTTATTAAATTTGCCATTTCGATTGCAGATTTAGCAGCGTCAGAGCCTTTGTTCCCTGCTTTTGTACCGGCTCTTTCGATTGCCTGTTCAATATTGTCGGTTGTAAGTACTCCGAATATTACCGGAATCTCTGTTTCAAGACTTACTGCAGCAATTCCTTTGGAAACTTCCGCGCAAACATAGTCATAGTGCGAAGTTGAACCTTTGATTACTGCGCCTAAGGCTATTACGGCATTATATTTTCCTGATTTTGCGCATTTTTTTGCAAGAACAGGTATTTCAAAAGCTCCGGGACACCATACAATATCAATATTTTCTTCTTTTACTCCGTGGCGCTTAAGTTCATCTAGCGCGCCTGACAGAAGCTTAGAACTTATAAACTCGTTAAAACGGGAAACTATAATACAAAACTTTTCATTTGTGACTGTTAATAAACCTTCTATAACCGGCATGTACCTTCTCCTTAAAATCTCTGTATAAATATTATACACGATTTTAAAAGAATTTACTACAATTTATTTATAAACAATAACAATTATGTTTTATGTTAGAATTGTTTTATGCAAAAAGGACAGATTTTTAAAATACATTCGGATTTTTATTATCTTCATTCTGACGGTGCTGATTATGAGTGCAAAGTCCGTGAAGTCCTGAAAAAACAAAAACAAAAGATATATGTCGGTGATTATGCGGAATTTGAAAACGGGGCTGTCGAAAAAATTCTGCCGAGAAAAAATTTTATAACACGCCCTACTGTTGCAAATGTCGATCAGGTAATAATTATTTCAGCAGTGAAAGAACCGGATTTGAGTTTTAGTCAGCTGAACAGGTATATTGCCTTTGCAAAGTACCATAATTTACCGGCGGTTTTGTGTTTTAATAAAAACGATTTGTCAGAAGATGATAAAACAATAGAAAAAGTTTTTTCGATTTACCAGCCATTAGGGTATGATATTTTGTTCACATCTGCGCTCGAAGGTTACGGAATAGAAGATTTTAGGGAAATTCTCAGGGGTAAAACTTCTGTTCTTTGCGGGGCTTCAGGTGTGGGAAAATCAAGTTTGATTAACGCTGCAGCGCCTGAGATGAACTTGAGGACAAAAAATGTAAGCGATAAAACAGGAAGAGGTACGCATACCACAAGACATTGTGAAATTATTTCCGTTGGTGAAGATTCAAGAATTGTTGATACTCCGGGGTTTAGCCATTTGAAATTTGATTTTTTGCTGCCGAACGAAGTCGGTGACTTGTTTGAAGAAATTGCAAAGTATAAAGGATATTGCAAATTTCAAGACTGCCTGCACCTTACTGAAACCGGCTGTGCCGTAAAAGAGCATTTTGATGAGATTGATGAGACAAGGTATCAGAGTTATACAGAGTTTGTCGAAGAGGCAAAAGAGTACAAAGAAAGAGTTAAATATCAGGGAGTTAAGACTGAAACCCTGCATAAGCAGCAGCATAATAAGACTGCTGTAAAAATAAGTTCAAGAAAAAGGGAAGTTTCCAGAAATACTAAAAAACAAAATATTTATAAGGATGTCGAAAATGAAAGAATTGATTGATCTTGTTGACAAACATTTGGACGAATATATGCCGATTTCCTATCCGGAGGATATTTTTAAGGCAATGAAATATACTCTTATGCTGCCGGGAAAACGTTTGCGTCCGGTTATGTGTTTAGAGACAGCAAGAATCCTCGGCGCGGATATAAATAAAGTACTGCCTGCAGCGTGTGCAATAGAGATGCTTCACGTACAAAGTTTAATCCACGATGATCTTCCGTGCATGGATAATGATGATTTCAGGCGCGGCAAACCATCTAACCATAAAGTTTTTGGAGAAGCAAACGCTGTTCTTGCGGGCGATGCGCTTTTGACTTTCGCTCCCCAGCTTATAATCGAAAAGTCAGAGGGGCTTTCATCAGAGCAAATCATAAAAATTTTGCATGAGTATACAAAATTTGCAGGAGCTTACGGACTTATTGCCGGTCAGGTTGTAGATATTGAATCTGAAGGCGGCAAATTTGTAAAATCACCGGAAGAAACGCTGGATTTTATTCATTTGAATAAAACCGCGGTTTTGTTCAGACTTGCGGTAAGAATAGGTGCAATTGCGGCAAATGCAGATGAAAAAACGATAGAAGAGTTTGATAATTTTGCAAAAAAATTCGGTCTAGCATTCCAGATTTATGATGATATTATGGATGAAATATCTTCTTTTGAAGAGCTGGGTAAGACCGTAGGCAAAGATAAAAACAGCGGAAAACTAACTTATGTTTCGCTGTATGGCTTAGAAGAAGCGGAAAACAGGTTTGAGAATCTGATAAAAGAATGTTATGGTATAATAGAAAAGTACCATTCAAAAGTACTAGAAGAGATATTAGATAAGTTGAATAACAGAATCAGGAGTGATAAATGAACTTGGGAGAAATATACGGAACCGGATATGAGGTAATATTTATTGCATTTTCAGGAATAGTAGTCGCTCAAACAATAAAATGCTTTTTACATCTTATAATGAAAAGAAGTCTGGATTTAAGGCTATTTACCACAACGGGCGGAATGCCGAGTTCTCATTCTGCAGGTGTAATGGGGCTTTCTACGGCAGTAGGTCTTATCAGAGGCTTTGATTCGGTAGAATTTGCAATTGCTCTGGGGTATGCATTTATTGTAATGTATGATGCCGCAGGAGTGAGGCGTGCTGCAGGTAAACAGGCTGCATGCTTAAACAAGATTATAATGGACTTGTATAAACAGGATCTTGCGGAAGCCGGAGGTAAATTAAAAGAGCTTCTCGGACATACGCCTATGCAGGTCTTTGTAGGTGCAATTTTCGGCGTTCTGTATGCTTTCTTTATTCATTACAATGTTTTGCATTAATTCTTTAAGCCAAAGACTTACTCCGCTTTACAAATGTTTACAAGATTTACCCCTCTGCGCTTGCAATTAAAACGCATTTATATTAATATTTTCATGTCAGAAAGTAACCCACAATTAAATATTCTGTAAATGCCTGAAAAGGTGTTTTTTGATGTTAGGTATTTAGTTGTTTAAATAAAAAATAAGTAGAACAAATTATATGTAAACAAAGAAAGGTTTAACATGTCAGAAGAAAAATTAGAGACACAAGTCGAAGAAACTGTAGAAATGGCAGAAGAAACAGCTGCTGTTGAGGAAACTGCTGCTGAAGAAGTTGCGGCAGAAGCTCCTGCAAAAAAACAACGCGGCAGAAAGAAAAAAGTAGAAACTCAGGAAGTAAAACCTGAATCAGAATGGAAAGAACAGGTAGTTCAAATCCGTCGTGTAACTAAGGTAGTAAAGGGCGGTAAGAAATTAAGCTTCAGAGCAATTGTTATTGTCGGCAACCAGAAAGGACAGGTCGGCGTAGGCTGTGCTAAGGCTTCAGAAGTCATTATTGCTATCCAAAAAGCAATTGCAGACGGAAGAAAGAACCTTATTACAGTTCCTATTTTTAAAACAACAATTCCGCACCCTATCACAGGTCGCTCAGGCGCAGGTGCCGTAATGTTAAGACCGGCATCTCAAGGTACTGGTATTATCGCAGGTGGTGCTGTTCGTTCAGTTCTTGAACTTGCAGGTATTGAAAATATTCTTTCAAAATCTTTAGGTTCAAAATCACCTCTTAACGCTGCAAATGCTACATTGGAAGCTCTTAAATCATTGAGACCGTTCAACGAAGTAGCTAAAAAACGCGGTTTGACAATGGCTGAATTATTAAACTAGTAGGCTATTCAAGTTATTGGTTTGAAATGAAATAATAAAAAAAGGATATAATAAAATGGCAGAAACAAAACAAATAAAAATAAAACTTGTAAGAAGTTTAATCGGCTGTTCTGAAGCACAGCGCAAAGTTGCTCAGGCATTGGGCTTAAAGAAAACTGACCAAGTTGTTGAACATCACAATACTCCTACAATTATGGGTATGGTAAATAAGATTTCACATCTTGTAAAAGTAGTTGATTAATTGAGTTGATATAAAGTAAAGGAAAGAAAAAATGACAAATATAACATTAGAAGATTTGAGACCGGCTGAAGGTGCAACCGGCAAGTCAAAAAGAGTAGGCAGAGGCCGTTCATCAGGTCATGGTAAAACATCTTGCCGCGGTCACAACGGTGAAGGACAACGCTCAGGCAGAGCTTCAAAAAGAGGTTTTGAAGGCGGACAGATGCCTGCATACAGAAGATTACCTAAATTAAAAGGTTTTCAGGTTATCAATCAGAGAAATTATGCTCAAATCAATGTTGGCAGATTGGCTGATTTAAAAGTTGATGTAATTTCTCTTGAAGCATTAAAAGAAATTAAAAAAGTTCATCCTTCTTGTGATGGCTTAAGAATTTTAGGCGGTGGAGAAATTAAAAAGGCTGTTACTGTAAAAGCAGCTTACGTAACTCCATCAGCAAAAGAAAAAATTGAAGCAGCAGGCGGAAAGGTTGAATTAGTATAATGGCAGGAACACACTCTGGCGGAATGAGAATGCCTACAACGGCAGATTTAATGTCAATGTGGAATGCATCAGGCTTGAAAGAGAAACTGATTTTCACTTTTGTGATGCTTATCTTATTTCGTTTCGGTATTCATTTACCGGTATTTGGTATAAATAATGAAATTTTTGCAAGAATTGCTTCCGGCAACAACATTTTAGGATTTCTTGATTTGTTCTCCGGCGGCGCTCTCGGTAAAGTTTCAATTTTTGCACTTGGTATCGGACCGTACATTACATCATCAATTATTATGCAGTTGATGGCAGTAATAGTTCCGGCACTTGAGAAATTGCAGAAAGAAGACGGGGAAGCCGGCAGACGTAAACTTTCTCAGTATACAAGATTGTTTACGGTTGTGCTTGCAGCTTTTCAGGGTATGATTTTTATGGGCTATCTGGCTCACCTTCCGGGTTCTATCACTCCGGGATTGAATCATACAATGTTTTATATCTCTTCTGTAATCACTCTTACGGCAGGTTCTGTACTTGTAATGTGGATGTCTGAATTGATTACCGAAAAAGGTATCGGAAACGGCGGCTCTTTGATAATCTTTGTGGGTATCTTATCAGGTATTCCGCTCTATTCATCAAGAACGGCGCAAATGGTTTCCAACGACTCATCTTTGATGTGGGGATTAATTCTTTTACTTGCAATCTTCTTTGTTACAATGGTTTTCATTGTAATAATGCAGGAGGCTGTAAGAAAAGTTATTATTGTTAATCCTAAAAGACAGGTCGGCAACAAGGTTTACGGCGGAGTAAATACGTTCATTCCGTTTAAACTTAATCCGGGCGGGGTTATGCCGATTATCTTTGCGGTAGCAATTCTTTTATTCCCGTCTACAATTTTGAGCCTTGTTGGTCAGGCAAACTTACCGGCAGGATGGATTCAGAATGTAATTATAGTACTGAACAAATTTTTTAATCCGAGCGGTATAATTTATTATGTTATATATTTCGTAATGATTGTCGGCTTAACTTTCTTCTATGCATCAATTATGCCGAATATGCAGCCGAAGGAAATTGCTGATAATCTTAAGAAATACGGTTCATCAATTCCGGGTATTAAACCGGGTAAACCGACTGCGGAAGCTCTCGATAAGATTTTGACTAAAACAACATTTATCGGAGCGTTAGGTCTGGGTATAATTGCGCTGGTTCCGGCTTTTGCAAGTTATATCACAAGGATTACAACCCTGCAGGGAATCGGAGCTACGTCTCTTATAATCATGGTCGGTGTTGCGCTGGATTTCATAAACCAGATAAGAACACACCTGCTTGCAAGAAATTACGAAACGTTCCTGAAAGAGTAAAATCAAATAATAAAAACAAAAAGCCCTTTAGATTTTTCTGAAGGGCTTTTTATTTTATCCAATCGTAAAGGTTTCTTATTTCTCCATAATCAAACTCTTTAAGAACATTTGGTGTATCAAGATTTTCTGTTACGGGATTTATTACAATTTCATTATTCCGGTACACATCTGAATAATTTTTATTTTCATTGACACAAAACGGAACTTTAACTTTGCCATCTCTGCACAAATAAGCAAGTCCGTGAACTCTGCAGATTATCGGACGGTGCGGATATACAGAACATTTTTTGTCAATCAGAAAGGGACATTTCCCACCTTTAGCCATTGATTTAATGTTTTCTTGAACCTTTATTTTAGTTTCGTTATCAAGGTCAATATAACCCTGCATAAGGTATTCAAGCTCAAGCTGTGAGAGGGGATAATCACCTTTTTCACAACAGGATGAACATCCGGCTGCGCAATGGATATGGGATTCATGTTGATTGAAATAATTTTCTAACCTTGAGTCGAAATCTTTTAAGAATTCTTTATATTTTTGATTCATAATATCTTAACGTTTGCTGCGGAAACGCGCCCAGAAACTTTTTGATGCGTGACTTTCAAGCTGTTCAATTCTCTGGGAAAGTTCTTTATTATGTTCTAAAAGTTCCTTTACCTGTTTCGCGAGAATTTCATTATCTCTCTTGTATCCGCCTGCTTCAATAAGCCTTGTTGCCATATCGGAATTTGTAATGTCGTCGCTGATTTTTTTAGCAACAGCTTCTGCAAGCATTTGCAGAGTCTGGCTTGAAACATCAAGTGTAAAGCTCTTGCCCTGAGGTATAATTTCCGGTGCAGCTTCTTCCTTAACAACCATTTCTGTTGAATTATTTTGATGATCTTCGTTACAATCGCTTAAAATTACAGGCTGTACAGGCTTAACCGGTTCTTCGTTTTTTTCGACTTTAGCTTCCATTCTTGAAAGTTTTGTAATAATTTGTTCGTCGCTGTAACCTTGAGCCTTTAGAGAAATGCCTTTTTTTATTTTTTCAAGAGCCAGATCATCGTAGAATTCGAGTCCGTCTTCATCTTCATATATAGATTCGATTTTCCAGTCTTCTAAAAACAAATCAAGCGAATGATTATCTATATAATAATTTTCAGAATTTAAACTTTTTAAAATTGATTCTCTGTTAAACATCCGCCATTCCTCTTTCTATAATATACACTAAACCTGTTTGTAACCTGCACTATCGTTTCATCATACGTGCCATATCCCTGTCCTGAGTTTTTCGGGTAATTGACTCGCGTTTGTCATAAAGTTTTTTACCTTTTGCTAACCCCAGCTCTATTTTAGCAAAACCATGGGTTAAAAACAATTCTAAAGGGATAATTGTTACACCGTCTTTTTTTACTTTGTCTTGAATTTTTAAGATTTCCCGTTTATTCAAAAGCAGTTTTCTCACTCTGTCAGGCTTGTGGTTAAATCGATTACCCTGCTCGTATGGTGAGATATGCATTCCGTAGAGAAAAACTTCATTATCTTCAATCTTTGCAAACGAATCTTTAAGATTTATCGTTCCTTTTCTTATGGATTTTATTTCTGTTCCTGTTAACACAATCCCTGCAATAAATTTATCAAAAATCAAAAAATCATGAAAAGCTTTTCTGTTTGTTGAAATTACTTTTTTATCCATAGGTGTATTATAGTGCAAATTTTGCGCCCTGTCCAGAATTTCTGCGCTCAAACTCTCTGTCAATCTTATTAAGGCAGTCCAGTTTTTTTCCTATCCAGCGCGGTGCCACAAGTTCCGTTCTTAATCCGTTTCCTGCAAGCCTGTGAATAGTGGTTTGGGGAGGTAAATATTCCAAGAAATCACAAACTGTATTTACATATTCATCTTCCGACATAAAATCAATCTCTCCGGCTTTGTACATTTCAGCCAGCTTTGTACCTTCAAGCGCACACAGCATGTGAATCTTTACGCCCTCCGGCTCTAATTTCGCAATAGTTTTTGCAGTTTCCATCATTTCGTCATAAGTTTCAAAAAGGTTGAGAATAACATGCAGGCAAGTATTTATACCGTATGATTTTGTTTTTTTATAAGCCTTTAAAAAGCACGCATAATCGTGGCCGCGGTTAATTTTTTTTAACGTTTTGTCGTGTACGGATTGAAGTCCGTATTCAATCCAGGTGTAATAATCCGGAGTAAAAGATGATATTATTTTAAGCTTTTCATCATCAATACAGTCAGGGCGTGTGCCGATAGAAAGACCGACAATATCAGGATGTGTAAGTGAGGCTTTGTATATTTTTTCAAGCTCATCAGCCGGTTTATAAGTGTTAGAAAAAGCCTGAAAATATGACATGAATTTTTCAGCTTTAAATCTTTTTTTCAAAGTTTCCGCGCCGATTTTAACCTGTTCTTCTATACTTAATTGATTGGAATGCGCCTGTGAAAAACTTCCGCCGTCATCACAGAAGATACATCCGCAGTTTGAAATTGTTCCGTCTCTGTTCGGGCAGGAAAATCCGGCATCAATCGTTATTTTATAAACTTTTGCCCCGAATTTTCGTTTTAAATAACTGCTGTATTGATTGTATCTTTTTTCTTCCACAATAATTCCGTCCTGCCTGCCGGTTACAAACTAATCAAGTACCATGTAACAAGTGTCAGGTAAATAGCAAGTCCGATAACATCAATTGTTGTAGCAATAACCGGTCCGGAAGCGACTGCGGGATCAATTTTTAATTTCTTTAATATTAATGGTGTGCAGGTTCCAATCACAGTGGCAATAGTCATATTAAGCGACATTGCAATACCGACAATCAGCCCTAGTTCTAAATTATGCTGCCAGCCCCATGTTACAAGGGTTACGAGCAGGCCAAAAATTGCGCCGATGCTGAGTCCGGTTATAGTTTCTCTCATAATCTGGTGCCAGCCTGAACTTAGAGTAATTTGTCCGGTTGACATACCTCTGACCATAAGAGTGATACTCTGTGTACCGATGTTTCCTCCAAGACCCGCAAGGAGCGGCATAAATGCTGCAATTATCGGAAGTGCGGAAAAGGTTTTGTCGTATTTGTTTGTAACGGTTACTGCAATAAATTCTCCGATTAAGGTGATAAAAAGCCACGGAATTCTTGCTTTTATAGAATGAGCGAGACTTCCTGTTAAGATATCGTCGTCATCATCGCCTAAATCGGTCACGATACCTGAAGAAGTATAGATTTCATCAGTGGTTTCTTCTTCTACAATGTCCTGAACGTCGTCCCACGTTACTATACCTTTCAGATGGTTATACAAATCCACTACAGGTAAAGCGTTGAACTGGTATTTCATAAAAATATCGGCAATATGTCCCTGATAATCGTCAATATGAACTTTAACAATATCTTTAGACATAATGTCTGATACATTAAGGTCTACAGGTGTTGTAAGCAGGTTTCTTAAAGAAACTACCCCTGCAAGATGATTATGTTTATCTACGACATAAACATAATAAAGCTCCATGTTTTCCTTTTCCGCTTTAATTCGTATTGTTTCAAGGGCTTCCTTTACCGTCATATTATCGTATACGGTAAGAACCAGCGGGTTCATTATACCGCCTGCGGAATCCTCGTTGTATGTTAAAAGTTCACGGACTTCCGATGAGAATTTTTGCGGAAGTTGTTCAAGATAGGCACGTGATTCATCTTCTTCCATATCACCCAGTACGTCCGCCGCTTCATCGTGCGGAAGTTTGGAAATTAATCTGGAGGCGAGTTCTGTATCAATGTCGCCTAATATTTCTACCTGCAATTGAGGCGGTAAATATTCAATAACGTCTGAAGCTTTTTCTTCATCAATGACAGGAAAACACTTTAGCCTTTCATCGGGTTTAAGCTGCTGTATTATGTCAGCCAAATCTGCTGAGTGATAGCTGTTTAATTCTTCACTCAGTTGTTTTTCGGAACCGTTATCAAGGATTTCCTGTATTCTGTCTATAGTGTTTTCTATGTTTGGCATTGTTTTTTATCTGTAATTTGTAAACTGCAAAGGTGCGTCGTATTTTTCTTCATTAGAGCGAAGCATTTGGATTACAGCCTGCAAATCATCTCTGCTTTTGCCTGAAACTCTTACCTGCTCGCCTTGAATTGAAGCCTGTACTTTTAGTTTTGTATCTTTAATGTCGCTTACAATCTTTTTAGCAAGCTCCTGTGTAAGACCTTTTTTCAGGTTATAGACCTGTCTGACGTTTCCGCCCAGAGCATTTTCTATAGGCTGAGCGTCAAGAATTTTTATGCTGATACCTCTTTTAATAAGTTTGGATTGCAAAATATCATAAATATTTTTTAACTTCATATCATCATTTGTAGTTATTGTAATTGACTTATCTGCTTCTAAGTCAATGGAAGAGTTGGAATTTTTTAAGTCAAAACGTGAAGTTAGGTCTCTCTTAACCTGATCTACAGCGTTAACGAGTTCTTGTTTGTCAAATTCGGATACAACATCAAAACTGCAATCTTTTGCCATTTTTACGACTCCTATCTTTATTACATACTAAATGATAGCACAAAAAATGATAAAAGATATGAGTAAATTGTCTTTTATCCGCCGAAGACGTTATTCAAAAAACGCCTGAATAATGACGGTTTTAAGCTGTTTTTAGGTTCCGGAAGCACCGGTTTCGGGTACTCCTGCCAGTATGGTTCTTTTCTGAAACAATTTTCACAGCCGTATTTATTACGAAAATAAACATTAGTATTTCCGCTGTTCATTCCTGTACCGTACATCCCCATCATGCCGGGGTAGCCGAAACCAAAATTCATCATAATTACACCTTTATGCTTACTACACTTATATATATAAAACAAATTTACGCTCAAAAATTGCCTTTTTGTAACGTAATGTAAAGCCCTGAAATAAATTGTAAACTTCTGTTACAAAAAAGCAATTTTTACAAACAGATATACTTTATATAACTAAGGGATTTAAAATTTTAGAGGAGCATAATATGAGAAACTTGAAGAAAAAGATTTCAGCATTGGTTTTATCAACAGTATTTGCATCAATACAGCTGGCTTCTATGGCAGCAATTGATACCGGTTTAGGCGCAGGAAACGGCGGCGCTGTTATTAACGATATTAAAGGCGGTTTCGCTGGTATCGGCGGTCAGGGTACCGGAAATGTTAATTTGGATTTCAACGGCAGTGCACATGTAAACTGGGATACATTAAACGTAAATAAAGGCGAATCATTAAACTTCAATGCAGTTGGCGGTGCTAACGGCTTAACGATTTTAAACACAGTAAACAAGGGTATGTCTAATATCTACGGTCAGATTAATGCTAATCAGGGGATTTCACAATTGATTATTTCAAACCCTAATGGTGTATTATTCGACGGTGCTCAGTTTACAACAGCAGGCGATACAATGATTACAACCCAGCCTATGACAGCAACTTTTATCGATGGTGCAATGAAAGTTTCAACTATACCGACAGCAAATTCAGTAGGTGTTGTAACAATTCAAGATTCAAACTTTAATGTAGGCGGCGAGTTTAATATTTTGGCTCCGTCAGTAAATGTGGTAAGAGGTGCTATCAGAGCTGAAAACGGTATGAAACTTATTACTCAGAATGGTCAGGATTACCTCTCAGCAGGCAACCTTGATTCCGACAAAGGGGTTAGATTAGAAGCCGTAAATATTGACGGTGATGTTTATATTATAGCTGACAAAGGAATTGTTAAAACAGTTGGCGGCGGTGAAATCAAAGGTAATTTGAATATTAAATCAGATGACAGTGTCTCTTTAAACTATGTGTCAAACGGAAAAGCTCTTCACGTAACAGGTGATGTTGATGTTGAAGGTAACGGCGTTTTGATGTACGCAAGAAATACCAAAGTTGACGGTAACTTGAATATGACAAACGGCGGCGGTTTCCTTGAAGTCGGTAACGTTCAGGTAGGAAAAGATATGAACTTAAAAACAGTTGCTAAATCTGAAAATCCTCAAGGTTACAAACACTTTGTTCACGTAGTAGGCAATAATAAAATCGGCGGAAATGCAACTATTGAATCTAAACATAATATTCACATAGGTAACTACAATTTTGAAGACAAACAGTTATTAGACGGCAGTTTGGAAGTCGGCGGCAAGTTAACCGCTCACGCAACAGACGGTCACGTAATGACAACTGTTAACGTAAAAGCAGATAAAATTTCTTTAAAATCAGATAACTTGAACGTCCTAACAGATGGAAAAGCTATACTTGATGCTAATGAATATGAATTCTCTTCAAACGGTTATCTTGGCGGCTTACAGGCATCAGGCGATATGACAGTTGATGAAAAAGTTATAAGCATAATGGAAAATTATACTCACATTGCTGACGGCGTAGGAACTCCGGGTAACATCAATATTACCGGCGGTACAATCACAAAGATTGAAACTCCGTCAACAGCAACAACACAAATAGCTTCATCAGGCGATGTGAAATTGACAGGCGCAGATGCTGGTAAAGTAAATATTACAGCTCCCGGTAAATATATAGAAATTACAGGTGATGTTAAGGCTGATACAATTAAGATCGGCAAAGAAACAGATAAAGTTAAAGTTGATTTTCCTGGAAGAGATTACAAATTAAAATTCACAAACATTAAAGATAATGAAGAAGTTACAATTAACGGCAACGAAGAAATTACATACGAAATAACAGATGGCGAAGGCGGTAACAATGACGGTACACAAATCAAGGGTGAAAATACTTACCTTGTAGGTCCTGATAAAGAACCAGAACCGGAACCGGAACCAGAACCGGAACCAGAACCGGAACCGGAACCGGAACCGCAGCCGGAACCAAATCCAAATCCGGATCCAAATGAAAATATCAAAGTTTTGAAAAGCTTCGAAAATCAATCAGTAAATATGAATCAAGTATACACACCGGTAGCATACGCAGCAGATTTGGAAGATGATCAAAACGATACAGGAGTCAGAAAGAATGTTGACGGTTCAGTAACAGTCGTAAGAGCATTCCCGATGGATAAATAATAAGATGTAAGATATCAAAACGGCGGATTTTTAAAAATCCGCCGTTTTTTGTTGTAATAAGACGGTAATTTTTAGTATAATAGATTCATAAAGAAAGGGCAGGATATGATAATAATAGAAAAACCTTATGCATCGGAATTTTTAATAGATACGGTTGTGCAAAACGACTGGAGAGTTTTGGAGAATAATGCAATAAAGGAAGCTGAGATTGAAGAGGGTGCTTTTGAGATGATACCTTCCGAAACGGCTAAAAATTATTATCTTACTCAGGAATATCCTTTAATATATTCAAATTCGGAGAATGCAATTTCCTGGGTTCTGCAGAATCTTCCGGAGTCAAATTTAAGTAATTATATCAGGTTTTGCAAGGATAAGGCTGAATTTAGGGAAGCTATGAAAGAGATGTATCCTGATTTTTACTTCAAGGCAGTAGAGCTTGATGAGTTAAAAAATATGTCTGCAGAGAGTGTAAAGTTCCCTGTAATTTTAAAGCCGGCCGTCGGTTTTTTGAGCTTTGGAGTGCATACAATTAAAGATGCTAAAGAGTGGAAAGAAGTTATAGACAAGCTTGATAAAGAGATGAGAATGGCTGCATTTATGTATCCTAACCATGTTATCAACTCTTCAAAATTTTTAATAGAAGAGCTGATTGAAGGAGAAGAATATGCTGTTGACGCTTATTATGACAGAGACGGCGAGCCTGTAATATTGAATATCTTTCAACATCCTTTCTGCAGTTCAAGTGACGTAAGCGATCGTATATATTTAATGTCTACGGGTATTATGATTAAATATATGGCGAAGTTCGGGCTGCTGTTAAGAGAAATCGGGCATTTGAAAAATATCAAGAATTTTCCGATGCACATAGAATTAAGGGTTACTAAAGATGATAAGATTATTCCTATAGAAATTAATCCTATGCGTTTTGCAGGATGGTGTACGACAGATGTTGCAAAATATGCCTGGGGTATTAATGTCTATGAATGTTTCTTTGAACAGAGAAAACCTGATTGGAACACGATTCTGGCAAATTCAGGAAAAGATGTATTCTATTTCTCAATGGCAGAAGTTCCTTCTAATCAGGATAGAGGAAAGATTAAAGGGTTTGAATATGAAAGATTCCTTTCAAATTATTCAAATGTTCTGGAGGTCAGACGGATTAATTTTAAGGAAAATCCTTTATTTGCAATAATATTCGGCTCTACCAAAAGTAAAGATGAAGTTTTGAAAATTTTGTCTCTCAAAATGGCAGACTATGTTTTGTAAATCTATTGTTTTATTTTGTTGATGAAGCTTTTTCACTATGATAAAATGTACCTATGGAAACTCTTAAGAGACTTTATGAGAGATTTAAACAAATAGATAAAAAGAAAAGAACTTATCTTCTTGCGGGATTAGCGGTTGTTTTTGTAATGGGGTGGGCGTTTCTCAGCGCAGCTTTAATAACGGCAAATTACACCAGAGCCCAGCTTAAAGGTACTCCCGATGAGCAAAAAGTGGATGCGGAAGGTATTATTATCACAGAGACAAAAGACGGTAATAAGTATTTTGAAATATATGGCGAAACCGGTCATTACAGTAACGACCACAGTATTGCAACTTTGAATAATGTTATAGGTAACTTTTATAAAGAAAATAACGTATCTATGAGTTTTCAATCTTCCAAAGGTACTTATAACGAAAAAACAAGAGAGATTACTCTGTATGACAACACTTATATAGTGCTGGAAGATTCAACCTCTTTAACAACTGATAAATTGATATGGTCCGGCTCCGATAAAGATACAATTGCGGAAGGTCATGTTGTGATAAAAAGAAATAATGAAATGGTTGCAACTGCTCAAAAATGTATAATTGGGGCAGGGTATGAGAAGTTTAAAATAATAGGCAATACAATGACAAAATTATATGATAAGGAAGGCAAAAACACTTCCGGTTCGGCAATTCAGTTGAACGGTAAGAAAGGGGCTAAATGAAAAAGGTTTTAGTTTTATTATTGTTAATATTTTCAAGTTTGGCGGTTTTTTCATCGGATTTGATAATTGATTCAAAAACCCAGACTTTTTCCGATAAAGAAAAGAAAATTAAACTGGACGGCGGGGTTAAGGTTAAACTCGATAACTTAACCGTACAGAGCGACAGGGCTGATGTTACGGTGAGACGTAATAACAAACTTGATACGGCAACTTTTTACGACAAGCCTTATGCTTACGAAGTAAATGAAAATAAAAAAAGAGAAGTAAAAGCAAATATTTTGAAAGTATCATTGATTAATAAAATCGTAAGAGCGGAAGGAGAGGCTCAGTCTGTTATTACGGAAGGAAATACCCCGATTGTTGTTATTAACGCAGATGCTCAGGAATATGATATCAAAAGCAGCGTAATGGTTTGTACGGGCGGTGTAACTATCAAGTATAAAGATATAGATACATTTTCTGATAAAGCAGTAATTATAGCTGACGAAAAGGGCGGTTTAAGAAAAATAGATTTGATTGGTAATGCAAGAGTGAAACAGGAAAATAATGAGTCAGAAGGACATCACTTTGTTTATAATCCTATAACTGAAGAAATGAGTGTTTCCGGTAATACAAAAACTGTGGCTTATTCCGATGACGGGAAAAAGCTTACGATACACTCCGATTACCAGCAATACAGCAAAGTTCAAAATTCTTATATCGGAAGCGGGCATGTAAAAATCTGGTATGATGATTATTATGCACAGGGTCCGAAAGTTTCAGTATTTCCGAATGAAGAAACCGGAAAACCGAATGAAGTGTACTTTGTAGGTCGTTCTAAAATCGTACAGCAGGATAAAGATATAATTGCCGACAAAATTAAAATGACAATGGATCCTAAAGATTTTGTTGCGGAAGGTAATGTAAGAACGATAATTCATAATATAGATACGAAGGACGAAGAGGATTTATAAATGTCTGAAAAAATAGATAAGGCTATGAGCCTTTTTAGGGAAAGAAAATATAAAGAGGCAATTGATGCTTTCAGTTCTGTATTAGAAACAGAGCCTGATAATGCGGATGTTTATAATAATATGGGCGTTGCCTATTCCTGTCTTGGTAATTTTGAACAGGCAGAAAATTTTTATACAAAAGCCATTGAATTGGATCCGGAGCTTGCTCAGGCATACATAAATCTTTCGGATTTGTATTATAAAGCCGGCAATTTACCGTCTGCACTCGGAACATTGCAGAGAGGAAGTTATGAACTTCCGGAAAATCTTGCGATTGCTCATCTTCTTGCGAGGGTTTATATCGAAGATCAGAGATGGGAAGATGCTATTGTAGAATTGGAACGGGTTCTGGATGGTGAGCCGGAAAATTACGACGCGTATTATGATTTGGGGCATGTATGCTTTGAATTGGGCGATTATGAGAGCGCTATTTCAAATTTTGAAAGCGTAATTGAATATAAGGAAAATAATGAACTCCTTTATTATGCGCTTGCTCAGGCCTATGAGGCTAATAATGAAATAGACAAAGCTATTTCAAATTATCTCAAAGCAATTGCGGTTAATGATAAATTTACACTTGCGTATAAAAAAGTCGGGATTTTGTTTCTGGCAAGAGAAGATTACGAAGATGCTATTGAATATTTTGAAGATTATATCAATTTTGATATTCCTGAAGAAGAAAAAGAAAGCGTCTCAAAGTTGATTGACAGAATAAAAGCCCGCAGATAAACGTATTGAACCGGTCAGCGGAGACTGTAAGTTCTCATTGCTGTGTACATCTTTTATGCTAAAATTAACCTATGAATAAAAAATACTGGATAGCTTTTTCTGCAATTGAGCAACTTGATTCTACTTTTATACAGCGTCTTTATAATTATTTTGGCGATATTGAGACTGCGTATAATGCTCAATTAAGTGATTTGAAACAAATAGACGGTCTGAGTGTGAAAAAGGCTGAGAATTTTATAGAAAAAAGAAAAAGTATTAATCCGGATAAAGTTTTCGAAGAAGTTCAAAAACGCGGGATTAATTTTGTCACATTTGATGATTCAAAATATCCGTATATGCTTTCACAAATCTACAATCCGCCTATGACTCTGTATTATAAAGGGGATTTATTCGGATGTAATCTGGAAAAGACTGTTGCCTTTGTCGGTTCAAGAAAAGCCAGCTTTAACGGAAAAGAGGGTGTAAGGAAAATTATAAAAGATTTTACAAATACCGATATTTGTATCGTTTCAGGTCTGGCTTCCGGAATAGATTCAATTTCGCACGAAAGTGCAATTGCTAATAATTTAAAAACAATAGGAGTCATTGCAAGCGGATTTGACTACACATATCCGACTTCCAATAAACACCTCTACGAGCAGATTGAAAACGGATGCGGTGCGGTTGTTACGGAGTATTATCCGACATTTGAACCGCTAAAATTTAGATTTCCGCAAAGAAACAGAATCGTAACCGGACTTTCTTTCGGTACCGTTGTGGGCGAAGCTGCACTAAAGAGCGGGGCGCTGATTTCCGCAAACTTAACACTTGAGCAGGGCAGAGAATTGATGTGTATTCCGGGCTCAATAAATAATACAAACACGGAAGGCGTTTATAAATTAATAAAAGACGGCGCAAGCATAGTAACCTCCGGCGATGATATTTTGAATATTCTAAATTGGGAGAGGAAAAATTTGGCTGAGATAAATTCATCTCCAAAGGATTCATCCGCAGAATTACCCGAAGACCCTGTACAAAAATTAATTTTTGATATAATAGGAATTGAACCGAAAAGTTTTGATGAAATTCAGGGTTTAACAAAATTAGATACGGAGAGTCTTTTAACTGCTCTTACGATGATGGAGCTTGAGGGCTTGGCTGAAAAAACGGAAGGTGACAGGTATAAAAGGGTATGACAACAGCAGCTGCTGAGAAAAAAACAACAAAATCAAAAAAAGAGAAAGCGCTTGTAATAGTTGAGTCTCCCGCAAAGTCTAAAACGATTAAAAAGATTTTGGGTGACGGATATCAGATAGAGGCAAGTTTCGGGCATGTCAGAAATCTGCCGGAAAATATTCTCGGTTTTGATGTTAATAATGATTTTAAACCTACTTATGTAATCATTCCGGAAAAGAAAAAAGTTGTAACAAAACTGAATGACCTTGCGAAACGTTCCGATAAAATTTATCTGGCTTCCGACCCTGACAGAGAGGGAGAAGCTATTGCATGGCACGTCAGAGAACTTCTGGAAGTGCCTGATAACAAGGTTTACAGAATCGAGTTTAATGAAATTACTCCGAAGGCCGTAAAGTATGCGGTAGAGCATTCAAGACAGATTGATATGGATAAAGTTAAAGCCCAGCAGACAAGGCAAATACTTGATAAACTTGTAGGTTACAAATTATCTCCTGTTTTGTGGAAGCAGCTCGGGAATTACAGACTGTCAGCCGGAAGGGTTCAATCCGTAGCGCTCAGGATGATTTGCGAAAGAGAAGAAGAGATTGAGGCATTTGTTCCGAAAGAGTACTGGTCAATCCATACGATTATGGACAAAGACGGCAAACTTTTTGAGGCCGAGGTAAACAAGTACAAAAACAAAAAACTTGAGATTAATAATGAGGAAGAGGCGAATAAAATTAAAGAATATTTGCTGAATCCTGATACGGAATTTGTAGTCGAAAAGGTTACTAAAAAAGAGACAAAAAGAAAGCCGACAGCTCCTTTTATAACCTCTACCCTGCAGCGTGCCGCGAGTTCAAAGCTCGGATTTGGCGTTTCAAAGACAATGCAGGTTGCGCAAAAGCTTTACGAAGGTATAGAAATCGAAGGTACTCCGGTCGGTTTAATTACTTATATGAGAACTGACAGCGTCAGAATTTCAGATGACGCACATCAGATGGCGAAAGATTTTATTATTAATAATTACGGTGAAAAATATTATCCGCCATCAACAAATGTTTACGTAAAAGGCAAACAAAACGTTCAGGACGCACACGAGGCTATCAGACCTTCTTATCCTGAGAGAACCCCGGAGAGCATAAAACAGTACTTATCCTCTGACCAGTACAAGCTTTATAAGTTAATCTGGGATAAATTTATGTCTTCCCAGATGGCGCCGGCTGAGATTGCAAATAAAACTATAGATATCAAAGCGGGCGATTATAACCTCAAAGCCGGCACAAGCAAGATTCTTTTTGACGGCTTTCTAAAGCTTTATAACGACGCTGAAGAAGACGAAAAAGAAGCTGATGCAAAGATTCCGGATCTTGAACAGGGTGATAAGGTTAAGTGTAAGGAAATTAATCCTAAACAGCACTTTACCCAGCCGCCTCCGAGGTATAATGAAGCTTCTCTGGTTAAAGCGCTTGAAGAACACGGAATCGGACGTCCGTCTACGTATGCGACAATTATTACCGTTATTCAGACAAGAAAGTATGTTGAGAAAAAGGATAAAGCTCTTGTTCCGACACTTCTCGGCCGCACTGTCTGCAAGCAGCTTGTAAGCCAATTCGCGGATATTATGGATTACAAGTTCACTGCCGGCATGGAAGAAAAGCTCGACCTTATTGCGGAAAAGAAAGCTGTATGGAATGTTGTTTTGAAGGAATTTTATACTCCGTTTATGGAGGTTGTAAATTCTGTTATGAAAACCGGTCAGAAAGTTGTGATAGAAAGCGATAAAAAATGCCCTAACTGCGGCCGCGTTATGCTAGTAAAGACAAGCCGTTTCGGAACACAGTTTCTCGGCTGCTCAGGCTATCCTGAGTGCAAAACAATAATTTCGCTTAACAACAGTGTTGAATTGGATAGTGTTGACGGCGATAATAAGGAAGCAACCGTTGATGAAAAATGTGAAAAATGCGGCGGCGAAATGGTTATGAAAATAGGCCCTTACGGGAAATATCTTGAGTGTAAGGAATGCAAAAACCGCAAAAAATATGTCCGTTCCACAGGTGTTCAGTGCCCTAAATGCGGCGAAGGAACTATTATAGAGAAAAAATCAAAATACGGGAAAATATTTTTCGGCTGCAACAGATACCCTGACTGCTCTTATGCCCTATGGGATGAGCCAACGGGGAATAAATGTCCTGATTGCGGAGAACTTCTGGTTAAAAAGAATACCAAAAACGGGTTGTTTGAGGTTTGTTCAAGTAAGACTTGTTCTTTTAAACGTGAAATGCCTGATGAGAACGGGCAAAGCGTTTCAGGATAAATTTAGAAGCAAGTTGTCAATGTGCCGGAGGTGTGGTACTATTTTTATATCGTAATAACTGTGTTATCCGTTTTATCAGCTAAAAAGTTAAGAAGGTTAATGGAGATTATAGTATGCTTAAATATTTAATATCCGGAATTGTTTTAATGCTGATTAGTTTATCTGCTTTTGCCGTAGATAACGAAGCTATTATTAGTGAAATTGACATACAATCTCATATTGATAATATCGGATTTGAAATTTTAAATTCCAATAAAATTAATAAAAGAATTGTTTTCACATATTCTAAAGAGGATAAGTTATATAAGGGGCGTCCGGAAATTACAAAACGCCAGATAGTGGTTTATGGTGATCAAATTAAATATGCAGAATCTGAAGATGAGATGGCGGCACTTCTGGCAATGAAAATCTCTGATGCACTAAAATCCTTTCAGGATGAGGGTGTTATGGGTTATTTAGAAATTAAGATGGCGCCCAAAAAATATGAAATGTTTTCGGACAAACGCGCTGTAGATTATATGGTTAATTCGGGTTATAATCCGCTGGGTTTGATAACTCTGGTTCAAAAATCCTGTCCGCAAAAGAGGAATGATTGGATTTCTGCACATAATTTGACTTCTAAAAGATTGGCGGAAATTTATGAATATATTTTTATAAAATATCCGTATTATCTGGAATATAATGCTTATTTAGAGAATCCGTATTATCAAAATTTCTTGTTGAGTTCACTGGAAAACAGAAAAATTTTGGAGAGAAAATTAAAGTACAAGACTGTATATAAGGTTAAGTATGAATAAATTTTTAATTGCAATTGCAGTATTAATGCTAATATGCTTAAATGTCAGGGCGGAAAGTGATTTTCTTGTCGATGAATTTATTGCAGGTAAAAATTATCCTAGACCTGAATCGCATATAGATTATGATTATACAAGCACTGAATACATTCCAATAAAACTGAAGGTTTGTAATGAAATTTCTACGCGCGATAAACGTAAATACCTTTTTGGTGAAGAAGTAAATTTGCAGGTTAAATCAAATGTCTTTTATAAGAACAAATTATTCTTGAAAAAAGGCACTCCAGTAACAGCACGAATTGAACAAATAGTCGAAAGCGGGATGAACGGTATACCTTATTATATCTATTTGAGCGATTTCAAGATAGACGGCTTGGAGGAATCAAAGATTCTTTCTGATTATTATAAATCAGGAATTAATTTAGTTTACTGGATTTATCCTTTCAAGTGGGCATTGACTTTTCTCCCGCCGTCAGGGATTCTTACAAACCTTATAAAGGGCGGTCATGCTAAAATAACTACAGCAGATGTAATTACGGTTTATTATTTCCCACAGTGGAAATAACGGAGAGATATGTTTAAGAAAATTTTATTACTTTTGGTTCTGGTATTGTTTAGCGGAAGGGCTAAATTTTTGAACCTGAATTGAAGTTTAAAGTGCCTTCGCCTAACGGAATAGTTGCGGATAAAAATACAATTTTTGTTGCATCAATCCCTGCTGATTATAAAACAGTTAACGAGGATAATGTTATTTATGTCATAAAAAATAAAAATAAACCGAAATTAAAAAGATTTAATGATACTCCGGGATTGTACGACGGGCTTGGAATTTCTAAAGACGGTAAAACTTTGTATGTTTCCGACTGGCAAACGGCTTCTGTTAAGGCTATTAATTTAAAGACAAAAGAAGAAAAAACGATTTATCACGAAAAAAAATATAGGTCCGGCTGATATTACAACAACCGGAAACCTATTGTTAATTCCTGATATGCTAAATCATAGAATTATTATTTATAATTTGAAACATGATTCAATCAAGATTATAGAAAGCTTTTAAATTCTGTAATTAGCTATAAATTCTACAAATTCAGGGCTGTAGTGGTCACAGAAAAGGCTCTTTCCTGTGTCTAAAATTCTGATTTTATTCAGGTCTTCTTCTGATAATACAAAATCAAATATATTAAAGTTTTCTTCCATTCTGTTTTTGTGGGTGGATTTTGGTATTACAATAACACCTTCCTGAGTCAAAAATCTAAGCGCAACCTGAGCAACTGATTTTCCATATTTAGCGCCGATTTCTTTTAGGGTTTCATTCTGGAAGTAATTGTTTTTACCCTCCGCAAAAGGTCCCCAGGACATAATTTGGGTATTATATTTTTTCATAATTTCTTTTGCTGCTTTTTGCTGCTGGAAAACATGAGTTTCAACCTGATTTATCATCGGTTGGATTTCAACAAAATGAGAAAAATCTACGAATCTGTCCGGATAAAAATTGCTTACACCAATAGCACGAACTTTGCCGTTTTTGTAAGCTTCTTCCATAGCTCTATAAGTTCCGTAGTAGTCATTAAACGGCTGGTGAATCAGGATTAAATCCAGATAGTCTGTTTGCAATTTTCTCAAGGACTCGTCAATTGAAGCTTTTGCCTTTTCGTAACCGCCGTTTGATACCCAGATTTTTGTTACAAGAAAAATATCTTTTCTATCGATTCTGCTCTTTTTTATAGCGTTTCCGACTGCTTCTTCATTAAAATATACCTGTGCTGTATCAATTAATCTGTAACCGACTTCTAAAGCTTCACCTATAACCCTTTCGCACTCATTATTATCAGGAATCTGATAAACGCCAAATCCTAAAATCGGCATTTCAATGCCATTGTTTAATTTTATTATTTGCATAAATTGTTCTCCTTAATTTTTAAATTCTTGAGACTTTACTGTTCCCAGCTTTGCTATGTCCTTGTCGGTTCTGTTTCCATAAATAGTGATTTTATTTAGTTCTGTTTCTATGTTATTAAATTCCTCATCAGTTAAAACGACATCAGCTGCACCGAGGTTTTCAAAAACTCTTTCATCCTTTCTCATACCCGGAATCGGTACTACATGCGGATACTTATGCAGCATCCACGCAAGAGATAATTGTGCAGGTGTTACGCCTTTTTTGTCAGCAACAGAGTGCAATAAATCTAAAAGCGGCTGATTCTTCTCAACGTTTTCAGGGTTAAATCTTGTTATAACTCTTCTGACATCATCACCTTTGTATTGCGTGTCTTTAGTATATTTTCCGCTTAAAAATCCGCTTGCCATCGGTGAAAATGCTACAAAACCGATATTTAACTCCTGACAGGTTGGAATTACATCACGCTCAAACATTCGCTCCATCATTGAGTATTCGCTCTGAATTGCTGTTAAAGGTGTTACGGCGTGTGCTTTTCTTATTTGTTCGACAGTTGACTGTGATTGTCCCCATGCACGAATTTTTCCTTCTTTAATAAATTCACCCATCCATTGTGCAACTTCTTCAACATTAGAATCTAATGGAACCCTGTGTTCATAATAAATGTCGATATAGTCTGTCTGTAGCCTTTTTAAAGAGTCATTTAAAGCATTTGTAACCCCTTTTTTGCTCAGCTTTCCTTCAGGAATCTCCTGTCCCGGCTGGAAAACAGGTACAAACTTTGTAGTCAAAATAATTTTGTCTCTGAAAGGTTTAACAGCTTTGCCGACCAATTCTTCGTTAATATACGGTCCGTAGGCTTCGGCGGTGTCAAACAATGTACATCCCAGATCATAAGCTTTGTGCATCAAACGGATTGATTCTTCCTCTGTAGGAATTGCTCCGTAGCCGTGTGAAAAACCCATGCAGCCCATACCGACTGCTGATACTTCAATGTTTCTTAATTTTCTGTATTTCATAAATTATCTCCTTATATTAAATATGGTTTAAATATTGATTCTAATTGGATTTTACAAAACTTTTCAGTCCAATCAAGCGGTTCAAACTCTCCGTCTGACATACACCAGCAGGTCATCATTCCGTAGAGTTCGCTTATTATTATATGTGTAATAAGTTCAACCGGCGTATCTTCTTTTAGTTCTTTGTTTTGTACCGCAATTGTTAAAATCTCTTGCAGCATCATAACATCATATACCCACTTTTGCCCGTCAGAGTTTTCTTGAACATCGTTAGGATCTAAAACGTTTCTTATCCATTGCCTGCATACGTGAATACCACAGCCTTCAACACATTCCATAAATCTGTGGAAATAATGCGTCAGGCGCTCAATAAGCCCCATATCATCCATTTTTTCAAGCTCCTGTGTGATTTCGCCGAAAGGCGCACGGCTGATTTCAAGAACAATATCTTCTTTGCGCTTGAAATAGGTGTAAAAAGTTCCTTTTGCAACGCCTGCTTTTTTTGTAATATCTTCTACATTAATAGCGTCAAACCCTTTTTCTTTCAGTAGTTCCAGACCTGTAGAAATAAGTTTCTTTTTTGTTTCCTGTGCCGCTAATTGACGTTTATTCATATAATGCTCCTTAATATAAGAACATTATAAACTACTATTGACCAAAAGTCAATGACTCAAAGTCAACAAATTAAAATCAGTATTCAATAGCTACTTTAAGGCAATTGTCGGTTTTGTTTTCAAAATACTTATAGGCTTGCTCTATTTCATCTAGTTTGAATGTTTTAGAAATAAGGAAGTCTGTATTCAAAATCCCTTTAGATATCATATCCAATAAGGTTTTGCAGTGTACTGCATCAACTCCTCCGGTTTTGAAAATCAGGTTTTTACCGTACATTTGCGGGAGAGGAAGAATTTGGTTCTCTTCATACATTGCAACTACTGCAACAATTGAATTAGGTCTTGCAATTTTCCAGCTCATCTCAAAGCTGGAATTAGAGCCTGCGCATTCTATAACGCCGTCAGCGCCTCTGTTGGAAGTAAGTTTTTTTATCTCTGTTTCTATATTGCATTCAGTCGGATTAAAAATATAATCTGCAAGATTTAGTTTTTTCGCAGTTTCCAGTCTGTAACTATCTATATCAATTGCGATAATTTTTCCTGCAAGGAAAGTCTTTGCGGACGCCATGGCGCAAAGTCCCACAGGACCCGCACCGATTACTGCGATTGTGTCATTTTCTTTAATTTCGCACAATTCTGCGCCGAAATATCCGCTTGACAGAATATCTCCGACAAATAGAGCTTTTTCATATGTTACATTCTCCGGAAGTTTTGTAAGTCCGGTATCTGCAAAAGGTACTCTTATGTATTCAGCCTGACATCCGTCAATTTTGCAGCCAAGCATCCAGCCTCCGTGTTCACAATTGTTTATAAAACCCCGTTTGCAAAAATAACACTCGCCGCAAAAAGTTTCGCAGTTTGAGCTCACTCTGTCTCCGATTTTCAGGTTTTTAATTCCGTCACCTAATTCGACAATTTCACCGACAAATTCATGACCGAGGACAATTCCTTCTTTTGCCTGAGGAACAGCTCCTCTTATTATATGCAAATCGCTTGTACAAATCGATGACAGCTTTACTTTTACTATGGCATCACGGCTTGATTGTATTTTAGGATTTTCCTTTTCGCGGAATTTTATACTATTATTTTGATATATAAGAGCTTTCATAATAAATTTATTATAAATGAACAAATTTTAATTAAAATCGTTTATAATAATGAAAGGTAAATTAGGAGGGAAAGATGAAAAAAATATTAGTATTGACATTAATTACAGGAATGTTCGCTTCAACCGTAGCAGTTTCTCAGGCTGCTATCCAGGGAAGCGACAGAGGATATATTTCAGTTTCTACAACTGCAAATACTGAAATTGCCCCGGATGTTGCTGAAATTTCTTTTGCAGTTCAGACTTCTGATGCAAAATCGATGCAAAAGGCTACACAATTAAACAAAGAAGCTTCTGATAAAGTTCTGTCGGTTTTAGGTTCTATGTTGAATCCTAAAAACGGAGATTATATCAAGACTTCTGATTTTAGTGCGCAGCCAATTTATACTTATTCCGGCAGCAAACGTAACTTTGATAAGTATGAAGTTTCAAACAGAGTAATTGTTCATACAAAATCACTTGATAAAGTAGGTGAAATGATTGATAAGGCAATTGAGGCCGGTGCAACAAATGTTGATAACCTTAATTTCTCCATCTCAACTTATGATAATCAGTGCAACGAGCTGCTGGGAATTGCTACAAAGAAAGCTACAACAAGGGCAAATTTCTTAGCTAAGAATCTGGGAACAACTGTTGACGGCGTAAGAAGTTTTGATGTAAGTTGTAATGCTAATAATTATGGCAGTCCGAGATTTTATATGGCTAAAAATATGATGGCAGACGCTGTTGCTGAAAGTTCTGCAGCAGGAACTTCAACTTCAATCTCCGGCGGTGTAATTAAGATTAATGCAAACGTAAATGCAAGCTTTTTTGTAAAATAAAAAGATGCAACAGTTTAGGCGGGCAGTTTAAACTGCCCGTTTTGTATGTTAAAATAGAGAAATGAAAGAAAAAAATAAAGTAATTAAGAAAATTTTAAACAGCCTTAATGCAAATGATCTGGAGTATGCCAGAAAAATTATAGAGCGGGATTTAAAGCGCCTGAATTGTGATGATGAATATTATTTTTATCTTGCATTGATATCAGAAGATATGAAAGAAAAAAAGGAGCTTTATACAAAGGCGATTGAGGCGAATTCGGAATTTTTAGATGCATATATTAACAGGGGGCTTGTGAATAACGAACTTGGCGAATATGAGGCTTCAATAAAAGATTATGACAGGGCAATAGGGCTGGATAGAAAGTGTGCCCTTGCCTTTAATAATCGCGGGTATACTAAATATTTGCAAGGCGACTATGAAGGTGCGCTAAAAGATTACAACAAAGCAATTATTCTAAATCCAAAATTCCAGATGGCACTTGATAATAAAGCGCTCTTGTTTTCAAAAGTCTGCATGGAAGACGATAAGGATTTTAGCGAAAAATTTTATCTCAGTCTTGGTATAAAAGAGATAAATGATGGTCATTTTCTGGAAGCAATCAGAAATTTTGATGAATCTTTAAAGTACAATAAAGAAAATGAACTTGTCTATTTCTATAAAGGTATTGCTTATCATAGTATAGGAAATGATAAAGAGGCTTATGATAACTACACGACAGCAATAAAATTAAACAAGAATATGACAGATGCGTACTTTAACAGAGGTCAGTTAATTTTCAAGACTAATCCTAAAGAAGCATTAGATGACTTTGTAACGGCTGTTGCACTCGACCCGAAATTTATAGATGCATATTATTCAATAGCAGCGATACAAAAAGAGTTAGGGCATTATGATGCTGCAATAAAGAATTTGGATAAGATTATTGAGCTAGAGCCGCATGCAGTTAATGCAAAAGCTTTGAAAAAATTAATCGTGACTAAATATATGAAAACGGAGTAGAATATTATATCCTGCTCCGTTAACAAATCTTAGTCTGCGTAACAACTGAGAAAGGCATTCCCCCGGAGTTTATTTATAGCCCGCATTTCAGTCTGTCTTATACATTCTTTGGTAACGCCAAAAAGTTTTCCGATATCTTCAAGAGTTGTTTTTGCAAAATTTTCTAATCCGAATCTCATTTTGATTACGGTTTGTTCACGTTCTTTTAAAGTAGAAATAACATTTGTGATTTCTTTTTTTAATTCTTCATACTCAATAGATTCTTCCACATTGCATTTTTCATCTTCTAATACATCAGCAACATTTAATTCGCTTCCGTTTTTGCCGTCAAAGCTGCCTTCTATAGATACAGTTGTTGTGTATGCAGATAAAAATGTGTCAATTTTTTCAGGTTCTAAATTCATTTTTTCTGCAACGTCTTTGTTTGTAACCTGACAATTATACGCTCTTTCCATTTCAGTTTTGAGTTTAGAGAATCTTGATAAGGTTTCTTGAATATATACCGGAATTTTCATGCAGTATGATTGTTCAGAGATAGCCTTAAACATTGCCTGCTTAATCCACCAGCTTGCGTAAGTTGAAAATCTGTATCCCAATTCAGGGTTAAATTTTTCAACCGCTATCATCAAGCCTAAGTTACCCTCCTGGATTAAATCAATCATCGGAATTTTAGAAACATGAATGGCTTTTCTTGCAATAGTTAAAACTAATTTTAAATTTGATTGTACCAGTGCTTTTTTTGCCTCTTTGTCACCTGATTTGGCAAGTCTTGCAATTTCTTTTTCTTCATCACTGTTAAGTGATTTAAATGAATTAACTTTTTTGATGTAAGAGGTCATGTCCTCTCCGTTGAATGATACAAATCCGCTTCTTGAAGGGTTTGTGGTTCTTTTCATTTTGATAGCTGTTTCTTTCATACTGTTAAACTCCTTGGGGTAAATGTAATTTGGTTTGTTTTCTTACTACGGGTTTAATGTTGTGGTGGGAGGGTAAATATAATATAAACCGGATAATCTTTTATAAGGATAGGCGAACACATAACAAATAATCCTTATATACTTATGATATATTAAAAGTATATAAAACTCAATACTTTTGTTAAGAAATATTACAAAAATACCCCTGTTTTTGAAAAAGTTTTACAAAACTTCACATTGTGGAAAGTTTTGAGTATATAATTTGAGCTCATTTACACGATTATTGACAATCATAATGACGTCTTTCATCTCTGCTTCAAGCCTTTTTGCACCTTTGAAGCAGGTATGGAAAAATAATATAGTTGTGGAGCCTTTGACAAGAGAATTTTTTAAATCAAGAATCTTCTGGTATATAACCGGATCTATGATTTCTTTATTTTCGCACATTGTTGTAAATATATCGCCGAACCACCATTGAACTTCTTCTACATTGTTAGCTTTTAGACCTTTTAAAGCTTTTTTAAGGTATGTTAAAATTTTTGAGTAAACTTCTGAAAGAACCTGTTTTTTCTTTGGTAATAAACTCTTGAAGTAGTATATTGTCTGTGTGTAACCTATTTCAATTAGTTTTCTTCGTTCATCCTTGCTAAGGTTGAAGTCTGCAAAGAAAATGTCACCTGTATTGATTCTAATACAGTCGTATCTGTCATTTTTTCCATAGAGTTCAGTTACAAAATCTGTTGCGATATCGGTGACACAACTGTATATAGTATTGATAAAAGATATCGGATTTTTTTCGTCTTTACTGTAATCTCCTTCGAGCCTGAATTCTAAAATTCTGCTTTCCGAATTATTCAATGTTTCTGAAAGTCTCCACATCGGGGACGCTTTCTGCAGGTCACCGTCGACTAAGAAACAGTCGTTATACTTATACGGTGCCATTAAACCGGGCATACTTGAAGAAACTTTTATTGCCCTTGCAACCTCAAAGTCAGGTGTTTGGAAGTTTGAAAATTCTTGATTACAAAACTTGGTAAGGTTTGTTGTTATAATAACCAGCTTTTTTTCTATGTCCTGAAATGTTACGTTTTTGTTTTTAACTTTTTCATTTTTCTTTAGCAGAAGTTCATTAAGCCAGTCCATAAATATTTCACCCTTGCTTATTGCAAAAGTATTGCCAAAGCCGAGATGGATATCTTTGAACAGGTCAAAATTAACTTTCATAAATAAATTTTCTAGTTCGTAGGATTTATATCCGCTTGCAATAAGTGCTGCCATAACCGAACCGACAGACGAACCGCCGATAATATCATATTCGATTCCTAATTCTTCAAGTGCCCTTATTGTTCCTATATACGCCATTCCTCTGATAGCGCCGCCTCCGAAAAGGCAGGTATACTTTAGCGGATTAGTCATTTGTGAAATCTCCATGCTTAAACATTGTGTTTCTGTAATAGTCAATATTATATTCAGGTTCAAAATATGAAAATTTTTCCTGCCCCTTTTTTACAAATATGCCGCATTTTCTGCCATCAAAAATATGAACCCATTCTGGATCATTTTTTAGTACCTCATATACGGAACTTGTTCTGTGAGGCATAAGTATTTCTGTAGGATATTTTTCTATTATGTCTTTCCAATTTGGCGCTACCATTTCGTAGTGCTTGAGTGTCATAAATTCTTCGTCATTATAGACTTCTTCGTATCTCCCATCCATATATATTAAATTATCCGGATACAATTTGTATGAAGCATAACTTCCAAGAGCAAAAGGTACAACAATATTACCTTTTATATTATTAATTTTTAAAAATTCAATCTCGTAAAACGGAAATTTCTCTAAATCCGCTCTTGGCGCCAGTGGTGAAAACAAAGGTATAAAGCAGGCTAAAATAATTATTGCTGCATAAATACTTTTCTCAATATTTCTAAGAACTTTTTTAAATTTTACAAATAATGAAACCATATCATTATAGCAGAGTGATGCTGCTGCAATTACTGCAAGTGATAATAATTTTACATGGGCAAGCCCGAGGTATAAAGTAACTGTGAGTACTATAGTTTTAGTAATATCAATTTTTTGTTTTTTTATAAAAGAGCATATAAAAGCAAACAGTGCATACAGACTTGGCGGTAAATAGTATAAAATATGTCTGTATGCAAAAAACGGCCACCACTCTACTATATAGGTTCTCTGCTTTGTGGTTGCAGAGAATAAGAAATCTAAATACTTTACTCCATATGGATTAACAACAAGCAGTAAACCTGAAGCTGTTAATGCCAGAAGATACTTTTTCCAAGGTTTCTTTTCGAGAATAGCTCCTGCAAAATACATTGCAATAAGCCCGATTCCGGATACAACTCCGCCGTGTACATTATTCCATAGGATAACAATTGGCGGCAGCAGCCAGATAAGATTTTTAAATTTTCCTTTTCTTGTACCTTCTAATATATATAGAAATATACTGAAAAATAAAAAGCTGAAAAGCTGGCATCTTACCAGATCAGGATTTAATCTCAGATATAAAACCAGAAAGATTGCCATAAAAGTTATTGATGCAGGAAGTGCATGTTTTTGAAGTCTTTGGGTTTTTATTACAAAAACTGCTGTAAAAAACATCATTAATGCTTGAAATATCAATAATCCGACTGCATTAAAGTGTTTTATCAGAAAATAAAATACAACTCCTGACCCCCATTCGTGATCATACCACGGATGGGTTGGGGTATAAGAAAGAAAATCTTTGAACGGCAATATACCGTGTTCAATAAACCTCTCACCGACAATAAGCCGGGCAAACAAATCGTAATCATAATTAGTGCTGAGGCAGGCTAAAAATATGCAAAAAAGCCCTAATGTCAAGTATAATAAGACTTTTCTCTTATTAATCTTATGTCTGTCTATGACCAAACTCTTACTCCTCAATTAAATTATCCCAAAAACATTTACTCCTTTATTTTATAACAAAAATCATTAATTGTGGTAAAATAAAAGTATTAAATTTTAGGGGTAAATATTCGGGGGTAAATACTCAAGGATAAATACTCAGGTATAAATTCCATAAGGGGGAGACAATGGGTCTGACTTTAGCAGAAAAAATTATTTCAGAACACGCAGGTAAAGAAGTTCACGCGGGTGAACTCGTTATATCAAAAGTTGATGTAACAGCCGTTCAGGATGGAACCGGGCCGTTAACGGTTCAGGAATTTAAAAAACTCGGGAAAAATAAGTTAAATAATCCCGAAAGAACAATCTTATTTATAGACCATGCTTCTCCCAGCCCGAGAAAAGAACTTTCTAATACGCATATGGTACTGAGGGAATTTCATAAAGAATACGGTGCAGTGCTTTCTGATGTCGGGGCAGGTGTTTGTCATCAAAGACTCATAGAAACTTTTGTAAACCCTGGAGAAGTTCTTGTCGGCGCAGATTCTCACACATGTACATCTGGCGCATTAGGTGCTTTTGCTACCGGCATGGGGTCTACCGATGTTGCTGTTGCGATGGCTCTCGGAAAGACGTGGCTTAAAGTGCCTGCGACATTCAAAATTGTTGTTAATGGAAAGTTTAAGCCTGGAATATGTTCAAAAGACTTGATGCTTTATCTTATCGGAATGATAGGTGCTGACGGTGCTACTTATAAAGCTCTTGAATTTACGGGAGATACAATTGACAATATGTCAATGTCAGAAAGGTTTACTCTTGCTAATATGGCTGTAGAAGCGGGGGCGAAGTGCGGTCTCTTTGTTGCAGACGATAAAACCAGAGAATTTTTGAAACAGAGAGGACGTGAAGATAAGTTCAGACAAATATTGCCGGACAAAGATGCCGCTTATGAAAGAATTATAGAGATAAACGCTGAAGATGTGCCGCATACGGTTTCTTGCCCGCATACTGTAGACAACACAAAAACAGTTGAAGATCTTAAAGATGTCAAAGTTAATCAGGTTTATGTAGGGACTTGCACAAACGGAAGAATTGAGGATTTAAGAATTGTTGCGGAAATATTGAAGGGTAAAACGGTTCATCCTGATGTCAGAATGTTAATTTCTCCGGCTTCAAAAGATGTATTTAAGCAGGCTTTAAAAGAAGGTTTAATAGATATTTTTGTGGAAGCAAATGCGGCGATTCTTGCACCCGGCTGCGGACCGTGCGTAGGAGTTCATGCCGGTATTTTAGGCGACGGCGAAGTCTGTCTTGCAACTCAAAACAGAAATTTTCAGGGCAGAATGGGAAATACAAAAGGATTTATTTATCTGGCATCTCCTTATGTAGCTGCTTATACGGCGTTGCGCGGGTATATTAGCGCTGAATAATCAATAAAGAAAGGTTTTAATATGAATTTATTATTGTTAAAACAAATATCATTAATAAGCATCTTTGCCGGTGCAGTTCTCGGATTTGTTACTGTTGTTCCATATTTAAGCCTTTTAAGCTTTCTGCTGCTTATAGTTTGTCTTTCAGCATTTGTAATAGTGTACCTGAAGCAAAACGATTTAATCGGTATCATAAGCGTAAGAGAGGGTTGTATTTTTGGAGCTTTGATAGGCTTTGTTTCTTTTCTTGCTTTTTCTGTAGTATATGCTCCGCTAAGTATGCTTTTAGGCTGGCTTTTTACCTCATACACACAGGGTTTTTTAAGATTTTTCCTGACAAGTTTCGGCTCTTTTATAGTAATGGTTCTGCTAATGATTCTAATGGCAGGAATTAGTGCCCTGTTTAATGGTTTTTCCGGATTGGTTACTGCTTATGTATATGAACTTGTAACCGGTATAAAAAAAGAAAACAACCAGAATTCAAGTGTAGATTTTGAAATAAAGTAAGGAATTGAGAATAAATGGAATTTAAATCAAAAATTAAAACAATAGAGTGGGTAGATACATATTCAAAGATGGTAGACCAGACGGTTATTCCTTATGAATATAAATTTGTTAATATAACCTCCGGTGACGAGATGTTTGATGCTATTAGAAATATGATAGTAAGGGGGGCTCCTGCGATCGGAATTGCCGGTGCTCACGGGGTAATATTATATGCTCAGGAACTTGCAGATGCAGCTTTGAGCAGAGATGAATTTGTAAAAAAGCTTATAGAAAAAGCAGAGTATATGAAAACTTCACGCCCGACTGCAGTAAACCTTATGTGGGCAGTAGATAAACAAATAGAAGTTATTAAAAATTCAAAATCTGATGTAAAAGGAATTATAGAAGAACTTAAAGAAAATGGTATAAAGCTTGAAAATGAAGATATAGAAATTAACAAAAAAATCGGTGATTTCGGTGCAGAAGTTGTGCCAAAAGGAGCAACTATTCTTACCCACTGTAACGCAGGTGCGCTTGCGACGGTAGGATATGGAACAGCTCTTGGTGTTGTGCGCTCTGCTTTTGCAAAAGATAATACTATTCAGGTTTTTGCGGATGAGACGAGACCTCGCCAGCAGGGAGCAAGAATTACAACTTTTGAACTTGCAATGGATGGAATTCCGGTAACTTTGATTACAGACGGAATGTGCTCATACTTTATGAAAAAAGGTATGATTGATATGGTAGTTGTGGGAGCAGACAGAATAGCCGCAAACGGTGATACTGCAAATAAAATCGGTACATATACTGTCGCAATAGCTGCAAAATATCATAATATTCCGTTTTATATAGCAGCGCCTCTTTCAACTATTGATATCTCTATTAAATCAGGCGCGGAGATTCCTATAGAAGAACGTTCGCATGAAGAGGTTACACATATCAACGGTAAACCTGTGTGTGCGCTTAAAGGTGTAAATATTATTAATCCTGGATTTGATGTTACTCCGCATGAATTAATCGCAGGTATTATCACCGAAAAAGGTATTTTACGTCCTGATTATAATAAATCAATTGCAGAAGTGTTTAAGTAACAAAAAAAAGCAGTGATTTTATAATCACTGCTTTTTTTATTGTTAGAAGATGTTTTATTCTTCTTTTACCGGTTTTTTATCAACTTCTTCAAATTTTCCGGTCTCTTTATTATATTCATAGTATTTTCCGTCTTTTTCGGCAGTGAACGGATAGGAATCGCCTTGAACAATGTTCAATCCTTGTTCCTGAAGTGCAATCATTGCATCTGCTTCAACCGCACTTTCGTTATTTTTGTCAATAATTTGACCGGAAGTTGTAAAGTCAGCATCTTCTGCATCAGGTTCACCTGCAGGAAAATCTTTGAAGGATTCACTGTTAGGATCCCATACGTATAAGAATGTTCCGAAAGGAGTTTCTTTTACGTATGCACCTTCTCTGCCGGATGGTGTTAATTCGAGTTTGGCAGCTTCTGCATCGCATTTTTCCGTATCAACAGGTTTTGTTTCAACAGCAGGTGTTTCAGGCGTTTCGACATCTTCAACTCTTTCATTTTCTGCAGCTGTCATTTCTTCATCCATTCTGTCGAATTCTCTGTTAATTTCAGCGAGCAGAGTATCTGTGTCATTATAGTAGGCTAAAAGCAGTATAAAGAAAGGTCTTTATTTTTTTGCGGGGTTAATACAGACAATATTTAATAGCTTCAATCATTGAATTAGGGTTGGCGATATTCTTACCTGCAATATCAAAAGCAGTTCCGTGGCTTGGAGAGGTTCTTATTATATCCAGACCTATAGTCATGTTGACGGTTTTTTCCGAGGCAATTGCTTTGATAGGAATTAATCCTTGATCATGGTAGCAGGCAATATAGCAGTCATAAGGCATTTTTTCGCCGCTAACATAGTTTTGAACAGCTTTTACGAACAATGTGTCAGCAGGAAGAGGATTTGTAATATTAATTCCGCGTTTTCTGACTGCTTCAATTGCCGGAAGTATTCTTTCTGTTTCTTCCTCTCCGATAACACCGTTTTCTCCCGCGTGCGGATTAAGTCCGCAGAGAGCAAAAGAAGGCTTTTTGATCATAAGTTTATTCTGGAAAAAGCTTCTCAGACGCTCTGTTTTTTCTATAATCAGTTCCTTGGTTATTAATCCGCTTACCTCTTTTAATGCGCAGTGTCTGGTTAAAAGCAGAACTCTGAAATCCTTTGATACAAAAAGCATTTCGGCTTTTTGTCCGTCGTGTGCCAGAAATTTTTCAAGAATTTCTGTCTGGCCTTTATAATTGTGTCCTGCAAGGCTCATTGCTTCTTTTGATGTTGGTGCTGTAACTATAAATTTAGGTTTCAGCTCGCATGCTTTTTGAAGCGCGCGGAAAGCAAAGTCGCCTGCTGAGGCTGAAATTTCCCCCGGCACAACTTTAGCGGGGTAATCTATTTCTATGATTTCATAATTATTATTAATACTCCCGTAAGTATTCAAAATTTTTGAATTTGAGATAATGACAATATCTTTAGAAGGCAGGTTTAATAAATTTAAAGCTTTTATTGTAACTTCCGCCCCAACTCCGTTAGGATCACCCGTTGTTATAATAATTTTATTTTCGTATTTATTCATGGTGTTTAAAATAATCCAGAATTTCTATTAAAGTTCTTGTGTTGCCTAAGTTGCCTGACTTTGTTACAATCCAGTGTCCGTTAACATCAGAACAAAGCGATATTGCCGGTGCAACTTCGTCAATTAGCTTCAATTCGTGTGAATTTATTGCCCTGCAGCACTTGTAAGACGTTTCACCACCGAGAGTAATAAGAACAGCATTAATTTGTTCTAAAACTCTTCTGGTGAGTTCTGCAAGATAGTCAGTTATTTTAGCGGTCAGTTTTTCCTTTGTTAATTCTGCGTTAAATGAATCATCTGAAAAACCGTCAAAATTGGCAATTAAGTGGGAGGTATGCACAGTAACCGTCACACCGCTTTTCAGGTTTGTAACAATCCTGTCTACAATATCGTTATCTACGCCATCTAAAATGTCTGCAACTTCAAGCGGTAAGAAGTTTACGTTTTCATAATCATCGGATTGTTCAAGTTTACTAATTTGTTCGGCAGTAATATTTGTTGCGGTGCCCGAGACAATGAACTTTGGAAGTTTTTCAAGTTTTATTGGTTCACGAACCTTTTCAATGCCGGAAAGCCAGCACTTACCAAGAACTTGAGCACCTGCAGCCGTTCCTGCCGGAAGAAGCTTTTTGTCGCATTTTTTTATGGCAAGCGCAAGCTGCTCAATGTCTGTAATAGAAGTAGAATCCGCGATAATAAGCTTCTTGCCTTCTTTTATTAATTCATTTATTTTAATTAAAATCGGTCCTGCGCCGTTCATTATTGTTTTTAAATCAATTGTTCCGACTAAATCTTTTTCTTTCTCCTCAAGCTGTGAGCGCAAAAGCGTCGGAATATGCGATTCAAGAATCGGGGAGTGCGGATCCATAGCGATTTCGGTTCTTCCTATCGGAACTCCTTTCAATAGGTGATATCCGCCAACCGTTATTCTTCCTTCCTGCGGAAATGCAGGTATTATAATTGCAGCATCATACTCAAGAATGTTAAGCATTGCAAGAGTTTCCTGCGCAATGTTGCCGCGCAGGGTTGAGTCTATTTTTTTGTAATAATATTCAAATGAAAAATTATCAACAAAAGATTTGACTGCTGATTCTACTTTTTCAACAGCTTCATTGCAATCAATGTTTCTGGATTCAGTTGAAATTGCCCATACTTCAGTATCACCTTTATTTATTGGAATATATGCGCTATCCAGAAGAATTTTTGTATTTGCTCCGCGCAGATGAAATTGAAGTGCAGTATCATTTGCACCGGTTAAATCATCTGCAATTATCCCGACAATATCAGAAAATATCATTATTCAGCGTCTCTTTTTGAACCTAATAATCTTACGTTATTTGCAACGATAAGAAATCTTTCTCTCTCTTCACCTGTCTGGTCAGTCCATTTGCTGATGGATATTCTGCCGTCAACAACAACCTGACGCCCCTTTTTTATATATTCACCGGCAAATTCTGCCTGCTTGTCCCAAACTTCTATATTATACCAGTCAGTGACTTCTTCTTTTGTTTTTGAATCCCATCTTCCGACAGCAAGTGAAAAAGTTGTTTTTACTTTTCCTGATTCAAAATATTTTATCTCTGCGTCCTGACCGGCTCTGCCTATAATAGTGGCTGTATTCATTAATTTTCTCCTTACTGCAATAATCACATTATAGCATGTATTAATTGTAAAACGATTAACTATTACTAATTGTAAATTTTTTAGAATAGCTAGCAAAAAAATATATTATATGTTTTAACATAATATAAGTATTAAGGAGAAAAATAGGTGATATTAAGTGTTAATTCTGCAGACAAGGTTGTTTTTTTAAAACCTGCAGCTAAAAGGTCAGAAGTTCAGACTAATGTTTTGATAACAAATGAGAATAGTGAAATTCTGGGAGTTCCAAGAAGTTATATTTCATTTAAACAAAGTGAAAATAAAAAGATTAATTATTCGGATGATGCGATACATTTTATAAATTATGCCGCAGAAGTTGCAAAAAGATATCACCATACGGAGATTTTGCCGCAGCACATGATACAGGCGGCAATTGAGGAGACAAGGGCCAATATGGAGGCTTTAGGAGAGGAAGTCCTTGATTCAGGAGTCGTTGCAAGTGTATCAACTTTAAGCAAGCTTGCAAATGATTATGCAAAAACAAATTTATTATCTTCTAAAGAAAACAGAGAATATTTTAATACACTTCTTAATGATTTGGAAGATGAAAATAGGGACGCTTTAAGTGCGATTCCTTCAGACGCAAATTTTAAGGACGAGCCCGAATTGTCATTGCCTCTGGAAAGTAAGTTAGAAGAATTAGGAAAAAGTGTACATTTGATAAGTGGTTATATGCTTTTAGGTACTGCTATTAATACAATTATTGGAGAAAATAATTTATATCCTTCTGACTTTTTAAAAAGCTTGATGAGTTTTGCTGCGTATAAAAAAGCTGACTATATTAAAAAACATTATATGAAGGCTTATGATAATAAGGCAATAGATGTATGGAATAAGCTTGCTCTGGGTTCAAATATGATAATAACTTATAGTGATTCTAAAGAAGTGGACAGAATTACTGCGAGTATTCTTAAAACTATAAATCGTCCGAAATACGGTAACTTCAATGATAAAAATACGGTTATGTATGTAATGGCGGATGATATAACTGATGTTAGCATGCTTCAGGAACTTACAGGTTTAAAAGAATCATTGCCGGACGTTCGTAAGATTGTAATGGCAAATTTTGATAACCTGCTTATAAATTCCGGCAATAAAGATGAACTTGAGACCTTTAATAATCTTGCCGGCATTGTTAGAAGTTCTGATGAGAATTTAAAACTTATTCTTTTCCAAAAAGATGACGTATATTACAAAGTCAAATCTGAGCCGACGCTGGAGGCTATATATAAAAATATGGTAACTTATGCAATTCCTCAGATTCAAACTTATGAAGCAAGGGCTATGCTGAATAAGAAAATGCTTGAAGATGTAAAAACTCCTTTTACAAAAGAAGCAAAAGACCGGGCTGTTTTCCATGCCGCAAATATAGACGGTATTTTTCCTGATAAAGCTGTAGATTTGATGAAGAGAATTTCAAATTATTACGGTGATTCTAAAAAGAAGATTACTTCAAAAGATGTTGATGAATTTGCTCAAATCGGGTATGAATTATTTGCAAAGAACTCGGGGAAAACAAATATTATATATGATACAGGTAAAACTCTGGATACTTTATACGGTAAAGAAACCACCAGAAAAGATGTCGAAGCAATCATAAGGCAGATTAAGACAGGAAAAATCGGAACAAAGGGTATAATTATATCCTCCAGAGATAATGAGGCAGGTTCCGGCAGAAAATACACAGCGGAAACTATAGCGGGAGAAGCCAAAGTTCCGTTTATTGCAATAGATACAGCGGATTTTGCTCTGTCGGAAAGGGATTCTTCCGGTGTGACATTAGATTCTCCGAAAAATCAAATGAGCAGAATTTTTGCCGAGGCAAAGAATGCGGCAAGGCAGAATCAGTATAAAACAGCGATAATTTATGTGAATAATTTTGAAGAATTTGCCTTTTCAAATCCGTATTTACCAGGATATAAACAGGCAATGTCCCAGCTTGCTAATGAAATGCAGGATGCAGAACATGAGGATGTAAGTATTCTGGTTATTGCATCCTCAGATGAAGAGTATGCAAAATATATTCCTAAATTTGTAAGAGGTTTTAATCAATCTTTGTCGGTTGATTCTCCTGCATTTAATAAGAGAGGAAGAAAAGAAATTCTTGAGCATCGGATAAATGAAGTAGGCTTACCGCTTTCATATAAGACATTAAAAGACAAAGAACATTTGATTGAGCGACTGGTTAAACTTACTGAATATATGTCTTTTGTAGAAATAAAATCTCTTGTGGATAAGACTAGTCAGATTATGTATGAGAGGAATAAGCAAAAAGCTTCTATCGGCGAGTTTATAGAAGCGTATTTGCAGCTTGTAACGGGAAGAACTTCACGTCCAGAGACACCGGAGTATAACAAACAGCTAACTACTTCTCACGAGTGCGGCCATGCAACAAACCTGGAAGTTATGAATGATATTTTAAAACGCAAAGGACAGCCATGGCATCAGTTCAGGAATGTTAATTTTATAACATTAGACCCTAGAGGAGATTTCTTGGGTGCGGTATTTGAGGACAGCTCCGATAATACAACATTTCCTTTTGAGGCTCTGTTTACTGCGCTAGTATGCTCATATGGCGGTTACTCCAGTGAAAAATTCTTCTTTAATATTAACGGTTCTGCCGGAATTTCTCAGGATTTAGCACAGGCAACAGCAGCTGCCAAAAGAGGTGTTGAATACTTCGGATTCGGACACAATACCGGACAGGTATCTAATTTCGCAAAAATCCAATCGGCTGTATATAATGAAACTGTATTCAAAGATATGGATATAATTCTTACAAATGCTAAAATGGCATCAGATTTGATAACGGAGACTTATCAAAAGTTTAATGAATGGTTCACCCAAAAATATTCAAAACTTATCGGAACTGATGATTGTATGGTAGATGGTGATGATTTTAGACGTCTGCTTTCAAACTGGAAAAAATCTTTATCTGCTGATAAGAAAGAAGAAATCAGAATCATGGAAGATATGATTCTGGAGATTATAGATTCTGCAAAAAAGGGGCTTAAATACGGACAGGTAAACATAAAAAAAGCGGTAAAATAAATTTACCGCTTTTTATTTAGTATTTTGGTTTTATTTCTTTTCATCCTGTTTAGTGGTAATTTCTTCTTTTACAAGCTTTTTAGGATTAAAATCTTCATTTAAGTATTCAATCTTTGCATTTTTCATTAAACCGTCAGTAAGGTTTTTCAGGATTTCAACCTGTTTTTGAGTTTCTAGATAGAACTTGATTTCATCTTTTATTTTTGCAAAAGGTGTTGAGCCGGCTGCCATTCTGTCCGTAACCTTTATGATATGGAAGCCGTAAGGTGACTTAACAAGACTTTCGCTTATTGTATTAGGTTTCATAGAAAATGCTGCATTAGCAAATTCCGGAACCATTGCTTCTTTCGGGAAGAAGCCCAGTTCACCGCCTCTTTCAGCACTTGCTTTGTCATCAGATTTTTTCTGAGCAATTTTTTCAAAATTGTCAGGGTTTTGTTTTACTTCTGCCAGAACCGCTTCTGCTTTTGCTTTTTGTGCAGCTATTTGCTCTTCTACTTTTTTATTTAATTCTGTAGGGTCAATATCCGGATTTTTTGCTTTGATTTGCTGAATTAATTCCAGTGTATTGGCAGAAATCAGGATGTGTGAAGCTCTGACCTGTTCTCCGTGTGTAAATTCGTCTTTGTGAGTGTTATAGTATTTTTCTGCATCAGCATCTGTAATGTTAACTTTTTGTATAGAGTCAACAAGTTTTTTTATCTTGATCTGAGTTTTCAAATCTTCTGTAAATTGGGCATTAGAGACATCTCTTTGTTTAAGCAGACTGTTGAGCTGTTCTTTTGAGCCGACTCTGTCGATAATTGTTTTCAGTTCATTTTGAACATCTTCTTCTGTTGCTGTAATATTGCGTTTTGCAATTTCCTGATCAAGCAGAGATTTTATAATAAGTTCGTTGGTAACTTTGTCTTTAAAGATTCGGTACATAGGATTTTCATCTGATTTAACAAAATTCTTTGAACCGCCGAAAGATTTCAGGAATGATTTGTCAACAGTTTTGTCAAAAGCCTGATCAAATTCAGCCTGAGTAATTACTGTTCCGTTAACCTTGACAATACCTTCTGATTTTTGGAACAGTGTGCAACCTGATAATAGCACTGTAGATAATGCAATGCATGTAAGTAATTTTTTCATTTAATGCTCCTTATATAAACTCTCTACTGATATTTATTTATGGTTTCTTTTATATAATAAAACAAACCTGTCAAAATGTTAAATATTTCTTCAAAAGTTAAGTTTTGGTTATTTACGAGCAGGATTGATTTACCGTCCTGACAAGATTTTGGCGCTACGGTAAATTTAACTCTTCTTAATATAGTTTTGTCTAAACCGCCTTTTATAATATTCCATTCGTAAGGTGTAAACGGTGAGTATATTCTTATGTCGTTGCCGGCTTCGCGTATAATTGTGATTCCGCACTCTGTTGCAGTAAGCCTTATTTTGATTAATTTGATTAAATTTTCAACCTCTTCAGGAATCCTTGAGAAGCGGTCTTTCCATTCTGAGACAATGTAATTAAGTTCAGTTTCGTTTTTAACGTCAGAAAGCCTTTTGTATTCTATCATTTTTTGTTCGGTCGAGCCGACCCATTCATCAGGAATGTAGGCTGTAATATTAATATCAACAACAGTAGGTTTATTTGCTTTAACCGTTTCTCCTTTTAGTTCGTTTACAGTTTCTTCAAGAAGCTGGCAGTAGGTGTCGAATCCGACATTAATCATGTGCCCGTGTTGTTTTGTGCCAAGAATATTCCCGACACCGCGGATTTCAACGTCCCGCATCGCAATGCGGTATCCGCTTCCGAGGGTTGTAAATTCTTTTATCGCTTTCAATCTTTCCGTAGCTTCTTCCGAAAGCCCTTTATATTCAAGCTGCTGCGTTTTGCCGTTTTTAATTTGATTATATTTACCCTTGTAGAAACAGTAGCAGTAAGCCTGCTTTTCGCTTCTTCCGACTCGTCCTCTAAGCTGGTAAAGCTGCGCAAGCCCGAGTTTGTCGGCTTCGTGAATAATCATTGTATTGGCGTTTGGAATATCAAGCCCGTTTTCTATAATTGTTGTACAGAGAAGAATATCGGATTCGTGGTTATCAAACCCGATAATAACATCTTCGAGCTGCTTTTCGCTCAATTGACCGTGACCTACTGCAATTCTGGCATGCGGTACGAGTTTTTGAAGCTCCAGTTTAAATTCTTCTATAGTTTCCACTCTGTTGTAGAGATAGAATACCTGCCCGTCTCTGTCCAATTCATTAACGATAGCATTTTTGACAGTCTGTTCGTTATATTCTCCGACAAAAGTCTTGATAGGAAGTCTGTTTTGAGGCGGTGTGTTGATTACGGAAATATCTTTGATTCCTGAAAGTGACATATAAAGTGTTCTCGGAATCGGCGTTGCTGACATTGAAATTATGTCGATATTTTCTCTGAACTCTTTTAATTTTTCTTTGTGTCTTACACCAAAGCGGTGCTCCTCATCAATTACAAGCAGTCCTAAATCTTTGAACGTAACATTATCCTGCAAAAGACTGTGTGTAGCGATAACAACATCACATTTACCTGTTGCAAGATTTTTCAGGGTCTCTTTACGTTCCTTTGTGCTTCTGAAACGGCAGAGAAGCTCAACATCAATACCAAACGGTTTAAATCTTTCCGATACGGTTTGAAAATGCTGAAGTGCAAGAACTGTTGTCGGAACGATTACCGCAACCTGCTTGAGGGAAGTTACAGCCTTAAACATAGCGCGCATTGCAACTTCTGTCTTTCCGAAACCCACATCCCCGCACACCAGCCTGTCCATAGGGTTCGGACTTTCCATATCAGCCTTAATCTGGTTGATTGCCTTGAGCTGATCAGGAGTCTCTATGTATTCAAAAGTATCTTCCATTTCCAATTGCAGAGGAGAATCTGGCGCAAATTCAATACCTGTCTGCATTTTTCTTCTGGCATAAAGTCTCAATAAATCGTAAGCAATTGTCTCAACTTCTTTTTTAACTCTTGTTTTAGTGTTTTCCCAATCACTTCCGCCCATTCTGGAAAGCTTAGGTTTAACCTGCCCCGAACCTCTGTAGCGGCAGAGCATGTTTATCTGCTCCGCAGGAATATGAAGCTTATCCTTGTTTGCGTATTCAATTGTCAGATAATCCTTCAATTGTCCGTCAAATTCCTGCTTGGTAAGCCCTTTATAAATCCCGACACCGTGAATGGAATGAACTACATATTCGCCTTCCTGAATATCGTTAATATTTTCAATATATTCGGCTTTTTCTTTGTAATGTCTTTTTCTGTTTGTCGGAATCTCTTTCTGCCTTTTATTAAAAAGCTCTCTGTCCGTAAGCAGAAGTATTTTTGCATCTTTTAATTCCGTCCCCTGAGAAGTTATGTTCCGAATATAGTTGATATCAAAAAGACCGTAATCCGCAAAGACTTCTTTAACACGTTCCTGAAAATCTGTTGCAATAGTTATTTGAAAACCTTTATGCTCCTGAATAAATTTTGCCGCTTCATCCATATTGGCATCAAAAATTTGAATGTTTCTTGCATCAATATCAATAACTTCATTATTTTCATCAGACAAAAAGTTATTCAAATAAATCTTCTGAAACCCTGCTATTTCGTTTGTAATTTCTGCAAAAGTAAAATGATTGAGTTCCTTTAATGGGGAAATCATTTGTGTTTTAAGAGCTTCATTATAGCTGTTTATAAAATTATCATCAATCTGCCCGTACTTGGCAGAAACTTCAGCGTACTCATCAACGACTATAATGTAATCTCTAAAATATTCAAAAATGCTTACTAAGTTGTCGTTAAAATAGGATTGATAAACATTTATTCCCTCAAAGTAACCTTCGTTATCAAATTGTTCCTTCAATTCCGGCGGAAATTCCTTCGGTAATTTGTCCGGTAAAACAAATTTATACAAAGGCTTGATATTTACTTCTTTTATTTTCTCGATAGACTTTTGAGTCTCGTTATTAAAAAATCTTATATCTACAATTTCATCGCCCCAGAACTCAATCCTCACCGGATTTTCCTCAAGTGTATAAATATCTGCAATATCCCCTCTTATACTGAATTCACCGATATCGGAAACCATCGTGGAGCGTTTGTATCCGAGTTTTATAAACCTTTTGAGCAATTCTTGCTGCGAAATGCTGTCACCAATTTTTAAAGTAAAAGAATTCTCTTCAAAGAACTTACAGGAAGGAAATTTTTCTAATAATACTTTGACAGGAGCTATAACAATATCAGATCTATCCGTAAGTGTTTTTATCTGCTTTTCATAGTCATACAAACTCCCCGCAACAGCTTCATAAGGAGAAATATTTTGATAAGGAATTGTAGCCGCTTCCAGTTCAAATAGTCTCTCTAAATCCGCAGAATATTTTAATGCGGCTTGCTCTGTAGAGGTTACAAACAAAACCTTCCTGCCTGAGAGTTTGTAAATGTATTTTAAAAGCAACAAACGGCTGAATGTCGTCAGCCCTGTGAGTGTAAAACTTTTACCTTTTTTTACGTTTCCGACAAAACTGTCAAAAAATGAAGCAAATTCTAATTTCATTAACTACGATTAGGGCTTTCGTATTCAATGCCCATTTCCTTTAATGCATTGATAAATCTTTCGGCACAGGCATGCTGAACTTCAGGCGGTACAACTCTTAATATTTCAACCGTTTTTGATATAATCGGGTCTTTGTCGTACCAGCGGCAGCCGTTTACCGGTCTTACCAGATCATAAAATCTGTCTAATGCTTCTTTTGAAACCTTTTGTTCAAGTTTATCCAGAAAAACTACAGCATGCTCTTTGAGTTCATCCTGATAATTTTTTAATAATTCAATAACTTCTAACAGTTTCGGATCATGATCATACCATCTTTTATAAGCGGGACTCATTAAATACCCCCTTCATTTGATCTTTAGTTTCATCATCATATCTGTAAATTTTACCGCCCAATTTTTGAAGTTTGTGTTCAAATTCTTCATAACCTCGATCAATATGGTGCAGTTTTTCGACGGTCGTTTCACCGTTTGCCATTAATCCTGCGATAACAAGTGCTGCGCCGGCTCTTAAATCGCTTGCGGCAACAGTCGCTCCCGTAAGGTTTTTAACCCCTTTTACGATTGCATGATTTCTGTCCTGATGAATATCTGCGCCCATTCTTCTCAAATCAGGAACCTGCATGAAACGGTTTTCATACAGACTTTCTGTAATAATACCGACTCCGTTTGCGGTTGTTAAAAGTGTCATTGCAATTGCTTGCAAATCGGTTGGAAATCCCGGATACGGCTGGGTGACAAAATTAATTGAAGTTAAACGGCTTTTGCAGTTTACTTCAATTGTTGTCGGTTCAACAAGCTTTATATTTGCGCCCATCTTAATTAATTTGTCATTAAAGAACGTAAGATGTGCCGGGAAAACATTTCTTATAATTGCTTTTCCCTTTGTTGCAACAACTGCTGCCATAAAGGTTCCGGCTTCAATTCTGTCCGGAATGGTTGTATATTCCGCAGAATGCAGATTCTCTGCTTTTACGCCGTTGATAATGATTTCAGATGTGCCTGCTCCTATAATATCAGCACCTATTGTGTTTAAGAAATTTGCAAGGTCAATAATTTCAGGTTCCTGCGCTGCGTTTTGAATTCTTGTAGAACCTTCCGCAAGTACCGCTGCAAGCATTAAGTTTTCCGTAGCTCCAACTGACGGAATATCCAGATAAATATCCGTTCCGACAAGCTTGGTTGCTTTTGCATGTACATATCCGTTTTCAATCTTTATCTTAGCACCGAGTGCTTCAAGACCTTTGATATGAAAATCAACTCTTCTTTCGCCGATAGCACATCCGCCCGGAAGCGCTACTATGGCTTCTTTACATCTTGACATGAGTGCACCCAGAATAATAAATGATGCTCTCATTTTGCTTACAAGTTCATATTTGGCAGTGATTGAAGTGATGTTTGAAGCGTCAACTTCGACAGATTTTTCAACCTTATCATAAACGTATTTAGCGCCCAAATCAGAAAGTACGTTGAGCATAATATCAACGTCAGTAAGGTGCGGAACATTATATATTTTAGTTTTTCCTTTGACAAGAATAGTTGCAGCAAGATGTTTTAATACTGCATTCTTTGCACCGCCGATTGAAACTTCGCCTCTAAGAGCCTCTCCGCCTATTATTTTGAACTTTTCTGCCAAATTTCCTCCAATCTATATATAATAATACAATTATTAAGATTGAATGTAAAGTAGTATTTGCAATGAGTCTTTATATGTAATAATACATTCTTGAAGATAAGCTCGTGCAGTAAATGATATTTAACTCTTACCAGATGATAAAATTTCGTTTTTGCAACTAAACCAATAAACTTAACTTATCTATATTATTGGAAATTATAGCTGAAAGAACGTTGGATAGCTGAGTCAACAGCTCCTTGTGCTGATTGCATTTCTGCATCAACCATTTTTAGCCTGTTTTGATATTCTTGCATTTGCAAATCTAGCTTTTTCTCTAAAATAATAAGTTTATCTCTTCGTGCTTCGAGTTGTTTAACCGCCGGATTCTCCGGATCAAGGTCATTGCCGAGCGCCATAATTTCATCAGAAGAAGCGACAAGCTCCATTTTAGCAGAAGCTATCCACTGAATCTTAGTTTCCAGCGTTATCTTGTACGCTGTAAGATACATCATTCTGAAACTTGAGGCAATTAATCCCATAATCTGTTCCTTCTACCTTGTTTCGTTTAAATTCTTGCCTTTCAGGAATGTGTGTTCATTACTTTCCGCAATCAAACTTTCCATTTTATGAAGCTGATGCTTGTGATAGTTTACCCTATACTTTGCCATCTTTAGCTTTTGTCTGATGGTAAGCATATCCTTAAGACTTGAAAGTAAACTTACAGCCAGTGCCTTAAATGGATTTTTCCGCTTAAAGAACGATCTGGTAAAATTCAAAAAATTCACTAGCCGTTTTATACTTGCTTGTAGTTCTTCACGCATAAGCTTTTACTCCTACACGATCTAAGCCTACATGTATTATAAAACATGTGAACCTAAATAATTGCCTGTTATCGATATTGTTTGTTACATTTGTTAACATATTATTTTGAACTATTCCTATTGCCGGTGATACTGTTAAAGACAAACCTTTTTTTGTAATAATTTTCTTTCGCTATATTTGTTATCGGCATTTTTTTCAAAAACTTTAGTTCTTTCCGGTTATAATACCTAAATTCGTTACAAAAATTTACACAGGAAGCTATAGCTTTAAATACAGCATTATTCAAAATAATATCCAGCATTATTCTAAAAAACGTGCGTCCTTGCATTTTATCTTCTCCTCCCTCTCCTTCAGGAGAGGGCTGGGGTTAGGTGTCAACCAGTCCCGAGTTAATTATTATAAATCTTGAATATCTTTGCTTGCGGATTCAATATCGTCTTTAAGCATTTTTCTAACTACATCACTTTGGGTATCAAGCATTTTACAAACAGTTTCAATGTTGGCAACTTTTTGTGAAAGTATTGTATCAGCATTAGATATTACGTTGCTGGAAACAGTCTGATAAGCAGAAAGTGCCGCAGATGTAGTACCCTGCATCAAGTTACCCATAACAACAGCTGGAAGTCCGAATTCGCCTAAATAAGGTGCTGCTGCTGTCATAATGCCGCCCCATCCGGAAACTATACCTGCTAAAGGCATAAGAATATTAGCAGCTCCGATTCCGTATCCGTTAGCTGTTCCGAGTCCGTAAGCTGCTGTACTTGCAATATCAGCAATACTTCCGATTCCTGAAGCGTAGCCGGTTGTAGCGCCGTCAGAAGAGCCAAAACCGGATAATAAATCACCTATACCTGAAGCGCCGCCGGTTGTGTAACCGCTCTGCCTGTAGCCGAAGTTTGCAGCATATCCGCTCGGGAACCCCGAGTAATTACCGAGAGAATTAACTCCGAAGGAAGAATATGTACCGGTTGTTCCTCCGGCACCGCCCGAGTATTGTGTCCAGTAAGAAGTCCCCGGAATGTTCATTGCGGTCGTGCCGCCGAGTGTTGTCATAAAAGCAGATGGCGCAAATAAACTTGCAAGCTGGTATAAAAATCCGCCGGCAGCTTCAAATCCAGTGCCGGAACTTCCGGAACCGGCAACTGTTAAGTCACGCAGCCTGTCGTAAGTTTCGTACAGCATAACTTTCGCATCTGCTGATGCTGCACCGTATTTGTTTGCTATTACTAAGTATCCATCGTTTTTGTATGACATAAAAACCTCTTATAGTTTTATTGTTTCTGTGAAACACAGGATTATTTATTAGTTTACATTTACCCCTAGCCGCCGAAGGTCTTGAAGGAGTCTTCAATATTATCTTTAACAACCTTGGATACAGCATCAATTTCAGTAGAAAGGGCATTTTGTTCCGTATCTAATTGTTTAAGTCTGAGTTCCAGCATCTGATCTTCCTGCTGTATTAAAGATGTTTTGGCATTTATATCCTGAACCATTTTGTCGTATAAGGCGTTTTCATAATTGTACTGGTTCATGGCATCTTTGTATGCTTCATCATCTGTTATTGTTTCAACGTTAAGTTCATATTTTACAGAGTCATTCTCAAACCTTACAGAGGTGAATCTGCCATTTCCGTCGGTTTCCAGTAATGCTTTTTCTGTTGTTTCTTTTTTAGTGGAAACATAGGAAGCATTGTAATATGAAAGTTTATCCTGACTGTCAATATGATTTATGCCTGTACCGCTTTGATAAGAACGGTTTAAATCTTCAAAAGTTGTGTAATATGTAACGCCGTTCATTGTAAATTGATAAACGCCGCCTACGTACTCGTCATTAGAATTAAAACAATCAATAATTGCAGCATCTATATTCTGATCTTTCATATCTGTTACAATTTGTTTTAATTCAGCTTTTTGATCTTCCGTCAAATCCGTAAGCAGAGTTAACTCGCAGTTCCCAACGTATGTCGGTCTCATTAAACCTTCATAAGCTTTTTCTGCTTCCTGATAGGTTTGCAATGCCTGAAACTCAACTGCTTGCAATGCTGAAATTTGTGCATCATATTGTTCTGCTATTGTTGTAATAGTGTTGGCGCCTTGTGTGTTGTAAACCGGTAAAACGGTTTGTGTTCCGCCAGAGGAGCCTCCGTACAAATTTCTTAAATCACCACGGAAGGCAATTGCACCGCTCGCGGTATCATAATATACGCTTGCATAGTCTGCCTGTATTGAATCATCCAGAGCACCTTCGGCAACAAGCTTATCAATAGCATTTTTTACTATCTCCTGCGTTGCTGAATCAAGTTTTCCGTATCCGGTGAATGCGGTAGGACCTTCTGTTGTGGTGGAAAGCGTTAAGTCTCCGACAGCGCCGGTATATTCAGAAGAGTCTGCAACACTATAATATTTGCCATCGCGCAGGTAGTATTGTGTTCCGCCGGCATCAGTATAGATAGGATCTCCGTCTGCAGTATGTTCTACAATTGTTTGTGTTATATTGTAAACATCATTTTCTGTATCATATTCGCTTCCTGAAACTCCGGTAAAAGAGTCAGTATCTGCATAATTTGATAATGCAGCTGCTTCATCCTGTTTTGCTTTGGTTGCGGCTTTTGCCTCTTCGTATTCCTGTTTCGTACTTGTAATAAGCCTTAAGGCAGTCTCAATCTGGTCAACGCTTGCACTTTCTCCGCTTGCAAACTGAACCTTCGGGTCATTTCTTTTCTTTTCTGAACCCGTGTAGACATCTTCATAATAGTGGTAAGTAACTACATAGTTATAATCTTCTTCCGGTGTCGCAAGCTGCTGCCAGCTGTCGATTGTAAAATCATTAATACCGTCAGAGAAGGAGTATTGTTGTTTTGTGTAATCCTGCGTACTTGGAGGGATAGGAACCTGCAGACCGAGCATCTGGGTAAACAAATTCGCAGATTGGTTTGACAGAACCATTCTTGCCTGATTTATCTGCTGTCCTTCATATTCACAATTTGATTTTCTTGCAACAAGAGCCAGATATCTGGCTTGCGAAGCTGCCATACCCATAGCGGTATCTCCTATTTATGTTGATTCTGTACTTGTTTTAACGGGATATTGTAAAAAGTCAATTCTCCACACTATCATTATATAGTATTTTTACAATTTTTAATAAACCTGAAACTCAAAATTCGTATATTTGATGTAGCTGCTCTTCAATAAATCATACAAATATGGTACAATCAACAAATGAGATTTTTACTTTACCTTTTCTGTATTCTGATATTTTTTCAACCTTCCAGTTTTGCGGTGGAAGAGGTTTTGCTGCAAGTTGATGATAATGAATCCCCTTCAAAGAATGTAAATAAAGTATTTGAAGAAGATGATGAATATACACTCTATGAAAGAATACAGGATATTAAGGCAAAGGAGGTTAAAAATACAGATAGTTCGGCATATCTCTTAGACGGAATTTTAACTAAAAAATTTGAAACCGGTATTTTTGAAACGATGCATTTGTTCGGGTATTATAGAGCGGCTGCGGATATAGATGTTTCCGAAGGCGGTGATACACTATATGATTTTAGTGCTATTCAAGCCGGTATAAACGGAAAATTCCGCGGCGGAAAGAATTATTACGAGGCACGATTCCGGTTTGACAGGCAGGACGGGTATTCTTTTTTGCAGGCGATGCCGATTGATATTTATGTTGCGAATGCTTCGATTCCGCATCATACGATTATTCTCGGTAATACAAGAACGCCAACGGGTTATGAGGGGTCAAGATCAGATACAATTATTCCTTTTGTTGCAAGAGCACAAATTTCAAGAAATTTTGGCAATACAAGAAAACTCGGGCTCAGGGTAAAAGGTAATTATGATCTGGTTGAATATGATATAGGCGGGTATAGCTCGGATACCTATTTCAGGAGCTTTTTCCCCGGAACTGAATTCGCAGGCTGGCTGACATTGAAGCCGCTAGGTAAAACAAATGGTAAATATGGGAAATTGAATCTCGGAGGCGGTATTACAACCGGTGAAAATAATACAAGCTATACTGTTTCCGGGCTATACGCAGGCTATGAGTATAAAAACTTTATGGCTAATTTTGAGTATGCGTATGCTGACGGGTATAACGGTGCAAGGACAATTTCTACAAATGAAGCAGAGGGCTTTTACACTACTGTAGGGTATAAAATTACTCCAAAATTGCAGCTCCTTGCAAGGTATGATCAGTATACGCCGGATAAAAACTTTCAGGATGATATAAGACGCGAATACTCTGCCGGTATAAATTATTTTATAAAAGGTCAGGCTTTGAAGCTTATGCTGAATTACGTATTTTGCCAGAATGACCTGTTTGAAGATTCTCACAGGATAATATTAGGAACTCAGCTTATTCTCTAAGCTGTATATCTTTCAAGGGAAATAAATCCGCTTAAGGTTGGGCTGTTAGCTGTATAGTGCTGTGTAGCAACTTTGTTACCGCAGTTGCCTTCCACAGTTTCAAAGGAACCGTCGGAATTAACCTTTGTTACAATACCTGTGTGAGATTTTCCGCCGTCTTTTTCAATCATAATATCTCCGACTTTAACATTTTGCGCGATAAAATCTGCTTTTCCGCTTGAAGGAACCTCACTGTAACATCCATTGTTTTCACCCCATTGCCGCAGGCCGCTTACTGAGGAGAAGCTCTTAAACGTAGAAGGAAGCTTGCTTCCAAATGTCTCTTTTGTTACATGAGAAACAAAATCGGCACACCACGGTTGTTTAGTGCCGCCGGAAAACAGCCTGTTTCCTTCTGCGTCAGAATTTACTTTGCCTAAATAACTTTTTGCCGTATCTGCAAGTCTTAGCTGCAGCGACGTGCTGCCTTTTTTAGAGGAGGTGAAAGTATCTCCGATTGTTGGAGTAGTGAAGTTATAGTTGCTGAAAAGAGTATTGTTATTGAAATTAAAGTTGTAGTTCTGCTGAAATGATGTATTCCATAAATTTGCGGAAAAGAATTTGGTGAAATTTATACTGCTGAGATCAAAATTCCAGTTAAAGAATAAAGGCATCTGCCAGCTGATATTTGACGGCATAAATGACGTAAAATTATTAAACCAGCCGGCTTGGCTGTTTAGAAAATCTGTATTAAGTTTTGCAAAATTGTTATAGTAAGTCATAATAATCCTTAAATATATAAAGTATATATATAAGATATTATTGCCTTTTTGTAACAAAACTTAATATTAAAATGATTTTATCCTTTTAATATAGGATTGGCAAAGTGTGGAAAATATAATATTATACTAATATATGAAAAGGAGAGAACAGATGAAGAGATTAGTTTTAACAATAGGATTGCTGGCAGCAGTGAATTGTGCTGCTTTGGCTGACGGTAATGCTTTTACTCCGTTGGATTTTAATGATACACAATATGGAACAACTCAGTCAACAAGTGTAACTAAGAATGGAACTTCTTATTCTACAACAGACCCTGATGCTGTAGGTAACGGCAATATTCAAAATGCGATTCAACAGCTTGATAATGCTCAGGTTGATATTCGCAACGATTTATTGAATTGCAAAACCAAATACGCAGATGTTGATGCGCAATACAAACTTATTAAAACAGAAAGAAAAGCTCTGAAAAAGCAGGTCTCATCAATCGAAAAACGTATTAAAGAAATCGATAAAGCCAAAGAAAAAATTAGAAAAAATATGTTATAGAAAAAAGCCCGGTCTCATAACCCGGGCTTTTTATTATTTAGATTGCTGCTGGAATAATGGTTTTGCTCTGTTTTGCATGCAGACTCCGAATTGACAGCTCGAATTGTAGCTGTAGTTACTCTCGACCGGCGCAAATTCACGTGTCTGCTGCTGAATGTCGTCTCTTTGGATAGGGCGGAGTCTAACCTCCGGACTGTCTGCGAATTCGTTTATATTAGTTTTTTGGCTATACGTAGGAGAAAGCTGTTCTCTAAATCCTGGTAAGGTGCATACAGTAGTTTCGTTGTTAACGGGACAAGCTGCATAGGCAGGAATTATACCGAATAAGGCACATGATATTAAAAACTTTTTCATAAAAATCTCCTTTTCTATTTCATTGTAAAATACTGCTGGAAGATAACATTGCTCAAATCGGCTAGGCAGAATTGCGTATATTGATTTGTAAAGATAATTATTACATTATTTGATGGATGAAAAATTTATGTGTATGATGATAGTATAATATTAGTAATTGGGATTGTGGAGGGATTTCATTGTACGCTTATCAACAGCAAAAAACTACCGGTCCGAGAAGACTGCATGTTGTTCCTGATAGAAGGGCTCAGGTAATAAAGCATGTAAAAAAGAAGCGTAATCCGATAATTGAGCTTTTTAGATTTGGTGTTGTTACGGCATTTCTTTTATCATTTGCGTATTTTGTATTTCCGACATCTTTTAACAGATTAATAAAAAATGTATTTTTTCCTGTAAAAATTCCTGTGAGTACATCTGAACAGTATAATATGGCGAGTTTGGAAAATTTGAGTCAGGTAGATGCTGGCAGGTATGCAATCAAAAAGCCCGTTATGGCTGATATATATTCAATAGTTAATCCGGTTACAAATTATTTAAGCAATGATTTATTTATGAATCGTCTTCTACTTACACCTACGATACAAAAAACTCACAGCGAAGTTACTACAATGTATCATACAAACGAGATGAAAGGGCTGAAGAATCAATTAATCGGGTTGATGCGTGAGTATCCGATGATTAAACCTGCTATTTATGTTTGGGAATACGAAAACGGAAGATTTGTAGATATAAATGGCGATAAGATATATTCAGCAGCAAGTATAATTAAACTTCCTGTACTGGTGCGTTTGTTTAAATCAATTGAAGCTAAACAGTTCACTATTTACGATGATATGCTTTTGACAGACTATTACCAATCTTCAGGATCCGGCAGTTTGCAGTTCGCAAGGACAGGTGTGAAATATACGATAGACCAGCTTGCAAAAACAATGATTCAGGATTCGGATAATACATCTACAAATATGATTATGTCAAAGCTTGGCGGTATGGATGATATAAATATCGGGCTTAGAGACTGGGGTATTTCAAAAACTTATGTAAGAACTTGGCTTCCTGATTTAAAAGGTACGAACAAGACTACTGCTCAGGATATGGCAAAAATTCTTTATAATCTTGATAATCCTGGTTTTTTGAATATAAATTCCCGAGAATACATTATTGATTATATGAGCCATGTAAAGAATAACAGATTGATTGCAGCCGGGCTCGGAGAAGGGGCAATGTTTGTTCATAAAACCGGTGATATAGGTTCAATGCTTGGAGATGCCGGTATTGTTTATGCGCAAAATGGTAAAAAATACATAGTTGTAATTCTTGCGAACCGTCCTCATAATGCACCGCAGGGAAAAGATTTTATAGTAAAAGCGTCAAGTCTCATATATAAGTCAATCGTTGGAGAGTAAATTTATAAAAAAAAATCAGACTCGTTATTGTACTAACAGGTCTGATTTTTTATGGGAAACTGCGGAAAAAAGTTAACAAAACTATATTAAAAAATGTAACAATTTCTCAATATTAGTGCATATTTGCGCAATTTTTTTTCTGTTTGATTTTTTTGATAGTATGATAGACATACAGTCGAAAGAGTAGGTGTAGTGTATGAAAATTTTAAAGAAAACAGCAGTCGTTTTATGCGCAGTATTTGCTTCTATGCAGATTGCATTGGCAAATTTTGAAGGTACTGATATTGGCTTAGGGAATGAGTTAGGTGGCTCTAAAATTAATAATGCTACCGGCGGTTTGGATAAAATTGACGGTATTGGTACAGGAAATGTAGATTTAATTTTTAAAGGTGATACACATATAAATTGGGACCATTTAAATATTGGAGATGGTGAATCATTAAACTTTAATGCCCAGAATCCTAATAGTAATTTAACAATCTTAAATACAGTTAATAACGGTATGACAAATGTTTACGGTACAATTAATGCAAATTCCGGTATTGGACAATTAATTATTTCAAATCCGAATGGTGTATTATTTGATGGTGCTCAGTTTACAACAGCAGGCGATACAATGATTACAACGCAGCCGATGACTGCAACTTTTATTGACGGTACAATGAATGTTTCGACCGTACCTACAGCAAATTCTATCGGTGTTGTAACGATTAAAGATTCTAATATGAACGTAGGCGGCGAATTTAATATCCTAGCACCGAATATAGAAATGGTCGCAGGTACTGTAAAAACCGGTAAAGGACTGAAACTGGTAACTCAAAATGGCCAGGATTATTTGTCTGCAGGCAATATTAACACAAGCAAAGGGGTAAGACTTGAGGCTGTTAATGTTGACGGTGATGTATATGTTATAGCAGATAAAGGTCTGGTAAAAACTGTTAATGGCGGAACTATTAACGGTAATTTGAATATTCAGTCAGACGGAAGTGTTTCATTAAACTATGTATCAGACGGGCAAAAACTGCATGTAACCGGTGATACAACAGTTAAAGGAAACGGCTCAACTATGTTCTTGAGAAATGCAGAAGTTGACGGAAATCTAGCAATGACTAACGGCGGCGGTTTCCTTGATGTTGGAAATGTAAAGGTCGGAAAAGATGCTACTTTAACGACTACAAATGAATCTACCAATAATTTTAATGGCAAGCCTATAAAACATTTTGTTCACGTAATTGGCGATACTGAAGTCGGCGGGAATTTAACTGTAGAATCAGAAGACAATATTCATATAGGAGGTTATGATTATGATACCAAACAGCTTGCCGATGGTAAGTTAACTGTAGGCGGTGATTTAACTGCACATGCTAAAAATGGCCACATTATGACTACGATTGATACAACTGCAGGTAATAAAATTTCATTAAAATCAGATAATTTTAACGTTTTAACAGACGGAAAAGCAACTCTGTCAGCTAAGGAATATGAATTTTCTGCAAACGGTTACATTGGCGGCTTAGGACCTGTAGATGGTCATACGGTTGATGAAGTTGTTGTTGATGTAATGGAAAGATATCAGAAGATTCCTGATCAGAAATTTACAAGAAACCCAGGAACTTTAAACATTTCAGGCGGTACAATAACAGCAATTAATACTCCTACAGATGCAAATATTTTATCAAAAGGTGATGTAAAACTGACAGGTGCAAATGCAGGTAATGTAAATATTACGGCTCCTGGTAAATATATAGAAATTACAGGAGATGGTGTTAAAGCTGATAATATTAATGTCGGCAGAGAAACAGATAAATTAAAGGTTGATTATCCTTCAAGAAATTATAACCTGAATTATACAAATATTCGTGACAATCAACAGGTTACAATCAAAGGTGACGAAGAAATTACTTACGATTTAACAAATGGTGAAAACGGTTACAATAAAGGAACTCAGATAAAAGGTGAAAATACTTATCTTGTAGGACCGGATGCTCCGGATGAGCCGGGACCGGGACCTGACCCAGACTTGCCTGACGGAAATGAAAACATAAAAGTATTAAGAAGTTTTGAAAATCAGTCAGTAAATATGAATCAGGTTTATACTCCGGTTGCGTATGCTGCAGATTTAGATGACGATCAGGTTAACACCGGTGTAAGAAAAAATGTCGACGGTTCTGTAACTGTTGTAAGAGCTTTTCCGATGGTTAACTAACCGGCAGGAAGATTAATAAATAAAAAAAATACCGCTTTTTTAGGCGGTATTTTTTTGTGCAAAATAATTGTAAATATTTGTAAATTTTTACCTAAAAAATCTAAAGTTTTCAATAAAACAGGCCGTAAATAAAAACAGAAGGTAAAGAAAAACAGATGTCTGACAAGGTAGAAATATTACGAAAAATAGAGCAATACAGGAAATCTCATCCCCAGTTATCTAAAATGAGTGAAGAACAGATAATTTCTGTTATGTTAAATGACGGGGTATTGAGTCTTTCTGAGACTGAAAAGATATCTGTATTTGGGGAGCAGAATGAGACAGGATTAGGGGATTCGGTTTCATTGCGTCAGTCTGTTCAACATCGGGGAAAATCGGTCGTTGTTCAGTTATCAGACGGTAAAAGTTACGATTTAAATCAAACGATAATGAACAGAATAAACAGAGTAGGAGCTAATCTAAAGAAAGCTGAGGATAGTAACGGCTTTATCGGTTCGACCTGGAGCTGGATAAAGAATACCGCTGGAATCGGCGACAGTTCGGATGATGTGAGAGAAGCTCAGGCAAGAGAGCAGAAGCTCTTGCAGCAGTTTAATAATAATGAACAGAAACGCCCTGAGATATTCAAAGAATTGACTGGTGCTGATTATACACCTGAAAACCTTGAGAAATTTGTAAAAGGTGAAATTAAACTAAAATCGGAACAGGCACTTTCAGGTTATGAAGAAGGTCAGGAGATGGCTACGGATGTAGGTGCTGATATAGTATCAGGTATAACAGCCGTAGGTATTTATACTGCGTCAGTAGCAGCAGCTCCCTTTACGGGTGGAGCTTCAATAGCAGTAGGTGTAGCCGCAGCTGCAGCAAGCGGTGCAGCGATAAAGACGGGTTTAAAAGCAGCCGATGCGGCAGCAGGCGGAAGAGAATATACATTAGACGATGCCAAACGAGATGCAGCGACGGGTGGATTCTCCGGAGTATTAGCGCCTGTAACCGGTGGTATGGGAGGTGCTGTAGGGAAAACAGTTGCAACAAAATTTGGTATTCAGGTAATCAAACAGACCGGCAAGAGTGCAGCACAGCAGACAGCAAAGAGCGGCATTAAAAAGAGTGTGGAAACGGCATTGTTAAACCCGACGGGTTATGAATATATTGGCGGGAATGCAGTAAAACGTGCAGCAGCGCAGGCTGCCGAGATGGCAACCGATGGTGCAATAGGCGGAGCGGTAGATAATGCATTCAGAACCGCTTACGACGGCGGCGGGGCGGAAGAAGTCTTACAAGCTGCAGCGGAAGGTTTTGTCGGCGGTGCGATAATGTCTCCTGTAATCGGCGGCGGAATGAAGAGTGTTGGTGTTGCATTTAACAGAATTAAAGGTATAGATGAGTTTTCGTCTCTTGTTACAAACTGCAAGAATTTGAGTGATGATGATTTATTGAATTTATATCAATATTACAAGAATTATGAAAAAGAATGTATTGCAAATAATAAACCTGTACCGGATATGAAGCAGGCAGGTTTTGACAAATTGATGGAAGAGATTAATGCTCGAGGACTAAATGTTGACGGGCAGACCCCTCCCCCTACCTCCCTCCCGGGGGTAAATGAGACTGCTCACTTGGAAGCAGGAGTTCCAAGCGGAAAGTCGGCGGGGGGCAATGAAACTGCCCAATCTGAAGCAGGAACTCTAAGCCGTAGTCAGGCTGGGGAACGTGCAAATAAGACACGATATAAAATGGAGGATAATTGTAATTATGAGTATAAAATCGGTATATTGTCTTTAACGGATAATAGTGGAAATACAGTAGGTTTGGTAAATTATGATATAAGAGAGATTAATGGGCAAAAAGTCTTACATTTTGAAGGTTTGAAATCCGAGCTTGCAGGACAAGGTATAGGAACTACACTTATAGAAAATCTTGTACAAAAAAGTAAAGAACTTGGTGCAGATGGGCGATTGGTTGCGACGGCAAGTCCGGAACTCTCAGTAACCGGCAAAAAGACAAATTTAGAGTTTTATTACAAATTAGGTTTTAGAGCGGCTGACGAGACAAAACACAAACAAATCCTTGAATGTATTGAGCAGGGTAAAGAAATTCCCATTGTATTGAATTTGTGGACTGATATTTATATGACCCCGGAGGGTGTAAATAAAATTTTGAGTAAAAATATGAATTCTGGTGAACAGGTTTTGGGGGAAATGCCTGCGGAAGAAGTTGCACCGTTTGCAAAACATCTGGAACAATCGCCTGATATTCAGGATTTAACCAATCCTGAAATTAAAAGAATTCAGTTTGAAAACGGTGAGTTTGATGCGGATGGTAATTTTGTTCCCGACGGCACTTACACCGTTACGGAGTCAGGAAATCCGCTTGCAAAGAGTCAGACCTTCAAACATTACCCTGATGGCGACCTGAGAGTTGCAACAAATATGAAGGAGTTAACTGAACAGGTTAAAAAAATAATTGGAAGAGATAAACTTAATGATTATGAGTTAAGAAATATAAAAGAATTGGTTGAAAGAAATTCTGATTTATCGATTGCGGATTTGTCAGAGGTTATCAATGATTTTTGCCATGTATCAAAGGTCGCAAGAGGTGCAAATTCTGAAAGATTGTTCAGCTCTTATGACGGTCTTTTGAGAATAGAAAATATGAAAAATTTTAAGGCAAATATCAGTGAATTTGATAAATTTATTACTGAAATGCAGAAGGACGGCAATTATACAGAGATAGTGGACAAACTGCGCAATATGCGTCTGGATTTCTTTACGGACGATATGGCAAATATTAAACCTGAAGATTTTAAGGCTAATTTGGAGTTGTTTAAAACTCTTGATACAAAATTCCAGCGCTATTTAACAAGTTACGATTATGATGTAATACTAAAATCTCACGGTGATAAATTCTTTGAAAGAATAAAAATTGCTGATGATTTCAATAAGTTTATGAAAAAATCTCCGACAAGGTCTGATTCACAAGCTTTTATCGGTCGAGATGCTATATATTTTGAGAAATATTCCGATGAACAGTTCGCACAAGTTTTAAAAAACATTGAATTAGTAAAAGACCTGACTAATGCAAAATGTGAGAACTCCCGTATGCTTGGTGATATTCTTTCTGCCAGAGGCGCGTACTATACAGATTTGGCTGAAAGAATGAAGAAAGAGCTGGGTGACATTTTTGATTATGATTATTTTGTAAGAGTATGGAACTCCTATGGTGCATATGATTCTTCTATTGCAATAATAAAGGCTTTTCCGGAGGATGCAAAGGCTCTTTCTTCATGGAATCTTCAAGACTTAGGTTCCCATTATTATAACTTAGATGAAGCCGGCAAAAAGAATTTTATGGACAAGTTGAATATTGCATCAAAAATGCCGCATCTTGCCAGTTACCAAGATAAATTGCATCCGGATTTATTTGTCCGTTATATGAAAGAACGTGAAATCACGAATGCAGATAAAATATCAGAGTTTGTAAGCCTTGCCGAGCCAGAATTTTTAAGAAAAATTGACTTTGCCGGATATGGTAATAGGCCGATACTCGATTTTGAACAGGTTTTTGAATCTGCAAATCTTGATAATATGATTGAGAATGCAAAATTGCACCAAGAGTTGCCTCAAAGTTTCAGAGATTACTTGAAATCAGAAGATTCCATAATCGGCAGTAATCACTGGAGTCGTGAATCTGCTGTAAATTATCAATATTCAATTCCACATGAGGAACTTGTACAAAGAGTAAATCAAATAAAGAAATTTGAAAGCAAATATACACCGGATATTTTAGAACAAATTTATAATGGTTCTTATAAAGTTTCTGATGAAGTTCTGGAAGCGCTTTCAACAATAGATAAAAGTTTGCTTAAAAAACTTATAAGTTACCGTCATATAGAAAAAATAGCAGCATTAGATAAAGAGACATTAGAAAAATTTACAAATTACATAAGGAATGCAAAACTAACGGAAGATAGTATGTATGATTTTTGTCGCAATTTTAATCTTGATGTCTTTGTAAATTTATCAGCGGAGGAACTGGATGCAATTTCTTTTAAAAGTCTTGCAAGAAATATCTCTTCTAATATTATTAAGGCGCTAAAAGAAGGGATTGCCGCAATGCCTAAAAAGATTAGAGATATTATAAAAGAAGATGTAAGTATTTCTTTTTATTTGGGTGGTAGACATTTTGATGAAAAAATATATAAGCAAAAATTGAATTATTTAAATTCTATGACGGTAGAGGATTTACAGACTATTGGTTCAAAATCTGTTCTGGAGTATTTGGACAGAGATTATGATAAGTTTGTAGAGTTTAATCCGGTTAATTTAGAATTATGGAAGTCTGTACCTAAGGATGTAAGAGACAAATTCAAAGAATTCGGATACTATGTCTTGAAAGATGAAAAACCTCTGGATATAGATTTATTTAATGCAAGAATTAAGAATCTTAAAGATAAAAAGGTTTTTAAATATATAGAAGGCGGACCGTTAAGCTATATTAGCCGAACAGCTTCTCCTGAAATAGAGCAGATGATGAATGATATTGTCTCTAAACCTGATTTTAAATCAAAAGATGATATTAATTATTTAATAGACAGTTTGAAAGGTTATGATGGTGAAGATGCAGTGGAGTTGGCATTTTTGAAAGAGCTTATACAAAATCCAAAATTAGCTTCAAACACTCTTCCCAGAATATTCAATTCTTTATATCGTGCGGGCGCAAACAGAGAGCAGCAGAAAGAGTTTGCAAGATATCTGTTGAAACGTGATGATTTTGACCCGGCATTACTTTCAAGTTTCTTGAACATACCTGATATTCAAGTTTCTCATTTGAAATTTAATGAGTCAAAAATAGCTTTTACAAAAGAACTACTGGATAATCCTAATATTGAAAATGAAAATATATTGGCAATAATGCGTTTCCACCATATGAATGATGAAGAAATCTTTCCACAAATGAAATCGTTGATTTTAGATATGATATATTTTAAATATAACATTGGAGATATTTTAAATGTATTAAATAATGTAACGGATGAGAATGCCCTTTTTGCTCGAGGGTTAGTTGCAAATAAAGATTTTCCGCAGGAGCTTATTGCAAGCGTAATTTTTAATGTTCGAGCAGAGAATATAGCTTTTGCTCAAAAGTTGGTTGCAGATAAAGATTTTCCGCAGGAGCTTATTGCAGGCGTAATTGGTGCTGTTCGAGCAGAGAATATAGCTTTTGCTCAAGAGTTGGTTGCAAATAAAGATTTTCCGCAGGAGCTTATTGCAAGCGTAATTTTTAATGTTCGAGCAGATAATATAGCTTTTGCTCAAGAGTTGGTTGCAAATAAAGATTTTCCGCAGGAGCTTATTGCAGAAGTAATTAGTGCTGTTCGAGCAGATAATATAGCTTTTGCTCAAGAGTTGGTTGCAGATAAAAATATTCCGAGAGAGCTCATTTCGAATATTTTACAGATTACTGATAACGCAGCTAAGCAGGATTTTGCAAGAAATTTATGTAAAAACTACAAACAAATGGAAATCCCGATAGATAAAATTTACTTTCTTATAGAAAATTATGGTAATATTTCCCCAAAAGACTTGCAAAAACTAAGCCGTCTGATGGGAAGAGATAAGGTTGCAAAACTTTCGGATTCAGATATGATTATTGCCTGCCAGATGGTTGATATATATGGCAAGACCAGTATTAATGAAATCCCTATGGAAGGCAAACAAACCTTTCTTCGTAAACTTGTAGGTTGCAATACCGGACTTTTTACGGTGAGTGATGAAGTAAAAAAAGCATTTCCGCTTATTCCGACAGATAGAGAAACTTACTGTTCGCTGCTGCCTTCAATAGTAAAATCACTCGGTGTCGATATCAGGACAATTGAACCTCCTTCAAGAATAAAAGAGTTTAATAACAATCTTGAAACTCTCTCAACTTCGGTAGCAAAGCTTTCTGACTCTGATTTTGCTTCATTAGATATAAAACTGACTTATCCAAAAGATAAATTTATATCTGATGTCTTAAAAAAAGTGAAAGATTTATCACCTAATGAGCGCCAAAAAGTTTATGACTATTTTGGGTTTGAACTCCATCATAACAAAAATAATCCAACAGGGTTCTCTATTACAGGCTATCCTGTAAATTTAAATAACGGTAAAAAACTTGCCGAGATAACGGATTCCAATACAAAAGCCGTAGTAGAGAGTTTAAGACCTGATGTGGTTAAGTTTTCCGAACAAAATCCTATAAAATGTAATAACCCGGCGGTGCAAAAACTTCTAAATGATGTTGTTGATATTTTGCCGGAATTGAGAGCGCAAATAGGCAAAGTTCAGCATAAAACGCACGACTTTGATGTGTTTAAGCATTCATTAAAAGTTATGCAAAAGGTTGCTCAAGAGCCTAATTTTAAAAATCTTAATGAATCAGACAAAAAGATTATGATGCTGGCATCCCTTTTACACGATATAACAAAAGGAGAAGGCTATGCAGACAAAACCCATGCAGCACAGGGCAGTTTTGATACATTCTTTATTTCTAAGAAGTTTAACCTTACTCCGGATGAAGAAATCAAACTGTATACACTTACACGTCATCATGAATGGCTCGAATATGTTAATACTGCAAAATCAGAAGAACAGTTGACAAAACGTTTGCAGTCGGTTGCCTATGATCTCCAACATGACAACTTGTTTGATATGGCGCTTATGTTTACCCATGCAGACTTGAAAGCAGTAAAAGTTAATGATATGTTTCACGATTCAACAGCAGGTCGCAGCAGAGTCGATTTTAACGGTAACGTAAGAAGTTTTGGCGAATCTGCAAATGTTTATGCGGAAAGGATAAAAGGATACATTGCTGAACTTAAAAAGTCGCAGCCGATTCTTCCTGTTACCAAGATTCCTAAATCTGATAAGATTAATGCAGCAATAACAAAAGTAAATCCGGATGGCAGTACCAACATAAAAGGGGTTTACAAACGTGACGACGGTCTTGTTGTTATAAAATTTAATGAAGTAGAAGATTGGGAAACAATAGGGTTTGCCAAAGGTTCCGTTTCACGAAGCTATACTGCGCAAGCAGGAAGCAAAGCTTCTGACGGTAATTTTAATGAGAATATTAATACGGGAAATATTAAATTCTTTGTGCACGGGCTTGATTATGAAAATCAACTTGCAAAATTTGACGCCTTTTCGCTTATTGATTCGGATGTGTTGTTATCAGTGAGTTATGCGGAAAGACCGGAGTCAAAATTCCGCTTCTTCAGAGCGCAAGGTGTTTTGCTGGATATTGACACAAAATATATTCACGGCGGCGGTAATACAGATTCCGGTTCCGGATGCGGTAAGTTTATTGAAGATTTTAAACGCAATTATATATTTGGAGGGTATAGAGAATCCGATAGGGTCTATGTTTCAAATTTGATTAAAAATGCAACCGGCATGAATGATGCAGATTATGTAAAATTTGTAGAAGTTAATAAAAATAGAGCTTTATCAGAAATTGAGCCTGCCGAATACAGAGAGCCAATAATTAAAGCTCTGGCTGCAATAAATTCAAATACAAGAAAAGGCGGCAGAAGTTACAATGAAATGTATGGCTCCAATCCGAAAGAAGTTATGGGTGTCTTTGCCTATGATACAAATACTCCAAGCGACGTAGGCAATCCGTTAACGTTTTTAAGTATGCATTCTCACACAGAATTTCTTCAAAGATATGCGTTGGAACATAATATTCCGTTTGTTATCTTTGGAGATTAATAAGTTCTCTAAAAAGTTAGAATGTAACGATTTGTAACAATATTTCAAAAAACCCTAAAGTTTTCAAAAAAAATGCCGATATACAAAGTATAAAGAAAAGAAAAAAGGAGTAGAAAAATGACAGACGGAATCGGAAGACTTTCAGGATATGGCAATTACGGCGTAGGCGGATATATGCCGCAAAGAAGAGAGGATGTTTCAAAAGAGGCAAATCCTCAGGAACAAGCTTTAGTAAATAATCATGAAGAAACTCAGGTGGATCCTTCCAAGATAATGGAGTTTCTTGCAAATAATAATTTCTTTGTTGCTGCACCGGCAGTGTCTGAGGTTGGTGAAGTAGATGCTGCAACTCAAGATAGAGTAGCAGGCTACATGGAACAGTTTGAAATGATTTACGGAGTTGTACAGGAAGAGTTCGGTGAAGAACTTGCTCCTGCCGTAATGGATGTAGTGATGGATAAGTTAATGGGCATGACTGAATAAGTTTTTCACACACAATTTTTCTACACTTAATCATTGAAAAGACTAATTTTATTAGTCTTTTTTTTTTGTGAAACCTATAGTGCAAAAAATATTTTTACGTGTTTTAAGTATCAATATAAAAGGAGAATATATATGCAATACAATAATACAATTATGCCTTCAAACTCTGCAGTAGCTTTCAAAGCGAGTTTTGATGCAAAATTTTTAAATGCTGCAGATGCTTACTACCAAAAAATGAATTCACCTGCAAAATATAAACAATTTTGTTCGGCGGTAAGGAGATTTGCGGAAGTGCCTAACTCAGATCACATTACAATTCGTTATAATAAAGGTTTTGCAAACGGAAAGCCTTCCCACATGCTATATGCTTCAGAAAATGGTAAAGACGTTCTTTTAACTGCAAAAGATCAGTTTAGAAAATTGCTGGACAAATTTTCTTACATGAACGAATACGAATTTAAATTAAAAACCGGATTGATTAAAAAACAGTAAAGCCTTGTTTCTGCGATGTTTTACGGTTGATGTAAAGAATTGTAAAATAAAAATAAAAAAAATTTAAAAAGGGTGTTGACATTTAAAATTGATGAAATATGATAATAAATGTCGGTTGAGAGAACCGGGACAGACAAAAGAAACGAGTCTGTCGGGTTAAGTACCCCGTGTTGATGAAGTATGAAAAACATACAGCTGGAGGAATTAAGTAATCTGGTCATCTTCACAAAATACTAAGCCTTAAATTTTATGTATAAATAGCAAAATAAAACTAGAGGCTTGTTGTTAATTTTTAAATTAGCACTTTGACAACAGAATAGCTGAAGACGAAGAACTTGTTAATTCGAAAAAACGAGATGGACAACGAATAGTAATGAGCTAG
>CALUQE010000008.1 GCA_944322845.1 Candidatus Gastranaerophilales bacterium
TTAGCGAGGGGCAATGTGCGGGTTTACCCGCTACATCCATTTGGTTTTATGCTCTCAAGAGCATTATAAACAATCAAGGTTTCTTCTTTTTTGCTTCGTTTTTTCTTCTTTTATTTTTAAAGAAGAAAAAATGAAGAAGTTATAATTATGAAAAAGCACCCATCCTAACCTTCCCTTCAGGGAAGGAATGCGCTAAGCTTGTAGTTACACCTATAAACCCAATACATTTACCCCCGCGATTGTTTTCGACGCTCTTACGAGCGTGGGATTGAATGGCTGTTGCAGGCAGAGCCTGCACTCTTACGCTTGCTATCGTTATGCTGACGCATAACACGCTCGCGGCGCGAAGGCTTGTTCGTTCTGACAGTGGCGAAGTCCTCCCGAGTGTCTTTTAGCTTTGTAGGTGGGCAAAACGTAAGTGTGCCACATTTTAACTGCTATGTGAGTTCTACGGGTTGACCTTAAAAAAAGACCCGTAATTTTTTACGGAGTCTTTTTAATTTAAGAAGCCTGATTTCTGATAAATCCAATAGGTTTTCTTGCGGTGTCTTTTTTATCTTTCAAGAAGTCATCTAATGCTTTATCAAAATCTTCCTGTGCAATTTTGAAACCTGAAACATCTTGACCTGTTAGTGTACCGTTTTCCATTTTTTCAAAGATTCCGGCTCTGACAAATCCGTTGTTATGCGCTTCATTAACAATATGTCTCATATCTGCTCCGGTTGCTTTTGCATCTGCGAGTTTGTCGAGCATTTTATCAATATTTACATTTTCATCAACTTTGCGGTTTCTGGTATTTATTTTAAATATTTCTCTTAAGCCTTCTTTGTCAGGCGGAGTAACTTCATAGTGTTTACCGAAACGTCCGGAACGGGTAATTGCGCTGTCAAGTGCTTTAAAGTTATTAGTGGCGGCAACTACATAAACATCTGCATTTTCATTATCAATGTCCGTCATCAAAGTGAGAATCTGGTTTACGACTTTGTCCCCGTAAACATCTCGATTGTCGCGCTTTCTTGCAACCGCATCGAATTCATCAACAAATATGATAGTCGGCTGGTTTTCTTTAGCCTCTTCAAATAAATTTCTCCAGTTGGCTTCAGATTCTCCAACCCATTTTGATTCCATATCAAGTCCGTTCAGGCTGATAAAATTTGCGCCCGCTTCATTTGCCAGTGCTCTTGCAATGTGAGTTTTGCCTGTTCCGGGAGGTCCGTATAGTATAAATCCGTGGTTAAGCTCCATGCCTTCATAAGCTTCAGGATAGCGAATCGGATATATGATATCTTTTTTCAGCGAATTTTTTAATTTGTGAAGTCCGCCAACTTGCGCAAAAGTTACGGGTGTTGTACTTTTACGTGAAGCTTGCATAAGCTGAGAAATGGTCTTTTTGTTTATTTTTTCAATATTGTGATTGGCCTCTTTTTCAAAATCAAAAGCCTTTGAAAAATTTTTTCTGTACATGCTCATGTCAGTTTTCGGCTCATCTTTAATTTTCAGCAGGTTGCCATTAATGGAGAGGATATCATCCTGTACAACATAAAAACTTTCATGCGCTTTAAGCGGATAAGTTTTGTTATTGGTAATCAGCGGAATTTCAAAATCATTAAGATTTATAACTTCTGTGTCCCCGATGCTGTTTTTAATAAAACCGAGACTTCCGCCCAGATTTTCGTCAGGGATGAAGAATCCGCGTTTTATGGCGTTCTTGATAAGTCCGGCATTTTTGTACATCTCTTTGGCGCATTCGTGCATATTTTTTCCTATGAGAATCATATCTCCGAGTTTGAAATTCTGAAACAACGAAGCAAGTTTATCCTCCAGAGGAATTTGTTTTATCAGCATACGTGAAATGTCTGTTGTACCTTTAAAATTTATCATTGCCTGGTTACAGGTTAAATTTAAATGATTAAGAACGGTTAAATCCTTTCTGCCCTCGGCAGTCACTTCACCTTTAGCTTTTGTGATTGCGGCTGTGTGATAATAGTTTGGTTTTGCTGTGATTGGATTGATTCTCATAGTATCCTCCTCTAATCGTAAAAGACAAAAAGACTTGTAAATTATTCTGAATTTACAAGCCCCGTTTAAATATATTTAGTTTTGACCGTTAACAAAGTTGCAAATTCACTATATGAGAGCACGATAGAATGACCGGCATAATCACGCGGCATTTCTTAACTGATAGGTGCATATTTAGTGAATTAAACTTAGTCAAAATTATCCCTTTTCAAAAATTGTAACTTTTACACTATATATGATGTTTTAAAATCTGTCAATAGTCATACTTAATATATTTATTTTTTAGCTTTTTTTAAGTATTTTTCAAAACTTTTGTCTTCAACTTTGTAGCCGCAGCCTTCGTGAAGCTTTCCGGGGTATGAAATTTTTTTTGCGGGATAATTTCTGCACATTTTAAGGCGTTTGTCATACACAGAACACAACCCCTCTTCCGTTACATATTTGCAGGCAAAAATCAGATTTCCGTCTTCATCTTTTCCTCTTATATAAAACCGCCTGTAGGATGGAAACAAAAATTGCATTATTTTAAAATCGGTTGTTGTATAGGTATCAAAACTGTACATATATCTGCAGCATTTTCCGCATTTTAGACAGTGACCGGTAATTTTGTATTCCATTTTTTCCGGTACAAAATATGATAAAAATTCATTTTTGAGAATCGTTAAAAAACTTAACATTATTTCAAAAAACTCCCACACAGATATTTATCTGTTAGAATGATATCATGGTACTAGGATTGAGAGATAAAATCAATAAAGGATTATTTGTATGGGAAATTATGTTCCAAAAAATAAAAGAAAAAAAACGAAACGCGTTATAATAGACAACCCGGTTTTGAAATTTATTGCAGGCTTGTGTGTTTTTGGTCTGGGAGTGGTATTAGCAGGGATGATAGCATTAAAACTCTATTTAATGTCACTTCCGCCTATTAAAAATTTGAATACTCTTAAACCTAATATTGTTACGACATTTTGTGCAAGTGACGGAGAAGTTATTAAAACTTTTGCAGCTTATACTTATTCAAATGTTGAGTTAAAAGAAGTTCCGGAAACCCTTGTGAAAGCGGTTATAGCAACTGAGGACAAAAATTTCTATAAGCATCCGGGGTACGATATGATGGGACTTGCGCGCTCGACTGTTGCTAATATCCTTGCAGGTCATGTTGTTCAGGGGGCAAGTACAATAACCCAGCAGCTTTCAAGAATTTTATTCCTTTCTAACGAAAAAACTTTTACCAGAAAAATAAAAGAATTGCAGGTTGCGGCTCAGATAGAAAAAACTATTTCTAAAGATAAAATTTTAGAAATGTATTTAAATAATGTATATCTTGGTTCAGGTGCATACGGAGTTAAGGGCGCGGCTAAAATTTATTTTAATAAAAATCTAAATCAACTGTCGCTGCCTGAAATGGCTTTAATTGCAGGGCTTCCACAGGCTCCGTCTGTCTATTCTCCTTATAATAATAAGGATTTGGCTAGAAAACGCCGAAATCAGGTTCTTTTGAGAATGTATAAAATGAAATACATTGATAAAGAAACTTATGAAAATGCAAAAAAAGCTCCGATAGTTTTATCAAGCATGCCTCTTATGTATGCAACAAATAAAGCACCGTATTTCTGCGATTATGTTGTGAAAGAAATGCATAAATTAGGGTTTACGGAAGATGAGATTGTAAATGGCGGATATAAAGTTATTACAACTCTGGATTATAAAGCTCAGGTGAAAGCCAATGAAGCTATTTTAGCAAATTTAAAATCATGGGGATTAACGAGAGATAAGAATCAGGCCGCAGTATTTTCATTCAGTCCGATAGACGGAAGAATACTTGTTTATGCCGGCGGTAAGGATTACTCAAAGAGCCAGTACGATAGAGTTTCTCAGTCTGCACGACCTTCCGGCTCTGCGTTTAAGCCGTTTATTTATACTGCTGCTATTGAAAAAGGGTATTCACCAAATGATATGATTGATGATTTACCTTTTAAAGCGGGTGACTGGACTCCGAAGAATTACGGCAACAAGTATAGAGGACCTATTCCTCTTTATACGGCTCTGATGGTATCATCAAACGTATGTACCGCAAGGCTGATGGATGCAATCGGTGTAAGGCCGGTAATTCAGCTTGCAAGGGTAATGGGTATTACAACTCCTATACCTTATGATTACACAATTTCTCTCGGCTCAAACAGTGTTAAATTGTTTGAAATGACAAGAGCATACGGTATTTTTGCTAACGGTGGATATAAGGTTGAACCTTTTGCTATAGAAAGGATTGAATCGTCAAGAGGAACTATTTTATACGAAGCTAAAAAAGCTCGTACAAGCAAGGTTTTAAATCTTAATACCGCTGCAACGATGACTGCAATTATGAAGACGGTTATTACAAGCGGTACCGGTCGTGCCGCAAGTATAGGCAAGCCTGCTGCAGGAAAAACAGGAACTACGGATGACAGCAGGGATGCATGGTTTATCGGATTTACACCGGATGTTGTAACTGGAGTCTGGGTCGGTAATGATGATAACTCTCAAATGGGTGCTATTACTGGCGGTACTATTCCTGCCAGAATTTGGCGTGATGTAATGGCTGTAGCAACGGCACCTTACGGAAAAGCAGATTTTGAATATCCGGAGGTTATTCTGAATCCGTTTAAAGCTCCTGGGGTTTCAATTATTCCTCAAAGTGAAGCTAAGAAAGTTTTTGAAGAAAAAGAAAAGGCTAGACAAGAGGAGTTGAAAAAAGAGCAGGAGCTTAAAGATAAACCGCAGCCACCTATAATTAAACCGGTAGAAATTTTACAGCAAACTCTTACACCTCTGAAGAGAAAAGAAACTCCAACAGTGGACGTTAAACAAGAACGTGTGGAAACTCCGCAACCGGATTTAGCACCGGTGCCAGTTACAGCAGCTCCTGTTGGTATAAGTACAGATGATGCTGAATAATTTAAAGGATAAGGTATATGAATATTGAAAATTTTGAAATAACCAGCGGTGTAAATAAACATCAAAGTGCAAGCATTGAAAAGAATGACAGAATGATTGATTATACATCAAGTAAAAAACTTTCATTTCTTGATATTTTGAGTATAACTCAGGGATTAAATGTTATAAGTGAATTTTTTGATGTAAATGCAGTGGTTACGGTCTCAAATACCGGAGTTTGCGCTGTTGCGTTAGGCAAATCTCTTGATGAGGCTCTTGTTGAAGTAATAGATTCTAATCCTGTAGATTATATGGATGCAAATGTTATTGTTTCTGCAGAAGTTAACAGTGATATGGCAAAAATGCTAAAGCAGACAAATGTTGTAGTTGCTCCTAAATTTACAAAAAATGCAATAGAATATTTTGATTCTCACGATATTTGTTATGTAACAATCAATACGCCTTTAAAAGATTACAAAAAATATTTATCGGAAGAAACCAGAGTCACTCCTCTGGGAACACTCGTTCAGGCACCAAATCTCGGGGAGCTTCAAAAAGATACATTTAAAGTCGTTTCCAAGGCAAAACCGACCGTGGAACAGATAGAGGATGCCGTTTTCGCATGGAAAGTCGCAAATCACGTTAAATCTCAGGCGATAGTTATTGCAAAAGATTTGAAAACTTCTGCAATTTCGCAGGGTTTGCAGACATCGTTTGTAGAGCACGCTCTGAACTATGCCTGCGAAAAAACTAAAGATGCAATACTTGCATCTGATATGCCTTTAACAGTATATGATATAAATGCCGCAGCGCAGGGAAGGGTAGCTTTGATAATAGTTCCCGAAGCTTCAAAAGATGTTATTGCTGCCGCAGACAAGCTTCAGATGGCTATTATCACAACCGGAATAACTAATATTTTATATTAATTCTTTAATATATTTTCCAAAACTGTTGACAAAATACAGGTTGTTTTGTATTATATAAATATGGAAAATACATTAAATAATTTAGTACAGTTGGAAGAAAAAATTACATTAAGCTTGGATTTGCTGGAAGTTGCAAAAGGTTATTGCGAATACAATTTTGACAAAGGTCAGGAAGTTGTAGCTATTTGTTCAATTCTGGAAGTTGTTCTTGAGGCGCAAAGAGAATTGGCAGATAAGCTGGATGAGCTGGTATAGCCGGTTTGAACTAACTTTAAACTAACATTTTTTTCATATCTTTAAAGTATGAAAAGATTGTTTATACTAGCTTGCATACTTTTTTGTTCTTGCATTAGCGTTGCTGCACAAACCGTAAAGTTTATTCAGGTGACTGATGTTCATTTGACAATTAATAATGCAGTCTACCTGAAAAATTTTGTAAAAAATATTAACGATAAATATCAGGAGCTGGATTTTGTTGTCTTTACCGGTGATAACATTGATAAAGCAAAAGTGCAAAATCTGGAACTTTTTCTGGATATTGTAAAGCAATTAAAGTTTAAAACGTATATTCTTGTCGGAAATCATGATTTGTATGACAATCAGGGAATGACCGGTGAGTTTTATATGCATTAGGTTCGGAAAAAGCTCGGTTTATATCATAGTTCCGGTTTGAATTACGTTATACAAAAGGGCGCTTTGAAAAAGCGCCCTTTTGTTCTATGAATATTAAAAATTAATATCTGTAGTGTGCAAATGCTTTGTTAGCTTCTGCCATTTTGTGGGTATCTTCACGTTTTTTGCAAGCTGCACCGTTTCCGTTAGAAGCATCAATAATTTCGTTTGTTAATTTTTCAACGAATGATTTACCGCTTCTGTTCTTTGCTGCTGCAATAATGTTTGAAGAAGCAAGAGCAAAACCTCTGTCAGGTTTAACGTCGATAGGTACTTGATAAGTAGAACCGCCGATACGTCTTGCTTTAACTTCCAATAATGGAGTTGCATTTGTAATAGCTTTTTGGAAAATTTCCAAGCCTTTTTCGTTAGTTCTTTCTTCAATCTTAGTAATTGTAGAATAGAATATTTTTTCAGCAAGTGACTTTTTACCGCGTCTCATAACTCTGTTGATGAATTTAGAAACGTCAACGCTGTTATAAATAGGGTCAGCTGCAGGAATTCTTCTTTCCGGTTTAGATCTTCTAGACATTATTTCTTACCTCCTTTAGCTCTCTTAGCACCATATTTAGAACGGCTTTGTGTTCTGTTAGCAACACCTGCTGTATCTAAAGTACCACGTACGATGTGATATCTAACACCAGGAAGGTCTTTAACCCTTCCGCCTCTTATTAGAACAACACTGTGTTCCTGAAGGTTGTGTCCGATACCAGGGATATAAGAAGTTACTTCAAATCCGTTAGTAAGTCTGACTCTGGCAACCTTTCTCAGAGCTGAGTTAGGTTTTTTAGGGGTTGTAGTGTAAACCCTTGTACATACGCCGCGTCTTTGTGGACATTCCATAAGAGCCGGCGATTTGGTTTTGTCTTTGAGCTTTTTACGTTCTGAACGCACAAGCTGGTTCATTGTAGGCATAATTTTTCTCCTTTTACCTAATTTTACTATTCATTGCAGGATAAATACTTTCAGCTAGTAGTTATAATACTGACCGGAGTTTATTTACCCTTCCCATTAGCCGTCAAATCCGGCAGAAATTTCGACTAATGTACCACAATTTTATGACGAACAAATATAAGTGTCAATCATGGCGCTTGTTTTGTAAACATTTGTGATAAATTTTTATTTAAGATTTTATGCAAACTATATTTGTAAACTTTTATATCTAGGTATTGCATAATAAGTATATACGATATATAATAAAATATATAGGAATGTATTCCTAGGGATATGTATAAAAAATGCGAAACGGATTTTTAGAAATTAAAGATTTTAGAATAGCTTCAAACCTTTGCAGGGGCGTAGTTTTGCGCCTCGGGGGGGGGGGGATAACCCTTTATTAGCAAGTATTTTAGCTTGTTCGCATATTTGTGCAGATACCCCAAATAGTGAGGTGATAGAATGAGCCTTACTATCAATACGAATTTATCAAGCTTAATAGTGCAATCATCTTTAACCAAATCAACGAATGGTTTAAATCAAGCTATAGAGCGCATGACAACGGGCTTTAAAATAAACGGTGCCAAAGATAATGCGGCAGGATATTCAATTGCAAACAGTATGGGAGTAAAACTTTCTTCTTATGATGTGGCGATGGATAACGTGATGTTGGGAACAACATTAATAGATACCGCATCAAGTAATTTAAGTTTGGTAACAAAGCATTTACAGCGCATGAGAGATTTGGCAGAGCAGGCTTCTAACGGAACTTATGGCGATGATTCACTCAATGCAATACAATCAGAAATAGATGCCAGAACCGAAGAAATAAATCGAGTAATGTCAAATACCGAGTATAACGGTATTAAACTTTTTGAAGGCAAAGAAACAAACGGAGCAACTGCAAATATAGACGAAAGCAAACGTGTGGTAAATCAGACTACTTTCCAATCAGGTGAGACATATTATTTAACCACGAGTGACGATTTGGTAAAACTTCAGGATTTGGTAAACAGTGGAGTAGATACAACCAATGTTACCTTTGAATTAATGAATGATATCGATATGAAGGGTGTTTCTTTCCGAGGTATTGGAACAGGTGGCGCAGATGGTAGTGATGATACAAAGTATTTTAAAGGTAACTTTAATGGAAATGAGCATGTAATATCAAATTTAACTATTAATACATCCGAAGATATGGTAGGTCTATTTGCTGTTTCTATGGGTAATATAGATTCTTTGGGGTTAGAGAATTGTGATATTACAGGAGGTATGGTTGGTGGGCTTGTTTATATGAATACTGGTAATATAACTAATAGCTATGTCACAGGAAAAATAACCAGTGTTGGAGATGAAAAATCTGTGGGAGGTTTTGTTTCTGGAAACTTGGGGAATATAAGCAATTGCTATTCTGAATGTGAGATTATAACTACAGATAAGGCATATTATGTCGGTGGATTTGCTGGTGTTTCACTTGGTGGCATAATTAAAAATTCGTACTCTGTAGCGGAGGTCTCAGCTAGCTCATCATCTCTTTATGTTGGAGGTTTTTTAGGTTTTGCAGACGCGCAATCTTCGGTTAGTTTTAGTAATTGTTATGCAGGTGGCAGTTTATCAGGTGGTGGTTATGATGGTGGTTTTATAGGGGCATTAAAGTCATCAATAAATATAACTGATTGCTATACAGATAGTAGTGTGCAAGGGGGAAGTTATTATAAAGGAGCCTTTATTGGTTACTTAAATACAGGTACTTCTACAATTACAAATAGTTATTATGATTCAACAAAAAATGGGGCAATGGCTGATGTCGGATCAGGAACTTACAGTGGAACCTTGTCTGGTGTAAGTGCTACGGAGTTTAGTAATTTGCTTAAGGCTGTGGATTTACCGGATTTTTCTTATGGCGGTGGTGGTGGAACTGTCAACAATAGTGGACGTGAATTTGTCTTGCAGGTAGGAATAGATTCAAGTGACAATTCTAAGCTCTCATTTGATACTGCATTGGGATTCCAGTTAGATATAGATGTAACGACCCAAAAAGGTGCATTGGATGCCATAACGGCTATAGATAATATATTAGAGACAGTAAATAATAAGCAGACAGAGTTTGGCGCAGTACAGAACCGCTTGGAGAGTGTAACCGAGGCATTAAGTATAAATATAGAGAATTTAACATCTTCAATGTCGACAATAAAGGATGCAGATATCGCAGAAGAGTCAAGTAATTATATAAAGTACCAGATATTACAACAGGCTAGCGCAACACTTCTTGCAACAGCAAACCAGACCCCAAGTATAGCATTACAGTTGTTATAAAAATCTATTCCCTCCCCTTCCAAGGCAGGGAACAAGACATATTGTCATTGCGAACCAGTTTCGGAATCTTTCACCCCACCCCCTAGTCTGACGTGTTTCATTTTTTAGGGGAGAGGTAGTGTGTGGGTATCTGCAAAATATATCTTTTGAACATATTGATTGCCGGTTTTACAGCAGATTAGTTTCTTCTTTTTGTTTTTTTATAGTATACTTATGAAAGAAAGAGTTATGAGGGTAATTATTTTACTCAAAATACTGTAAGGGAAAAGATTTTGAAAAAGTCACGATTAACAATAGCGATTTTTGCAGCACTGTTTTTAGGAGTGCTGGTCGGTTGGGCTTTTCCATGGTTTGCTGTAAAGATGCATGTTCTTGCAGAAATCTTCTTGCGAATGGTTAAGATGATTATTGCGCCTTTGCTGTTTGCGACTCTTGTTGTCGGGATTGCCGGTCATGGTGATGTTAAGAGTCTCGGACGATTAGGGGTTAAAACCATTGCTTATTTTGAAGTTGTTACGACTCTGGCTTTGTTCATAGGGCTTGGTTTCGCTAATATATTTAAACCAGGTGTGGGGATTGCAAATATTGCTTCAGATGACACCGGTTTGACAAGAATTGTTCAAATGGCATCTACTACACAGCATAATTCCTTTGGTGATTTGCTTTTGAGCCTTTGCCCGACAAGTATTTTTCAATCAATGGCTGAAGGAAACCTGCTCCAGATTGTTGTTTTTTGCCTGTTCTTTTCAATTGCTATTTGTGCGGTAGGTAAGAAGGCTCAGCCTGTTATTGATATTCTTAATTCAGTTGCTTCGGTTATGTTTAAGTTTACCGAATATGTAATGTTTTTCGCACCTGTCGGTATATTCGGAGCAATTGCTTATACAGTAGGTTCTAACGGTATAGAAATTTTGTTTAATTACGGAAAAATAATTTTATCATTATATATTGCATTAGCTGTGTTTGTAGCTATGGTTCTCTTTATTGCCTGCAGGATTGTGAAAATCTCTGTCAGAGCTCTGTTTAAGGCTATTCAGGAACCGGCGCTTTTGACCTTTACTACAGCAAGCTCTGAAGCTGCCCTGCCAAAAGCTATGGCAATTATGGAAAAATTCGGTGTTCCGAAATCCATTGTCGGATTTGTAATGCCTACAGGCTATACTTTTAACCTTGACGGCTCAACACTTTATCTTGCAATGGCGGTAATATTTTCTACCCAGCTTGTGGGTATTCATATGTCATTTGAACAGCAGCTTGTTATAATGTTTGCTCTTATGCTTACAAGTAAAGGTGTCGCAGGTGTTCCGAGAGCGTCTCTAATTGTGCTTGCGGGAACTCTTACAAGTTTTAACATTCCGATTATCGGTGTTGCGGTTCTTCTGGGTATTGATCAGATTCTTGATATGGGCAGAACTACCGTTAACTTAATCGGAAACTGCGTTGCAACAGTTGTAATTGCAAGGTGGGAAAATGCTTTTGATTACAACAAAATGGCTGATTTTATTAAGATGAGAAATCTTAAAACAAATACACTTACAAAGGTTAAATCAGGTGTAAGCTTCCAAAAGGATTTTAAAGAAGCTGGTTAATTAAATTTTATAAAATATTTAACGAGGTGAAAATGGAATATAAAGACACATTGAATTTGCCGAAAACAACATTAGAGATGAGGGCAAATGCGACAAAAAAAGAACCTGAAACCCAGAAATTCTGGGAGGGCGTAAATGTTTATGAAAAGAATCTGGCACAGAGGGATAAAACAAATTCGTTTGTTCTTCACGACGGGCCTCCTTATTTGAGTTCAGAAAAAATTCACGTTGGGACTGCTTTGAATAAGATTTTGAAAGATATTTTAATTAAATATAAATCAATGTCCGGATTCTATGCTCCTTATGTTCCCGGATATGACGGCCACGGGCTTCCGATAGAAAATGCTGTTGTTAAAAATATTAAAGGCGGAAGAGAAGCGCTGACTCCGGCTGAACTTAGAGCAAAATGCAGAGAGTTTGCGCATAAGAACCTTAAAGGTCAGGAGTCTGAATTTAAGCGTTTGGGCGTCTGGGGTGACTGGGAGCATCCGTATTTGACTATTAATCCTGAATTTGAATCCGAACAGATTAGAGTATTCGGTGAAATGTACAAAAAGGGTTATGTTGAAAAAGGTATGAAACCTGTTTACTGGTGTGCGTCTTGTGAAACCGCGTTAGCAGAGGCGGAAGTTGAATACGCTGATCATACGTCAACATCTATTTATGTTCGTTTCAAGTTTGATGAAGATGCGGTAAATAAAATTGAAAAACTTATAAATCTTCCAAACAAAAATGTTTATGCGGTAATCTGGACAACAACTCCTTGGACGATTCCTTCAAATATGGCAATCAGTATGCATCCGAGATTTGAGTATACGTTCTTTACTTATAATAATGATGTTTACGTTGTTGCGCAGGAGCTTCTCGGACACTTCCTTGAAGGTGTAGGCTGGGAAGAAAAAGATATTAAAGTTTTAGGTTCTGTCAAAGGTGCGGATTTAGAGCTTTTGAATACAAAACATCCGTTATATGACAGAAAATCTCCTATTATTTTAGGTGAACACGTAACGCTTGATGCCGGTACAGGTTCTGTTCATACCGCTCCGGGACACGGTCTTGAGGACTACGAAGTGGGTTGCAGATATGGTATAGATGTCTTTTCACCATTAGATAGTAAAGGGTGTTGGACGGAAATTGTTGGCGACAAAGATTTAGAAGGTGTTCCTTATTATAAAGGAAATAAAATTGTTATAGAAAAACTTCAAAACTGCGGTGCACTTCTTGCTGCAGCGGATATAAATCACTCATATCCGCACTGCTGGAGATGTAAAAATCCTGTAATTTACAGAGCAACGCCGCAGTGGTTTGTAAAAGTTGATAAATTCAGGGCTGAAACTTTAGAGGCAATCAAAGGAGTAAAATGGATTCCGGCGAGCGGAGAAGCCAGAATTTCAAATATGGTGGAAGGGCGCTCTGACTGGTGTATTTCGCGTCAAAGAGCGTGGGGTGTTCCGATTCCGGTATTCTACTGCGAGGATTGCGGAGAAGTTATTGTAACTGATGCGACTATCGAAAATGTTGCAAAAATCTTTGAAAAGGAATCTTCTGACGCGTGGGTTAAACGCTCTGTTGAAGAGCTTTTGCCTGAAGGTTTTGTCTGTCCTAAGTGCAAAAGCAAGCATATCAGAAAAGAAAAAGATATTATGGACGTATGGTTCGATTCAGGTATAACCTGGAGGGCAGTTGTTGAGAAGCGTTCGGATGAGCTGGGACATACTCCGGTTGATATGTATCTGGAAGGCTCTGACCAGCATAGAGGCTGGTTCCAGTCATCTCTGCTTACTTCAATGGCAACTCAGGGAAAAGCACCGTATAAATCTGTATTAACTCACGGCTTTGTGTTCGGAGAAGACGGCAGAAAAATGTCTAAGTCACTCGGGAATTACATCAGACCGGATGATATTATCAAAAACTATGGTGCAGATATTTTGAGACTCTGGGCGGCTTCGGTTGATTACAGAAACGATACCAAAATCGGCGATAATATAATCAAGCAGCTTGCGGAAATCTTTAAGAAAACAAGAAATACTGCAAGATTCCTGCTCGGCAACATATTTGACTTTGATCCTGAAAAAGATTATGTAAAATATGAAGATTTAAAACCGATTGATAAGTTTGCACTCCACAAATTGAACAAGGTTGTAGAAGAGGTTACTGTTGCATTTGATAATTATGAATTTTACAAATACTTCCAAACTCTTCAAAACTTTGCAGCAGTTGATTTGAGCGCATTCTATCTTGATATTGTAAAAGACAGATTGTATACTGCAGGCAAAAAGTCACTTTCAAGGAGAGCTTGCCAGACAGTTCTTTATGAAACTCTGCAGGTTCTGGTAAGAATCTTAACACCTGTAATGCCGCATCAGGCTGAGGATATCTGGCAGAATACTCCTGAAATGCAGCGCGGAGGATTGGAAAGTATCCTGCTCGCAAATTGGCCTCGTGTAAACAATGAATGGGAAAATGCGAAACTGGAAGAAGATTTTGCAAAAATCCTTAAAACTAGAGAAGTTGTAACACGTGCTATTGAACCTCTGAGAGCGGATAAGAAAATCGGAAGTTCGCTGGAAGTCGGTGTATACGTAAAATCTGATGTTAATGAAGTTCTAAAAGCAAATGAAAAAGACCTTGCAGATATCTTCATTACTTCTCAGGCTTATGTAACAGACTCTGCGCCGGAAGGCGTATTGAACGAGTATGCAGAAGGTTCAACAACTGTCTGGGTTGTGAAAGCAGAAGGAGAAAAATGCGAACGCTGCTGGAAATACAGAAAGCTCGGCGAACATGCAGGTCATGAAACTATTTGTTCAGACTGCTATGAAGCCGTACGGGATAATTAAGTTTAATAGAGAGCTTATCGGGCGGAAGCAAAGCTTCCGCCCTTTCTTTATATAATAAAAAAGCCCCGAAAAGGGGCTGAAAACTTTGAGTAAGATGTAAGATGGGGTAATTGGGTGAATATAAGAGTTTTTAGTGAAACTACTAGAATGCAGCACTTGACTCTTATTTTAATAAAGTAGAGATAAATCTGATAGAGTCGTCTTTTAATTCTCTAACGAAGTCTTTAGCGATTTTTGAAAGAGGTCTGTTGTCGATTTTATCAAATACAGCATAGATTGGATCTCCGCCGTTGTTGAATCTCATTTGTCTGTCTTGTTTTTTAAGATAATAGAATTGAAAGTCAGAAGGGATTTCTAAAGCTCCTGCCGGTTTTTTATTTCTTTCGATTGCGTCGTATGTTGCTGTCATAATTCTTACTCTCTCTTTCAATTATCTCTTACATATATATAAAGTATATTCATTTCAAAAAATTGCCTTTTTTGTTCCGATTTGTTAAGAAATATTAAGGTGAATTTGTTGTATAATCTATTCATGGATAATTTGGAGCAGATAAAAAAAGCCGTCGAGATTGAGGTTAAGTATAAATATATCAATATTAACGGGCGGACGAGGAGTTTTTCTTCGTTCATCTGCTCGGAATTGCGTAAAGAAATTAAAATCTCCAAAAACCCAAAGTGGCAGGTGCTTTTAGAACATTTTGAACGGTATCCAATGGATACCTTGCCTCAGAGAAAAAAATCTCTTGAAAGATTGGTAAGTGTGATTAAGACAGAGACTGGAATGCAGCCTGTAGAAGCGAAGGACAGCAAGCTGACGCTTAAGTCTGATGTTATGTATCTTAAAGGTATAGGGCCAAAAATCGCTTATATATTGAATAAGCTTGGAATTTATACTGTAGGCGATTTGCTGTACTATTTTCCGCGCAAGCATGTTGATTATTCGACAAGAACAAGGATAAGAGATTTGGAGCCGGGCGAGACAACTACTGTTTTTGGTACAATCCGCTCGGTGGAAGCTTTTACGACTAAAAATAATCTTGGTGTTGTAAAAGTTAAAATCGTTGACGGCTCGGGAAGTATGAATCTAAATTTCTTTTCTTCCAGATCTAACAAATACACGCTTGAGAGGATGAAATCCCAGTTCCCGAAAGGCTCGGGGATAATGGTTTCTGGTACGGTCAAGATAAATTCTTATGACGGGATGCCGACTCTTGATAAGCCGACTTATTCTATTATGGATGATGAAATTCTATCGTCATCAAATATTAATCTTGCGAGAATTGTTCCCATTTACCCCCTGAGCGAAAATCTGAATATAAAAACTCTCAGAAAGGCGATTTTTAATACAATTCAGCTTTTCAAAAACGAGATTGAGACCGTTTTACCGGCATACATTATCAAAAAATACAATCTTTTGCCTAAAAAAGAAGCGGTAGAGCAAATGCATTTTCCAAACGATAATGAGTCGCTTCAGAGGGCGCGATTTTCTCTTGTGTTTGAAGAGTTGTTTCTTATTCAATTAAGGCTGGCGCTTTTGAGGGAAGAAAACAACAGAACAATATCTTCAATTCCGCTGGAAATTAAGCGTGACGGGCTTGTAATGCGATTCATAAACGGGCTTCCGTTTGAGCTTACAGGCGCACAAAAGAGGGCTGTAAATGAGATTCTGAATGATTTAAACTCTACAAAACCTATGCAGAGACTTTTGCAGGGTGATGTCGGAAGCGGTAAAACAGTAGTTGCAACAATTATGCTTCTTGCAGCGATAGAAAACGGCTATCAGGCTGCGATTATGGCGCCGACAGAGATTCTTGCGCAGCAGCATTACAATAATATGGTAAACTGGCTCACGCCGCTCGGTATCAGGGTTGAATTATTTCTCGGAAGTATCGCTAAAAAGCAGAGAACAATTTCAGAAACCAATCTTCGAAACGGTCAGGCGGATATTGCGGTCGGTACGCACGCACTTATTCAGGATAATATTGAATTTGCAAATCTTGGCGCGGTGGTAATTGATGAGCAGCACAGATTCGGCGTTAAACAAAGGCTTGCGCTCCGCAAAAAATCACAAAATCCGCAAATTCTTACAATGACAGCAACTCCGATTCCAAGAACACTTGCTATTACAATGAACGGCGATCTGGATTTAACGATTATTGACGAACTCCCGAAAGGCAGAAAACCTATCATTACAAAGCTTGTAAATGCAAGAAAACAAATTACTGAACTTATAAGGCACGAAGTCGAAGCAGGACGTCAGGCTTACATTGTTTATCCGCTGATTGAGGAGAGCGAAACGCTTTCTGCAAAAGCAGCAACAATTGAAAAAGAACGCTGGCAGAACGAAGTTTTTCCGGAATACAAAATCGGGCTTTTGCACGGCAAGTTAAAAAATGACGAAAAAGACGAGGTCATGAACAAATTTAAAAACAAAGAATATGATATTCTTGTCTCAACAACTGTTGTGGAAGTCGGAGTCGATGTTCCGAATGCAACGGTTATTGTTATAGAAAACGCAGAACGTTTCGGACTTTCGCAGCTCCATCAGCTGAGAGGGCGTGTCGGAAGAAGCGACCTTCAATCTTATTGCCTGCTTTCTTCCTCTACAAAATCGCAGGAAACAAGAGCAAGGCTCAATATTATGACTCAAACAAACGACGGGTTTGTAATCGCAGAGCAGGACTTGCAAATAAGAGGACCGGGAGAGTTTCTCGGTACACGCCAGAGCGGACTTCCGGATATGATTATTGCCGATATCGTACACGACGCTAAAATACTTGAGCTTGCACGAAGTGAGGCGATTAATTTTGTGAAAAATAACAACATTGATGATTATCCGTTGTTAAAAGAAGCAAAAAGTTTGAATTTTGACGGCGATTTATTTGGTGCTTAACTTACTTTTTCTTATTCATTTTTTACGCATGGTCTGCCTTAAAGAGCAACTACTTGTTTGAATTGTTTTCAAATTCTTCCCAGCCGTAAACCAGCATACCGGCAGCTATTTTCAGCGCTTCTGCTATTCTGAAAAATTTTGTAGTAGTGAGAGCGTAAGCCCTGCCGCTTTCTATCTTTTCTATATATTGTTTGCGCAAACCTGATTTTGAAGCTAATTCATCAATCGTTAATCCGTTTTTCTCTATAGTATTTAATTCTGGCTCCGATGAATTCGAAAAATAGTTTTTTTCTCATAAACACTCCAATTATAAATGATTGTAAATACAATATTGATTATAGAATTATATTATCAATTCTACAGTTAATAATAATAGAGCTAATTAATTTATTTGTCAATATATAAACTGAGAAATATAATTATTAATATGAGTATGAAGGTGAGAGAACAAATAAAATCTTTACTTGCGTCAAAAAATGTTTCAATGAAAGATTTGTGTAAGCTATTATCGGAAAAGTATGGGAAAGAATATTCTTTATCAAATTTTTCAGGGAAACTTAAACGCGGAAGTATAACATACAACGAAGTTTTACTTATAGCGGAAATTCTGGGGTACAAAATAACTTTTGTTGATACTGAAGATATATAGATTAAGAATAATGGCGGGGTGCAAAGCACCCCGCCATTATTTTATTGTTCCAAAATGTAATTTAAAAGTGTTCTTACACCTGCGCCGGTCGCGCCTTTGATAAACTCTTTCTGCGGTTTATCAAGGAAGGCGGTACCCGCAATATCAATGTGAGCCCATTTTACATCTTTTACGAACTTTTGCAGGAAAACGCCGGCAATTGATGCGCCGCCCCAGCGTGCACCGGTATTTTTCATATCTGCAATGTCGCTTTTGAGGCTGTCAAAATATTCTTCCCATAAAGGAAGCTCCCAGTATCTTTCACCGTTTCTTTCCGCAGTGGCAATAAGATTTTTGACCAAGCCTTCATCATTACCCATAATACCTGCCGCATTTGTGCCTAAAGCTACCATGCAGGCGCCTGTAAGTGTTGCAAGGTCAATCACTTCATCAACACCGAGTTCGCAGGCATAACAGAGCGCATCGGCAAGAGTCAGCCTGCCTTCTGCATCAGTATTATCAACTTCAATAGTTTTTCCGTTCATTGCGGTTAAGATATCCCCCGGCTTGTAAGCTGAACAGCCCGGCATGTTTTCGCAAGCTGCAATGATGCCGTGGACTTCCACCTGCGGATGAAATTCTCTTAAGATGCTCATTACACCTAAAACACATGCTGCGGCAGACATATCGTCTTTCATTGTAAGCATTGATGAAGGCGGTTTGATATCCAATCCGCCGCTATCGAAGGTTATACCTTTACCGATTATGGCGATTTTCTTTTTAGGGTTGTCAACCTGATATTTCATATGGATGAATTTAGGTTCTTGAGCGCTTCCTCTTGATACGGCAAGGAATGCACCCATACCCATTTTTTCGCACTCTTCTTTGTTGTATATTTTTGTGTCCAGACCAAAATCACACGCAATGTTAGCAAGCTCTGTCGGGGTAGCAAATTGAGCCGGCTCATTTGCAAGATTTCTTGCAAATGCCATAGCAGCAGCAATTTTTTCAGCTTTTTTTACAAGGTCAGCGTTAGCCTGAACGTAAACTTCCTGAACCTTGTTGTCTTTCTTTTCCGATTTGTATTTATCAAAAGCATAATCCGCAATATACGCACCCATTGCGAATTGTTCCGAATAATCAAATTCAATTCCGTCGAGAGAGAAAGAAACTTTTTTAGCCTCCATTTGCATACATTTCTTGATTGCTTTTGCAACAGCTTCTCTCATTTTATTCGGGTTAAACTCCGCTCTCTTTCCTAATCCGAGGACAAGAACTTTTTTGTAAATTTCTTGACCGTATGTCGGAAGAAGGTATGTTTCGCCGAATTTACCTTTAAAATTATCCTGCTCAACAGCGTATTTGTTAGCAAGATCGTTTGTTGTATTTTCTTCTTCAAACTTGTTTATCACAAGAATGTCGGATTCAATACTTTTTGCCTCCTGAACAACTTTGATTTCCATATATCAAAACTCCTTTCTTATTCTAGTATTGTATATAATTTGAATTTCGTTTTAAATACGCTAATTAGATTATTATAACAAAGTATTTGACATTAGATTTTGTTTGAATTAATATGAATTTTGTCGAAAGGCATAAGGGCGTTTAGCTCAGTTGGTAGAGCGTCTCCCTTACAAGGAGAGGGTCAGAAGTTCGAGTCTTCTAACGCCCACCATTTAAAAAGAAGTCATTAAGACTTCTTTTTTTATTGTCAAAATGGGGCTTTTGCGCTCTGCACTTGTTCAAACAAGGCAGACACCAAAAACAATAAATCTCCAAAACGCAATAATAATGAGAGTTTTAGAAGTTCGAGCATAATTTTATTGTTTTTTTATCATCAAAATTGTTGTCGTATAAGGCTTTTGAGGCAAATTCAGAAAAATTTTGCTCGTATTCTTTTTGCTCTTTTTTCGTTTTAAACTTTTTAGCCTCTTGCTTTGCTGATAATTTCATTAAGCATAAAATTAAATCAAAAATAGCTTTTGCTCTTTCTTCCTCTGTTGGGTTAGAATTGTCAAATTTAACAATAAAATTTGGTTTCTTTGTTGTCATAAGATGTTCTCCTTTCTATTTCAATACTAGAAAGGAGAACATAAAATAGCACTATTTTTATACTTGCTCTTTGTTGAATTCTTCAGTGTCGAAAAGTTCAGGCTGAATTGCCAATTTTTTTTGTCGGTTAATTTTTTCCTTGAAGGTCCTAATACTTGTTGAAATTTCCATAACCCCCATTACTCGCCCGATTTGTAATGTTAATTGGCCATTGCCAAATTCAGTTAACCATTGATGAAAACGAGCTTTTCTTTTTCCATCTTCTTTTATATTCATTTTGTCCAATTCTTGTTTTACATATCCATTTTCAATCGGTTCATAAATATATTTATTTATAAATAAGCCATAATATTTAGGTCTTGTTCTTGATGTTGTTTTCTCGTTCTGATATAACTTGTCTAGTTGTGTAAAAAACTCATCAGGAAATTTTTTGACCCATTTTTGCAAACCGTCTGCAATGTATTGTTCTAATAATATACGTAAAGCATCATGCTTTCTATCATATTGAAAACCAGTTGCTTCATCAATAAGGGCAATAATACCAACTTTTGCGAATGATGCAAGTAAAATTTCAGCTTGTTCTGCTAAATGCTTTTGTTGATGATTTAAAACACCTGTTCTTCTTGCCTCTAAATATAAATTACATAGTTCTACCAAAACATTAGCATTGTATCCTTCTTTTTCTTGTTTATTGTCTAAGTATTTAATTGGTTGCATCAAACTAAATAAATCTTGATTTACCAAGGGAATTAACGATAAACTATCAAGAAAAATGGGAGGTTGCATCAAATTATATTCGGGGAAATATTTTTTTAATTCATTTTCAACTTTAATTTTTCGTTCTATTCTATACCAACCTTTACTATATCCACGCTTAAAGGCTTGAAATATAGATGAAGTAGTTAAAATTCTAGTATTATCATTCAGAACGGCACAATCTAATTCAACACCACCAATAGGTAATTTGCCACGATAAAGGGCTTTTAATGTTTCAGTTTGTTTTTCTTGTTTTTTGGTCATTGATTATCCTTTCTTTTTTAGTTCTTTCTTCCAGTATTTGAATAAACTCCTCTTTTGCATCAAAATTTTCAACATTTTTTATTAATCTTAATGCTGTATCTTTTGTTACGCATATTTTATGCGCCAAAAGTCTTGCGGAAATTTTTTTTGTTGATTGTGTAGTTAATAAAATCGTTTCAAACCACTTTGTTAACGGTAATTTAGTATTTTGAAATATTGTATTAACTAAAACTGTATAATCAGTGTTACAGTTGTTACAATGATATATATTAATTTCTCTGTTTTTTATTATTCTTAAACTATGATTCTCAGAATTGCAATATGGACAAATTTTTTTTGTCCCCCAATAAAATGCCTCTAGTATGTCGATACATTCTTTATTAGTAAAATTTATTTTAAATTTATCATCATTAGTCATATCATATAAATACATCGAAATAAAAATTTTTACACTGTTTACTCATATGACACTAGGCAACTTTTCTCAAATTTATACAATCAATCATTCTACCAAGTTCAAACATTTCAAAAGTGCGGACTTTTTCAATAAATTTATTGATTATAAGTTCTAACTTTGTAACTTCTGCACCACCATAAAAAGAGGTAAGGATTTACTCCCTGCCTCTTTTTATTTAGATTTTAAATATTTATTATGAAGTATTAATCTATAAATAATGACATGTATTCTTCAAAAAAGAATTTTTTATTTCTTAATCTTTTTTTACTTAATTCTTTCAATATTCCAAGTTCCAGAAAATCATTAATTATTCTGTTAGCTCTCGGGTATGTTAAATTTAATTTTTTTGCAACCAGATTTGTATCTATAATTATGCTGGAATAAAGTAAATTGAGTAATTCTTTACCGAGCTTAGCTCTGGCACCAAGATTTAATAATTTTTTTTCAGTTTCTTCTTTAATTTTTATAATTTGCTTAAATTTATCAATAGATGATTGAGATGTTTCTAAAACACCACTTAAGAAAAATTTTATCCAGTGTTCCATATCACCACTTTCTCGAACAGAACTTAATGTGCTATAGTATAGTTCTTTATTTTTTGCAAAAAATGTAGAAATGTATAATGTTGGTTTGTCCAGAAACCCCTTTTCTATAAGTTGCAGGGTAATGAGTAAACGCCCCATTCTGCCATTGCCGTCGCAAAAAGGGTGTATAGTTTCAAATTGATAGTGTGTTATTGCAATTTTTATTAATTCAGGCATTTCTAAGTTCGGATTATTAATAAATTTTTCTAAATCGGAGAGTAATTCAGCTAAGTCGTCAGGATGCGGCGGTATAAATTTGGCATCCATTATTGAAGAGCCGCCGACCCAGTTTTGAGTTTTTCTGACTTCGCCCGGCAATTTGTTTTTCCCTCTAACCCCTTTAAGAAGAGATTTGTGTGTTTTACAAATGAGTCTCATACTTATAGGTAATTCTTCCAGTGTATTAATAGCTTTATGCATTGCGGAGATATAATTTTGGATTTCTTGCCAATCGTCTTTTCTCTCTGGAGCAATATCTTCTATTGGTAACATTACTTCGTCTATTTCCGTCTGAGTCCCTTCTATTTTACTGGAATCTGTAGCTTCTTTTGTTACGTGCATTGTAATAAAAAAATCAATGTCAGGAATAAGTTTGGAAAATGCATTAAGTTCTCCTAATGCTCCGCGTGCGTCTTCTAAAAGAACATTTATTTTCGGATCGTCCCATTTGTAGGGTTTATTTATTAATGCCGGAAAAAAGCTTTTATATTTGTATTGTTGTTTGTAAATACCGGAATTATATTTCATAATATCCTCCAAAATGTTATTAACTTTTTGAGTTATTAACATTATATCAAAAAAACGTTAATAATTAAATAATTAATTAACGTTTTTATAAAGAAAATTAATTATTAAACAAGTTTTATTGTATAATTAACTTAAAAATGATTCGAAAGGGGTTTTGATGAAAAGCAGGGAAGAAGTTGTTAAAGAAATGCAGCTGGTTGTTGAGCAAATGAGGCTTGATGACATAGAAGAAAATCCGGATTGCGAGAACGAATTTTTTATCTGTGATGCCTGCGGCGGAACAAAATCTCTTGCCGGTTCGGTTCAGTATGGAAATTACAGACTTTGCAATGACTGCGTGCTTTATGCGGAAGTCGGATTTGAACTCGGACAGATTAAAGATATTGAAGAGCTTATTAATGCAATGGAGGATAAGCGGCTGGAAGCTGACTGCGAATTTTTAAAAAGCGAGCAGAAAAGGTTGGAAAATTAATAATCGGATTTTCTTTGCCATTCAAGGTTTTTCTTTACAATTTTAGCAGGATTTCCTGCCAGTACGGCATTTTCTTCTTTACAGCTCTTTGTAACAACAGAATGTGTACCAACGATACAATTGTCGGCGATTTCAACATTTTTGCAAATAGTTGTACCGCAGCCGAGCCAGACATGGTTTCCTATATTGCAAAAGTATCCTTTATTAATAATTTTTCCGGTATCAGGGGGAGTAATTATATGATAATCTCCGCTCATAATATGTATATCCCATGAAAACATACAATCTTCGCCGATATTTATTTTGGAATTTCTTGATACACAGTCAATTCTGCCGCCGCTTGTTGTAGTATTCTTACCTATATTAATTTGAGTATCATTAACGGCGTATAAAGAAGTATTATTCAAGATTGTTGATTCCCCGATGTTTATGACGGCATTATTTCCTTCAATTGTTATGCTGCAATTGTTAAATTTGTAGGGGGTATTAATAACTATCTCATTGTTATTACCCTTAATCTTAATTCCAAGTCCTACAATACGCTTTTTTACTACTTTTTTTATGGAGTTTTCGACAACATAAATATTATTGTTCAGACCTTCCTGTTTATACCCGATAGATTTTGAACACTTAAAACCAAAAATCTTTACGATTTTATATTTAAACCCGCCTACGTAATTATTTTTGACAGAAAAAATATCCTGAATAATATCTTTCAATATTCCCATGATTACTTCCTTTTATTAGTATATATTACTAAATTAATAGCATAGATATAGCATATTAGCAACTTATTTTCAATTAATTAAGAAAGTAAGATTTATATTAGAGGGGTTAATATGCAAACGTTAAAAGAAAAATTAGGAGCAAGAATCAAAGCCCGAAGGAAGGAACTTGGACTTTCACAAGAAGAACTTGCAGAAAGTATAAATATGGATACCCCGAATCTTAGTAATATTGAGCGCGGGAAACGTTTTATGACTGCGGAAACTCTGGAGAAAATTGCGCAGGCTCTTGCGACAACAGAGAGAGAACTTTTCGATTTTAGCGAACATGAACCTCAAAAATATTACCGTAGTGATATAGAGAAACTATTGGACAAATGCGAAAAAGAGGATTTGAAATTTATTTTTGAGGTTATAAAAAGTTATTTCAATACTAAAAAATAACCCTGCTGAGATACGCTTAATTGATTATTTGTATTTCCTTTTTTGTAGTAAAATTATAGTGTAAAAATTCAACTACATGAAAAGAGGGTAATACAATGTGGGAATATTCGGAGAAGGTTTTGGAGCACTACAGACATCCGAGAAATGTCGGCAAAATTGATGATGCTGATTTAATCGGCGAAGCCGGCTCGCTTGCCTGCGGTGATTCACTTAAAATATATTTGAAATTAGACGGTAATGTTATAAAAGATGCTAAATTTCAGACTTTCGGCTGCGGTTCTGCCGTTGCTTCATCAAGTATTTTGACAGAAATGATTATAGGAAAAACTCTTGAGGAAGCAAAGAAGATTACAAACAAAGATATCGCAGAAGAGCTGGGCGGGCTTCCGCAGGAAAAAATGCACTGTTCAGTTATGGGGCAGGAAGCTCTTGAAGACGCGCTTAAAAAATATTACGGAAAAGATGAAATTGAAGAAGAAATAGGGCTCTCTAAAAGCGGTGATAAAATTGTCTGTACCTGTTTTAATGTTACGGAAAACCAGATATGGGAAGCGATTAAGGTTAACGGCTTAAAGACGGTTGAAGAAGTTACTAATTACACAAAAGCCGGCGGCGCCTGCGGGAGATGTAAAGGGCTTATTAAGGATATAATTGATACTTATTATAAAAAAGAAGTTAAAGCGGAGGAGTTAACTCCGACTCAAAAAATTCTTAAAATAAGCAAGGTTATAGATCAGCAGATTTCACCACAGCTTCAAAAAGACGGCGGAGACATTGAACTTATTGACGTTGAAGGGAACAAGGTTAAAGTCAAACTAATCGGCATGTGCAGCGGCTGCAAGAATGCGGCAATGACTCTGAAAGCTTTTGTTGAATCTGTGTTGAAAGACAAAGTGGATTCTAATTTGGAAGTCGAGCAGGTGTAGGCGGGTAGAACGCGCACCGCCTGAAAGGTTAAAAATGATTTACTTAGACAATAATGCAACTACAAAAATAGATGAAAGAGTTTTGGAGGAGATGCTTCCGTATCTCAGGGAGGATTATGCAAATCCTTCCAGTATGTATGATTTTGCAAAGAAACCGGCTGCGGCGATAAAAGAAGCAAGGGCAAAAGTAAGAGATTTTTTGGGCGCTGCCAGCGAAAAGGATATTTATTTTACTTCCTGCGGTTCGGAATCTGCAAACACTGCAATTAAAGGTGTTTTGAATTGTAATAAAGAGAAACGCCACATCATAACTACAAAAGTCGAGCACCCTGCAGTTTTGAATACGTATAAAGAGTTTGAAAAAAACGGGTATGAAGTCGACTATATTGGAGTAAATTCTCAAGGCGAACTGGATATTGAAGAGCTTAAATCAAAACTCAGAAAAGATACGGCGCTTGTTTCTGTAATGTATGCAAACAACGAGACAGGTGTAATTTATCCGGTAGAAGAAATTGCCGAGTACATTAAATCCAAGTCTCCTGAGACAAGATTCTTTGTTGATGGCGTTCAGGCTGCGGGAAAAATTCCTATAAATGTAAAAGAAACACAAATAGATTTATTGGGAATTTCAGGTCACAAGTTTCATGCGCCAAAAGGTATCGGTGCATTGTACGTTAAACCGGATGTAAGATTCACACCGCTTATCAATGGTGGGCATCAGGAAAGGGGTATGAGAGCCGGAACGGAAAATGTTCCGTATATTGCGGGTATCGGAAAAGCTGCTGAACTTGCAATGGAGGCTTTAAACTATGAGCAAAAGGAAGTTGCAAGGCTTCGTAACAAACTGGAAGAAGGAATTTTGAAGAATGTATTTAATGCAAGATTGAATACAGGAGTGAAAAACAGAGTTCCTAACACAACAAATATCGGGTTTGAGTATGTGGAAGGGGAGCTTATACTTCTTCACCTGAGTGATATCGGAGTTTGTGCAAGTTCAGGAAGCGCCTGCACTTCAGGCTCTCTTGAGCCGAGCCATGTTTTAAGAGCCATGGGAATTCCGTTTACCGCTCTTCACGGCTCAATAAGATTCAGTCTTTCAAGATTTACAAAGGAAAGCGATATTGATTTTGTAATCGAAAAAATGCCTGCCATAATGGATAAATTGACCTCAATTTCTCCGTTTCAGGACGAGTTGGAAGTATTAAGAAAAAGAAAAGGATAGTTTATGATTGATGAGATTTTAATTAATCCCGTTGTCAAGTTTCTGGAAGCGCATGCAAAATTCATAATAGGTGTTTTGGTAAATATTGTACTTATTTGGGCTGCATGCAAAATTATTGATACTTTTCAGAGAAATATTGAGAAAAATCTGGCCAAAAAGATGTCGGATTCACCGCTTTTAAATTTGATGCCCGTATTAACGAAAATTCTGAAAGCACTTGTAATCTTTATTCTGCTTGCTGGATTTTTACAGAGCTTCGGGTACAATGTAGCGTCACTTATCGCAGGATTCGGAATCACAGGTTTGGCAGTAGGTTTTGCTGCAAAAGAAGCAATCGGAAACATTTTCGGCTCTTTCGGACTTCTTGCCGACAGAGTTTATAAGATTGGTGAATACATAAAATTTAACGGGTACGAAGGAACTGTAGAAAATATTAATTTACGCTCAACTACCGTAAGAAGTTTAGAGGGGTTTGCAATTAATGTTCCGAATAATTTGCTTGCAAATGAAGAGATTACAAATGTTTCCCAGACAAATGCCAGAAGAATAGATCTTACAGTGGATATCGAGTACGGAACATCTAACGAAAAAATCGACAGAGCGTGCGAAATTTTGAGAGAAGTGGCAAGGCGGGACGAAACTATTCTTGACGGTGAATACGCTTTTATTGAAAATCTTGCTCCGAGTTCAATTGCGGTAAGGCTTGTTTGCTATACTACAAAAGCCTCCTGGGGTGAATATGTTTATGTAAAAAGCCGTGTGATAAGAGAAATTATTCACAGATACAGAGAAGAAGGTATTGAATTTGCCTTCCCGTCTACAAGTGTATATATGGCTAAGAGTGAATAAATACAATAAATGCGAATTAAGATAATTGCTCTTGGAAAAATTAAAGAAAAGTTTTTAAAGGACGGAATTGATGAATTTCTCAAACGCCTTACGCCTTATGCATCTGTTGAAATTGTCGAACTCCAGCCGGTGGAGATTCGGGATGAAAATTTGACTGAGAAGGCGCTTTTGCAGGAGGGTGAAAAGATTTTGTCTTTAATAAAAAATGACTCTTTTGTGATAACTCTTGAAATCGGCGGAAAACAACTGGCATCAGAAGAATTCGCGCAAAAAATAAATGAGATTTCAACCTCCGGAGTCAGCGAACTGGTGTTTGTAATCGGCTCTTCCTGCGGACTTGCGGCGACTGTTTCTAATAGAGCAAATTTTAAATTAAGTATGTCAAAAATGACTTTTCTTCATCAATTCGCAAGACTACTTCTGGTAGAACAAATTTACAGAGCTTTTAAGATTCTGAAAAATGAAACCTATCACAAGTAGGTTTATGCTATAATCGGGTTATGAAAAGTGTTACGGTAAAATGTCCGGCAAAAATTAATCTTACGCTGGAAATTGTTAATAGAAGAGAGGACGGATTTCATAATATCAAAAGTATTATGCAAATGGTTGATTTGTACGATACTTTAACGATTTCTGTTTCTGAAAATTCTCATAACGAAATTATTTTGAATGGTAACAGTGATGAAATTCCTTATAACGAAAAAAACCTTGTATATAAAGCTGCGGATTTATTTTTTAAAGAAAGCGGGATTGAGGGTGTAAAAGCGGAAATTTTTATCGACAAAAAAATTCCTGTTGCAGCAGGTCTTGCAGGCGGGAGTACTGACGCTGCCGGAACATTTTTTGCCCTTAATGAAATTTTTGACCGGCCTTTAACAAAGGAAAAACTTCATGAACTTTGTGCCGGACTCGGTTCGGATTTGAATGTTTGTCTTGAAGGCGGATGTGTTCTTGCAACTTCAAGAGGAGAAAAAATTAGAAGGCTCAAAGCTGCTTTATATCCGGTAACAATTATTAAACCTAAAAATCTCGGAATCTCAGCAAAAGAAGCTTATACAAAATATTCTTTGAAAGAAAATAAACCAAAATATAATATGACGGAAAAAATGCTTGACGCGCTGAACTTAGGTGAAGATATTACAAAATATTTGTACAATGATTTGGAATATGCGGTTTTCGATGATTACAAAGAACTACAGGTAATCAAAGATATCTACCCGGATTCTATAATGTCGGGTTCCGGCTCTTCCTATTTTGTTTTGCGTGATGCTGAAACTCTTTTAGATACGGAAAAATATCAAATTCTTTCAGGCTTGAAGTTTATTGATAACGGTGTCTGCTTAGTTTCTCGGAATTAACATTTTATATCCGACAGTTAAAGCTCCAAGAATACCTGCTGTTATACCGCCGTATTTTAATGCTTTTTTCCACTGAATATTATTTTTAGTGTTTTTGATGATATCAAAAAGTTTGCTGTCTTTAAATTCATCTGTTTTTATAAATTTCTTTGACTCGCTGTTCCACCCGAGTTTAATTGCATTCTTTGTTTTTTGCATTTCAAAATTCATAATTGCCTCAAGAGACTCTTTTAAACTCTTTTTGCTTTCTTTTAAATTGGTTGAATTTACGGCTTCTAAAAGCGTTTCGGAAGAAATACCTTTGCACTGGTCTTCCAGAATATCTTTATTTGCTTTTAATAACTTTTTGAATTCTTCCGGAGAATTTATTTTGTCTATTTTTTTCAAAATATCTTTTAGCTGGCTGAAGAATCTTTGAGTATTTTCAGGTCTGTTTTTCTTTAAATTTTTATCAAATACTTCCCTTGCAAAGCTATCTGAGACAGTTCCGTCTTTTCCAACCGGATATCTGTTTTTAAAGAATCCTACAGTTCCGCCTCCCAGAGCACCTAAACTCATCATGCCTAAAGTTGACGGGCCTGATTTTTTTTGAGGATATGCCGGATAATTTTCCTGAGCATAATTTTCTGCGGGGTACATTTCCTGCGGATATGCAGGGTATGACATTGCATACGGATTTGCCTGCATTGAATAAGGATTTGTCATACAACACTCCTATGGTTACTACACTATATTTATAAAGATTTTAGAGCGTTGAAAATTGCCTTTTCTTAACAAAGCGTTACAAAAACATGCGATTTAGTTTTTATTTTTGGGTTTCTTTATTGTATAATCTCCATATACTTTTGAGGAGAAAAATTTAATAATGAAAGTAAGCGTAAAAGTTCCGGCAACATCGGCAAATTTAGGACCGGGGTTTGACTGCCTCGGGTTAGCACTGCCGATTTATAACACAATTACAATTGAAGAAACTGTACTGCCGGGAACAGGTATTGAAATAAATATGATGTCGGAAGATGATGCTCTTGATGAAATGAGTTTTGATAATATTCCGAGAGATGAAAATAATATTGTTTATAAAGCTGTAGAAATGCTTTATAATTCTATAGGTCAGGAGCCTTCAGAATTAAAGATAAATATTCAGGCGCAAATTCCTATTACACGCGGACTCGGAAGTTCTGCAGCCGTTGTTGTAGGCGGTTTGCTTGCTGCAAATAAACTTCTGGGCTCTCCTGCTGATGAAACAGCTCTCTTATCTATTGCAACAGAGGTTGAAGGTCATCCTGATAACGTCGCCCCTGCTATTCTGGGCGGTTTTGTAATGGCTTCTCAGGAGGATGACGGTTCTGTAATTTACAGGAAACTCAATTGGCCGGAAGAATGGGATATAACCGTTTGTATTCCGGATTTTGAATTATCAACAAATATTGCACGTTCAGTTTTACCGGAAGCTGTTCCGATGCAGGATGCAATATTTAATGCAAAGCATCTGGCAATGCTTGTCCATGCTGTTGATACTAAGGATGAAAAACTCATGAGAGTCGCTTTGCAGGACAAATTACACCAGCCGTACAGGGAAAAACTTGTTCCCGGCATGAAAGAAATTATGGAAGCTTTCAAACACGAAGATGGTGTTCTCGGCTGCGTGCTTTCAGGTGCGGGACCTTCTATGTTAATAATTTCACACAAGTATGATCTGGATAAAATTAAATCTACAGTAAAGGAAATCTGGGAAGGTCAGAGTATTAAGGCTGATATAAGAACTTTAAAAATTGAGCCAAAAGGTGCGGAAGTTTTAGAGGCATAACAAATTAATTAATAAAAAAACAGGTTAGATTTTTTTATCTAACCTGTTTTTGTTGTGTCATTACATCCTATTTTTGGATATCTTTTACGCTAAGCGCAATTCTGTGTTCTTTCGGAGTGAATTTTTTGATTAATACATCAACTTCAGAACCTACTTTGAACATATTGAACGGGTTAACGTTTTCATCAGACATTTCAGAAACAGGAAGGAGAGCTTCAACTCCAGGGAAGATGTTAATAAAAGCACCGAATGTAGTTACTTTGTTAACAGTACCTTTAACGATCTGACCTTCTTCAAACTGACCTTCGATTTGCTGCCAAGGGTTTTCGCCCATTCTCTTTAATGATAAAGAGATTCTCTTTAATTCGTGGTCGATTTTGATTATCTTAACTTCGATAGTGTCACCGAGAGTTAAAACATCAGAAGGGTGTTTAATTCTCTGCCAAGAAATTTCAGAGATAGGAAGTAAGCCGTCAATACCGTTGATATCAACGAAAGCACCGAAATCAGTGATTCTTACTACATTACCTGATACAATCTGGTCTTCTTCAAGAGATGAAAGAACATTGTCTACAACCTGATCTCTCTGTTCGGCAACAGCCTGTCTTTGAGAAAGGATAAGTTTATTTTTCTTAGGATCAGCTTCAAGAACTTTAACTTCGATTTTCTGATCGATAAGTCCGTCGAACGGAGTACCTGTTCTGAGTTGTGAAGACGGAATGAAGCCTTTAAGATCTGCAACATCAACAAGAACACCGCCTTTAACAGTTGAAACAACTTTTGCAAGAATTGTATCGCCTTGGATTTTAGCGTCATTCAACTGTGCCCAGGCTTGAGCAAATGCAATTCTCTTGAGTGATAACTGCATAGGATCATCATTATTTTCTTCTTTTAAAACGTAGAATTCTCTTGTATCGCCGATTTCTAATTCTTCTACGTCGCTTGAAAGTTCTCTGTTAGACAGGAAAGCTTCCATCTTTGCTCCCTTAACGCTTACCAGATAACCTTCTGATTCTTTTTTAATTACTGTACCTTCAACGATATCTGCAACGCTGTTAGTTTTAGCAAAGCTTTCTTCCAGCAGCATTTCAAATTCGTCACGCACTTCAGTTGCTGTCATAATTATTTTCCTCCTTTTATTTTTAATATGACTTTATCTATGATTGATTGCGGTGTTGAAGCTCCGGCTGTAATGCCTATAGACCTAACACCGTCTAATAGTTTGTTATCCAATTCCGTATCATTTTCTATATGAACGGTTTTTGTATAGTCTTTTAAAATTTCTGCCAGATGTGAAGTGTTGGCGCTTTTTTTAGAGCCGACAACAACCATAACATCGACTTCTTTTGCGAGTTCTTTTGCCTCTTTTTGTCTCATTGCGGTTGATTGGCAGATTGTGTTATAAATCAAAACTTCTTTTGCAATTGTGTTCAGATAATTTACAATCAGATTGAGTGATGAAACCATCTGGGTTGTCTGAACAACAACTCCGACTTTCCTGTGTGATTTAACAGCCGTTTCATAAGGTGCAAGTTCTTCAATAGTTGTTGCAACGACGACTTTGTCCGAATACAAATCCGCATTAGCCTTGATTGCCATAACTTCCGGATGATTAGGCTTGCCTACTATTACGACAAAATAATCATTTTTTGCAAGTTCAACGGCACGCTGCTGAACTTTTTTTACGTCGGGGCAGGTCAAATCAACAAGTTCAAATCCGGCATTTTTAATTTGTTCAAAAATCTCCGGCGCTGCGCCGTGGCTTCTTACAATACAAATTCCGTCGCCGTGTTGGGGAATCTCATATATTGTTTTTATGCCCATTGTCTCAAGCTCATTAATAACATCCGTATTATGAATGAGTTCGCCTAAAATATAAATATTCTTTTCAGGATTTTCTTTTTTTAACTTAACAGCAGTTTCTACGGCACGTTTAACACCGTAACAAAATCCTGCAAATTTGGCCAGTTTGATATTTGGATTACTCAAATATTTTGTAATTCACTTTCTAAAAGAACTAGAGGTTTCCCTCAGTAATAAACATTAAACTATAAAAAAAATTGAAAGTAAAGAAACCGGAAATAGTCGTTCAAAAATATTGGTGATATAATTCTGGTATGAGTGATAAAATCGTTGTAAAAGGAGCGAGGGAACATAACCTCAAAAACGTTTCGCTGGAAATCCCCAAAAACGAGCTTGTAGTGTTTACGGGTGTTTCAGGCTCGGGGAAAAGTTCGCTTGCGTTTGATACTATTTTTGCAGAAGGGCAGAGAAGATATATAGAAAGCCTTTCAACGTACGCACGCCAGTTTCTGGGACAGATGGATAAGCCTGATGTGGATTACATTGACGGGCTTACGCCTGCTATTTCCATTGACCAGAAGTCTACCAGCAATAATCCGCGCTCTACCGTCGGAACGGTTACGGAAATTTATGACTACCTGAGACTGCTTTATGCAAGAATCGGCACGCCTTATTGTCCGAAGTGCGGGAAACCGATTAAGCCGCAAACGATTGATGAGATTGTATCAAGTATTCTAAAGTTGGAAACAGGTACGAAGATTCAGATTTTAGCCCCGATTGCGAAAGGTAAAAAGGGTGAATTTCAGTCGCTTTTTGAAGAATTAAGGCAGGAAGGTTTTGTTCGTGTCAAAGTAGACGGCGAAATTTATAACCTCGATGAGGATGAAATCAAGCTTGCGAAAACAAAAGCGCATACAATTTCTGTTGTAATCGACCGTGTTGTAGTGAAGCCGGAAGCAAAATCAAGAATTGCGGACAGCGTTCAGATTGCACTAAAAAAAGCGGACGGAGTTACAAATATTGACGTTATCGGGAAAGAAGAAATTGTTTACAGCGAAAAACTTGCCTGCCCTGATTGCAATTTGAGTTTTGAGGAGCTGACTCCGAGAATATTTTCTTTTAATGCGCCGTACGGTGCGTGTGATAAGTGCGGCGGTATCGGTGTGGATTTCAAAATCGATCCTGACCTTGTGATTCCTGACAGGACAAAAAGTATTAATGAAGGCGCTATTTACCCGTGGAGTAAATCTTCGACTTCTTATTACGATGATGTTTTGTCTGCTGTTAAGGCCGCTTACAAAATAGATTTTGATATTCCGTTCAAAGACCTGCCGGAAGAGCATCAGAATATTATTCTTTACGGTTCGGAAGAGCGGATTCCGATGCGGATCAGGGAGTTTGGAAGCCACAGGTACAGAACAACTCTGCAAAAATTTATCGGTGTAATTCCGTTTTTGATGAAGCATTACAATGTTGACAGTGAATACTGGAAAGCCGAGATTGAAAAATACATGGTAACGACTCCGTGCGAGAAATGCGGCGGTGCAAGGCTTAAGCCGTTTCCTCTTGCCGTACGCATAAACGGGAAAAATATTTACGAATTTTGTCTTATGCCTGTTGATAAAGCGTATGAATTTGTGAGCGAACTTTATCTTACGCTTTCTGATTTTCAGATGAAAATCGGCAAACAGATTCTGGATGAGGTGCGCGCAAGGCTGAAATTCTTGTGCGATGTCGGATTGAATTACCTGAACCTTGCGCGCACCTCCGGAACGCTATCGGGCGGCGAAGCGCAGAGAATACGCCTTGCAACACAAATCGGAAGCGGACTTTCAGGCGTACTGTATGTTTTGGACGAGCCTTCAATAGGCTTGCACCAAAGAGATAATGACAGGCTTATTAAAACGCTTTTGAAACTCAGAAATATGGGAAATTCGCTTATTGTTGTTGAACACGACGAAGAGACGATAAGAAACGCAGACCACATTGTGGACATTGGGCCGAAAGCAGGTGTTAACGGCGGTGAAATTATCGCACAGGGTGACGTGGCGGATATTATCAATGCGAAAGCTTCAATTACCGGAAAATACTTGAGTGGTGAGTATAATATTCCGATTCCGAAAAAAGTTCGCGAAGGCAACGGAAATTATCTCCAGATAAGAAACGCGTTTAAGAATAATTTAAAGAATATTGACCTTGATATTCCGCTTGGTAAAATTGTTGTCCTGACCGGTGTTTCAGGCTCGGGTAAATCAACGCTTATGCAGGAATTAATTTATGAGTACGCTGTTCATAAACTCAGAAAGAACAGACCGAAACCGCAGGGTGTAGATGAGATTCTCGGATTTGAGCATCTGGATAAGATTATTGATATTGACCAGTCGCCGATTGGCAGAACTCCGCGTTCCAATCCTGCGACTTATACGGATGTGTTTACGCCTATCAGGGAGCTTTATGCCAAAACTAACGAAGCAAAAATGAGAGGGTATAAACCCGGTAGATTTAGCTTTAATGTGAAGGGCGGAAGGTGCGAGGCTTGCGCGGGCGACGGTGTTTTAAAAATCGAGATGAATTTCCTCTCCGACGTTTATGTCAAATGTGATGTCTGCAAGGGTAAACGCTATAACAATGAAACTCTTGAGGTTAAATACAAAGGCAAGACAATTTCTGATGTTCTGGAGATGAGTGTTAAAGAGGCTTACGAGTTTTTTGAAAATATTCCGCAAATTGCGAATAAACTTAAAACTTTAAATGATGTGGGTCTTGATTATATTAAATTGGGTCAGAGTGCGACAACGCTGTCAGGCGGCGAAGCGCAGAGAATTAAACTTGCGTCCGAATTAAACAAACGTGCAACGGGTAAAACTCTTTATCTTCTTGATGAGCCGTCAGTCGGGCTGCACTGGCACGATCTGGATAAATTGATTAAAATTATTCAGCAGCTTGCGGATAACGGAAATACGATTTTGATAATCGAGCACAATCTTGATTTGATAAAAGTTGCGGATTATATAATTGATCTGGGACCGGAAGGCGGAGATGCCGGAGGGGAGATTGTTGCCTGCGGAACCCCTCAGGAGGTTGCTAAGAATCCGAATTCTTATACGGGTCAGTATTTGAAACAGTTTTTTGTGAAATCCTAAATTATTATCAATCTTAGCATAATAATGGCAAGCTTGTAGATAAAACGCTAAGTTTGGGGCACTCCCTCTCCAAGGGGGAGGGTTGGGGTGGGGGATGAAAGCAATTTTTAACTAACTTTAAACAAATATTTATATAAATCACCGGAGAATTTATTTGAATCTGTAAGTGCTTTTTTCTGTTTGGTAAGAACCTGTCTTAAAAGTTCTGCAATATCAACCAGTTGTTTTTCGGGATTATTATCGCAGTACGAAACTAAGATTTCCAATGTCGTTTTGTTTTCCAAAATAGCGTCGTTAATTTCGTCAAGCAAATTTAAGCTTTCTTCCTTCATCGTATTACCTTTCTGACTATTGTAGTATGCAACATGATAATCATAATAGATTGATTGCGATGTGTCAAGTACCTATTATAATAGTTATTATGAATAAAGAAAGTGGTTCTATAAATAAAAAGATATGCTTAAAAGTAAAATTTGAAAGATTAAAAAAGGGGCTTTCTCAAGAAGAGTTGGCGTTTGAAGCGGGCTTAAATAGAAATACAATAGGAAAAATTGAACGCGGAGAAGTCTCGCCGACCATTGAAACACTGGAAAAACTTGCAGATGCTTTCGGAATTGAGTTTCTGGAACTTGTAGATGTCTCAAAAGTTGATTTATAGTCCCACCCTGACAATAATTTAAAACAAGCTGGTTTGAGTTTATGTTATGTGTTAAAATAAAACAAAAAGGTGTTTTATGGAACTTAACACAGAATATTTAACAAGATGTATTGAAACTCTGGAAAAAGCTTATACTCTTATTAAACAAACTAAAGAGGGCACTGTAGATTATGAAATGTACAGAAATTCTCTGGTGAAAGGTTTTGAAATGACGCTTGAACAAAGCGGAAAACTTTTGAGAAAAATACTTGTTCCTTATCTTTCAAGCAAAAAAGCCGCGGATTCACTTACATTTAAAGATTTGTTCCGTCATGCTTTTAAGTATTCGCTTATTACAAATGAAGAAGCTGAACGCTGGATGAAATACAGAGATAACAGGAATAACACTGCGCACGATTACGGAAGAGCTTTTACGGAAGAAACTCTTCTGTTAATTGATGATTTTTTGAAAGATGTTAAAAAACTGAAAACGGTAATTGAAAATGAGCAGGCTGTTTCTTAAACCCCGATATTTAGATATGCTTCTGGAAATATTCAGAAACTATTGTCCGAATGCGGAAATTTGGGCGTATGGAAGCCGTATAAGCGGTGAAGCACATGAGGCAAGCGACCTTGATCTTGTTGTGAAAAGTTTTAATGATTCGTCTAAAAATATTTATGAATTGAAAGAGCTTGTAAATAACAGCGATATTCCTATTATTGTTGATATTCTGGACTATAATAATATTCCGGAATCTTTTCAAAAGGAAATCGAAAAAAATTATATTGTGATTTTCGGCTCAGAAAAAGTATAATAGTTGTATGAATGAGACTTTAAAAGAGACAATAAAGCTTGTGCCGGATCAACCGGGCTGCTATATTTATTACGATAAAGACGGCGAGATTATTTATGTCGGAAAAGCTAAAAATCTTAAACGCCGTGTTTACAGCTATTTCCATAAGCAGCACGACAGCGTTAAAACGAATGTCCTTGTCTCTCAAATTGAAAAACTTGAATACATAATAACGGATTCGGAAGTCGAAGCTCTTATTCTTGAATCTCATTTAATCAAAAAGCACAAGCCGAGATACAATATTTTACTAAAAGACGATAAAAAATATCCTTATTTCCTGATAACAGATGAGGATTTTCCGCGGATTCAGGTTGTAAGAAAGAAAAATCTAAATCCGGATAAAGGCAGGTTTTACGGTCCATACACGGATGTGGGCGCAATGTATGCAACGCTTGAGTTTTTGAAAAAATTATTCCCGCTCAAACAGTGCAAGACACCTAAGTTTTCTAACCGCCCGTGCCTGTATTACCATATCGGGAAATGCCTTGCGCCCTGTCAGGGAAAAGTAACGCCAGAGGAGTATCAAAAACTTATTAAACAAGTTGAATTGTTTTTGAGCGGTAAGCAAACAGAGCTTCTTAAACAAATCCAAATCCAGATGCAGAAGTATGCGGAAGCTGAGCAGTTTGAAAAGGCTGCAAAAATGCGGGATAGTTATCTTGATTTGCAAAAAACGTTAGAAAGACAAAAAGTTGTGTATGAAAATACAAAACTAAATGAAGATATCATAGCTGTTCTTTATGAAGATGGAATTCTAGCAATAGTAATTCTTATGGTAAGAGAGGGACGCTTAATAGATAAAAAAGATTTTACGTATTTTGTCGATAATATTGATAAGACAGAATACTTTGAAACCTTCTTTAGAGAATATTATACAGGTTTGAAGCTTGAATTTCCGGACAAAATTATCTCTCAGGATTTGGAAGCAGTCGGAGACAAAGAACTTTACGAAGATTGGCTGAAAGTAATTTCCGGCAAAAAAATAACGATTAATTATGCCAAAGGAAAATATAAAGAGCTTTATGAACTTGCTGTTAAGAATGCGACTAACGTTCTTGAAAATGCAAGGATTAAGAAAATGGCACAAATCAGGGATGATTTTAACGAAGTCGGGTCTTATCTTGCGGAAAAACTCCATCTTACAAATTTCCCTAACAGGATTGAATGCTATGATATTTCGCATATTCAGGGAACAAATACGGTTGCTTCAATGGTTGTGTTTCAGAACGGACTTCCGAAAAAAAGTGCGTATCGAAAATTCAAAGTCCGCTCGACAGAAGGCAAACCGGATGACTTTTTATCTATGAAAGAAGTTTTGTCCCGCAGGCTTTCACGTCTCGGTGAACCAAAATGGGAAAAGCCGGATTTGATAATCATAGACGGCGGAAAAGGGCAGCTCTCAAGTGTTATGCAAATTGTTGAAGGAATGGGAATTAAAGTCGGAGAAGGCGGAATCGATTTTGTCTCACTTGCAAAACGAGAGGAAGAAGTGTTCCTTCCGCACCAATCCGAATCAATTTTACTTCCCCGTGATTCCAACGCCCTATACCTCATACAGAGAATCAGAGATGAAGCTCACAGATTTGCGATAACCTTCCACAGAGAACTTAGAAGTAAAAGTGCTACGAAAAACGGCTAGATATCGTAATCGTTTCTTACCGGAGCATAACAAAATTGCGGATTTAACAAATTATAAATTAAAATAAAAAAGTTTTTAAGCATAATAATCAATCCTCTTTTGCTTGTTCTGTAAATTAATTGCCTGATTTTTTACTGATTTGGCTTGAGCTGCGACTCTGTAATCCTGTTTGGAAGGATCTGAAGGAGCCATTGCGGAATTGATAACAGTATTTGCGTTATCAATAGTATGCTGCGGGTTTTTTGGATTCAATGTCGGCATCTTTATGGAAACGTGGCCGCCTACAGGAATCCCCTGCGCATTTTTTTCTATAACAATAGCACCTGCTAAAGCGCCGCCTGCACGTTTATGTGCCTGTTCGTGGGTTAAAATTTTCTGATAATTCCCCTTAATTAAAGCCTGTTGTTGGTTTTTTATAGCCGGAATATTCATGAAATTCATCAATACATATCTCCTTACTACATAGTGTATATTATACACGTTTTAAAAACAAATTCAAGCACGAAACTTGAAATATTTTTTATATAGTGTGTTGGTGACTAAGTGAATAAGAATTGTAGGTCAGGTTCTATCTGACAAAAACTTTGTTTATAAACATATATTTTTCTAAAGTGACAGCGGTGGCGCCCTCCCGAGCGTCTCTTAGCGAGGGGCAAAGTGCGGGTTCACCCGCAACATCCATTCGATTTTATGCTCGAAAGAGCATTGGAAACAACAAAGTTTCTTCTTTTTTGCTTCGTTTTTTCTTCTTTTGTTTTAAAGAAGAAAAAATGAAGAAATAATATTTGTACTTTTCTTTCTCTTTTGTTGCGAAATGAAGAGTTTATCAAGAAATTTTCAAGCCTGTAGTCATACCTACCAACCCAATGCATTTACCCCGAAAAGATACCAAAAGAAAGAGAAACAACGCAATTGTTTTCAACGCTCTTACGAGCGAGGGATTGAATGGCTGTAGCAGGCAGAGCCTGCACTCTTACGCTCGCTATTGTTATGCTCCCGCATAACACGCTCGCAGCGCGAAGGTTTGTTAGAACTGTAGGGCGGACAAAGCGTGAGTGTGCCAGCTGTCGGATAAGATCAGGCATCACATGCTAATAATACGGTTTTGCATATTTGCCCGATATTAACTCTTAATAAAATCTTAATAAATGTTGTATAAACAACTGTACCATATTTTATTTACGGGGTATAATAATAATTAAATGATAGTAATAGCATGCCATTCAGAAAAATGGCAAAGGATAAGGAGATTAAAATGTCAGAATTAACATTAGAAAAACAATCTTCTACAACTGATTTTGTTGGCGGCAAATGGCAGTCAGAAATCAACGTAAGAGATTTTATCCAGAGAAACTATACACCATACGATGGTGATTCAAGCTTCTTAGCAGGTCCTACGGAAGCTACAACAAAATTGTGGCAGGAATGCTGCGATTTGTTTAAAAAAGAACGTGAAAACGGCGGTGTTTTGGATATGGACACCAAGATTGTTTCTACAATTACTTCTCACGGCGCAGGCTATATTGACAAAGATTTGGAAACAATCGTAGGTTTGCAGACAGATGCACCTTTAAAAAGATCTCTTCAACCATTCGGCGGTATCAGAATGGCTGAAACTTCTTGCAAATCTTACGGCTACGAAGTAGACCCTGAAGTTACAGAAATTTTCACAAAATACAGAAAAACTCACAACCAGGGTGTATTTGATGTTTACACTCCGGAAATGAGAGCAGCAAGACACGCAGCTATTCTAACAGGACTTCCTGATGCATACGGCAGAGGTCGTATCATAGGTGACTACAGAAGAATCGCTCTTTACGGTATCGACAGATTAATCGAAGATAAAAAAGAACAACACGCTTCTGTTGACGGTGAAATGACTCCTGATAAAATTCAGTTGAAAGAAGAATTAGCTGAACAAATCAGAGCATTGGAAGAAATGAAAGAACTCGGTCAAATCTATGGCTACGACATTTCTCAACCGGCTAAAAACGCTAAAGAAGCTATTCAGTGGTTATACTTCGGTTACTTATCAGCAGTAAAAGAACAGAACGGCGCTGCAATGAGCTTGGGCAGAACTTCTACATTCCTGGATATCTTTATTGAAAGAGATTTGAGAAACGGTGTTATTACTGAATCAGAAGCTCAGGAAATGATTGACCACTTCATTATGAAGTTAAGATTAGTTAAGTTTGCAAGAACTCCTGAATACAACTCATTGTTCTCAGGAGACCCTACATGGGTAACTGAATCAATCGGCGGTGTTGGTATTGACGGACGTCATATGGTTACTAAGAACTCTTTCAGATACCTTCACACTCTTGAAAACTTAGGTACTGCTCCTGAACCTAACATGACAGTATTGTGGTCTAAGAGATTACCTCACAACTTCAAACAATATGCTGCTCACATTTCTATCACAACTTCATCTATTCAATATGAAAACGATGATTTGATGAGAGTAACTCACGGTGATGATTATGCAATCGCTTGCTGCGTATCTTCAATGGTTGTAGGTAAAGAAATGCAGTTCTTCGGAGCTCGTGCTAACCTTGCAAAATGCTTGTTATATGCAATCAACGGTGGTGTTGATGAAAGATTAAAAACTCAGGTTGGTCCTAAATTCAGACCAATTACTTCTGAATACCTCGACTTCGATGAAGTTATGTCAAGATATGAAGATATGATGGAATGGTTAGCAGGTCTTTATGTTAATACATTGAACTGCATTCACTACATGCATGACAAATACTGCTATGAAAGATCTCAAATGGCTCTTCATGACAGAGACGTTAAGAGATATTTTGCAACAGGTATTGCAGGTCTTTCAGTTGTTGCTGACTCACTTTCTGCAATCAAGTATGCAAAAGTTAAAACAATCAGAGATGAAGACGGTATTGTAGTTGATTACGAAGTTGAAGGTGATTACCCTAAATACGGTAACAACGATGACAGAGTTGACCAATTTGCAGTAAATATCGTTAAGAAATTCATGAACATGATTAGAAAACACTATACTTATAGAAATTCTATTCCTACAATGTCTATCTTAACAATTACTTCAAACGTTGTTTACGGTAAGAAAACAGGTAACACTCCTGACGGACGTAAAGCAGGCGTTCCTTTAGCTCCTGGTGCTAACCCAATGCACGGTCGTGACTCTCACGGTGCAGTTGCTTCATTAGCTTCAGTTGCTAAACTTCCGTTCAATGATGCTCAGGACGGTATCTCAAATACATTCTCTATTATTCCTAACGCTTTAGGTAAAGACGATGTATTTATGGGCGACCTTGACATTCAGCTTGACTGCGGATGCTGCGAAGGAACTTGCCAATAGGGTAAATATAATTTTGGCTGGCAGGTTTATCCTGCCGGCTTGAATATAATAGAAAGGAATAATAAAATGACAACTCAACAAGAAGAAAATTTAATAAATCTTTTAGACGGTTATGTTGAAAAAGGCGGACACCACCTTAACGTAAACGTATTTAACAGAGAAACATTATTAGACGCTCAGGCTCATCCTGAAAAATATCCTCAACTTACAGTTAGAGTTTCAGGGTACGCAGTAAACTTTATTAAGTTAACAAAAGAGCAGCAAGACGATGTTATTTCAAGAACATTCCACGCTTCTCTTGGTAACAACAGCTGTGGCTGCTAATTGAATTTAAATAAATTATTTAGAAGGAGCGGGAAAAGCATTAAGCTTTTCCCGCTCCTTCTATTAGGTAAACAAAAATCAAGGCGGATTTTACTTGTAAAATCCGCCTTGATTAATTTTATATCTTCCAGCTGTTTAAGTATTCTTCCTGTTCCGGAGTTAGGGTATCAATTTCAATTCCCATTGATTCAAGTTTCAATTTTGCAATATCAACATCAACCTGTTCCGGCAATGTATAAAGTTTATTTTCCAACTTTCCTTTATTTTTTACTAAGAATTCAATACCGAGAGCCTGATTAGCAAAACTCATATCCATAACAGAAGCCGGATGACCTTCTGCTGCTACGAGGTTAACCAATCTTCCTTCAGCAAGAACGTATACTGATTTTCCGTTTGTAAGCTTGTATTCGTCAAGGAATGGTCTGATACGTTTAATTTCTGTTGTATATTCTTTTAGGTTAGGAACGTTAACTTCGTGGTCAAAGTGACCGGCATTGCATAAGAAAGCGCCATCTTTCATTGTCATAATATGCGGAATATCTACAACGTGTTTATCACCGGTAACGGTTAAGAAAATGTCGCCTTCTTTTGCAGCTTCCGCAATTGGCATAACTCTATAACCTTCCATTGCAGCTTCAAGAGCTTTAAGCGGATCAACTTCGCATACGATAACATTAGCGCCAAGAGCTTTTGCTCTAAGAGCGCAGCCCCTTCCGCACCAGCCGTAACCGGAGATTACAACGGTTTTACCTGCAATAAGAATATTTGCGGCTCTCATAATACCGTCCATTGCACTTTGTCCTGTTCCATAACGGTTGTCATAAAGGTGTTTTGTCAAACTTGTGTTAACTCCGAGTGCCGGAAATTTTAATTCTTTCTGTTTTTCAAGCGCTTGAAGTCTGATAATACCAGTCGTTGTTTCTTCTGTTGAGCCGATAATATGGCTTGCGAGTTCAGGTCTTTCTGCGTGAAGAGTTGCAACAAGGTCGCAGCCATCGTCAATGATTATATCAGGATTATGGTTAAGTGCTGAGCGGACGTGGTCTCTGTAGACTTCAACAGATTCGCCTGCATAGCCGAGAACCGGAATATCCCAGTATTTCACAAGTGCTGCAGCAACGTCATCCTGAGTTGAAAGCGGGTTAGATGCAATCAATACGGCATCAGCTCCGCCGTCTTTCATAACGGTGCAAAGTGCAGCTGTTTCTTTTGTAACGTGAACGCAGGCAGATAATTTAAGTCCTGCAAACGGTTTTTCTTTTAAAAATCTTTCTCTTATTTTTCTTAAAACAGGCATATCTTTCATTGCCCATTCGATATTATTTTTGCCTTGTTCGGCAAGATTAATGTCCTTAATATCATATTTCATTTGTGTAGAATTCATAAATCCCATCCTATTCTTTTAAATTAGCAACACTAACTGTATATATTTTATCATTAACATGTACAATTGCCCATCTTAACGGGTTAATGTTGCGTTTTGTTAACTCGTTTTCTATGTATTCTGTTGTGGGATTACCGTTATTCGGAATTTCTATCAGTTCTGAAATTACTTGCATAATGAATTTATTATACTATTAATAAAAGAGTTTGTGAATTTGGAGAGAAAATAAATGAAATAGTGAGCAGTGGATAGAGGTTAGCTGTCATTCTGAACCCGATAGCAATTTGGGGGTGAAGAATCTCTTCAACTTTACTTAGAGATTCTTCGGACTCACGTCCTCAGAATGACCGCACACTGGTAAGCAGGACTACTAGACAATATCGGAGACAGGCAGTTGTAGTGTGGACAAAGCGTGACCTTACCCACTTTTAAAACGTACAGGTAGGAAAGTGGTAGGTCCCTCCTACAGCTCTTCATTTTGCAAATTTTTACCGGAAATGTCTTTACCTTTATAAATAGCAAGGAAAATGAAAAGTCCCAGCCAGACAACATAGTCTGTAATATTGTTCGGAAGTAAGTGTATTTTCAATAATAACAGACTTCCCCATAATCCAAGACAGATACTTGATATAAGCGGGTAATTCATATCGCTGACTCTTTTTTTATAAATTACAAAAGTAAGATAAGCAAATATAACCAAAATAGCAATACATTTATGCATTTCCAATCCTGGCGAATATGTCATTAAAATTTCTATAAGACATTTGTTTTGTATCAAATGCGGAACTTGAAGAACTCTAATTGTTGCAGGGCAGGCAAAATAAAAACAAGTGTACATGATTATGTAGTATAAAATAGTATAAATTACAAAATTTTTTCTGTTGATTTTCCCCCTTGGGTTAACAGGGTTTTTATTTTCCATACAAACTCCTTTGTAATATTAACTATATGTAATTATACATAATTTTAGTATTTATGCAAAACTTATTACATAAAACAAGCCGTTATAGAGATTCTTCGGGCTCACGCCCTCAGAATGACGGCACACTGCAAGATTTCACCTGACCAACCAATACATTTACTTTGTAAACAACATTAAAGTCGGATGCAGTAAATCAGAGATTTACCGCATCAAAATATTAAAGCAACTATAAAGCAAAGCGTGAGCATATGCCCGCTAAATCAAGCAGCACCGCTTATTCAACCGTAACTGATTTTGCGAGATTTCTCGGCTGGTCGACGTCTTTGCCTAAAAATTCTGCTATATAATAAGCAAGAAGTTGGAGTGGTACAACCGCAAGTGCAGGAGAAAGAATTTCCGCAATTTCCGGAATCCTTATAATGTAGTCAAAGAGTTCATTCAATTTTGTATCATCCGAATCCGTTAGTGCAATCATTCTTGCGTTTCTGGCTTTTGCTTCTTCGGAATTAGAAAGTATTTTATCGTAAACTTTGCCCTTCATCAAAATTGAAAGAACGGGCATTGTCTCATCAAGCATTGCAATCGGACCGTGTTTCAATTCTCCGGCAGTATAGCCGGTTGCATTAATATAGCTGATTTCTTTTAGTTTTAAAGCTCCCTCAAGCGCTGTCGGATAATTTATACCGCGCGCAATAAAGATAAAATCTTTTGAACTTGAAAATGCCCTTGCGCATCTTTGAATTTCTTCTTTATGCGTAAGTACCTTTTCTATTTTTTGAGGTAATATAATAAGTTCGTGTTTTAAATCAATTAATTCTTTTTCATTTACTCCTTTAATTTCTGCCATATAAATTGCAAGCAGGTAGAATGAAATTAATTGCGCCATATAAGATTTTGTTGCGGCAACAGAAACTTCAATACCCGCATATACAGGTACTAAACTATCAGCTTCCCTTGCCATTGTTGAATCAGGTCTGTTTGTTACAATCAGAATATGCGAACCTTTCGCTTTTGCCTGTCTTACAGCAGTAATTGTATCTGCGGTTTCGCCGGATTGCGATACTCCAATTACAAGCGTATTTTTATCCGTAATCGTTTTTCTGTAAATGTATTCACTTGAAGGCTCAACATCAACAGAAATTCCGCAGAAATCTTCAATAATGTATTTTCCGACCATTGCTGCGTGAAGCGAAGTTCCGCAGGCAACAATTTGTATACGGCTCAAATTTTTGAGCTTTTCTCTGTCAAGCGTTACTTCTTTTAAAGTAATCGGCTCATCCATCGCTCTGAGTTTTCCGGAAAGAACATTTCTTACTACGTCAGGCTGCTCGTGAATTTCTTTGAGCATAAAATGTTTATACCCCATTTTGCTCAATGCAACAGGTTCCCAGGGAAGCATTTCTATTTTTCCGTTAACCGGATTGTTATCAATATCAATTAGCTTCATTGAATCCGGTGTTACCGTAACAATCTGGTTATCATCAAGATACATTGCTTTTTTAGTATATTGAATTATTGCAGGAACATCCGAAGCTATATAATATTCGTTTTCACCGATTCCGACCAGAAGCGGAGCATTTCTTCTTGTTGCAACAATTGTATTTTTTACATCCTGATGAATAACACAAAGCGCATAAGCACCTTCAATTTCTTTTGTTGCAAGTCTTACAGCCTCAGTCAAATCTTTTGTTTCTGCAAACTTTGTCGCTACAAGGTGTGCAATAGTTTCTGTATCTGTTTGAGAGCGGAATGTGCAGCCTTTTTTCTCCAATTTTTCTTTCAAATCTTTAAAGTTTTCAATAATTCCGTTATGAACAATTGCAACTTTGCCGCAATTGCAGGTGTGCGGATGCGCATTTGCCACAGAAGGTGCGCCGTGCGTAGCCCAGCGGATATGCCCGATTCCGATTGTAGATTTTGCAATTTCGGAATAATTCTTTTCAACAATATTTTTTAAATTCTGCAGCTTGCCTTCTGCCTTATAAAGTTGAACTTTGCCGTCAACGTTAACTGCGATTCCGGCTGAATCATATCCTCTGTACTCAAGATTAGTAAGTCCGTCTAATAAAATATCAACGGCTTTTTTACTCCCTGTATATCCTACAATTCCGCACATATATAACCTCTCTTTAAATGTCAGTCTAAAGTGGAACAAATCCCTTTACCACATAATATTAGCATAAAATTTAAAATTTCCTAATTAAGATTTTCTAAAGGGGGGTAAATGTATTGGGCTGGCAGTTGAGACTACAAATTTGGTATTAGTATGGGGGGGGTAAATGTATTGGGCTGACAGTTGAGACTACAAATTTGGTATTAGTATGGGGGGGAAATGTATTGGGCTGATAGTTGAGACTACAAATTTGGTATTAGTATGGGGGGGGGGGTAAATGTATATATAAGCGATTAATTAAGGTGACTTAAAGAAACTTTTAATCTTATTAATGCCTGCAATCCCTGCAGTTGCAAGCGCAACACCGCCAAAAATTTTGAAATATAATGAGCGGTTAAAATCATGCTTCTTTTTTTCATTTACAGTTCCGGTATAAATATCATTATTAATGGAATTAATTTTCTGCTCGGCTTCTTTTTCGGAGAATAATTTATGTTTTGGCAAAACAACAGGTGCTTCTGCCGCCATTCTGTTCGGGCGTCTAACTTTTGCCTGTGTTGAATAATGTCCTTCAAGAATATTATTTTGAATCTCAGCCATTTAGAATAATTCTCCGTATCGTAAAAGTTTGTGAAGCCGGCTTTTAGGCAGGTACATCATTCCTACCTGTGCCGGAATATCAGGTATCTTTTTCAGAATACATTCCTCCATATACTGATTCGCCTCGGGACTTGTAAACCGGAATCCAAGTTTATAAAAGAATAGTGCCGGCGACGACTCTTTGACTATAGGCGCCGAAAACGTGACAATTCGGCCCTCCGCTTTTGAATCAAACATAGCTTTTTCCGCCAGATTTTTCACTGCCTCAGTTCCCAGACCGCATCGTTGTTTGGGAGATTGAATATAATCAATGATATAACAATTTTTCAGATATTTAATCTTCCGCTTTATTTCCGGCTGCACAAATTCCGGCGCCGTAAAGAAATTTGCTCCCGAATCAGGAGAAATCTTTTCTTCCACAATATCGACGTAATCATCTTCTATTTCACCCGGAATAATTATATTATCTCCGCGCTTAATTTTTTTGACCCTTATTTGAGCTTTTTCCTTAAGCGGAATCGATTTAAATCCCAGAATCGGGGGCATGCTGAAACTTGACACCGAAGGCGTCGGTTTAGCAACGGCCATCTGAGGACGTACGTCCATAGTCGTCGAAATATTATTAATCATACCAACCTAACCTATATTTATCTAACCTTACTTATATAAAGTCTTTTTTGCCGCAAAAATTGCCTTTTAGATAAAAATAAAATCATCTTTGTTACAAATATTTACAAATCTAATTACAAATCACCCTGCTGCCGGTATTGAAAACAAACCTTGTTTTTGTTAATCTTATTAAGGAAATTGCTTAACAAAAATTTACTTAACATTTCGTAATACTTAGGGATAAAAAGTTAAATTTTTTTGTGTGTGGTTTTTTATATATATAGAAGTTATGTGTGTAAGGAGTTCATCTTATGAAGATTAACGCGATTAGTGCTGATTATTCACAATTGAGAGCAAAAAAAACAGGGCTGAAAATTGATAAGCCGGAAACAGCAGGTAGTCCGAAACTGCCAAAAGGCATGTCGATGATATCTTTCAGAAGCGGAAATCCGAGACATATTGCTCACATGGTATCCGAAGAACCTCTCTTTGGATTTAACGGCGGCGGAGTCGGAACAGTTGTTAATGATTACAACTTCTTGGACAACAAAGATGTTGATAAGATTGTAAAATTTATTCCGATGTATAATCAGGAAGTTGATTATAAAAAGGATGTTGATCCGAAAACAGGCAAAGTTAAGCAGCCTGTCGGTCAGGGAGTAAAGGTAAGATATATTCCGAAGAATTTGCCTGCAGACCACCCGTTTAAGGGCAAAGAAGGAACTCCGTTTATTACAGGACAAACTATTGATAACTCAACAGATATTGTTAAATTTTTGAAAGAAAAACAAAAGAACATTTTTCTTTTAGAAGAAGTTAAATCTTCTAATATGAACTGGGGCATGGAAGAAAATGTTCCTATCAAAATGTTTAGAGCACAAAAAGATGATCATTTAAGAAACGTTATGAAAGATAAAGGTATGGGAAAAGAACTTCAGGATAAGCTGGAGTTTGTATTTACCTACGTAGATTCAACGGCAAGCATGCCAAAACAATATTCTGATGATTTTAGTTATTCAAGTTCAAGTGGTACTGATTTAGAAAAAAGATTTGCCTCCGGCTGGAAGGGACAGGCATATGCAAAAGAATCCAAAGCTACAATAGAATTGATGCCGGCATTAAAAGAAAAATATAATATCGATCCGAAATATGTTTTAATATCAGACGGTCAGCCAATGTTTTCAATGCATTATGCTGCACAGAAAAATGCCGCCGGCGAAGCTTACTGGCAGGATAAATTCTTTGGCGGAGTAGGCCACAATATGAACGCAGGTTACGACCAGCCGATGGGCGCAAGACAGGCTATCGTTAACCTCGGTGCAACAAAAGAAGAATTAACAAAATTAACCAATAGCAAGGAATACATTAACGCTCTTAAAAACGGCGAAGAAGAAAAATTTCTGCGGGAAACTGTATTAAAGGATTTCGTAAGACCGAAGAGCGGTATGAACGCCTATAATGTTGCGGTTCATTATGCAAAAGCCGGATATGTTCCGATGTTAACAACAGTTTCAGAAGGGTATCATGATTCATTAATCACAAATGAACTTGTATCCACAATGTATGATGATCTGGTTAAACTTGATGAAATCGGCAGATTTAAAGGATTAACAAACCCTCTTATGGATCCTAAGGTAACACCTTTTGCAGATAGTATTTTCCTTGAAGGATTTAGGGAAGATGTTAAATTAAAACTTGCTGACGGTTCTACCGTTACGGTAAACAAGCTCCAGCATTTTGACAAAAATAAATGTGACTTAAAAACCGTACGTGAAATAAAGCGTCAAAATAAAATTAATCTTTTAGAAAGATTTAATCCGAAATTTATAGATGCGCAATATTTTGATAAAGAGGGTAAAGTTGCCGGTAAACCTGATGAAGGCAGAATGAAGATTTTAACCGGATTCCCTAATAAAAATGCAAAATTATACGGCGGTATCTCAGATGAATATCTGACAAAACTTAAAAACGGAAAAGATGTAAAACTTGTTGTAAGCTGGGGACGCGGCGACCTTCAAAAGGGTATGGATACAGTTATTGATTCTTTTGAAAAGTATATAGAAAAACATCCTGATGATGATGCAATATTACTTCTCGGCGGTCCGATGGAAAATGATGAAGCTAAGGCTGTTGTAGAAAAATTCCAATTAGCTGAATCCAAGCCAAAACTTAAAGGAAGAATGTTATTTTCTGAAGGCTGGGCTCCGGGTAAAGATTGGGCAATGTGTGCTGATGCGGCGCTTCTTCCTTCAAGATTTGCACCGTGCGAATTAACTGATTTGGAGGCTAAAAAAGCATTGTGTACACCTATAGTTCCTAATGTTCAGGGTATGGCGCAAAAAAACTTTGATCCTTCAATTCCGGAAGATGCTAAGCTTATGGATGCATATAAAGGCAAGCACGAATATTTTATGTCGGAAGAAGAAGCTCTCAAGGCTGCAAATGAAGATGCTAAAAAATCATTTGAAAGTACAAAAGGAAAACTTGTTAAAGAAATTAGCGGCAAGTACAAAGGACAGATAAATGAAGAGATTCCTCAGGAATTATTAAAAGAAACTCTTGAAGGTAATGAGACTTATCAAAAAGCTCTCAGAAAGCTCAGAGATTCGGTAATTTCCGATGAGATGGCAGAATGTATGGAAAGAGCCTTAATCACCGACAGAAACAGCAAAAACGCCGACACAATTCTGGCAAATCAAGTTAAGGCAGATACAACCTGGTTTGGTAATGCGTGGTTAAGCAAGACCGGAAAATCTTCAGGCGACTTGTATTTTGAGTACCATTTCAATAACAAAGGTAAGAATATTTCCAAAAAAGATTTAATAAAACTTGATTTTTCAGGTATTGGCGGCGGAATAATAGGAAGCAATCATAACGGAAATATACACTTCAACGGAAAAGCCAAGAAATTTGCAACAGCAGCACTCGGACTTGCAGCGCTTGCCGGAATCGGCGTAACCGGTTACAAATTTGGCTGGTTCTCACCTAAGTTTGAAGAAGAAAAACCTCACGGACATCTCTCCTGCGTCGGCTAGGAGCGGGGGTAAATGTATTATAGACGGCAGGTAAAACTACCGACTTGGTGTCATTGCAGAGGTAAATATATTGGACCGGTAGGTTAAATTACTAAACTACTGTCATTGCGTGCGGAAAGTTTTTATTATAAGATTAACTTATGATTTTAAAAACTTTTATTGAACCTCCTATTGGAAATAATAATTATTTAATAATAGATGAAGAGTCTAAAGAAGCCGCGCTTATTGATTATTCAACGGTTGATAAAGATATTGAAAATGCAGTAAAAGAAAATGGCGCAAAATTAAAATACATTTTGTTAACCCACGGGCATTTTGACCACGTAGCAGGCATAAGACCTAATGCGGGATTAGCAGCTCTTCCAGCAGAAGAGAATACTCCGCATGTTCAAATTGTAATGCACAAAGCTGATTTAGGCTGGCTTAAGAAAGTTAATCAATTTATGCCGATGTTTGGAATGCCTGAAATGACTATTCCGACTGTAGATGTTTTTGTAAATGACAATGATATTCTTAAACTCGGAAATCTGGAAATAAAGGTTATTCACACTCCCGGCCATACTCAGGGCGGTGTTTGTTATCTGGTTGACGGCAAATTATTTTCGGGCGATACAATCTTTAGAGAAAGTGTCGGACGCTGCGACCTTGAAGGCGGGGACTTTGATCAGATTGTAGAAAGTATCGAGAATAAAATCTTTACTTTGCCGCCGGAAACATTAATTTATCCGGGACATGGAAAAATGACTTCTGTTGAGTGGGAAAAAGAGCATAACAGATTTATGTAATGAGGTAATATTATGAACAAATGCAAAATTACCGTTTTGAGAAAAACTTTTCAGGAGGATCTTGCAGAGGAATACGGTGCGGAGAATCTCGGTGCCTGCCCTATGTTAAAAGAAGGTCAGGTTTTTTATGCCGATTATTCTTGTCCGGAAGGTTTTTGCAATGAAGCTTGGAAAGCTATTTACCAGTATGTTTTCGCTCTCGCTCACGGTGCAGGAAAAAACGGCGAGCTTTTCTACTACGGCGATTGGATAAGAAAACCCGGAGTTGCAATTTGTTCCTGTAACGACGGACTCCGTCCTGTTATATTTAAAATTGAAGCAACTGACAAAGAATCAGCTATTGATTATGAGCCTGTAAAATAATCATTTAATAATTTTATTATTTTAATTTAGTTTTTTTATAAGCTTTCATTATTATATTTCTTGCTTCAATTGCCTGATCGTGAGTCAATGGCGGAACACCTTTTAACGGATACTCAATCTTTAAGTTTTCGTATTTAGGTATTGCCATATCATGATATGGAAGTACGTCAAGCGCTGCAATGTTATGTAATCCTGCAAGAAATTCGCCTAACCTTGTTAAATATTCTTCCTTAAATGTAATTCCCGGAACTACAACATGTCTTATCCACATCGGCTTTTTAATATCAGATAAGTATTTTGCAAATTCCAATATGTTTTTGTTTGAATGCCCTGTGAGTTTTTTGTGTTCTTCATCATCAATATGTTTAATATCTAAAAGAACAACGCTTGTGTATTTTAATAATTCATCAATTTTTGCGGTATTGTTTCTGTTAAACAATACCCCTGAAGTATCAAGTGCAGTGTTGATTCCTTTAGCACTGGCTTTTTTAAATAGCTCGGTTACAAATTCCATCTGACACATCGGTTCACCACCGGTTACAGTCATTCCGCCGGCACAAAATTCTTTTACATTTTCATATTGGTCAAGAATTTCGCTTACTGATATTTTTTGATTTTCTTTAAATTCCCAGGTATCAGGGTTGTGGCAGTATTGACATCTCAAAGGGCAGCCTTGAGTAAATACAACAAACCTTATGCCCGGGCCGTCAACGGTGCCGCAGCTTTCTATTGAATGAATATTTCCGTATATTTCTGACATTATTTTCTCCTTTCGCTCTGCCCGAATTTTGGCAGTGCGTTATCTGACTTTGTTTTCATTACCGTTTATTAAGCGTTTTATATTTTCTCTGTGCAGATAAACAATATAAATTGCTCCCAGCGCACAGTAAGCAACATAAGCAATTGGTGCGTGAAGGAAATACATTACAAACGGTGATAATACTAAAGCGGTTATTGAGCCTACTGAAACGTATTTGGTTGTATATGTAACAACTCCCCAGACGGCTGCAATTATTAAGCCTGCTATCCAATTGAGTGCAATAATTGTTCCGACACCTGATGCTACGGATTTTCCGCCTTTAAATTGTAAAAATACGGATTTGCTGTGTCCGATAATAACTGCAATTGCTGCAACAACAGGAATAAGCCCGATTGATACACCTCTTGTAGCAAAAATTTGTGCTAAAATAACCGGAGCTGCGCCTTTGAGAGCATCAAGAAACATTACTAAAAAGAAGTAATTTTTTCCGAGAACTCTTTTTACGTTAGTTGCTCCTGTTGAGCCGGAACCTACTGTTCTTATGTCTTTGCCTGTTTTTGCTTTAACAATCAAATATCCTGTAGGGATAGAACCTATTAAATATGCAATAACTGCTGCAATACATAATTCTATAAATATATATGACATTAAATTATCCTCCAAGTCTTTATTATACCGCAAACTTTATTATACCAAAATATTTGCAAAATACATAAATATCATTTAAAATCGTTGTATGGATTATAATTTTTTGGATAGCTCTGTTGATATTGAGAATTTAAATTTACCGGAATCCGGCAGCATAAATCCTTTTCTTCTGAAAAACAGTTATGCGGAAATGACAAAAGCGATCGATTTTCTTAACTCAGAATATACATTTTTATATATCCATGGCTTTTTAGGAACAGGCAAAAGACAGTTTATAAACTATGTGTCAGGCTTTTTGGACAATGAAGTTATTAAATTGGAATACTATTGTAAAGCTTCAACGGTTTGTGATGATATTATGCTGGAGTTTATTGATATAATAGAGAAAAATCCGATATCCAAAGTTGTCAGCATAAATGCAAAAGTTACTACACTGTCAGTCAAGCTGCAGCAGTATGTTTCATCTATAAAAAAGCCTTTTGTAGTAATTATTCATTCTTTTGATGATATATCAGAAAGTAACAGACCGCTTGTTATTGACTGTCTGGAGGCTGTTTCCAAGAGTCCTAATGTTAAAATAATTGCTTCGACAAGAGCAATGATGACAGGTGCATTTGGCGGTATAAAAGTTGATAAGAAAATTTTCCTGAAAGCTCTCTCCAAAGATATTTTTAAAGAGTTCATCAGCTCTTATCAAATTACTTTTACGGATACGGTGTTAGAAGATTTTTACAAATACACAAGAGGATATTACTATTATACGGCTCTTGCATTAAAAATTGTTCAGGCTATGAAAATATCTCTCAGCGACTTTTTGAATAAATTTACACGTTCCGGAATGAATTTTGATTCGTACCTCGGGTTAACATATATAAACCTTATTCCGGCTACTATCAGAAATTTTTTCTGGTTTTTACGCACCATAAGGCATGGTATTTCAATTAATGCACTTGCTGTATTTGAATTGTATGATGATTTTTCACTTGAGTATTTGAAGAATAATCTTATGATATTTCAAGTCGGAGAGATGGTTTATGTTCAGGATTATTTCCAGCAGAATATTGATATTTCGATTCCTGCAAAAACTGAAATTAAGCTGCATAAATATATTATAAGTATCTACGAAAAACAATTAAAGGAGCCGCTTCAGACGCGAGAAATAATGATTTCCAGACAGGCATTAAGGGCTGAAATAGAATATCATAACAGGCGGATAGAAGAAATAGAGAGCGGAAAACAGCTTCAGGCTGAGATTGTGGAGACTGTAACTCCGCAGCAGCAGATTCCTGTTGAAAATGTTGAAAAATCTCCGTCAATTGATGAAAAATTCAAGCGTGCAAGGAAACTGGCAGAAGAAAAGAAAAATACGGATGCGATAGATGTTTATATGGAGATACTAAATTCTCCGGATGTTGATTTGCATACGCTGATACAGGTAAGAATGCTGCTTGCAAGGCTTTACAAGGATATCGGTGATTATCAGAAAGCACAGTATTATTATGAACTCGTTGAGATTTTTTATAAAAAGCACAATGAAGTAATTAATCTTAATTATCTTTATTATGAGCTTACAGATTTATATTTCCTCATGTATAAAAATGATCGAGCCGTTGAAACAATTAAAAAAGTAATTTATTCTGTTGATACACCACAGTCCTTAATGGTATCAGCCTGTACATTACTTGGAAATATATATTCAAGTATGGATAATCCTGATGAAGCTTATTCTTATTATCAGAAAGCTCTGGCTTCTCTTGAAGAAAATACGGATGAGGAAACTCTGGCTGAACTTTATTTTAAGTATGCACTTGCAAATGACGACAGAAAAGATGAAAAAAATGCATTTGAATATTATGCAAAATGTATTACAATAGGCGGGAATAATCCATACAGGGCGCTTGCATATTCAAATATGGGTTCTTGCTATTTTGATAATGAAAATTATTCTGATGCGCGGGATTGTTTTCAGAAAGCGTATGATTTAGAAAAATCGAAAAATAATTACGACGGTATTTTTTATACAGCATCTTATCTGGCAAAAATTTGCGAGAAAGAAAAGGATAAAAAGGCTCTGGATTATCTCTTGGAAGCGAAGCAGAGTGCGGAATTTATTAATGAAGATTTTTATCTTTTAGAAGCTACAATTGCTCTTGGGGATTATTATTACAACAATATTTCGCTTAATAAAAAAGCTTTAATAGAGTATTTTAAAGCTCGCAGACTTGCGCAGGCTCTCGGCAGCTCTGTTGATATTTCCAAGATTGAAAGCAGAATAAAAGATATGAAATTCCGCATGTCAAAAGATGTTTTTGAAGATATAGAGAAAAAATATGGATAAATTTGAAATTACAGCCGATTTTGAAAAATACAAGGAAGTTTTTCTTCTGGAGAATTCCAAATTAAACCTTATATCAAAAAATGATGAAAGGTTTCTTTTTGAAAAACATATTTATGATTCTCTCGGTATAAAATTATTTTTTGAAAAGTACGGAATAGAGAGCGGAGAACTTCTGGATATAGGCTGCGGCGGCGGGTTCCCGTCTGTTCCGATTGCAATTGAATATCCTCAGTTCAATATTACGGGAATAGACAGTATAAGAAAGAAAATTAATGCAATTAATGAAATGAAGCAAGCATTAAATCTTCAAAATCTGGAGGTTATTTGTGACAGGGTTGAGAACCTTGAAGGCAGAAAATTTGATATAATAACAAGCCGTGCTGTTGCGGATTTAAGCAAGATTTGTGAATATGCGCTTCCGCTTCTTAAAAAAGACGGATATTTTGTTGCGTATAAATCTAAAAAGACTCCGGAAGAACTTGAAAATGCCCGTAAAGTGCTTAATAAATACAATGCAAAAGTAAGAGATATTATAACGTATAATCTTCCGCTGGAGGAAGTTTACGAGCGTAATTTGATTATTATTTCGTATTAGTTATATTTTTTATTTTATTAATAACAAATTCGATTGCGCCTCTGTTGGATACAAAAACATTTTTGCAGGCATTTTTGGTTTTGTTATATATTTCAGGAGCCTCAAGAAGAGTGTTTAAATATTCATAAAACTCCTCAGGAGTTTTTACAACCTTTCCTGCACCCGATTTGCATAAAACATCATAAATATCTTTAAAATTAAATACTGCCGGTCCTGAAACAACAGGTTTTTCAAAGATTGCAGCCTCAAGAGGGTTATGCCCTCCTGTGTTGTTAAAACTTCCGCCGATAAATGCAATATCGCATATTGAATACATTTTCTTTAATTCACCCAGTGTATTTAAGATTATAACATCCGTATTCTCTGAAAATTTGTCGTTTTCTGATCTTAGTCCGAACGTGAGGTCATATTTTTTTAGGAGTGTTTTAATCTCCTCTACGCGTTCTAAATGTCTCGGAGCAATTAATAATTTTAAATTATTAAATTTCTGTTTTAATTTCTTATATGTATTAATTACAATTTCGTTTTCAGGCTTATGCGTGCTTCCTGCAAGAAAAATCCTGTACCCTTCCTGTCCGATTTCAACATTTTCTTCAGAAGGTTCTATGTCAAATTTCAAATTTCCCATAACTTCCGCTTTTTGAGGGGCAAGTCCGATAGAGATAAATTTTTCTTTATCCTCCTCACTCTGTGCATAAACCGCCTTGTAATTTGCAAGAACAGTTTTGAAGAAAATTTTTGCTCTTTTATATGAGGAGTAAGATAAATCGGAAATTCTGGCGTTTATCATAATAAGAGGAATGTTTCGCTTATTACAGCTGTATGCAAAATAAGGCCAGATTTCAGTTTCTGCTATCACTGAAATATCAGGATGAATTTTTGACAAAAATCTTTTTACCGGAATCGGATTATCAAAAGGAAAATAAGTTATATAATCCGCAGTATCTTTAAACTTTTTCTGTGCAATTTGCTGGCCTGCGTACGTAAAAGTAGTAACAACAAGTTTGTAATCAGGAAAATTTGTTCTAACGGATTTCAAAAGGTTTTCAATTGCAAGCGCTTCACCTACGGAGCAGCAGTGAATATGTATGACTTTGTCTTTTGGAGATATTATTTTTTCGCCGTTTTCGTTTATACCGACTCCGCCGAATTTTTCCTTCCAGCCGTGAGATTTTTTGTGAATTACACGCTCTATATAATAAAACGGCAGGAACAGAGAAAATAAAACTGTCATTAAAACTTCTAAAACCAGCATTTTAGCACCTAATTATAATATTTATCGAGCCATTTTGTCGGTTTAACATATCTGAGTCCGCCTTTACCCATAAACCCGTTGTATGCCTGCTCTGGCGTTGGACGACCATGGAATACTATAATTTTAGCATCAACAGGATCTTTCGGTTCCAGGAAGAAATTTAGCGGGAACGGCTGCAGGCAGTTTCGCTTAAAGCTTACGCACCAGCTCTTGTTCCAGTATTTTATGATGCCTTTTCTTTTCATTTCATATGACAGGAAGGCTTGTTCGTTTTTGTAATCGTGCCTGATTTCATTGCCCAGTTTATAAAAATTCTCCAGAACATCAGGGTGTTTGCCGATTTCAAAACGGAACACGGAAGAATTACCGATAATATCGTCAGGAAAATCCCAATCTTTCACTATTAAAAATTCTCCTTCCTCTTCAAAAAACGGAGTAAGGTCACTTCTGATAACTATATCCAAATCCAAAAACAATGCAGTTCCTTCAAGATCCGCAAGTTTTTCATTGAAAAGAGAGAGTTTTCTCCAGCCCTTGTCGCCAATATTAGGATTATCTTCATACGGCGGCAAATCTCTTGTTTCAATACCATCAGCCAGCCCTTCGGAATTGTCGGTAAAACATACAAATCTGTGCGGCAATTTGAGATTTTTTTCTACCATATGGTAAAGTCTGTTTACGTATTCTGCGCCGAATTTTGTACCCCATTTGATACAGATAACATTATTGGTCATACTCCCTCCTGAAATTTTATAATAAAGCTATTATATTACAAAAATATATCGGGGTAAATGGGAGAAATATAAAGAATAAATTTGCAGATTGGACAAATGCTGTCCGGCAAAAAGAGTTAAAAAAAGAAAAAAGGACAAAGAATGTCCTTAAAAATGGTAAGTATATTAAAATTGTAGACTATATTTATGTAGTTCCTTTACTCTTCATCCGTGAGGAGTAAAGGATAATTTTTATAGATAATTAAGCAAGCTCATACCCATAGATGCGGAAGAAACCTGCAGGCTTGCCTGATAGGCATATTGTGCCATATACCAGTCAGTAATTGCGGTTGTTAAATCCACATCTTGTATTTCCGAAAGGTATGCAGTCAGGTTTGTGTTATTAGTATCAAGTGTCGAAGTTGTCATCTCCAATCGGTTATAAACACCGCCGAATTTTGTTTGTTCCTCTGTTATCATTCTCATAGAAGAGTCAAACATATCTAATGTTGCGTTCATTTGCTCATATCCGGCTTCAGTATCACCGTCAAGAATCATTTGTATAGAATTGCTTAAAAGTTTCATTGCACCCAATACTCCGGAATAATTTTCTTCTGCGACAGAAACTTTAAGATCTGCAACATCACCTGCATAAGCTGTGCCGTCGTCCTCGTAGGCATACGTTTTTGAGCCGTCTGCTTCAACTGTTTCTATAACTCTTCTGCCGTCAGCGTCCGTATATACATTTTTGCCGTCAGCGGTTGTTTCCTGTACTGCTTCATAGTAGCCGAAAACTCTGTCTCCTGTCGTGTTAATGACCTCGAAAACGCCGTCTGCAACTTCTGTTTGTCTTATATAATCAGGATTATCATAAGGAGTGCCATTATAAATAATATTTCCGTTATCATCAATTGTGTAAGGAGTAATTTTTGTATTAGCCCCGCCAAAGATATAATTGTCATTATATTCAGTGTTTGCAAGGTCAACCATGGTTTTAATTGTTTCGTCAATTTCAACCTTAATAGCTTCAAGTGAATCATTTCCGTATGTCTGGTTGCTTGCCTGAACGGCTCTGTCCCAGGCGGAAGAAAGGTAGCCGGTTGCCAGAGTCATTAAGTCATCCAGTGCGCTTAACTCGCTTTTTGCCATTTCAACGTTGGTGGAAAAAGTATCAATCTGACCGAGCTGCCTGTTGGTATTAATTATGTTAACTGCAGCAATCGGATCATCGGTTATATTAATAACCTTGTGACCAGAAGTAAGCTGGGCGGTTATTCTGTTGTAGTTTATTAAGTTTTGCTGCATATCTGCAACAAGCTGTGCATATTTTCCTGAAGTTGAGACTCTATCTACCATAAGACTAACCTCCTAATGTCATAAGTGTATCAAGACAAGCATTACAGATATTAAATACCTGTGCAGCTGCTGAATACGCTGTTTGATACTTAACTAAATCGACCAATTCTTCATTCAAATCTACTCCCGTTGCATCTTTAATTTTTGTTTCAATACCGTCTACAACCGCAGATTGAGTATCATAAAGTGTTTGTAGGCTGCTTCCCGCAGAAGCAATTTTACCAACAAGCGACGTGTAATAATCTTCAATAGACATTCCATCCAGTGCATCCTGCTTTGTATTTCTTGTACCAAGCATTGCAGCTACGTTTTGGGCATTACCTACGGCATTTTCGTCAAAATTTGCACCATCTTCAAAGTATGCACAGGAAATATTCCATATACCATCTGTTGTGAATAAATCCGGATTCAACTGAATATTTCCGGCAGTAATGCCATTTGTTGTAATGTTACCATTTTCATCAGTTGTTACAAACAAGAAATTATCATCAGGGCTATCCATTAGTTTTCCTGTATCATCAGGATTAATACAGTATGCTCCTTCTCTTGTGTTCAGCTCGTTAAATATATCAGCAATCGCTTGAGCCAATGTATTAAGCCCCTCCATCGCGGTTCCGGCATTAGTCTCGCCGTCCACTGCCGTTGCCGAATGCAACAAGCCTCCGAGAGTCCCCTCCGTGATAATAGAATTAGCATTTGCTACAACAACTTTATTTTCTTCCTCCGGATTAATAATGCTAATAACAGCATTTTCCCCATCCCAATCGTCAGGATAAGCTATAGGAGGATTTTGAGAGTCACAGTATGATTTCGCTGTCTGGATATCAAGTTCACCGACGACTTTGGCTCCACGCACAAGATCGACTCCGCCTATAGAAACCCTTACAGCACCATTGTGGATCTCTTCTACATCGATATCTACAAATTGTGAGATATCATTCAGAATCAAGTCCCGCTTATCCAATAAATTATTTGCTTCCAGAGTTCCTGTTTGAGTAACCATAAGAGCTCTGTTTACATCTGCCAGTTCTGTTAATTTGTCGTTTAAAGCCGTAAATTGTTGATATATTTTAGAATTTTCTAATGATTCCTGCGAAACTCCATCGCCAAGTGCTTTTGTTGTTAATTGTTCCAATTCTACACTTTTGGAATTCATTACAGAAACAAGGGTTTTGGCAGTTTCTATAAAATTTGTTCTGGCAGTAGAGCTTGCTGGATATTCATTCAAGTTATTTAAAGCTTCATAAAAATCAGAAAGAGCGGCATCAATGCCTTCACCTTCAAGATCATCAAAAATACTTGCAAGATCGCCGATTGTATCTAGCTGTTGATCAAGAGTATTCAGGTGAGAAAGCTGTTCACGATAATAGTTATTGAGATACTCATCATTATATCTCATAACATTTGCAATCATAACACCGCCGTTGGCGCGAATCTGGTTGTTTACGTTATCCCCGATAGCACCTGCGATATTTCTTGTTGCAAAATTAACCCTTTGCTTGTGGTATCCTTCAGTATTCATGTTTGCAACGTTGTGGGACACGACACTAATCGCTTTCTCGTTTACTGAAAGCGTATTTGCGGTCATGTTTAATGATGATAACAAACTTGCCATTTTTTTACCTCATTCTTTTAAGTTGTATTCGGAAGTCCAAGCCGGACGTTTTGCTTCAGCAAATCCTGCCGGCTGAATCTGTACGTCCGTCAAACTTCTTCGTTTATGGTCCACATGTTATATTCATGTGTGTCTGTTTTGCCTGCTCCGTTGTAATTACATCCTTGAGGAGCAAATGCATCAATAATTGTTTCCAACATCTTGTTAGATATTATGATGCCATGCTTTAATAATTCCACATTTTGCTGATTTAATAACACTAACTCGGGAATAATTTTACAAATCTTTACTTTTCTCTCTTCTAAAGCATTTACATATTCGGGTGCTTCATTGGCTGCAAATTCAATAAAACCGGACATGTTAGTATCTTTGCCAAGCATCTCTATTGCAAGATTTTTTCTTGTTTCATTCAGCCCGGTTATCTCATTATTGAGAGCAAGAATTTTATTATCCAGCACTCCTAAATCATCGGGTTTTGATTTTTTAAGAGTTTCTTTTTTCTCTTCAAAGAGTTCTTTTAGATTTGTATATGCAACTATTATTTTGTCTAATATTTCTATTAAGTTTTTAAATAATTTCTTATCCATAAATACCTTTTCAGTGAATATCTTTTTAGAACAGATATTTAACAAATCTGTTGAAAATACCTTCGTTCTGGTTTCTTGATATTGCGCCTCTGCCTGAGAGTGCAAATTGAAGATTTGAAACATTATATGAATAAATTTCTCCGTCTGCGTTAAGCCATCTCGGATCGACAACACCGGTTACAATAAAGTCCATTCTTTCGTTACCGTTAACGAGGGTCTTTTTACCCTGTACGGCAAGGTTTCCGTTAGGAAGCTGCTGAACGACCTGAACGGCAATCTGGTCGCCGAATGTTAAAGTACGCCCGCCTGTTGCAGAGTTTGATACTTCATTAGAACCGCCAAATCCGTCGGAATCTTTAAGTGAAAGTCCGAACCAGCGGTTTATAAAGGATGTGAATGTATCAACCGTTGTGGAGGATTTTTCGGAAGAATATGTAAGGTTGTCGTTAACTGTTATATTTTCCTGCATAATAATTGAGATTAAATCCCCTATTTGATGCGCCTGAACTCCGCCGAACAATGAGCGCGGAACGCCTGCATAATTTTGCGTTGCGCCGAGCGTAAACAGCGATTCTGCATTTACGCACATTGTTGTCATCATTAATATTGCAGCTATAGTCAATACTTTTTTCATATTCTATATCCTCTTGTCCCCAAATTAGCAGAGAAATTCTGCTATAACACTTCTACCGTATAATAGACCGTATTTTATGTCATCATCCGAAATATTGAATTCGCCGACTGTCTTTGCGCATTCTCTTACTTCATTTACATCAATTCTCTCAAGCAGGGTTTTTGCGTTATTGGATTCCGTACCGCCTGAAACTTCCTTCATTTCAGTCTCTTCTTTTTTAGGAAGAGTTTGTGCTGATTTGAAGGCGCTTAGTGCGCTGAATTGTTGTACTGAATTGTTTTGTATTCCTGATAACATTTTGGCTCCTTTTTATGATTAGAAAGTCGCATTTTTACTAACTTCCCACATATTTTTCCATTTGTCTGTAAATCTGGTCTGCGAATCCGAAGGAGGTTCTCGGATTGTTTGCAATATCACGCCCCATTTGTTGATAAACGATTGATTTAAATGTATCAACATACTGGCTCTCTTTTCCGAAAAGTCCGTTTTCTCTGTCTACTGTTTTGTCCATTTCTGATAACATTTTGGTAATAAATATTGATTCAAATTCAGTTGCAGCTTTTCTTAATTGTTCTTTTGAATCACCGGCTTCTTTGATTCTGTTGTAAAGAACCTGATCGGAATTTACTGTCTGGGCGTTATTTAGTCCGTGTTTTATTAAATCTATTGTAGGTGTTGAAAAATCCATCTTTTCCTCTTTTAATTTGCAGCGTTAATTCCTTATATAATTACCAGATCCGCCTGCAGGCTTCCCGATTTTTTAAGTGCCTGAAGTATTGAGATTAAGTCAACCGGCGCAACTCCGATTGCATTAAGTGCTCTGACCAAATCATTCAAGTTGCTGTTAGCCGGCATTGTAACAAGACTTCCCGGAGTTTTGTTAATCTCTATATCTGCATTTTCAAACCCGACTGTTGCACCGTTTGCAAAAGCATTAGGCTGCGAAACTTCGTTTGTGGTTGAAACCGTAACCGTAATATTCCCGTGTGCTACAGCTGCCGGAAGGAGTTTTACATCCGCTCCGATTACAACAGTTCCGGTTCTTTCGTTTACGACAACTTTAGCCTTATCCATTGTCGGAGAAACCTCCAGATTCTCTATGATTGAAAGGAAATTAACTCTATCATTCATAAATCTTGCAGGGATTTCAACTTTAACGGAGCTTCCGTCAACCGCCTGAGCCGGCGCTACCTGAGAAATTGTTTTTGCAATTCTTGAAACTAGTGTGTAATCAGAACGGTCTATTGATAAAGTTATTGAATTTTCATCTCCGATTTCCGTATAAATATCACGTTCGATTATTGCACCGCCGGGGATTCTTCCTGTTGTAGTAATTGCGGTTCTGGCTGAAGAGCCGCCTGCACTTTTGTTAATACCGCCTACAGATAAAGGTCCTTGTGCAACTGCAACTGCTTCACCATTTGGCGCTTTTAAGATTGTCTGAACCAGAACACCGCCTTCAAGACTCTTACAGTCTGCCATTGCAGAAACCGTTACGTCTATTTTGTCCCCGTTTTTGGCAAACGGCGGTACTGTTGCTGTTACGATTACCGCGGCCGATGCACCTTTTTGGATGTAGTTTTCCTGTTCAATTACAGTACCTAAATTTCTTAAAAGCATCTGGTTTGTAATCTGTGTTGAACGGGAATTATCACCTGTTCCGGGTAGACCAACAACGACACCGTATCCCACAATCTGGTTCTCTCTGACCCCTTTAATATGAGTCAAATCGACGATTCTTACTTTTGCATCAATAGCACAAGCAGGCAATAATCCCCCAATCATCAACAACATTATTAATAAACTTGATAATATTTTTTTCATAATACTTACCCGCTTTCTTTCAGGATTATTGAAATAATCCCTAAGAATATACCTTCCCCATTAAAAGTCTACATTGTATAGTTTAGACTATTAAATAGAATAAGACATCAATCAAATGAAGGAAATCGTAAAGACAAAAACATTTTTTTAAGAAGAAAAAATGAAGAGATAATTTGTTTGTACTTTTCTTTCTCTTTTGTTGCGAAATAAAGAGTTTTTCAAAAAACTTTCAAGCTTGTAGTCATACCTACAAACCTAATACGTTTACCCCGAAAAGGTACCAAAAGAAAGAGAAATAACGCGGTTGTTTTCAACGCTCTTACGAGTGTGAGATTGAATGGCTGTTGCAGGCAGAGCCTGCACTCTCTCGCTCGCTATCGTTATACTGACGCATAATACGCTAGTGGCGTGAATGCTTGTTAGTTCTGTAGTTCTGTAGGATGCGGTAAATCTATGATTTACCGCATCAAAATTATATATTAACCAAAACTTTATTTTCGCCTATAACTTTTCCGTTATAAACTTTTTTATAGTTTTTGTTTTCCACGTCAATATAATCTCCGCACATTCCGTCTGACATGGCTGTTCCGTCAACGGATACCATAACAGAGTCGTTTGATACGAAAAATATTCTGACTTCTCCGTTTCTTACGACGTCAGGTCTCATTTTCACGAATCTTCTGTCAATAACTTCACCTTTTTGGAATGCTTTTTTTGCGGTGATTTCTTTTTCAAGCATTTTTTCAGTAAGAATATAATCCATTTTCATGGAAACATCCATTTTCTTTACCAGAGAGTTGTCTTTAGTAAGTGCCTGCTCTCTGTTTATAAAATCATTTGCTACGAGAACTTCTTTATAAACGCTTGTTTGTACAGGGAGATTCAAGGTCTTAATAAATGCGCCGTTTACGTACACATCAACCCGTTTAATATCTCTCGGGACTATTTTATCCCCGCCTGATACGATTTTGTAATTCACTGCTCCGTCCGGAAGTTGAAGCTGGGCAAATTGTGTTCCGGTTACCTTAACTTCAACATCTGCATCAGTCATTTTTTTGTAATTTTCAGTAAGTATTTTTGCAACAGAGGCTTTTACATCAGCAGAACTAAGTACTTGCGCGTTCGCACTTAATACACCGGTTAAAATTATTAAAAATGTTACTAATAACTTTTTCATTTTGTCCTTTTATTCAAAATCGTTTCAGACTGTTTAGGTTTTTGTCGGGCAGGTATGCCCAACCGACTTTCCTATTCACTAATTAATATTTTCCCCCGCAATGGCGATATGTTTGGCGCACCCCTTCCCTTTTGAGGGAAGGTTGGGATGGGTGCCGGTTTTATTGAGATTGCTTCGGGCTGCTCCGGCTGTTCCCTCGCAATGACGCTAAGCTTGTAATAATTTGTTATATGGACGAATTTATACCCCCCTTCCCCCTTCGGGTACTTCCCCCGCAAGGGGGGCAGATGCGCGCCGCGTTTTTTCCTTGCAAAGAGGTTAAGTTTATAAGTTTATAATAATTCTATTCACCATTCACTATTCACTAAATTAAGACATATTATTCGTCAACTGCAGAATGTTGCTTGAAGAGTTGATTATTTTAGAATTTGATTCAAATGCTCTTTCCGCTTTAATCAAACCGACAAGTTCATCTACGATTTGAACGTTAGAGCCTTCAAGCATACCCTGTTGAATCAAGCCCAGACCGTTTTGTCCCGGAGTATCCTGAACCGGGTTTCCGGAAGCTTGAGTTTCTTTGTAAAGGTTATGACCGATAGACAGCAGACCTGAAGGGTTCTGGAATTTTACCAGCTGCAATGAACCGACAATTGACTGCTGCGTCTGTCCCGGAAGCGTTACGGAAATATTACCGTCTTGAGTGATGGTAATTTCTGTAGCGTCTCTAGGAATTGATACTGACGGCTGAATTAAAAGACCGTCGTTTGTACAGAGCTGACCGAGTGAGTCAACCTGCAGGCAGCCGTCACGTGTATAGGCAAGTGAGCCGTCCTCTTTCATTACCTGCAGGAAACCTTCACCTTCAATTTCAATATCCAGCTGACGGCCTGTAGAAATTGCGACACCCTGAGTAAATACACGGGTGGTAGCTGCGGTTTTAACACCAAGCCCGATTTCTATACCTACAGGCTGGTAAGTACCCTGATTCATCAATGCGCCCGGTGTTCTCTGTGCCTGTGACAGCAAGTCCTGAAACTCTATTCTTGACTGCTTAAACGCGGTTGTGTTTACGTTCGCTACGTTGTTAGCGATTACGTCAAGATAGTTTTGCTGTGCTATCATACCTGTTGCTGCTGTTGTTAGTGCTCTTAGCATTTTACTTTCTATCTCCTAATTTAGTCTGGTAACCGTTTTACTCCCGTGACTTTATTCCCTTTTTATGATGTCCTTATTCTTCCTACAGCTACTGCTGTCTGAAGCATTTCGCTGTTTGTGCTTACAACTCTTGTTAAACTTTCGTAATTTCTTGTTGTATTGATTGTATTAATCATTTCTCTGATTACGTTTGAATTTGAAAGTTCAAGCATTCCCTGCTGGATTGAAAACTTCTCGGATCTGAGTTCCGGATTGTTTATCTCATCTCTCGGAACAAATTTTGCGTCTCCTATTTCAAACAGGTCGTCTTTGTCTGCAAAATCCCAGACTCCGATTGTTTGAAGCGGAACTTTCTGGTTGTAAGAATTTATTTCAATATTGCCGTTTTCTGCAATAACTATATCTTTTCTGTCTCTGAAAGCTGTTTCATCTTCCATATCATAAGGAAGCATTCTTATTCTTCTGTTATTAATGTCAAGCACGTATTCGCCCTGCTTGGTTTTGAGCCAGTAACCGTTATCAACAACAAAAGAACCGTTTCTTGTGTAAGAAATCTTGCCGTCTGCATCCTGAACCTTAAAAAATCCGTCACCTTCTATCGCAACATCATAAGGGTTTGACGTTTTTGTAAGAGCGCCCTGCGAAAAGTCGTGAGTGTATTGCATGCTGGCGCTTCCGACACTCAAACTTCCCAGATAATTATTTTCGTTGGTGTTTCTGATAATAGAACCCTGCTGGGAATAAACAGCAGACTGCATTATATCCTTAAACCTCAAAGAACCCTTTTTATAACCGATTGTGTTTACGTTTGCAAGATTGTTTGCAGTATTATCGTTCATATCCATAAGAGCATTCATGCCGTTGGCGGCAGATTCAAAACTTCTGAGAATCATAAGTCAGCTCCTTTCATACGGTCGTAATTACTCAAAACTTTTTTTACATAATTTTGTGTCTCAGCGTAAGGTGGTATTCCGCCGTATTTTTTAACTGCATTAGGGCCTGCATTATACGCAGCAAGCGCTAAAGATTTATTATTGTCAAATCTGTCCATCAAACCTTTCAGGTATTTTGTTCCGCCCATAATATTCTGTTCCGCATCATAAGCGTTTGTAACTCCGAGTCCTTCCGCCGTCGACGGCATCAGCTGCATAAGCCCCATTGCACCGCATCTTGAAGTCGCATTTGGGTTAAAACCGGATTCCTGATTGATTACTGCTTTTACAAAATCAGAATCAAGTCCGTTTTTCTCCGCATATTTATTAATCAAGTTCTCTATTTCTGCACGCGAGGCTTCTGTTGGCTGCCCGTTGTTTGAGATGGATGAATCAAGAATCTTTTGGAAATCACTGTCAGGCTTTACACCCCAGCTCATAAGAGATTGAAACTGGTTTTCAATCGCGTTTATACGTTGTAAAGTTATGTCCAATCCCGTAAGATTCATCTTACGCTATCCTCTCTTCAAGTCTTTTATTTTCCCTCTCCCGGAGGAGAAAGTCAGGGTGAAGTGTCACCCGCCGTGTTGTTTTGCAATATACTTTTATAAAGTATATTTTCCCCATAAGTCTACACTAACAGTGTATTATATATAGTTATGGTTAACATCAACCTAAGGATTAGAATTGAGTGAAGTCTATAGACCAAGTGGATAATACGAGTCAATTGCTACTCAATTACGGTAAATGAATTATCGCGGGAAAAATGTAATGCCCGTAGTTCATTAACTCTGCTGCGGGCAAAAATCGCGTCTTCCGAGAATTGTTTTAATTCTAAAAACTTTTTGTAATAACGAATGGCGTCTTTATATTTAGCCATTTTATCAAAACTCATCGCAATTCCAAGATAAGCTTTATAATAATCAGGGTTTCGCTTGATAAGCCGGAAGAAGGTTCTTGAAGCCTCCATATAATTTTCCATGCCCATAAGCATTGCAGCTTTATTATAATAAGCTTTCAAAAATTCAGGATTTGTTTCAATGAGTTTGTTATAAATCATAAGAGATAAATCTTCTTCGCCGACAAGTTCGTGCGCTATAGCAAGCTGAATCTGTGCTTCTAAGTTTTCTCTGTTGATTAAAATAGCTTTTATTAAATACTGGATTGCTTCAGCCGGTTTGCCGTCAGAGAGATGACATACACCGAGTTCAAAAAAGTATTCATCATTACTGTCGTCAATTGATATTAGTTTAGAAAGAGTGTTAATCGCTTTTTTATATTCTTTCAAATACTTGTAAGACATTGCAAGCCCGAAATATGCTTTTGTCTCTGCTCTGTCCATCATAATTGCCTGCAGGTAAGCCTGTATTGATTCTTTATACATTTTGGCAAATCTAAGAGCATCAGCCTTTACGCAAAGGTTATAAGAGCGTGAACGCTCAGGTACCGTAACCCTTTCCACGACTTTCGCCAGATTGTTATTTTTTATTCCCGCATCAATTTGCATTACTCTCTCCCAACTGTATAGTACACTATCGGGTAATGCTTTATAACGGTCAAAGGATTGAAATTGTTTAAATCTTCTGGTTAATATTTTGAGGTACTTTAGTGAGTATAAAATTTTGTTTACTTTTTCTTTTTAGCAAAGAAAAAGTAAATGGCAAAAAAATTTTTTTTCGGGTATTATGATAAAAGTAAATATCAATAATAAAAATAATAAAAAGGGAAGCAAGAAGTGACAAAGAACCTAAATCAGGCCGTAAATATAAATCAAAAAGAAGTCGTAAGAGTAAAAGCACCGATTGTAGAAGCTTTAAAGACCGCGTATGAAAATCCGACTTATCAGTTTCATATACCTGGACATACAAAAGGTAAGGCTATTTTTAAAGATTTTCGCAATTTAATCGGCGAAAAAGCTCTTAATGTTGATACGACTGATGAGTTTGACAACCTTGGAACTCTTCATCCTGCAACAGGACCTATAAAAGAAGCACAGGAGATTGCTGCAGAGGCATTTGGCGCGAAAAAAACATTCTTTTTGCTCAACGGTTCGACTGCAGGAAATTTGGCGCTTGCAATGGCTTTGACTAAAAAAGGGCAGAAAATTATTGTTAACAGAAACTGTCACAGATCAATTCTTACCGGACTTATAATCTCAGGAGCTGAGCCGGTTTGGATTTGTCCGAATAAAATTGAAGACTGGTCTGTATGGGGCAATATTGATGCAGCTACCGTAGAAAAAACTATTCAGGAAAACCCTGACGTTTCAATGGTTTGGATAACAAACCCGACTTATGAAGGTGTTGTTTCAGATATCAAATCAATAAGTGCGGTTTGTAAAAAATACGGCATTCCGTTTATTGTTGATGAAGCTCACGGGTGCTTGTGGAACTTTAATAAACATCTGCCTGAAACTGCTTTAAAACTTGGTGCAGACGCGGTTGTACATTCGCTTCACAAAACCGGCGGAAGCATGAGCCAGAGTTCTATGCTTCATATTGCAAAAGATTCATGCCTTGACTGTGCTGCTGTTGAAAAAGCGTTGAAGCTTCTGCATACAACAAGCCCGTCATTAATGCTTCTTGCAAGTCTTGACGCCGCAAGAGCTAATTTGCAGTCAAGAAACGGACAGAATTTGTTGGAGCGTGCAGTTAAGAATGCGAAATACTTAAGAACGAGACTCGATGCAATTCCGGGCGTCCATCAGCTTAAGGGTGATTTCGGATACAAAACTGATGTAACAAAAGTCTTTATAAAAGTAGACGGACTTTCAGGCAAAAGACTCGAATCAATTCTGGAAATTGACTTTGGAATTGAAGTTGAATCGGCTTCAGATATTGGTGTTTTGATTCTTTGCAACATTGGTAACAAGCATTCTGATTTCAAATATCTGGCAGATTGTTTAGAAAAAATTGCGGCAAACAACTATCAGGATATTTATTATCTTGAAAAGCGCAAACACATGCCGATGCTGGAGCCGCAAATTAAAATGAGTCTCAGAGATGCTTTCTATGCGGAAAAAGAAACCGTGAGAAAAGAAGAAGCAATCGGAAGAATTTCCGCAGAAGTTGTTGCAGAATGTCCTCCGGGGATTTCAATTTTACTTCCGGGCGAATTGATAACAGAAGAGCATTTGCCGTATCTGAATGATTATGAAACGCTTGATGTTGTAAAGGGGTAAAGAGGTAAAGAGGTAAAGAGGTAAAGGGGTAAATGTATATATCAAGCAGGCGGATGAAATTAAACATTCGACGTCTGTTCGGTAAAACCTTGATTCTACAAACAGGTGAGCTGGAAAATTTATGGCACGAAAAAAGAAGGCTTCTAATAAAACAATTCATTTTATTGTCACATTTATACTGATGGCAACAGGGATTTACTATTTTGGTCTAAGTTATGTCCCGCAAAAATGGTATGAAACTCAAACAATGATGCCTAATCAGGTTGAGTCGTATTATGTAAATCAATGGTGTACGTCGGATTTTGGGCGTAAGGAGGCGGTGCTGTGGGATTTGACCAGAGTGGACTGCTTATCGAAAGATTATGCAATAGAGTTTGATTTTGCCAAAAAGTGGGCTGAATCCGTCGGACAGGCGCTATATTATTCCAAAATGACCGGAAAAGCTCCCGCAGTTGTTTTAATTCTTACAAATATCGCAGATTACAGGTATGTAAAACGAATTGAAAGGCTGGATAAGGGGATAAAAATCTTTCTTGTAAGAGCGTATTAATGATTAATGTCCTTTTTTAACCAGAAATCATTGACGTTTACTCCGTCGTATCTGGCATTAAGTAATTTTCTGTATTGTTCTGAGTCAATAAATTTGTATCCGGCATTGCGATAAATGCTTCTGTCTCCTAATGAATAAGAACCGACTACAACTTCATCAAAAGTATTTTGGGCGGTTTGAGTAATTTTATCTAATAGATGCTTACCCAGTTCTCCGTCTCTGTAGGGTAGTTCCAGATGTATATTTTCAATAATGCCTGTTGGAACTTGTGCGCCGTTCATATTTTCCATAGTCGCGTAACCTATAAGTTTGTTTTTCTGGTTACGGGCAACGAGTAAAGATGCTTCCGGTTTCTTTAACATATCAACAAGATGCTGTTTGATTTCTTGCAGCCACTGGTTTTTATCAATGGCCTGAAATATCTCTCTTGCTTTTTGGTGTTTTGGCTCTTTACCCATACAATATTCATACTTATATGATTGGCTCATCCATTTTTTCATGTCTCTTGCAACATCCAGTAAATCGGAAGGCAGGGCTTCACGCATTGTGACAAGTTCATTTTTGTACAAAAACTTTTCTGTTTTGATTGGATTTTTTAATGATGTAAATGTTGTGCCCGTTTGTATTTTTTGAATCTGCATAGTGCGCTCCTTGATGTTATTAAAAAGCGTAAAAAAAAATTTTGCTAAAATAAAACCCTCGATTTCCGAGGGTTTTATTTTTATTTATAATCTGTCAAATCCTGTGTATTTTCTCAACACTTCCGGAATTATTACCGTTCCGTCTTCTTGCTGGAAATTCTCCAGAATTGCCGCAAATGTTCTTCCGACTGCAAGACCTGAACCGTTAATTGTGTGAACAAATCTTATTTGTCCGTCTTTGGTTCTGTATCTTGTATTTGATCTTCTTGCCTGATAGTCGCCGTAGTTTGAGCAGCTTGAAATTTCTTTGTAAGAATTGTAAGAAGGAAGCCAAACTTCTAAGTCAAAGCATTTATTTGCACTGAATCCGATATCAGCGGTGCATAAAGCAACTCTTCTGTACGGAAGTCCTAATTTTTCAAGACAAACTTCCGCATCTCTTGTTAATTTTTCGTGCTCAGCAGGGCTTGATTCAGGAGTTGTGAGTTTAACCATCTCAACTTTGTTGAACTGGTGAACTCTGATTAAACCTCGGGTATCTTTACCGGCTGAACCTGCTTCACGCCTGAAGCAAGGGGTGTAAGCCGTCATATATTTCGGTAAATCTTCTTCTGACAAGATTTCGCCGGAATAAATATTTGTAACAGGTACTTCTGCTGTCGGAATCAGATATAAATCTTCGTCAACACATTTGTACATATCTTCCGCAAACTTCGGCAACTGTCCGGTACCGGTCATAGTTGCAGCGTTTGCCATAAACGGCGGTAAAATTTCTTCATACCCGTGCTCTTCTGTATGTGTATCAAGGAAGAATTGGATAATTGCGCGCTCCAGTCTTGCACCTTTACCTCTGTACAATGTAAATCTTGATTGAGAAATCTTTACACCGCGTTCAAAATCAACAATTCCTTTTTCTTCGCAAATATCCCAGTGAGCTTTTGGGGCAAAAGAAAATTTTGTTGGTTCTCCCCAGAACTTTACAGGAATATTATCGTCCTCAGAAGTTCCGATAGGAGTTGTCTCGTCAGGAATATTCGGAGTTCTAAGTAACATATCTCTTTGAATATTATCCAAATCAACCTGTTTTTCTTCAAGTTCTTTTATTTCATCGCCGAGTTTACGAACTTCTTCCTGAATAGCATCAGTATTTTCACCGTTCTTTTTCATCATACCGATTTTTTGTGATTCGGATTTTCTTTTAGCTCTGAGTTCATCTGCCTGAGCCTGAACTTTTCTTCTGTCAGCATCAATTGCTATAATTGTATCTATTGATAATTCAGGATTTCTCCTTTTTAGTAATTCATTAATCTTTTCAGGATTCTCTCTAATTAATTTAATGTCTAACATTTATACTACCTCAACTATTAATCGCAAATATCTAAAATAAGTTTAGCATAAAAAAAGTTTAATGCAGGTTTACCTGCTTTTTAATTAATAAACATGCAGTCACCGTAGCTGTAGAAGCGGTATTTTTCTTTGATAGCTTCTTCGTAAGCTTCAAAAATAAAATCTTTTCCGGCTAAAGCACTTACCAGCATAAGAAGTGTTGATTTCGGCAGGTGGAAATTTGTAATAAGTTTATCTATAACTTTAAACTCATAAGGCGGGTAAATAAATAATTCCGAAGCGCCTTTGCAGGCTTTAATTTCTCCAAACATTTTGTAGGCGCTCTCTAATGTCCTTACGGTTGTTGTACCTACTGCAACGAGTATTTTGCCCTCATTTTTCGCTCTGTTAATTAAATCGGCTGTTTCCTGTTTAATTTCAAAAGTTTCCGAATCCATGTGGTGTTCAAGAATGTTATCACATTTAACAGGCCTAAATGTTCCGATTCCTACATTCAAAGTTACGTACCCGATTTCAACGCCTTTATCGGAAAGTTTCTTCAAAATATCCTGCGTAAAATGTAATCCGGCAGTAGGCGCGGCTACAGAGCCTTCTTTCTTTGCATAAACTGTCTGGTATCTTTCAAAATCGAGTTTTTTAAGTTCTTCATTTGACATTTTACGCTCAATATAAGGCGGGAGCGGAATATTCCCGACTCTGTGTAGAATTTCAAAAATATCACCCTCGTAAATCATTTGCACCAGCCACTTTCCGTCATCAGGAAGCGGCATTTTAACTTCGCAGGAAAGCTCATCTGATATTTTTATTACAGTCCCGACCCTTACACGTTTTGAAGGTCTGATTAGAACCTCCCAGACTTTATTATCTCTTTCTTTAAGCAGAAAAACTTCGATTTTTGCACCCGTATCTTTATAACCGTACAATCTTGCCGGAATAACCTTTGTGTCATTAAGAATCAAAATATGGTTTTCATCCAGCAGGTCAACAATATCGTAAAAATGTTTGTTCAGAATTTCGTGCTTATCACGGTTAAGAACCATCATACGGGAATTTTCGCGTTTGTCGCTCGGACGCTGGGCAATTAATTCTTCCGGTAATTCATAATCAAATTCTGATAGTAACACTTTTACTCCATTCTGGTTGACACCTGACCCTCTCCTCAAGGAGAGGATGATTTTTTACTTTTCTTTTATTTGTTTAGCGTTTGCCAGGTCTGCATCATCAACTTTTGCTTCTTTTTTAGCATCTTCCGCTTCAAGCTGCTTGTTAATAATAACAGTTTGAATTACCTGAAATACGTTGCTTGAAATAAGATATAGCAGAACACCTGCTGGTATCGGGATTATGACAAATGTAAAGGTCAGCATAATAGGCATAAATGTGTTCATAGATTTCTGCATCTGCTGCTGTGCAGGATCCTGAGGAACATTTTTGTTCATTGCCATCATTGCTCTTTGTGAGAATACCATTGTTACGGCAAACAATGCAATCAGGAGTAATACATCATAATGGAATGCAGGTTTAACTTCTTTTGTCGGTATAGAGCTTATTAAAATACCGTCTTTTCTTACAAAAGTCATTTTTTCAGATTCTTTTGTCTGAATATCTGTTACGTCAATCTCAGCTTTTTCAATCTGATCAAGCTGGCTGAACTTGAGATTTAAATTATCAAGACTGATTTTGAAATCGGCAGGTTCGCCCGGCATTAATTCGCCCTGAACTTCTACCGCTTTATTAGGTTTTTCTATTTTTACGTTTAAAAGCGGTTCTTCAACTCCCTGCAGATAAACTTTTGCATTTTTACCCGTCATAAAAGTATCGTATTTTGAAACACCGAAGATTCCGTCATGAGATACTCCGGCAGAGGTTTTTAAAGTTGCATCAAGTCTTTTGATAAACAGGAATTGTGAATCGCCTGCCATTTGTATAAACTGCGGGCTCATAAATGTTGAATACAGCAAAATGAAAATAGGCATTTGAATCAACAGAGGGAAGCAGCCGGCCATTGGATTAAACTTGTGCTCTTTATAAAACTCCATCATTTTTTGCTGCATCATCTGCGGGTTGCTTTTATATCTTTCCTGAATAGCTTTCATCTTCGGCTGCAGCATTTGCATAGTGCGCATAGAACGCTGCTGTGAAAGACCTAAAGGCCACATTAATGCTCTTACGATTACCGTGAGCAATATAATACCTATTCCGTAACTTCCTGCAATAGAAAGCATTTTTAAGACTTTGATAGTTAGTGTTGTAAAATCCATATTCTCTTCCCTAAGTTGTGCTAGTATCAAAAAAAGTGTACATACGTACACTTTTAAGATACTTGAAATATAATTTAATGTCAAATTTGGAGATTAATTCACTCTTCATTTTTATTTGTATTAGAAATGGTATTTAACCTTCTTGCAGGGTCTGTAATGTGAGTGATTCTTAACCCGAAGTTATCTTCAATAACAACAACTTCACCATATGCAATAAGTTTTCCGTTGGCATATAATTCTACAGGTTCGCCTGCAGCTTTATTCAATGTAACAATTGAACCCTTTGTCAGTTCCAGCACTTTTTTAATAGGAAGTTCGGTTTTTCCGAGCTCTACTGTTAATTGTAATTTTACATCCAGAAGAATATTTAAATTCTGATTAGGCGGGCCTTGCACCTGATCTAAATCTTCAAATGAAGCAAATTGAACCGGCTGAACAGTAACAGTTTTGTCTTCCGGTTTTGTATCTTCTTCTATTTCATCAGGCGTAAATGCCGGTTCAGGGCTAACAACATCATCAATGTCAGCGCCGGCATCAATATCTTTATCGTCTGTCCCTTTTATATCTTCATCATCCAGCATTATAAACCTCTCCTAAAAATAATTGCGTAACAATTCGTGCATTTCATCATACACATCTGTTATTTTAACACAAATTTTGTCTTTCATAGTTCCAGGACGTGCAAAGAATTTTTTCTCGCCGTTAACCTTAACAATCAAATCATCCTGAACTTTGTTATCAAGCTTTATGATATCACCTTCCGTAAGTTGCAGAAAATCATCCAGCGTAATACTGCATTGCCCGAACTGAACTCTTAAATCAACATTGGAGGTGTTGATTTTGGAAATCATTTTCATTCTTTCATCATTAGAAGCAACAAGACCCTTGGTCTGGAAAATATGCTGCGTGCTTAAGTGCCCGAGAACGGTTTCCAGTACCGGATAAGGGAAACAAAGGCTGAATAAACCAAAGTGTTTGCCTGAAATTTGAACTTCAAAGGTCAGCAGTGCAACGATTTCACCGGCAGTTGCGACCTGAATTGACTGATAATTGTCATCAAGGCTTATGAACTTACCGCTTACGGGAATAATTGCATTCCAGGAATCTTCTAATGATTTAATAATAATATTAATAATTTTTTTAGCCAGAGCTTTTTCGATATCCGTAAGTTCTCTGGTCTGTGCTTCAATGTTTCCGACGCCGCCCAGCATTCTGTTTACAATGCAGGATATAACTTCAAAGCTTATACCTAAAAGAATTTGTCCGGACAAAGGCTCAAATTCAAATACGCCGACACTTATCGGTGATGGCATTGAACGTACAAATTCTTCATAAGTAAGCTGGTCAACTGATACGATTTCAATCTCAACACGCATACGTAAATAACCGCTCAATACAAGCGAAATTGCTTTGGAGAATTCCCTGTGAATGTCTCTCAAGGCTCTTAAGTTGTCTTTTGAAAACTTATCCGGTCTCCGGAAGTTATAGAGCTTATAACTCTTATGTTCCGAATCCGAAAATTCATCTTCAAAAATATCTGTTTCTGTTATGTTGCTGCTTTTAGCCATTTTATTTTATATATTACCCCTATTTACTCCTATTGGATAATAAATTGTCCGAAGCTTACTCTTAAAACTTCTCTTTCTCCTCCGAGAATAGAATTTATATCATTTGTAATCTGCTCTTTTGCAAGTTCCTTGCCGGCAGCTGTTGCAAGTTCGGTAGAAGTTTTGCTTGAAAGATTTGTAATAACCGCATCTCTTATTGCAGGTTTGTACTGATTCATTTCTTTTTGAATTGCTTCCAAAGGATCAACAGGAGCCGGCGCTGCTCCATGGCCGCCGTGACCGCCTCCCTTTTCAGGTTCGGTTTCCGCAAAATCGGTATCCTTTTTAGTAACTTCTATTGCAACGTTAACTTTTAAATATTTTTTCTGGCTTTCATCACAAAGATTCAGGATAAAATCGCCTAAATCGACAATGATTCCTTTCTGGATTTCATCTTCACTTGATTCATCTCCTGCAAGCTCCTCCTGAGAAGTGTTTATGGTGCTGAGTTTTTGGGTTATAAGATTTTCCATAACAACATAATTAACACCTGCAAAGACAACAAACATAATTATAATTGATGCTATTGTCATTATTAAAAATTTGGTTATATCTTGCTGCTTATTATCTCCAGCTTTGTCATTTTCAGCCATAATATTCTCCATCTTACCTGTTTTAGTATTATTATACAGTTCTGATACTTTAAATAACACCATTATTTAGTGTATTTATTCTTCCCCAAATACGATTAAAAAATAATGCAATTTCATTATATCAAAAGATTTCATTTTTGCCAAAGGGTGGCGGTTGCTTATAATAATATATCTATATATAATATTGTTATGGGGAAGTTTGATTTATTCAATAAATTCAACAGTGCTGTACTCGTCATTAATGCAGACAAAGAAACTGTTTTCAGGAATAATGTTTTTAAACGAATTTTTTCTGATTTTAAAACGCTGGAAAAATTCTCCCACAAACTAAATTACAATGTATGTGCGCTTGTCAGCAACGATGTAAAAGTCCATTCTCCGATTGCTCAGGCGATAAATTCAAAAGAAGATTTTTCGGCTTTTATAACTTATCAGACATCAAATAATGAACTTTTTTATTATGATATGAACTCTACAAAAAAAGGTTCGTATAATATTATTGTTTTTACCGATGTAACGGCGAAGGCGGAACTTCAAAACATAACACAGAGAAATCAAAATCTTCAAAAGAAAATTTCACTGCTTGAAAATGATAATAAAAATTTATCAAAAATAAAACTTCAGGCTCAATCTCAGGCAATGAAACTTCTGCTGCTTAATAATATTTCTAATATTATAAGAGAATCAATCGATACTTCTGTTATTCTTAATTCCGCACTGGAAGAAATTGCGCAGATGTTCGGCGCATTCAGAGCATATTATGCGGAAACATCAGGCGGAAACAAGTTTAAAATAACAGAATCGTTGGATAAAAAAGATTGCGGTGAGGAAATTTCTTTCGATAAAGATGCAAATGATTGCATCAAAAAAAACAAAGTTTCCTGTATTACCTGTATGAAAGAGTACAAAGAAGCGAAGCCTTTCAGAGAGCTTGTTCAGAGAGTTGTACTGCCGATTTATCATTTGAATAAACTTTTGGGAATAATCGTACTTTCAACAAAACAAAAAACAAAATTCGACGATACATTAGAAGTTTTAAACGGGGTTTCTTCCCAGCTTGGGAATGCAATAATTCAGGCAGAATTATATAAAAAAAATGAGCAAATGGTTAAAGATTTAACCAAAACATTAAAAGAATTAAAAGATACTCAATTGAAACTTATTAATTCGGAGAAAATGGCATCGCTCGGTCAGCTTGTGGCAGGTGTTGCGCACGAAATTAATACTCCGGTGGCTTCAATTAAATCTAATAATGAGATTACAAAAAAACTTATATCAAAAATTAAAGATGAAGAAATTCTGAGTCTTTTAAGGGAAGTGAATGAAATAGATTCCGAAGCAATAGAGAGAATAAACAGGCTGGTTGTGTCTTTGAGAAAGTTTGTAAGGCTTGATGAAGCTGAACTGCAGGAAGCGGATATTAACAAAGAAATTGATTTAACGCTTGATTTAATCAGGCATGAAACAAAAAACAGGATAGAGGTTGTAAAAAATTATTCCAATCTTCCGCCGGTAAAATGTTATCCTAATATGTTAAATCAGGTGTTTATGAATATTCTCGTCAACGCAGTGCACGCAATAAAAGACAGGGGAACAATAACTATTGACACAAGCTATAAAAATGATAATTTATCAGTCAAAATTAAAGATACCGGATGCGGAATTAAAGAGCCGGACAAAATCTTTTTTGCAGGTTACACTACAAAAGGGGTCGGGGTTGGAACCGGCTTAGGGCTTGCGATTTCCCAAAAAATTATTGAAAAACATAAAGGAAAGATTTCAGTAAAAACAAAAATCAATGAGGGAAGCGAGTTTACTATTACTATCCCGAGTAAGTAGTAATTTTAAAGATTTGTAAAGCTCCGTTTTTCTTATCATTACTAAGTTTCAAGAATATAAGAATTATAATAATAATTAATTTTTGTAAAAATATCTGGCAGGCTAGTTATAAAAATGTCAAAATATGGTATATTAATACTACCGAGATTAAGTGTAAATTTTACCCTAATTCAAAGGGAATGTAACAAAAAATTTACAAAGTAAATAGATAAAGGCAATTTTTAATAACAATAAAACTTTATATTACTGTGTAGAAGTTAAAGAAATATGTTTACATATTGGAGGTAACGTGTATGGCAATTACAGTAAACAGCAAAAAAAAGCAGGTTAAAAAAACTTTTCAGGAATTAATCAATGATTTGATGACTTCAAGTTCTGAAAAAGTTAGATATAATGCTGCCCGTGTTCTTGGAGAAATGGGCGATTCTAAAGCTGTTGAACCGTTAATTGAAGTTTTAAAGAACGATAAAAACGGTTCTGTTCGTTTATATGCCGCTCGTGCGTTGGGCGAATTGGGCGATTCTAAAGCCACTGAACATTTGATTGAATCTTTAAGAGAAGACCGTAACGTTGACGTAAGAGTTCGTGCAGCACGTGCACTCGGACGTCTTGGCGGTAAAATCGTAGTTGAACCTCTTGTAGAAGCTCTTAATGATGAAAATTCACAGGTTTGTATTACTGCAACAGATGCTTTAATTGAAATCGGTGATGTTGCAACAGATGCTTTAATGAAATCTTTAGATCACGAAAAGGTTAACGTAAGATGCGATGCTACACGCGCACTTGGCGAAATCGGAAACAAAAAATGCGTAGATAAAATTATTAATATGTTATACGATGAATGGGTTAACGTTAGAATTTATGCGGTAACTTCTTTAGGTAAATTGAATGATAAAAAAGCAGTTCCTGCATTAATCGACGTTATGAAAAACCGTTCAGAAAATGATTTAGTAAGAGCAGGCGCAGCTGCAGCTCTTGGTGTTCTAAGAGACCAGAGAGCACTCCTTCCTTTGAGAGAATTAATTATGGAAGCAGAAGAACTCGGTGAATTAGAAGATACAGCTTTAAAATCTTTCAAAAAGATTATGGCTGCTAACTGGCAGGCTATTCCGGGAGCTACTCAACAAAAGAAACCTGCTCAAACATTTTAATTAAGATGTAAGATATTTAAAAAAGACTCTGATTTTTATCAGGGTCTTTTTTTATGTTGTTAATCTTTGTAACAAAAAGGCAATTTAAGAAAAATTATTTACTTTTTAATAATACGGGGAATTATTAAAAAATATGGGATATCAGTTTTTAATCAAAAAATTTATGCAAAAACCTGAACTGGGGCTTAATGTTAATTTTTCAAGATTGACGGCGGGTTCCAGAGATATGGATATTGCCTTAAAGGCAAAAGATTTGGCGATTAAAAAAGCTGATTTAGGGACAACTGCGTATCAAATAGGCGAGGAGCTTAAAGTACAATTCCCGAAGGCAAGGGAACAGGTTGACAATATTTTTGGAGATTTAAACTCTGTTGAGCGGATTACGAACAGACCCAAGGGTGCTGTTTCAATACATACTAAGCTGGAGCGCGGAATTAAGGAAAATAAAATCAATTCTTACGAAACTGCTGTAAAATATATCGGCGACGGAATTGGTTCAAGAGTTATTACGCGCCCGCTTGAGAAATTATCACGTGCACAAATCAAAAAAATGGTTGAAGAGTTAAAAATCAACGGAGATCCGTTAACAAAAGAAGAAAAAGTTTTATTAAATAAATATATTTATAATAATCCTATGTCACCGGAGGAAGCGGACAGGGCATTTCCTTTATTTGAAAAATTTGCGCAGCCTTTGATTGAAAAACGTTCGAAGCAGGTTGTTGATGACCTTTCGCTTTCTATTGCATCAAACAGGATTAAAAAAGGTGAATTGAGTATTGAACAAATTAAGGAACAGAATTTGTTATCTGAAGATTTGATTAAGCGTCTTGAGACAGAAGAGTTTGAGCCATTGGAGGTTTTGCTGATTAATAATTATAGGGGCGGACACGGACTGCCGGAATTTAGCAGCAGGCAGATTCAGGCTTTAAGAAAAATCTGCGGAAGCGGAGTTATAGTAAATTCCCGCCCTGACCTTGCAGGGTATAATAAGTTTCCTAATTATAAGTATTCAAAATCTGAGGCAAAAGAATTTGCAATTAAAGCTTCCGGCTATCGTACCGGTCAGATGAATATTATTCATTCAAACGGCGCAAGAGGCGAGATTCAATTCAGAGGTCCGTATACAAATTATTTTGGCGAATATGAGCATATTGCGTATGATTTAAGGCAGGGAAAAAATACGCTGGGGCCTTTATTTAATGATTATAAACGGGAAATCTCCCGGCTTTCGGATTATAAATATGCAAGATACAATAAATATCTGGAGGAGTGTTATAATTATTATAACCGGCTGGAGCTGGGACTGCCGGCAGTGAAACCAAAACTGCCTAAGGGTTTCAATAAAATTCTTTCTGAAGAAAATATGAAGAAGCTTTATGAAGCTAATGAGGCAAGGCTTGAAAATCTGAAAGCAGGATTCTCACCGCATTTTGTAGAAGTTGCGTAAGGAAATAGATATATGATAAAATACGATATTAAAAAGATTAATAATAAACATATAAGGATGATGCCGAAGAAGATGGAAAAAAAGTTTTCGGAAGAGCTTAACAACGTTATATTGAAGATGAAAAATCGTATTTCCAGAGAAATTCCGGATAAAGGGTATTTTAGAAATTTTGCTGAAGATTTTGAAAATAAAGATAAAAATATTTTTGCAAGGGCAATTTCTTTGAATATTGAAAAAGATGAAAATATTGAAGGCGGCGCTCTGCTTTTGGTCTCGGCGCTTCATCCGTCAATGAATGTTGATGCCACCTCAATGCTTGTTTGCGGCAGGCGTGATGATATTTTGAAATTTATGAACAAAGATAACTTTTCGCAAAAAGTAGCAGAAGAGATAAATAAGTTATCAGAGTCATTAAAACGGATATAATTAAAAGGCGGGAATTTGAAAAATTCCCGCCCTGATTATTTTTACATTTTGATTAAAATTTTTATGCTTTCTTTGGATTTATTGGCTTCAAAAGCTTCTATGGCATCATCAATTGAATAAATTCCGCTTATAAACGGAGTGAAATCAATTCTGTTGTTTTTCAGCAGTCTGAGTGCCGGCGGGAATTGACCGCAGCGCGAGCCGAGAACAGTTATTTCATCGATTACAATCGGTGCAAGGTTAAGTTCTTTACCGGAAGCAACCGTGCTTTTAAGAACCAGCGTTCCTCTCGGTTTAGTTAGAGCCATAGAGGTTTCAAAACCTGAAGCTGTTCCTGTTGCTTCTACTACGACATCATAAATCTTATCATGCGGAAATTCATTTAACAGCATGGTTTTAACACCTTGAGCTTTGGCAATATCGAGTTTATTTTGATGTTTGCCGACAAGCAGAACGTCAAGATTTTGAGAATTGAGTGTCAGGGCTGTTGTAAGTCCGAGTTTTCCGTCTCCGAGTACAACAACTTTCTGCATAGGTTTAATATGAAGCTGTTCGGTAATTTCGCAGGCTGCTGCAAGCGGTTCTACAAAAACTGCTTGTTCGTCAGTGACGTTATCCGGAACTTCAAACAGCACATTGGTTGGCATGGTCATATATTCCGCAAAGCAGCCGTCTTTTTTCCAAATGCCTAAAGTGTGGCGGTTAGGGCAGTGGCGGTAATTCTTTTTTGCGCACCATTCGCATTCCGGATCGTTGCAGCCGTAACTGATTTCTGCAACAACTCTTTTGCCGACGAGAGATTTGTCTTCTCCGTTAACTTCTTCCACAACTCCGACAAATTCGTGTCCGAGAATACCTTTGTATCCCATATATCCTTTAGTAATTTCAAAATCTGTATTACAAATACCAGCAAGTTTTACTCTGATTAAAGCTTCGCCTTTTTGCGGAGTCGGTTTCGGGTAATTTTTATCAAGTTTTAATCCTTCATCAAATACAATTGCTTTCATTTTTACTCTCCTTATCTATAATAAAAATACCATAAACACTGAGCTCTGGGTTAAGATGTAAAAAAGTCTTAACAATCTTATGGTGAAAATTAAAAATGTAGTAATATAATCTTGTACTTGATTTTGAAACAAAGCTCAAACGCTGCGTAGGATAAATCTTTCAGGGGTACAGGACGTATAATGCCTATATTAATGTATATTATTAATTGTGTTGTAAATAATATCATACAAAAGAGGGCTTATATATGTATGCCATGCAATGTTTGTAATTAGTAAAATCCAGAAAAAAATCTTATACCAGCGTGGAATTTTTTTATTGTAGCTAATATGTTTTTTGAAAAATATAGCATTTAAAATAAAGATTCCCGCAAGAATACTGCATATTATAAGATAATTTATAACGGCATTTCTAAGGTAGAGAATTAATAAAACGGCAACATCATAAAAAGCCAGTATTATAATAATAACCCAGGCGGTACAAATTGTGGAAAATAGTAAGAGCAGGTTAAATTCAATGTAATACATTGATTTTTCGACCAAATTGTTTAATATAGAAAAAATTTTCATAATTTTAGTAAACTCCAATGTATTGTATTTCCGGAATTATGATAAAAATAAACCATACAATATTTACAATTAATAGTATAAAGAAAATGATTTTATACCATAGCGGAACCTTTTTGTCATAGCTAATATGTTTTCTGAAAAATATAGCATTCAAAATAAAGATTCCTGCGAAAATGCTGCATATTATAAGGTAATCATCAAGCAAAACAATTGTCAGATCAATAAAAATTAAAGGTGCAATATCATAAAAAGCTAATATTATAAAAATACAACCAAGAATACATAATGTCATGAATATTATGAGTAGATTAAATTCAACATAATATATCGGTTTTTCTATTAAATCTTTTAAGATTGATAAAATTTTCATAAATAAATTATAACACGAAAGGAAAAATATATGAAAAAAACAGAAGAATTAAACGATAAGATATTAGAAAATATGTGTCAAAATACATATACAGACGATATCAGCCAAAAAAAGGCCGAAGGATGATACTTATGAAAAACCCAAAACGGGCTTTTATGCAGATATCTATATTAGCAATAACAATAAAGATAAAGTTGTAATTGCTTTTAAGGGCAGTAATGATATAAAGGATCTACTTCAGGATCTGAAAATGTGGAAGTTTGAAAAAATGCCGGAACAATTCCGCGATGCAAGAAAGTTATATGACTCATTAGTATCACTTTCTGACTTAGAAGATGCAGAATTTATTTTTACCGGGCATTCTCTTGGCGGAAGTGTTGCTGCATATCTTGGCTGCCGAACAGGCTGCAGAACTGTAACTTTTAACCCGTTTGGTATAGGAAAAATGGTTAGTAATCCCCAAAATACAACCAACGTAACAAATTATGGAAATCCAAAAGATAGGATATTTATGGAAGAAATAAATAATCAAGTTGGTAAGGTTAAATATGTATTTAATCTTGATAATTTTAAGTCAGAAAAATTACCGGCAATAAAAAAATATCATCAATTAGAATCAATGGGAAATATAGATTTTGCTACAGAAGATATTAGCGGGCAACAGTTTGTTCAAAAAATATATAATTATGTACAAAATAATAAAAACAAAATGACATTTGATGAGATTTTAAATAATTTACCATATCTGGAAGGTAGTAATTCAAATTCTTGTCCCGGTTATGTTACTGTCGATGAATATCAAAGGAACGGTCATAAAGTAAGCGGCTACGTACGAAGCTGTCCGTATCATAATTAAACGCCTTATAAACACTGTATTCTGGGTTAAGATGTAAAAAAGTCTTAACAATCTTATGGTGAAAAAAGAAAATGTAGTAATATAATCTTGTACTTGATTTTGAAACAAAGCTCAAATGCTGCGTAGGATAAATCTTTAAAGAGTATGAGGGGGCAGAATGCCCTTATGGTTTTCAACTTGCGGAGAACCTGTCCGGTCTTCGCCAATTCCTCTTTGCCTAAAGAGGAAATTATCAAGTTAATAATTTTAGGAGGTTAATTGTGCGTCATTGCTGTCAATTTACCCCTGAGGATGTTTATTATCTCAGGGATAATGATTTGTTTTCGTCCAGAAAATTGTCAATCGGATTTTGTCCGGTTTGTTCAAAACCCGTTGCCGAGCTTTTAGAATGGCGATTTGACGGGGTGATGAATAAAGTTTCTGTTTCAGGCGTCAGTGCTAATGATTTGATGCTGAGCCTGAGGGATGAAATTGTTTACTCTCTAAGAGAATATAATTATTCAAAATTTAAATCCAAACCGTTTGGATGGGTTTACGGAATAAATAAGAGCGTAAAATCCGGAAGGCGCGAAGTTGTTAAACAATATGCCTGTGATTTTTACGGCAACAAAGAATTAGTAAAAAGTTTTTAAAAGATTTTTGACCGGAGGTTTTCGTTTCACCTTTCTCTCTCGTCACAAACTCCTTGTGAATATAACCCCTCTTTCCTCCGGTCTTTTTCTTTTTTGAGGTATTTATGGCTAATAAAAATGCTAAAGACAAAAAACATAAAATTAATGAAAAACATATTGAACTTTATGACAAAGCACTTTCTGTGCTGGAATTTCTGCTTAATGAATTTGCGCATGATATAAAGTATGCGGAATTTGAATTCCTTGATATTCCTAAAAACACAATTGGAACGATTGATTTTATTATTTCTGCGATAGGAAAAGTTCAAAAAGGACAGAGGCTCGCGCTCGGTCTGGATAACGAACTGCCTGTTAATGAAGAGCCGGAAATTAATATTGTTGAAGGGTTAAGCGAGGAGAAAATATGATAAGGGTTTTGATTCCTGAAAATGCTGAATTTTCACGTTATGAAAATGAAATCAAAAATCTTTATAAAAATTCACAGGCTCAAATCAATGACCCGAATTCTTTTGAATTTATTCGTGATAATACCTTTTTCTATATGTTTCTCGATGATGATAAATTAATCGGCGGAATTTATTATTTTGTTGATGAAGCGGGTAAACTTTTTCTCAACGGATTTGCTAATAGAAAAATGTTTGAGCAGAGTTTGGAGTGTTTAAAGCTTTCAACCGGCTGGTTTGATTCTGATATTTATGCGGAGGCGCAAAATCGTGCTTCAGCCCTGTGCCTTTTAAGGTGTGGATTCAGGAGATTTAACGATAATATATTTATATTAAAGGTTAAATCATCTGCCAAGAAGGTATATTCTTCTTTCTTTTAAATGAAATTTGAAAAATACGCCTCTTATTACACGAATGTTATATTTTAATTGTTTGGGTGTTTTACGAGTTTTTAGATAATCCAAAATCAGATTTTTAGGATAATTTAATTTATATTTTTTGAATAAGAAATTTAATATGATTTTGTATACAAAATTATAAGTTTTTAATGCTGAGCTTACTTTTATAAACGGCGGCATTTTGTCCAAAAACACAAGTTCTCCGGCAATATCTCCTTTATTGTTTAAATACGTTTCGGGGATAAATTTGTTATCAATTAACAGAGAAGACAAACCAATTTCGTATTTCTTTATAATTTCATCTTTGGAGGCTTGCTTTGTAATTCCGTTTATAAAATTTTTGAAAATCTCAGATTTAAATACCTGTTTTTTAAATACAAGAAAATAACTTTGAACATGAAGCAATCTGCCGGAGGAATTATAACTGATTCCCCAGAAATCACACGCTTTGTCATTCATTTCCTGCCAGAGAACTTCTAAGCTGAATAAAGGACCGAAGCAGCTGTCATTTGCAAAAATTAACTCATCAAGATTATCTAAAATTTCTTTGTCTTTAAGATACTGAACCCCTCTTTTATATGAGCCGAAATCATATTCTCCGTGAGGTTTAGCAATTATAACATCCGCAAAGTCTTTTATCTTGTTTTGCTCGTTGTCAGACAAATTACAGTCAGAGACAAAAATTACACATTCTGCAATTTTCTTTAATTCTTTTAAGTAATATACTACATAATCCTGTATAAGATTATTTTTATCATAATGAGCAAAAACAGCAGCCCTATTTAGAGTTTTTTGCATAACTTCTGCCTTTCGTATCTTTTTTGAATCTCAGAGTTAATCCTAAAATTCTGAATTTATGATAATCCCACAATTCTTCGTAAGAAAGAATTCTGTCATACCATTTTACGGTTAACTTTTTGTAAATCTTGGAATCATTTTTTGCAATAGGATTGAACTCTGCAATTCCGGAACTTAAGCTTCCCCAGTGATAAATAGTAGCTCCGCATATTCTGTAGTTTTGTTTTTTCTGCTTTTTGCAGGAAGTAAATATCCAGCTGTCTCCGTAAACAATTTTTATATCGTCAGGAATCTTAGAATAACTGCTTTTGTAAAAGAACATTGCTATTCCATAGTAATAATCCATATATGAAGCAGCCTCAAGAAAAATATCTTCTCCTTCCGGACGCTTGTTAATATCAGTGATGGGTTCTATCAGCATACCGTTCATTCCAACTATTCCCATATCCGGTGTCATCTGGCTTATGACTTTGTTGCAAAAATCTTCGGGAATAATTATATCATCATTAAGTAGTGCTACAATTTTATTCTTAGCACTTTCAACACCCAAATTCCATGAGGGATTTACGTATAAATTTTCTTTTGGTATAAGAATTTTTAATTTTTCTCCGGAATATGTAAATCCTTGGCAAGAATTATCTATCAAGAAAATTTCATCTACGCAGCTATCTCTTTCCAGTGTATTAATTAATCCGGTTAAAATGTTTTTGTTTTTTTGTAATGTAGGAATAACGACTGAAACTTTTTTCTGTTGCATTGTAATTTATCCTTTGATTTTATATAGTATTATATTTATTACTTTTGGCTACATGGTATCATAAACAAGATATTTTGTTATCGTTTTTAATACTTTATTGCAATTATTGTCAAATAAGAGGTTAAACCACTACCACAATTAAGGTAATCTAGCAAAAAGTACGAAGGACGATACCATGGTTTTTGATGATAAAGAATTTATAGGGCGTAAAATAAAGGAGTTTCGCAGGAAACGGCACATGACACAGGGTAAGTTAGCCGAATTAGTCGATTTGAGCGAAAAACATATTAGTAAAATTGAAGCAGGTATCCATCAGCCTTCAATTTCTGCATTTTTTAAGATTATAAGAATTTTGGATATCGGACTTGAAGAGTTTGGATTATCAATAAAAAGAGATGAAAATAAAATTAGAAATGAGATTCTGGAATCGATCTATGATTCTACCGACAAAGAATTAGAGTTTATTTTACCTTTGATTAAGTGCTTAAAAGAAAACCTCAGAAAGAATGATTAAGCAAGAATAATATTTATTTGTACTTTTCTTTCTCTTTTGTTGCGAGATAAAGAGAAAGAAAACTACGAAAAGAAAGAGAAAAAACGCAATCGTTTTCAACGCTCTTACGAGCGAGGGTCTGAATGGCTGTAGCAGGCGGAGCCTGCACTTTTTAGCTCGCTATTGTTATGCTAACGCATAACACGCTCGCGGCGCGAAGGCTTGTTAATTCTGACAGCGGCGGCGCCCTCCCGAGCGTCTTTTAGCGAGGGGCAGAGTGCGGGTTTACCCGCAACATCCATTCGATTTTATGCTCGTAAGAGCATTGGAAACAACAAAGTTTCTTCTTTTTTGCTTCGTTTTTTCTTCTTTTGTTTTTTAAAGAAGAAAAAATGAAGAGATAATTTATTTGTACTTTTCTTTCTCTTTTGTTGCGATATAAAGAGAAAGAAAACTACGAAAAGAAAGAGAAATCACGCAAATGTTTTCGACGCTCTTACGAGCGTGAGATTGAATGGCTGTAGCAGGCGGCGCCTGCACTTTTACGCTCGCTATTGTTATGCTCTCGCATAACACGCTTGCGGCGCGAAGATTTGTTAGTTCTGACAACGGTGGTGCCCTCCCGAGCGTCTTTTAGCGAGGGGCAGAGTGCGGGGTTACCCGCAACATCCATTCGATTTTATACTCGTAAGA
>CALUQE010000009.1 GCA_944322845.1 Candidatus Gastranaerophilales bacterium
ACCTTCTCATAAGGCAAATTATCGGAACCTCGAAAGATATAAGACGGATTCTTGTCAGGCTTAATTTTCTTTTCTTTAATTAACTTTTCTTTTTCAGCTCTAATTCTTTCGATTAAAGCACTTGCCGGTTCATCATTTGGATCTTGAGGAACAAGTTTTCCTTGAACAGCTAATTGTAATATTGAATTTTTTAATTGCTGTGCGTTCATTATTCTTGAGTCTCCGCTAATTCAATACCTAAAATATCTGTAATTTGTCCTAATACACGGTCTATATCCGCATTTAAACTTGAACGTTTTTCTTGATATTGTTGTATAAGTTCTTTAGGTGCAAGAATTTCTTCTTCTTCATGGGGGAACCCACACAAATCTATGTTGTAATTCCTATCAATAATATCCTGCAAAGAGTATTTTTTTGATTTATCAAATTCATCAATAGTTATTTCTTCTCTGTTATTCCACCAATCGAATACTGGTTGGAAGTGCTCAAGTTGCATTGGCTTTGTTTTTGAGAAGTTTTTATAACCTTCCGGCATATCCAATCTATAGAACCAGGTTTCTTCTGTTGGTTTAGTTTTATCAAAAAATAAAATATTTGTTGTAATTGATGTATAAGGTGCAAATACACTATGCGGAAGTCGTATTACTGTATGCAAGTTAAACTCTGATAATAATTTCTTCTTTATTGCAACTTTTGCGTTGTCTGTACCGAATAAAAATCCATCAGGTAAAATAACTGCAGCACGACCTTTTTCTTTTAATCTATACATAATTACAGACATAAATAAATCAGCAGTTTCGCTGCTTGCCAAATCATCAGGAAAATGATTTTTTACATCTTTCTTTTCGCTACCACCATAAGGAGGGTTCATAAGTATAACATCAAATTGTTCATCTTCGGTATAATCAAGAACATCTCTTAATAGCGAATTATCGTGATATATTCTAGGCTCATCAATTTCGTTAAGAAGCATATTTGTAATGCAAAGCATATAAGGGAACTGCTTCTTTTCAATTCCATATATAGAATTATCAAAAGCCCCCTGGTCATCAGTAGTTTTTACTTTTTCTTTAAGTTGTTTTAGCCAACTTGTTAAAAACCCACCTGTACCACAGGCAAAATCTGCCATTTGTTCACCAACTTGTGGATCAATAATTTTTGCCATAAAGTCGGTTACAGCACGAGGAGTATAGAATTCACCTGAAGAACCTGCGCTTTGTAATTCTCTTAAAATTGATTCATAAATTTCACCAAATGCATGACTTTCTTCGTAGTCCCCGAGATCAAGCTCATCAATTTCGTTCAGAACTTGTCGTAATTGAACACCGTCTTTCATATAGTTATTTGCATCTTCAAAAGTTGTTTTAACTATTGCTTTACTCATAGGTGTTTGTGGTGTAATTTCAAGATTTTTTAAAGTGGGGAATAATGTATTGTTTACGAAATTGAGTAATTTTTCACTTGTCATTGCACTGCCGGATTTGTCGTCTTTTGCCCAGTTTCTCCAACGACATTCTTCGGGAATAATTGACTTATAGTTGTTATCACTAAATTCCCAGTCTTCTTCTTTTGAGTCATAGACTTTTAAGAATAGCATCCACGCCATTTGCTCAATTCTTTGCGCATCACCATTTATACCGGCATCATTGCGCATAATATCTCTGATTCTTTTTACAAATCCTGATAAATTACTCATTCTATCCTACCTTATAAATATTATTTTTTAATTCTTCTACGGCCTTAAAGTACTCGTCTTTTCCGCCAAATAATTGTGCAATTTTTGCAGGTTTTCCAAATTTGTTAATTGGATCTAATTTTAAAACATCAGCACTATTTAATTCAGATAAACCTGTATTCATATATTTATCTAATAATGCTTCAAGAACTTCTCTTGCAGCACCACTATACTTACTGAAGAAGTCTCTCTTTTTAACATTATTTGCACGTTCTCTGCGTGTTAATGGCTTTGCACCATATGCAATATGGCAAATGAAGTCAAAGTCATCTACTTCAGTCATATTTTGTTCTTCTTTTAATGCTTCTAAATCAATGCCTTGTTCTTTCAGTAATTCAGTAATTTCGGATTTTTTATCTTCCTCGCTCCAGCGTTTAATAAATTGTTCTAATGACGATGAATAGCCAAGAATATTTGATTTAGTGTAATCAATAATATTTTCTTGTTTTAAGAGCTTGCCATCAGTATCATATACAGAAACTGTTTTATTCGTTATTCTTACAGAACAACCGTTTTTATCAACAATTGGTTTATAATTATCACCTGCTGGTAATGGTGGCTCCGGACCTGGTCCCGGTCCAGGTTCTGGTCCTGGTCCTTTTTTCTTAGGATAATCCGGATCAATTTCAATTGGACCATCCCAATCAGGATCAGCAAATAATCGTGTAACGTTACGAAAATCCATAACGGTAAAACTCATTTTACCTTCTTTTTCTCTTAAACGAGTTCCACGACCAATAATTTGCTTAAATTCTGTCATTGAGCCAATCATCTTATCAAGAACTATTAATTTAGTCATTTTACAATCGGCTCCGGTAGATAAAAGTTCGGATGTCGTTGCAATAACAGGATACTCTGCTCGCACGGAAATAAAGTAATCAAGCTTGCTTTTACCATAAGTATCGCTACCTGTAATCCTAACAACATAATCAGAATTTTCTTTTACCTTATCGGCGTTTAAATTATTTAAAGCAATACGCATTCTTTCTGCGTGATCCTCCGAAGCACAGAATACAATGGTTTTCGCCATTCTATTGGTCGCTTTTAAATAATTTGTTATCTCTTTTGCTACTTGGTCAATTCTATCTTGAATTATAATATTGTAATCATAATCACTATTATTGTATATTCTATCTTCAATAACCTGACCATTAATATCGCATTGACCTTTACGTGGTCTCCACCCATCACCAATATCAGTCGTAACATTTATAACTTTAAATGGCGCTAAGAAACCATCATCAATGCCTTCTTTTAAACTATATGTATAAACTGGGTCTCCAAAATAAGAAATATTTGAAGTATATTTTGTTTCTTTAGGAGTTGCTGTCATACCAATTTGTGTTGCAGAAGAAAAATATTCCAAAATTCTGCGCCAACGACTTTCTTCTTTTGCAGAACCTCTGTGACACTCATCAACTATAATCAAATCAAAGAAATCAGGCGAAAAGAGTTCGCTATAATGTTCTTTATCATCATCGCCAATTAATTGCTGATACAATGAAAAATAAACTTCGTATGCAGTTATAGTTGTTTTATTATCTTTTGCAAAATTTACTTTATGAATAGTTTTTTCTAACGGAGCAAAGTCTTGCTGAATAGATTGATCAACAAGAATATTTCTATCTGCCAAATATAAAATTTTCTTTTTTAACCCACTTTTTATTAACCTATAAACAATTTGAAAAGCTGTATAAGTTTTACCAGTACCTGTTGCCATAACAAGTAATAAACGGTCTTGCCCTCTTGCAATAGCGTCAAGCGTTCTATTTACGGCAACTCTTTGATAATAGCGAGGCGGATATGTTTTACTGCTTGTGTAATAAGGTTGTTCTATAATATTTTCTTCAGCTTCAGTAATACCTGTGTTATTATTCTTCTCTGATTTAAATCTACTAATAAGTTCTTCTGGGCTTGGAAATTCATCTAAAGTAAATTCTCTTTCTTTACCTGTTAAAAAATCATGTTCTATAAACCCATCACCATTAGAGCTATATGCGAAATTAATGTCTAATTTTTTAGCATATTCCATAGCTTGCTGCAGACCATGTGATACAGAGTGTTTATTATCCTTTGCTTCTACAATTGCTATTGGATTATTTGCGTTTATATACAAAACGTAGTCAGCCTTTTTAGGCTTTTCTCTGGATGCCATATTACCACGCAAGTTGATTTTACCGTCAGTAAACTGAACTTTTGTTTCCATTGTAATTTTATCTTTCCACCCGGCTTTTTCTAATACCGGAGTAATAAAATTAAGTTTGATATCTTCTTCAGTCATTTGATTTTTAGGTAATATAGCCATTCTTCACCTCACAACTTCTGATAATAAAAACTTATAGGAAGCTACCTTAATTGTATCATGAAAATATTCCTTAGTTTGTTGTGTAACAATGCTGAGATAATTCCATTAAAACATATGCATATGTCAAATATGGACATGGCTCAAACAGTTTTTAAATGATATTCAAATATTGTTTAAATGGAGTTTTATTAGTGTTTAAATAGAGTTCATAATATTTTTCAAAAAGCATAAACCTTATTAAAAAAGTATCTGTTAATTTGAGAGTTAATTATCTTTGAGTTTAAGAATTTGTATCAATTAGTTTTGAAGTATTTCCTCCAGAATGTAAAAAGTTTGAGAATTCTCTCAAACTTCCGGGGGTACTTTTCTCAATCTCTCTGATAATCTACACAGAAAGAGGGTTGTAATCCTTTTGCCCGAAATAATCACACCATCTGTGCCGAGTAGAAAAAGAGTAAAAAGAGTATTTATGGTACACATGGTTTGATTATTTCCTACCCCTAAAATCCGCTACACAAGCCGATTGCCCGAAATAATCGCACCATCTGTCATACGCAAAACACTCACTTTATTACAAACGCCTTGTGGTTCTCGTCTAACTTTAGGGTTTTGGTTAAAACAAAAGCAGGAGCACGCCCTGCTTTAATTTTAACGATAAAAAACTCCCCAGGTTGGACTCGAACCAACAACCTACCGGTTAACAGCCGGTTGCTCCGCCATTGAGCTACTGAGGATTATTTTTGTTTTATTTAATTGTCTTATCCTCAATGGCGGAGCAACTATCAAATATCTTGAGCCCGTTCCGCTTTCGCTACACTTGGGAGCTACTGAGGATTACCTTAATTTATTCAATTGACTCTATTATAGTAACAAATAAAAATTTTTTGTAAAGAGGGAAATTTATACAAATTTGAAAGCCGGACAAAACTCGATTTTTAGCTTATCTCCATAAGAACACCCAACCTCCAGCCCAAACCAATCACCCCGTATATTTACCTCCACCGTACAAAAGCCCTGCTTGTAGTCTTAATCAACCAATCCAATGCATTTACCCCCGCTTCATAGAACTTAAAGTTTTGTACAAATTTTATGTCAATGATATGATATTTATATTGGAGAGAGGAATAGGGGAAAATGAATTATCACAATATTACAAAAGATGACATGCTAAACGGTGACGGTTTAAGAGTAGTTTTATGGGTTGCAGGATGCACACACCACTGTCACGGATGCCAAAACCCTATTACCTGGGATGTTGCAGGCGGTATACCTTTTGATCAGGCAGCTGAAGATGAATTATTTGAAGCGCTTGCAAAACCTCATATTTCAGGCATAACTTTCTCAGGCGGAGATCCGCTGCATCCGTTTAACAGAGAAGAAGTTTTCAGACTGATAAAGAAAATAAGAAAAGAGCTGCCAAATAAAACAATCTGGCTATACACAGGATTTTTGTGGGAAGAAATTAGGGATATTCCGGATATTGCGGATATTGATGTTATTGCGGAAGGCAAGTTTGTTCAGGAGCTTCTGGATAACAACGCCCACTGGGTCGGAAGCACAAATCAAAGAGTTATTGACGTCAAGCCTACATTAGAAACCGGCGAAATTGTCCTGCATGATTCATAAAATTGTCACGAAATATTAAGATAAGTTTTCTTAGATTCTTTCTTCTGGTATAATGCTGATTGAGGCTATGGTGTATTCAGGAGGAAGTATGAAAGAACGTGAAAGCAACGTATTATCTTTACTTGAAGATAAGACTAATATTTACGCACGCAAAATTGCACTCGGGATGAAAACACAATTCGGTTGGAAAGAAATTACATACGACGGATTGGGGCTTATGTCCAGAAGGCTTGCGGCATATTTGATGAACGATCTCGGACTTAAACGAGGTGAGAAGCTTGCAATACTTTCAGAATCCAAGCCTGAATACGGTGCTTGTGTGTTTGCCTCTGTTATTGCAGGACTTATTACTGTTCCTCTTGATATTAAGCTTACCAAATACGAGCTGCAGTCTATTCTTTCTGATTGCATGCCGTCTGTAATGCTTGTTTCACAGACTTATATCGACAAAGCACTCGAACTGCAGAAAGTAATTCCGTCTCTGAAACATATTATAGTAATGGACGAACATCCGGTTTATGATAATTTAGAGAGTATTTATACGATTCCGAACAATTATACCTGCAAATGGAGACACCGTTCAAGAAAGTCTACTGTTTTTATAATTTATACTTCCGGCACAACAGGAAAACCTAAAGGGGTTGAGACGACTTTCGGAAACATGCTTGCACAGCTCAAGGATTTAAAAGCAGCTTTTAACAAGATTCTTCCTTACGGTGATGTAAGAGTATTATCAATTCTTCCGATGAATCACCTGTTTGAAATGACCGTCGGGTTTTCAACCTTCCTGAACCTCGGATTTACCGTATATTATACGCATAATCTTAAACCGAAAGATATTTTAAACACGATGCGGGACAGAAAAATTACATTTATGGTAGTTGTTCCTGCGTTCTTAAAGCTCTTGAAAACGGGACTTGAAGCAGAGATGAAAAATACTTCTAAATTCTCGCAGAAAATTTTCCCGTTTTTATATCATTTTGCCAAGTTTGTTCCGTTTATCTGGGCAAAAAAACTTATGTTCAGAAAAATTCATAAATGTTTCGGCGGCTCATTTAAAGGCTGTATGTCAGGCGGTGCTCCGCTTGATTTGAATGTTGCAAAATTCTTCCAGAGAGTCGGTATTCAGGTGTACGAAGTTTACGGATTAACCGAGACCAGCCCGATTGCAACAATCAATATAGAACGCCACAGGGATTTACGCTCTGTAGGGAAGCCGCTTCCGAGCTATGAGGCAAAAACAGACCCGCAAACAGGTGAATTACTTCTCAAAGGTCCTTCTATTATGAGAGGATATCATAATCAGCCGGAACTAACCAATGAAGCAATCGACCAAGACGGCTGGTTCCACACCGGCGATATTGCAAGAATTGACGATAAGGGTAGAGTTTATATAACCGGCAGAATTAAAAACATGATTGTTTTATCCGGCGGTAAAAAAGTCTTTCCGGAAGAAGTTGAATCTGTTCTTGAAAAAAGTGATTTGTTTGAAGAAGTCTGCGTATTCGGAGTTTCACGCGAAGGCGGAGCAAAAGACGGCACTGAAGATATTGCGGCAGTTGTTGTTCCGACCGATGAACTTAAAGCAAAATATGATGACAATACGCTGGATAAACTTATGAAAGATGAAGTCAAAAAGCTTTCACAGCGCCTGACACCGTACAAACGCCCGATTAATATTACTGTTCTGAAACAGGCTCTCCCGAGAACCGCGACAAGAAAAGTTCAGCGTAAAAAAGTTAAAGAGTTGGTTTATTCTAAATAGGAGGCGCAAATGCCTGCAGCAGAAGAACTCAGAGCGAAGTTAAATGAGATAAGAGAAAAATGCCTTACTTGTAAAAAATGTTCTCTTTGCGAAACCAGGCACAACATAGTTTTTGAAGACGGGATTCCAAATCAAAAACTAATGCTTATAGGCGAAGCTCCGGGGTTTTATGAAGATCAGCAGGGAAAACCTTTTGTCGGCAAAGCTGGCCAGCTTTTGGACAGAATCTTTGCATCAGTAGGGCTTTCAAGAGACAAAGACGTTTATATCTGCAATACCCTGAAATGCCGGCCGCCGGATAACAGAAATCCGCTCCCTGACGAAAAAGAAGCATGCTGGGAGTATTTGAAAGCTCAAATAGAAATTATTAAACCCAAAATTATTCTGCTTTGCGGAAACGTCGCAGTCCAGTCAATTTTAGGTAATGTTGGCGGAATTACCCGCATCAGAGGAAATTGGTACAAGCCTGAAAACGCAATCGTGGATGTCTATGGAGCCAAGATGATGCCGATTTTTCACCCATCCTACCTCTTGAGAAATGATACTCGTGAAAAAGGCGGCCCGAAATGGCTTATGTGGCAAGATATTCAAGAAATTAAACGGGAATACGATAAGTTATAAGCACAATAAAAAACACCCATCTTTTGATGAGTGTTTTTTATTAGCGGAAGACGAGACTCGAACTCGCGACAGTCTGCTTGGAAGGCAGATACTCTACCAACTGAGCTACTTCCGCACTTTATACTTTACTATTAAATTTTCACCCGGCTCAGTTGGTAGAGTATATCTCAGATACGCTCGGCGCAACTTTTGCCTCTTTCGGGAGTTTTCACTCAATCAGCCTCGCTGGGGCAACTGAGCTACTTCCGCACTTTGTGCTTCTGCACCCGATAAAAAAATTTTATACTAAACAAAATTTATTATCAAGCCCCGCTAACCGTTATTGCGGCAAAGCTGTATTCGCACCATCTAATGCCGGAGCAATCGGAGTTGTTGCAGTCGTATCTACAGGATCTTCAGGTGCTGTATGAGCATACAAACGTAAGCTTAATGTTGACAATAATATCTTTTTGTCTTTTTCATAAGGTTTAACATCAAGATTGTTAATACGTATATAATAAGGATACTGATAAACATCCTGTATTAATTTCCCTAAATTTACATAGTTTGAAACCAGTTCCATATCAACATCACATACAAAATAAACATCTTTTCCGAATTTTACAAAAGAATCTGTTTCAGGATTGTATTTATAATCAATAGATTTAATTTTAATAGAATTTGCATGAAGCATTTCAATCACATCATTATACAATGTAAAGAATAACGTTTCATTACCCAAATCAGATTCTAGTGGAGAATATATTTTCTTCTGAGAAGATACAATTGAATCTCTAATCTGCTTAATTTTCTTTTGTACAATTTGCAGCTTTGTATTCAACTCATCAACTTCTTTTTGCTTCTTTTCAACTCTTGCAGCCTGTGCAACTGACTCTGTATACTTTGGATAAGCCAGATTATATCCGAGAAATATAACAAACATTGCCGATATGCAAAAAATAATTACACCATAATATCTTTTATATTTTTCCATTTTAAATCCTTCTAATTATGTTAATTAATAGGTTCTAAAGCCGGTAAAGCATTATTACCCAATACCTCTTTTTTGTTATTACCATTATTTTGAGTATTTTGTAAAGCCTGATCAGAAATTACAAACTCATAGAAATCTGCATTTAGCGTAGTCAAAATAGAATCAGTATCAAATTCTGCATCATCGCCTTCAGCAGATATTGCAGGAAGTTCTGTTTTTGATGCTAACCCTAATTTCTGCAATTTTATAGCCGAATTAGGATCATAATCCTTTATACTTCTAAAGAATGCATACACGCTTTCAAGATTGTCTGCCTGCCCTTCTATAGTTGTTTTGTCTGATAAATTCAAATGTGTCAACCACAATTTTTTAGGAATTTCTGTTCCAACAATTGTATAGTAAGAATAGATTTTCTTATTGTGTTCCAACCCCATACGAATTTCATCCCCTTCATCAAACAATTCAGAAGATATATTTTCATTGTCTTTAAGGAACTGGTTAATCTTTTCAGCCTTTGCTTCCAACTCTTTATACGTATTTTGCGCAGTATTAATTTGACCTGTATAATAAACCCACACAAAGATACAAAGAGCTAACACAGGCAAGGCAAATATAATAAAACATCTAATCAAAAAGGCATTAGATAATACACACGTTTTGCCGTTTAAAGTGATTTCCGGCGGTTGCTCCATGGTATAAATATCACCTAATGATTTATTAAATAAATTAAAATGAGCATTGCTGTATTGTTCAAAATCTCTGTTTATAGAAGCGCCAATTATATCCAAAGATAATATATTAGCAAATTTTTCATCAACCTCAGGTCCGACTTCCAAAAAAGCTTCTTTAGAGAAACAATTTGCCTCCTGATGAATAATCGGAGCCGAATATGTCAACTTACTGGCAAGTACTTCTGCACTGATAACATTTGTTTTTGATACTACACAAAGATATTTTGAAGGTAAATTTTTCAATATCGGAGAAACTGCACTAACTACAGTGCCGTAGTTTTCCGCATCACCAAGGACTTCGCCAATACTGATTCTCTCTTCATAAGTATCTACATAATTACGCCCGCTCATCGTCATAATTCTGCAGCACATATTATCAATAATCATAAGAACCCATGACGTATCATTAGTTACTTCAACTCTCTGTTTATACATCAAAGCATTTAATACAGAGTTTACAGAAGTATCAACAGCATACAACTTGTACCCCAAATCCTTAATACCCATTGCAATTTCTATGAGCATCTGCTTTTGGGCTGCAGTATATGCAATTTTATGAAATTGTATTGTTGAATTAGGCAACCTTGTTGCACTTACTACAGGTTCTACTGACTTAAAAATAAAATGATCAGCAAGCTCTTCTTCTATAGCGTTACCAATCTGTGTTTCATCCATCGCAGCCGGATAATCTACAGTTTTAAATACTACAGAAGGAAGATTTAAAACAACTTCCGTTCCTTTCGGAATTTGAAGTTCAAAGAATAAATCCTGCAAAGCTTCTTTGAACAAGTCCAAATCTGCAATTTCACGTCTGTTTGAATCATATTCAAGCTGTCTGATTCCGTATTTTAATACCGTTTGAGATGCAAAATCTACCTGTGCAACCTCTAAACCAATCTCAGGCGTAACGGACACGCCTACTATACTGCTCTTCTTTAATTTCATGTCTGTTTCTTCCTATTTTTTTTTATTGTACAATAAAATTTAAAATTTGTACACAGGATAAATAGATGAGAAATTTAATTGAAAAAATAAAAAAATTAAAAGAAGAGAAAAATGCAATTATTTTAGCTCACAGCTACCAGAACATAGAAGTAGACGAGGTTGCAGACTTTGTTGGAGATTCTCTGTATTTAAGCCAGAAGGCAAAAGAAACTGATGCAAACATTATTGTATTTGCGGGAGTATATTTCATGGCACAGACCGCAAAAATAATTTCTCCGGAGAAAAAAGTTTTGCTCCCAAACCTAAACGCCGGCTGCCTCATGGCTGATATGATTAACCATGAACAAATGGTCAATTTCAAAAAAAATCATCCAAATGCACCAGTTGTATGTTATATTAATTCAACCGCTGAAGTTAAGGCAGAATGCGACATTTGCTGCACAAGCTCAAATGCGTTAAAAATTGTTAAGAGTCTTAACAATCCGCAGGTCTTGTTCCTGCCGGATGCAAATCTCGGCAAATGGGTCGAAAAAAAGCTTAAAGATGTTGAAGTAATTACTTATGACGGCAATTGTCCGGTTCACCATGGTGTTGAAATCAGAGATATTGAACTTGCAAGAAAAAAATATCCTAATGCAAAAATCTTAATCCATCCCGAATGCAAACCGGAGGTCAGCGCGCTCGGAGATTATGTAGGCAGCACAAGCGGAATTATGGAATACGTAAGAAAAAGCAAGGATAAACAGTTTGTGATTGTAACAGAAAAGGGTGTTTGCGACAGGCTTGAAAGAGATTATCCGGATAAGAAGTTTATATTAATAAAAAATAATATGTTATGTGAGAGCATGAAGCTCACAACACTGGAAGAAATTTTATATTCATTGGAACATGAAGTTAACGAAATCACTCTTGACGAAAACGTCAGAAAACGCAGTGCAAACTGTATTGAAAGAATGCTTAAGGTATCAAAATAATGGAACAAGATACAATCATATACGGCAAAAACGCTGTTATAGAAGCGCTTGAAGCAGGGAATCGAACTTTTAACAAGATTCTCATATCTTCCGGCGCGCATAAAGATGTTAAGATTGAGAAAATCAAAGAGCTTGCAAAAGCTAACGGTATAGTATTTCAATTTGTAAACATTCAGAAACTTAACCAGATAGAGCCGGAAGGCAGGCATCAGGGAGTTATTGCCCAAATTGCACCGGTAAAATACACGGATTTAGATGATTTTATAGAAAAACACAGGGGTAAAACCGCTTCTGTAGTAATTCTGGATGGTGTTGAAGATTCACATAACGTAGGCGCAATAATCCGCTCATGCGTCTGCGCCGGAGTAGACGGAATTATCCTGCCTTCAAGACGCGGCGTTTTAATTAATCCTACTGTAGAAAAAACAAGCGCCGGCGCCATTAATCATATTTCAATAATCAAAGTCAACAGCCTTGTTAACACTGTTCAAAGGCTAAAAGAAAACAACTGGTGGGTAATTGCATCTGATCATCATGCTAAAGATAATTATTATGATGTTGATTATACAGATATGAATTTTGCGCTTATAATGGGCGCCGAGCATGCCGGTATATCAAAATCATTATTAAAATTGGCGGATTTTGTAATAAAAATTCCGATGTTAACAAATTTTAATTCTTTAAATGTTTCTAACGCTGCTGCTATAATATTGTTTGAGAGATGCAGACAGATTATCAAAAGTAAAACGAACGGTAAATAAACAGAGGTAAACAATATGGCTAAAAAAAACAACACACTTAATTTAATGGCAGATGATATCTCTGATGAAGGTATAGATTTCAACAGTCTTGAACCTATTGAAGATGATGAAGATTCTATATCAATAGAAGAGCCTAAGACGCAAGAGAGCCTTAATTCCGTAAATTCTGACGATTCTGTTAGAATTTATCTCCAGCAGATAGGCAAAATTCCGTTACTTTCTGCAGAAGAAGAACTGGAAGTAGCAAAGAAAATTTATGAAACTCAAAGCGAAATTGCAAGAAAAGTTCTTATTAACGCGAATTTGAGACTTGTTGTAAGTATTGCTAAAAAATATATAGGAAGAGGACTTTCTTTCCTTGATTTAATTCAGGAAGGCAACTTAGGATTAATTAAAGCTACCGAGAAATTTGATTATACAAAAGGTTACAAGTTCTCAACTTACGCTACATGGTGGATTCAGCAGTCAATAACAAGGGCAATTGCAGACAAGGCGAGAATTATAAGGCTTCCTATCCACCTGATTGAATCCATTAACAAAATCAAAAAAGCAACAATGGATTTAACGACTGAACTCGGAAGAATTCCTGTTAAGCAGGAAATTGCGGACAAGATGGGAATTCCGGTTTCCAAACTTACTTCAATTATTAAAGCAACCCAGTCTACAATAAGTATTGATACTCCTACCGGACAAAAAGATGATTCAAATAAAATCATTGACTACATTGTGGACGAATCAACAATTGCTCCGGATTCGCTTGTTTCACAGGAGAGCATGCTCGATGATATTAAAGGCATGCTGGAGCAATTGAGTCCTAAAGAAAGAGATGTACTTATTCTGAGATTCGGGCTCAATAATGACGGAAACAAAAAGACTCTTGATGAAATCGGCTCTATTTACGGAGTTTCAAGAGAAAGAATAAGACAAATTGAAAACCGTGCAATTTCTAAGCTTAAGAAATTATGCAAAAACAAAAACCTGACTTCCGGATTGAAGAATTACTTCGGGAATTAAAAAGGATTAAAACATGGCTGATATAGATAGAATTAACGAACTGGTCGGAGAAAAAGAATTTGATAAAGCTCAGGAAATGATAGCTTCCGCGCTTAAAGAAGAGCCTGATAACGTAGAACTTATCAAGCTTGCAGGGCTTGTTGAGGTGAATCTTAATCAGTGGGAGGAGGCGCGCAAGAATTTTGAAACGGTTGTTAAATACAGACCGGAGGATGCTACTTCTCTTTTTTATCTCGGTAATTGTTATGACAACGCCGGCGACTATATTTCCGCAAAAAATGCTTACCTTTCCGTAATAAAACTGCGCCCTGAATACATAGAAGCGTATAAAAGCTTGTGTGTTGCGCTTATGAAACTTGATGATTCCGAAAATGCAATTAAATACGCATATCAGGCATCGGTGCTTGATCCGGAGGACTATATATTTGATTTCATAATAGGCACGGCTTATATGAAAATCAAAGAGTTTGAAAAAAGTATTGAACCTTTGAAAAAGGCGCTGGAGAAGAACCCTGAAAATCTGAGCACTTTAAACAGTCTGGGTACTGCCTGTATGGCTGCAAGAAGGAGCGAAGAAGCAATAAAATATTATCAAAAAGCTCTTGATTTAGATCCGGAAAACCCGATGGCATATTATAATATCGGTTCGGTTTACCAGATACAGCAGAATCATCAGGAAGCATGCGAATATTTGAAAAAAGCCGTTCAACTTGACGAGGAGGACGAAGGGTTCAAAGTGGCTCTTGCTATGTCAGAAGTTAAATCCGGACAGTACAGAGAAGCTGCCGAGATTTATAAGAATCTCCTTATTGCGCATCCTGAGAAAGACAATTATAAGTACAATCTCGTATCCTGCTATGAAGCACTCGGAGAAATTCAGACCGCAATTTCCATGCTCGAGAAAATGGTATATGTAAATCAGAAATTTATTCTGCCGGCGCAAAAACTTGCAAGCTTGTATATCAAAACAAATCAGCTTTCTAAAGCAAAAGAAATTTATGATAATATTCTTTTGAAAAACAAACCGTCTGCAGAAACACTTCACCAGTATGCAGTACTTTCTTCAAGTCTTTGCGACACTGATACTGCAGAAAAAATACTTAAAAAAGTTATAAAAATGAATCCTGATATTGCTAAAGCTCATAAGGATTTAGGAATCATTTTTCTGAATAAAAGGCTTTTTAAATACGCGGAAGAGGAGTTTCAGACTGCTCTAAAACTTGCACCGAATGATTTTGAAATAATATTTGAATACGGAAACTTTTTGTATTCAATATCCAAAAATACTGACGCCGAAAGATATTATCAGGAGGCACTGGAACTTGAACCTGAAAATGTTCTTGTACTGACATTTATGGCACTGAATAAATTAATCCTGAACCAGCTTGATGCGGCAAAAGATTACATAATGAAAGCGGTTAAAATTAACCCGCACCACGAATATATCCAGTTTTGCGCGGGAAGAATTTTGTTTGCAAGAAAAGAGTACGAAGAAGCAAAACACTATCTTATCCACGCAGTAGAGCAGAATCCTGATATAGAAACCCAAAATACTCTCGCCCTCACTTATTACGAACTCGGCGAGTATGAATCAGCTATTAATATTTTCAATAACCTTTTAGCCAAAAAACCTGATAATATTTCACTCTTAATGAGCCTTGCAAAGTGCTACGAAGGTTTGAAAGATAACGATAAAGCCCTTGAATATCTGGATAAAGTTGTTACTATTTTTCCGGAAGATGAAGACGCACACGAAATGATAAGACGCCTCTCTTAAACGGTTTCGTCAAATTTACCGCCGATTTTAATAAAATTTACGTAATAATAATTAAATACCAGAACAGCAACAAATACCAGATAATAGAAATTTATCAGAGTAAAAATAAAGTGTGTTATAACATTAACACTGAAAATTGTCGTAAGAATTGACAGGACAGCATAAGAAAAGAACAGCAGCAGATAAAGCGCAAGATTCTTGAAAAATGCTTTGCTGAACAAATCTTTTAACGATATAAAAAACGCTTTAAACGGATTACCGCTTTTAAACACAACCGCCGGCAGATGGAACATCAGCAAAAAGTATTCGACACCCATTGCCGCAAGTATCAAAAGATTCCACAAATTGAGCTTTAAAACCTGCTCTTTAGGCAGTGAAATTAAAAAGTTTTTGAGAGTTTCGGTTGATTCAAAAGCACTTTGAAGTGCTGATGCGGAAATCCCGACATCTCCGATTAACTTCATCCCCGCAAAATATACAGCAATCATGAACAACACGGATAAAACAAAAACATTCAACAAGAGCCCGAGAGCCGGCAGAAAATATTCTCCGACACCTGCCGGAAATTCTTTTATCAGCAAATTCGGATCTTCACTTTGAGAATCCGGAACAGCAAGCTTGAGCATATAAGCCCAGCCTGATAAAAATGCCGCCAGCATAAATACAAACAAAACAAGCGCTGTCAGCATATTTATTAAATCACCTCTGAAAGAAAATAAAATATAAAGACTTGAAAGAAGTGAAAATAATATTAGAGGCGTTGCCAGAATAATATATTTATTAGTTAACTTAAAACTTTCTTTTAAACAATTTAGCATTTAATCTCCTTATGAGCGTGTTCTATACTGAACAACCGCCTGCTCAATAATATCGTCCGAAACTTTAGACGCAAAATCTCTGAAATTACTTCCGATATTGGATTCTGAGTTTATTTCCGAAATACTTACACCTTTGTTAATCGCTTCCATAATTGTGAAATAGTTATTCGGAATCTTCCAGTAAACAGATTCTCCCAGTGTATTTTCAATATCTTCAATTTTAATCTCGTCGTTTTCCATATACCTGTTAACAACAATTTTAACTTTTTTCGCCGGATAATTACGCGAACGGAAAAGGTTAAGACATCTCTGGGCATTTCTGATTGCAGGAATATTAACAATTGTAGAAAACAGAATCCAATCAGATTCATCCAGAATTTTTAGAGAAAGCGGATCTATGCTTGAAGACATGTCTACTACAATGTACGGAAAAACTTTTTTTAGTTTTTTAAACAAAGCAGAAATCTGCTGTGTAGTAATGCTTCCGGACTGTTCAATATAACTCGGGTCGGAGAGAATATACAAAGAAGTATCTTTATACTTCTCAAAACCTTTAATAAAAATAGAATCCTCTTTATCGATAAGTCTCTGGATAACATAATTAACATCAAACGGCGGATTAAGGTTCAAAAATGTAGAAATATCGCCGAGCTGGAGATTCAAATCCACCAGCGCAACCTTATCTTTTGTAACTTTAGCAAGCTCTGCCGCAAGATTTATTGCAATTGTCGTTTTTCCGATACCGCCTTTGTTGGAATAAACAGTTATAATTTTCGACGGAGTTCCCTCTTCCTCCGGAGAAATACTTGCAAGCATCGTCAGAACTCTTATTAAATCTTCTTTTAATACAGGCTTCGGCAAAAATTCTTTTGCGCCCAGCCTGAGAGCTTTAATAATAGTATTAGTTGAATAATTAATAGAGGTAATGATAATTTTTGAAGTAACAAGCTTAATTTTATCTGCAATTTCACGCAATTCTGACGGTTCTTCAGAAATATCCATAATAACCACAGGGTTTGACGCCTGCTTAATTTCTTCATATCCCTGATTATAATCAGAGTATAATTTGACTTCGTTTACAAAATCCAGACCGTCAACAAATGACTTAATTATTTCACGCGACTGCTCATTTTTATCCAGAACAAAAACTGTAGAAATATTTTGCATGCAATACCTCTCTTACTTTTTTAAATATACATCAAATTTGAGACAAGAACAATCCATCGTTTATATAATCCCAAATTTATGATATAATTACACGCGTATGAAACGTTTTTTACGCAAACTATGTTCTAAAGTTACACTTGTTATTTTGATTTGTATCCTTGCGCTTTTAACCTTCTTTTTCTGGGGCTGGATAGAAAAGCAGTTTTTTAAAGCAAAGGGAATGTACTATATTTACAAAGGCGATCAGGCATACTCTCAGGATAATATGGCAAAAACCCTTGAATATTACCGCAAAGGGCTTGACTTATATCCGGAACATTACGAAGCGTGGTTCAATCTGGGAAATATTTACGCTGTTTATGAAGACTATTTTTCAGCTGTGGACGCATACGAAAATGCGATTAAACATAACCCGAAATTTGTCCTTGCAAGAATGAACCTTGGAATAGTTTATTCAGAGGATCTCGGCTTTTTTGACGAAGCTATCGAGCAATTTGATTATGTCGCGCAATTAAGATTATTCAAGCTCTGGATACCTTTTGTGTACAGCAACGTTAAGAGCGTTAAGGCAAACAGAGGGCTTGCATATTATAATAAAGGTGTGGCTTACAAGCAAAAAGCAATGTATCTTCCGCTTGATAAAAGATATTTAGTGTACAAATACCTCGGAGAAGCAATAGAATCTTACAAAAAAGCTTTGAAGTTTATCAAAAAGAACTATGATGTACATTATAATAAGGCTGTTGCACATCACCTGAGAGGCGAATACAGAGATGCCGGACTGGAATATTGCGAGGCAATTAAGCTTGAGCCGATGAAGTTTGAAGCGCACTACAATCTGGCAGTACTTTTAAGACAGCTTAACCGCCACAGAGATTCCATAAACGAACTTCATAAAGCTGCACTTTTGATTCTTGAAGAACCGGATTCTTCACCTCTTGAATCCACATATATTTTTAATTTACTTAACGATGCTACACGTAAATTTATAACAAGTGAAGAATATTACACTCAAAAGCTTACAGACGAACCTTTAGGCAACATTGGCTATACTTATGTAAACGGCAGGATTGTTCCTGATGAAGAGTTGGACAAAGCTATTTTGAAAAACTTCAAAACCTGTGCCGGATTTGAGTTTTTCAGCGAAGAAGAGGAAGAATAAATATTTTCCCCCGCCCCGTGGCAGTTTTTGCGAAATTGTGCTAAGCTTGTTTATATTACAAGATAAGTCAGGATAAAAATGGACAGCATTCAGTTTTTAATAAAAATTTCAGATTTGCTTGCAAAACCTATAGATGCCGGCGAACTTGCAGACGGTATCAAGCAGCTTTTGCAGGAAGTCGCTGCTGTTAAGAACTTGTATATTTATGTTTTTGACAACGTAACAAACACAATGAGAAATTGTGCCGAAAATTGGAATATCATTCCTGACGATTCTAATGCTTATCAGGCTTTTAAAGATATTAAGGGCGAAGATTTTATTATAAATTCCAAAGCTTACAAAATTCCCGCACACGTTGGCGACATAAGCTTTAAGATTCAGTCGCTTTTTATTCCGACAACAAAAGACGGACAGGATTTCGGACTTATTGAGATGGAATTTGAAGACGGAACGACTGTTAATATGGAGTTTTTGTCTTTGATGAAAATTCTGTCATCACAAATTTCTTTGAAGCTTCAGAATATCGTGCTTAATGAACAGTCAAAAATTAACGTTGATTTTCATGACTCAATGAAAAATATTGCAAAGATTATTGAAACGCAATATGAATTAAATTATATTGTACCGCTTATCGGAGAAATGCTGGACAGGTTTATTTCCGACCATTTGATTTATGTTTTCTTAAAACAGGACGGCGAATTTAGACTTGTTTGGCCTAAGGCTTGCAAAGATGAAAGAATTTACGAAGTTTTGAGAGAATTAACACCTGAGACCGAGTATATTTTGACAAATAACGATAAAATCGGCGCTTTTCCTCTGGCATCGGAAGGTGAGATTACAGGCTGCATTGTTGCAAGAAGCACGCTGGATAAGCTTTCAAAACGCGACATAAGCTATCTTGAGCAGCTTACAAGACAGTCTGCAATTACAATAAACAGGGCAAATACGTATTCAAAAGTTCTTCAGTACGCTACTTTAGATGCGCTTACAAACCTCAATAACAGACGCCAGTTTGAAACAAGACTTAAGCAGGAGATTGCAATTACAAAGCGTCAAAACAATCCGCTTTGCGCAATGATGATTGACATTGACTTTTTCAAAAAAGTTAATGACACATACGGCCATGCAAGCGGGGATGAAGTTTTGCGCACTGTTGCTTCGGTAATAAAAGCACAGCTCCGTGAATCAGATATTCCGGCAAGATACGGCGGTGAAGAATTTGCAGTACTTCTCCCTTATACTCATATTGAAGAAGCAAAAATTGTCGGCGAACGTTTGAGAAAAGCAGTTGAAGAAACCACGGTTCAGCTTGATGATTTAACTATCAATGTAACAATAAGCATGGGACTTGCGGAATTTACGCAGGACGAAACCGGAGAAGAATTGTTTGAACGCGCAGACAAGGCTTTGTATGAAGCAAAAGAAAGCGGAAGGAACAGGGTATGTATAAGCAAAAATGTATAAGTTTAGAGGATACAAAAGCACTCGCATATAAGTTTGCAAATCTTGTCAAGGATGAAGGCTGTTTTGTAAACCTGTTCGGAGAAATCGGAGCGGGTAAAACAGCATTTGTAAAACTTGCGGCAGAAGCTCTCGGAATAAAAGAAAAAGTTACAAGCCCGAGCTTTGTAATACTTAATGAATACCACAGCGCCTCAATTCCGGTATATCACTTTGATTTATACAGACTGGAAAATGTAGGAATCAAAACAATTACGGACGAGTTGAGAGAATACAGCGAAGGAAAGAAAATTACTTTCGTCGAGTGGGCGGAATTTTCACAGGGTGAACTGCCGTTTGAAAGAATTGAAATGAATGTTAAATATGATGACGCCGATGACAGCAGGATTTATGAATTTGAAGCTGTGGGCGAAAAATACAAAAAGGTAATAGAAGGATTAAAGAAGTGAAAATACTGGGATTTGACACCTGTCTTGATAAAACGTATATTACACTGAGCGAAGACGGAAAAGTACCGGAGAGTAAAACAATTTTGTCTGACGGCAAAAATTATCATTCTGCGTACTTAATTTCAACAATTACAGAGGTTTTGAAGCAAGCAGGTTTAACTCCGCAGGATGTTGATTTAATTGCAACTGATATCGGCCCCGGAAGTTTTACGGGAATAAGAGCCTGCACAACAGTTGCAAGAGTTTTTGCGCAGCAGCTTGATATCAAAACCGTCGGGGTAAGTTCTCTTGAGATTCTGTCGAAAATTCTCGGCGGAGATGATTTAGTTGTGCTTGACGCAAGAAAAAATAAAGCTTACGTTTATGACGGCAAGATTTTAGGCGCTATTGAGCTGGAAGAAGTCGATGAAATGATTAAGGGAAGAAAAGTTATCACTGATAACAACTTGCTTGAGCGTGTAAGCCAAAATGCCGCATCAGCTGTTTCGTACGAAAGCGGAGAGTATCCGTTAGGTGAAATTTTATCAAAACTTGCTTTAGACAAAGAGCCTTCCGATTGGCGCAAATTAAAGCCGCTGTATATTCAGCCGCCGCCTGTTACTTTGAAAAAGTAATTATGCCCCGGTCCCGCTTAACCTCTGTAATTTTTAATATTTCACTATTGACAAACCTGAAAACATGGTAAATACTAGAAGTAGGGCGAAGCTCCTAAGACCTAAGCAAACCTTAAGAGCTTTCTTCGCACCCTACAGTTGAATTAATAATAATGCTATTACTGCGATTGAGAATGCCAGTAATAGCATTATTATTTTATCAACCATAGCTTGCCTCCTTTCGTTCAATTTCTTCGAAAATTGTGTGTAACGAAGTTGCATTGTGCAAGCCCTACAAAACAATTTAACACGACAGTGCTTAATCGTTCTTAACCTTTGTAATTTTTAATGTTTCACCTTCAATCTCAAAATCTATTTTATCTAGGACGGGATTGATTTTGAGAACTTCTAATAACGGTTTAGGAATAATAATTCCCCAACTTGTACCTATTTGTGTAAGTTTTTTAGCCATAAACACTCCATTATAATATTGTTATAACAATATTATAATGGAGCTTTACAAATGGATTATAATATTATTATAATAAAATTATAATCGGAGAGCGTTATGGATTTAGAAGATATAACAACAGAAATGTCACGACCTATTGAAACATTGAAGGTTATGAACTTAATATTTGAAACAGAGATAGGCGAAAAAAGCTATTTAATGACAAACCATGAACAAAAAGAACTTCTGGAATCATTGTATGCCTATGCGCACATAATCGGACTTTTAACTGAAAACCTGTTTCAAATTCGTGCAAAATATCAACAAAAATTAGAAGAAATCATAAAAAAAATAGTGACATAACCTGCAAGTTTATATTAAAATAAGAACATTAAAGGGTTAATATAAATGGTTGAGAAAAAAAGAATATTAATAGTTGATGATGATCCGGAAATCCGTGACTTATTGGAGTTTGACATATCTTCAAGCGGTTATTTTGTAGATACTGCAACGGACGGCATGGAAGGGCTCAACAAAGCTCTTAATAATAAATACGACATCATTCTTTTAGACGTTATGATGCCGAAGATGAACGGATTTGATGTCTGCAAAAATATTCGTCAGGCAAAAATAAACGTTCCGATTCTTATGCTTACGGCAAAAGGTACAATCGGCGATAAAACCAGCGGCTTTGACAGCGGCGCCGACGATTATCTGGTCAAGCCGTTTGATATTCAGGAAGTCCTTTTGAGAATCCGCGTTCTTTTAAGACGCAACCAGCCGCAGGAAGAGAATTTGATGTCAAATGAGATTCTTGAAGCCGGAGAAATTGAAATTTTGCCGGATACTTTAGAAGCGGTTATTCTGAACAAAAAAATGAAACTTACGCCTACGGAATTTGAAATTTTGTACTGCTTAATGCAGCATTTCAATAAACCTGTAACCCTCGCAACACTTCTGGAAGAGGTCTGGGGATACTCAAGCGACGAAGATGTAAGAATGCTCAGGGTTCACGTCGGAGCTTTAAGAAACAAAATAGAGCCTGACACTAAGAATCCTAAATACTTACACACGGTTACAAACGTAGGATATAAACTTACGCCTTTCGGTGAAATACAATAAAATATGGTACAATTTTTCAGCAAAAGACATCTGAAAATAGCGGAACAAATCATTATCGTAATCTTTTTTGCGGTACTTATTCCGATGACCGTAAGCGGGGTTATCATTAACAATATCAACCAGCAGTCAAACCGCGCCCAGCTTCGTTCCGCAGCCGCAATGATAGCAAATATTGTATCGGAAGAGGTAGACGTCTTTGTCCACTCAATTAACAACGAACTCACACAGATTATTGCAACGCTAGAATATTACAAGTCCAAAGATCAAGAGCAAAAATATCTTGATACAATCATAAAAAGCCTGCCGTTTTATACGGAACTTGCCGTTGTTAATGAAAACGATCTGGCAAAATATAAAGCTTACGGAATCCGCGACGACTACGCTGTTTTTGACAAAAAAATGAAGGACGGACGCTATCTTGTTGCCGTTCTGGATATTAATAATTTAAAAATCAACCTGTTTAAAACACTGACTGATGACAAACGCCAGATTTACGTAATAGTGGATAATGATCTTGTTGCCTCAAGCAATTACAGTCAGGAGGGCTACGAAAAGAGTATTGCCGAGCTTCCTGACAAATTGGAAGAGGATAAAGCAATGATTTACGGCGACACAAAAAACCAGCCGCTCGCATATCTCAAAAAAACAGATCCGGAAGTTTTGATTATTGTTAATACAACCGAAGCCGTCACAAGGCATACAATTGACCATAACCGCAACAAAATCATACTTTCCATACTGATAACCATGCTTACGGTATTCTTTGTTGTCGGATTATACACATCCTACCTGTATATTAATATCCGCCAGCTATTCAAGGCAATAATTGCGATATCAAAAGGAAACTACGAACGCAGAATCAGGTTGATAACCAATGTTTTTACGCCTTTCGAGCTTATTTTCCTCGCAACGGAGTTCAACAGAATGGTTAACCAGATTCACAAGTCCTACATCCAGCTTAAGAAGAAGAATAAAGAGCTGAAACAGGTTAACGAATTCCGCTCTAATATGATTGACACCGTGAGCCACGAATTCCGAACACCTCTGACAAGTATTCTCGGCTACACTTCAAGACTTTTGAGGCAGGATATTCAAATTGATGACGAGACAAGACAGAAGTCTTTGAAAGTTATCAAAAAACAATCAGAAAGATTAAAGCGTATGATTGAAGACCTGCTTGTTATTCCTGATATTGAAGGCGCAAGGCTGAATGTAAATATTGTCAATGTTCCGATTAACAGTGTTATTGAGAACTCCGTTATGCTGGTAAGAAACGATTCGGCAAAAGAAATCGTAAACAATGTTGAGGATTGCAGTATTGAAATCCTTGCCGACACGGACAGAATAGAGCAGGTTTTTGTAAACCTTATTGAAAATGCTATTAAGTATTCAAAAGAAGATACACCGATAACTTTAGATTATGAAATTCAAAACAATACGCTTGTTGTCAGCGTAAAAAATGATTATGATGTAATTCCGCGCGAAAAGCTTAAGACTTTATTTGACAAATTTACACGGGTTGATGATTCCACCACACGAACCACAAGAGGCACAGGTTTGGGTTTGTTTATTGTAAAAGGACTTGTCGAAGCAATGAACGGAAAAATCAGGCTTTATTCAAACGAAGAATGCGGCTTCTGTGTTAAAGTATTTATGCCTATAGCCGATTTATCCGAAATATGATATAATTTTTTAAAAAAGGGAAATGCAGATGAAAAAGATTGTTGTATTACTGGCTTTATTAGTTCCTCTCTGTGTTATGGCAGAAGACATTGTCAGTTTGGACGGACTCACGGAGCCTGAATGGAAAGACTTTGTTCCGCCTGCTTATGTTGACGTGGAAGAACCAAAAGGGTTGGGCAAACTGAATGAAACTGCCGCTTACTGGTATAAAAGAAGAGTAAGTTTTGAAAACGGAATTCAGGAATGCAGAGCAATTGAAGCCCATGATGAAAAGTTAAGCTGTTATCAGGAGTTAAAAGTTAAACAATATCAACAAAATACTGAATACAACGCAAAAATAGAGGCGCAGGATCAGGCAAGAATGGGGCCTCAGGAAATGTTTGACAGAACTGACACCATGCTTCCGATAGGCGGATATTTAAATAATTTTACAAGATTCCAGCCTAATGAGTTTAGATAAATAAAAAAAGCGGTTTATACAAACCGTTTTTTTAAGTTAGAAATTATTTTTCTTTATACTCAATCTCATAACCCAGTATATCTAAAATCTTCCTTACCTCTTCAAATCTGATTGTTCTTTGGGCAAGCTTATTAGATAAACTTTTTATAGATGTTTTTGTACCTTGTTCCGTCAAAATTCTTGCTAATTCTGTCATTGTCATAGCTTTTTTGGCTAACAACATTTTTATATCTTCTTTTATAGACACAATTTTACCCCTGCTCATTTTTTTTCAAATTTAATTTGATAGCCTAATTCTTTTAAAATAATACTTAATTCATTGAAATTTGCCGTACCTTTCTTTAATTTGGCAGAAAGATTTTGTACGGAATAAGCTTTACCCTTTTCTTTTTCAATACATTTTGCAAGATATGTTAACGTAACACCATTATCAAGCGCAAGTTTTTTAATTTCGTTACCTATATTCATAGTTAAAAATTATATCAATAATTAAATTTTTAAACTATATTTGAATAAAATCTTGACAATTATCAATTAATAATTTAAAATTAAATTATTAATTTAAAAATATTAAGAGGAAATTATTTATGGACGACATTACTCAGAAACTTAATGAAGCAGAAGTACTTATGCACGAAAATACCTGTCTGCTTGAATTGATGGAAGGATACTGTGTCTATGCAATGGAAAACGAAGGCTCAATTACAAACCTGCTTCCGGGATTTGAGATTGTACTCGGCAAACAGAAAAAACTCGCACAAAAAATCGATGATATTACGGAAGATGTCCTGAAAACAAATTACCCGCACTGGTTTAAGACATAAGAACACTAAACTCTTTTTCAAAATCCCTCTGATTCAACTCTATTAAAGGTAAATTATACTCGTCCGCAAGTTTTTTGATTTTGATATCATAATTTATTGCAAGCGTTTTGACTCCGGATTTAATTGCAACAACGTTTGCGTGAAAACGCATTCCTACAAGATATTCCAGCTCGGAAATCTTTTCAAACACATCATTAATCGAAAGCCCGCTCAATATTTCAACATTTTCTTCCCTATCTTTTTTTCTCAGTATTCGAACAAACTTTTCGCACACATCAAGGTCAATACTGTCCTGAAGCGAAATTACCTGCAATTTTTTATCCGGAAATCTTTTAATAACTTCATCTGCAAGAGCGTTCAAAAAACCGTCCGTAAGCGTCGGATAATCTCTCAATTGTATCCCAGCAATCCCTTTTTTATTTTTGTGCGGAAGTTCCAGACTAAAAATCGGATCCTGAACAAGCTCTGATTTAATTCCGTGATTTTGAAGAAATTCCTGCGATTTTTTGTCTCTGACGGAAATTTTAGCTGCATGCCTGAGAAGTGCGCAGGTTAAAAACCGTCCGAATTTTGAACGTATGGGCCCGATACCTTGAGAATATATTTCAACTTTTTTCCCCAACACAAGTGCGGTAAATATTACTCCCAGATAATAAACGAGGCTCTTAAAACTTGTGACATCCTGCAGCAGGCTTCCGCCGCCGGAAATTAAAACATCCGCCTCTCTTATGCTTTTGAAAAAATCAAACATTCCGCAGGAGTCAACCTCGTGAAGTTTAGCGGTTTTTTCCGGATTGGAAGAAATTAGAGTAATTTTTTCCGCTCCCTCTCTTTTCAACCGGTCGGTCAAAACCCTTGCAATAGCTTCGTCTCCGAAATTATCAAACCCGATATATCCGGATACAACGTATTTTGTCATTGAAGATTCTCCATCACGGCATTTTTATAAGGAATAGCCTGAATTGCGCCATAGTTTTGGGTTTGAAGCCCTGCCACAACAGCTGCAAATTTGGTTGCCTCAACAGGCGTATGCCCGTTTGTAAGCGCGTACAAAAATCCGCCGTTAAATACATCTCCGGAAGCCGTTATGTCAATTGCCTTCTGAGTATTGTAGAAGTTTGTAAAGCTTATCTCACCCTTATAGCCGGTATAATAACCGTTATCAACATGAGATTTCACCACAACAATCTTAACTCCTTTGTCCCAGAAGTATTTCATAACTTTTTCCATCGAATCTATTTCGTAAAGCTTAACGGCGTCGTTTTTAAGACTTAAAAATATAACATCCGTATAATCAACAATTTCTTCAAAATACTCTCTCGTGTCGGAAGAATTCATAAAGCAGGAGGTGTAATTCGGATCATAAGCCGTCATTACCCCGTTTTCTTTTGCAATTTTAAACGCTTCTCTCACAAGCTCTCTTGAACTTGCGCTGAGCGATTGCACGACTCCTGTTGAATATATAAGTTTAAGTTTTTTAATACAATCTTCAGAAATATCTTCTATAGAAAGCTTTGCCGCGGCGGTTTTACGTTTGTAATACAAAAGCTCGTTCTTACCAGCAGTCCTTGATACAATATACATCCCGTTCTGTTCATCATTTGTCTTGATTAATGAAGTGTCAATCCCTTCTTTTTGCAGACTTGAGATAATAAATTCACTGAATCCGTCGTTTCCGACTCTTGTAAGATAAGTGACATTTCCGCCGAGTCTTGCAACAGCAACGGCAGTAGTTACGGTATCTCCGCCAAAATATTTGTTAAGTGTGGAAGTTTCCGCAAGAGTCCCGTTTGTCGAAAGCTCAATCAGGCATTCGCCTATTATCGCAATATCTATTTTTGAATCCATTCTGAGAAATCCTTAACTTCTTTTATAATCTCTCTTGTACGCTGTGTAATTTCCTTAGGAGTAAAACCGAGATAGAAATCTCTGCCTACGCCTACTGCAGCAGCGCCTGCTTTAATATATGTAACAACTTCACCGAGTTTTATATTACCCATAGGCATTAAACTCAAAAACGGCATCTGTCTCAAAATATCTTCTATATACTGAACTCCGCCCATTGCATCCGTCGGATAAAGTTTAATAAGCGGTATTCTCGATTTCCAAGCATTATAAGCCTCATTTGCCGTAGAAGCACCCGCAATAAACGGAACTCTTCTGTTTTTAGAAATCTTAACCATATTCATCTGGAAAATCGGAGATGCAATCAGTTTTGCACCGCTTTCAAACGCAGCATCCGCCTGCATTGAAGTTATTATTCCGCCTGCACATACGTGTGCAAATTTTGAGACCTCACTGATTGCCTGATAAAGAGAAGGATTCTCAACATTAATCTCTAAAATTCTGATTCCGCCTTCCACCAGCGCCTTTGCAGTCTCTATCGCCATTTCCGGCTCTTTGCATCTTATTATGGGATAAACCTTATCTTCCTTTATAATTCCAATATAATTCTCACTCATTTGTATGTATCCTTTTCTAATAATTTATTATAACATAAATAGTGAAGAGTGAAGGGTAAGGAGTCGGTATTGAATAAAATCAAAGCAGCATTTTTTAGTATTCTCGTACTTGCAGGATTAATTTTTGTTTATTTTGTAACCTATAATTTCGTTGAACCTAAGGGTTACGATTTTATGATAAAACATGCGCTTACGGAAAAACTGCCGTTTGACGGCAAAAAACAGGTATACGGAAGCGAAGACATTGTTCTTGTTGTTATCGACAGCAAAACCGTTGATAAATACCGCTGGCCGTGGAAAAGAGAATTAAACTGCAAAATTTATGATTTTTTCAGCAAATACGCAAAGCCTGAAATTGTTGTACACGATTCAATAATTGCCACTTTAGACAGTGATTATCCGGAATCCGACCGCAAGTTTTTTAATTCCGTAAATAAACTTGATAACCTTATCGTCGGATTTATGCCCTCGGTAATGGGCTGGGAAAGCAAAGAATTCGGCAGAATTTACGACAGCGCTTTTCAAAAATTTGCAATAAATGCTACAGACAAAACAAGTTCTATGCCGAATTTTTACTCAAGTATGATGCCGTTTCCAAAACCATACTTTGATTCGGTAAAACATGCCGGCTCAGTTTCCATGCTTCCGGGATTCATAAACGGGAACCTTTCTTCTTATGCAATCGACGAAGTTTTCAGAAACCATGAATACATTCTGAAATACAAAGGCAACGTTTATCCGTCCGTTGCAATGAAAGCGTTTTTGATGAAAAACAATAATCCTGAGATGGTTGTGGCAAATTCGTCAATTTATTTTCCGGAACTTAACTACAAAATCCAGCAGCGCACAACAAAATATCAGTCAATAGTCCCGCTTAAATTCTATAAACTCAATAAAGAAGGATATTCACATACAAAAATTTCCGCGGTTGATGTAATGGATTCTTTTGATAATCTGTCAAAAGGCAGGGAGCCGGTTATAAATCCGGAAATTTTTAAAGACAAAATTGTTGTAATAGGGGCTAATGTTCCGGCAGGAACTGGTTTGAACGATAACAAGAACACTCCCGTTATTTCAAACCATCCGGGGGTTGATATTCAGGCGACAGCTATTGATAATATTATCCACAATGATTTCTTAAAAGTTCTTCCGCATTCAATCAATCTTCTTGTAACAATTATGGGAATGCTTATTGTATACGGAATTATAAGACTTTGTGATTTATTTAAATCAATCGGGCTTTCTGTCAGTATGATTGCCGGATATATTATTCTGGCTTCAATATGTTTTTACTCCGGAATTGTAATCAATGTCATGACTCCGCCGGTAATGTTTATTGTAACAATGCTTGTCGGATATACCCACAAATTTGTACTGGAAAACAGAAGCAAAGAAAAAGTTAAATCCGCAATGGGCAAATATATGTCGGAAGACGTTATGAAAAGGGTTATTCAAAATATTGATAACCTCGGATTAGGCGGCAAAAAAGCAATAGTAACAGTACTTTTTGCAGACATAAGGGGATTTACCTCAATGTCTGAAACAATGTCAGCCCAACAGGTTTCCGAAATCCTCAATGAATACTTTACCGAGATGGAGCCGATTATCTCCAAATACAACGGAATTATCAATAAATTCATAGGTGACGCTGTTATGGCAATCTTCGGAGAACCGATTCAGGACAAAAACCATGCAGCAAACGCCGTACGCTGCGGATATGAAATGCTTCTTAAAGTTAAAGAACTTCAAAAAAAATGGGCGCAGGAAGGAAAACCTAAAATCGAAATCGGTATCGGAATAAACACCGGAGAAGTTTTTGTCGGTAATATCGGTTCGGTAAACCGCATGGAATACACAGTAATCGGCGATACCGTAAACCTTGCAAGCAGGCTCGAAAGTTATAACAAGGTTTATAAAACAAAAATGTTAATAAGCACTTCAACCTACGAAACCACAAAAAGCTTTATCGACGTTATGAAGATTTCCGATGTGGAAATCAGAGGAAAATCTCATAAAATGAATATTTACGAAGTACTGAAAGTTATTGGCTAGCAAAAAATTTTTTTAAGAGTTTTAATAACGGTACTATGATAAATTCAATAAGCTTTGGTGCAAAATATATCAGCAGCGACAATATAAAACAGCTTGATTTGTTCAAAAAAACGTACAGCCCGCGCAAAGTAAGCATTGTAAAAATTGACGGAACAAATGAAGCAGATGTTAAAGCAGTAGGTAAAGCCGTTACCAAATGGAAAGACGCGGCTTACGCTCAATCAATTCAGTGTGTTTTAAATTCAATTTTTGCAAGATTTATAGAACCGGAAGAACGAACGGTTTTTGCAATAACAACACAGAATAAAAATCACGGAAAATTAAAGAATAAAAAAATTTTAGCGCTTGCAGAAGTTAACACAAGCAAAGATAGTACAATCAATCTTGACTATCTGCAGGTTAACCCTGATTATATTCACACGGCAAAATCCCGTAAATACAAAGGAATCGGAAGCTGCATGCTGAATTTTTTGAAACAAACTTTCCAAAAACCGATAACACTTCAATCCGATTTTCATGTAACGGATTTTTATACAAAAAATAAATTTGATGTACTGGATGCAAAAAAATTCAAATATATATGGAATCCAAACAGAGCATGAGAGTAAGTTTTAACACAACAAATTTTGGCGCAAAACTTATAAAAACAGTCACGGTACAAAAATTTGAACCGGAACTAAAAACTTATACTCCGGCACAGGTTTCTTTTGTGGAAATTGAACCTGACAATATAAAAGATACAGAAGCACTGAGCACAGCAGCAGATTTTTGGGCAAACGAAAAATATGCTGATGTTATTGCCCATACCTCAAGATTATTAAACATGAAAATATTAAACAGGAATAAAAACAAAGTTTACGCAATAACAACCCAGAAAGAGAATCTTTCTGAGCCGGATGACAGGAAAATACTCGGCATGGCAGAAATTGAAGATGCTGATAAGCCTATAGTCGAATTAAGCCACATACAAGTAAAACCTGCAATTATTTATGCTCTTGAAAATCCTGAATACAAATACATCGGAACAAGTATTCTAAACGTCTTGAAAAGCATTTATACAGGAATCAAATTAACCTCACTCAACGATCAAAGCGTTATTAATTTTTATCTAAAAAACGGATTCAGACGCATAATTCCAAACACAAACCAGTTTATCTGGCGAAAATAAATATAGATTGTAAATTTTTGTTAAGGACATTAGCCACCCGGTCAATTTTTCATTAAAAAAATACTTTACATAACTATAAGTGGAAAAAATTAGTGTGTGAAAATGAATTTTGTATATAATACCCCTATTCTTAACAAAATAAATATTCCGAATCTTCAATTCCGTTCTGCAGCAGTAAATTACGCAGAACCGGCGGGAATTAGACAGGATTCGTTCGCATCAAATCCTCTGTATGCAAATTTTGTTGACAAAAATACACTGACTCAAATCGCAAAATCAAACCCGCGGATTATGGATATTTTGAAGGAGAATAATATACGCCTGAATGTAAATTCGCAAGAACTGGATAAACTCAAGCACGGACATTTGATGGATACCCGTGTTACTGCAGCAAAAATGTATTCCGCACTTCCGCCGGAAATCAAATCAAACGTTAATTTAAGCGACCTGCAGCAGGCTGCAATGCTTCACGATTACGGAAAAGTCCTTATTCCGGAAAAAATTCTGAATAAAACAAGCAAACTCAACGACAAAGAGCGCCAAATAATGAAACTCCATTCGGAATTAGGTTACGAGCTGTTGAAAGATCAGGGCGTAAAAGAAGAAGTGCTGAATCTGGTTAAATACCACCACCAGAATCCGGACGGCAGCGGATATCCTGAAATTACCAACGGGTTTAAACCTGATATCTCATCAGAAATAATAACTGCCGCAGATAAATACTCCGCCCTCAGAGAAAAACGAAGCTACAAAGATGCGCTCTCACGAGACGAAGCTTTAAATCTGATAAAAGAGGATGTTAATAACGGCTTAATATCTCAGGAAGTTTACAACTCATTAGAAAAAAGCGTTTAAATACTAAACGGGCGGGTTCATTCTGAACCCGCCCGATATTTCAACTAATTTGCATTTACTACTTCGAATAGTGCATTTACAACTACCGGATCCCACTTTATTCCGGCTTCCTCTTTTATAATCTCCAAAGCTTGTTCTTTGTTCATTGCTTTTCTGTATGATCTGTCTGAAGTCATAGCCGTATAAGCATCCGCTACCGCTATGATTCTTGAACCGAACGGAATAGAATTTCCTTTCAAACCTTCCGGCTCGCCGCCGCCGTCCCAGCGTTCTTTGTGATAATGAATATACGGAATAACTTCCGATAAGAAATTGATATTCATCAGCAGATTTACACCGACATTCGGGTGATTCTGAAGTTTTTCCCACTCTTCCTTAGAAAGCTTGCCTTTATTTGCAAACAGAGATTCCGGAAGAGTAATTTTTCCGATATTCTGCAGTAAACCTGCATAGTATACCAGATCCGTAGTTTTTTCATTTAAGCCGAGCTGTCTGCATAATTTTCTTGATAAATCTGCCGTATGCTGAGAATGAGCCACTTTGTACTGGCCTTTTTCGTCAACAGCCTTGGCCAGTCTCTCAACAAATGCCTGTTGATTAGCACCTAAATCTCCAATTAAAGCGGTTAATTCCGCTCTTTTGTGCTGCAAATCCTCTGCAAAAACTTTTTCATCAGCTATCAATGCTTCCGTTTCTTCAATTGTCTTTTGAAGATGCATTGATGTTCCGAACAATCGTCCTATTGTCTCCAAAAGATTCATATAAGCACGCTTGATAGTCTTTTCTTTGTAATTTTCGATAACAATTACTCCGACAACATGCGCATTATTATGCATCGGAACAACTGCAAGAGACTTTACGTCATATTCTTTTAATTCGTACTTCGGAATAAAATTATCAATTTTAGAAACATCTTTAATCTGAACTTTTTCCAACGTTTTAAATGCTTTTACCACAATCGACTTATCTTCCGGAGTATAACCGAGTTTCTTTGCATAAATATCTTCATCAAAATCAACTGATGAACCTACAAGTCCGAGAACTTTGTCTTCAAAATTCAAACCTCTGGTAAATTCATCCGTAAGGTAAATATGACAGGCATCCACATCCAATATTTGAGTTAAAGTTTTTGCTATAGAATTATAAACTACATACTCATCCTGAGAATTAAAACCTAAAACACACAGCGTATTGTCCAGAGAATATATTGAGATTAACTCTTTAAGCTGTGATTTTAATCTTGTTGTCTTATCCTTGACATCCTTGCCGATTTTTCCTGCAAGTTCTTCAGAAATCAAATATTCAGATACAAAGTCGCCAATGTTTAACGCAAAAATTTCCTCTAAAGGATCATCTTCCATTAAGTCTATTGAACGGCTGAAGAGTGATGCACCCATTTCTTCTTTATCTGTCATAATTTTCCTTCCTAAATATATTAGTTATAAACCTGAACACTTTAGTTTCAATCTTCGTATATTCTATATAACGGCACAAATTTCAAAAACTTTAATGTTTTTTTAAAATTTTATACTTTAGTTGGAGAAAAATTATACTTATCTCCTAAAATAGAGGTTTTCAGAGATTTACAAAAATTAATATTAACCTGTAGTCCTACCTGCCGGCCTAACGGTATTATTGATAAATAACCATGCTTACGCTATTCTATATTCATAGACTTTGAGGAGAAAGCAATGACAGTGATAGATAAAATTAACAGTATTAACGATGTTGTAAAAGAAATATTTGAATTTACACAGACTAACGAAAAGGTTAAGGCTGATTTTGACGAATATTTAGCCACAATCGGAGCAAGAAATATTTCCTTAAACCAGATGGAAAAAATCTTTTTGCCATACATATTTGAGCGCAGAATTGATAACAAATCCATTCTTGAAATGTTTAAAGAAGAAAACGGCTCACAGCCTATTATAGAAAGTTTTATCAACGCTCAGGCATCTATTTTTGAAATCAAAAAAATATTGAAAAACGGGTTTGAGCTGTACAATTTGATTAACGAAAAAACTTATACGGTTCTGTCGCTCACAAAAATGACCAATTTCAGAGGGATTTATGCAGGTCAATACATCACTGCCAGAATCTTTAAGCTTGACGGCGAATACTATATTATAGAAATTTCAAGCGTTTTGTCTCATTCACAGAAGGAAGAAGCATACAGATACGCTGTTATGAAGCTTGTTCATTCTCCGCGCATGCTTTATTTTGATAATTCTGAAAAAGAAGAAGAAATTAAAAACACTATTTCTGAAATGTACCAAAAATTTATCAAAACCTTTGATAAAGACACAATTCTTACAACCAATAAGCATGCCGACGATATTATCGGTGCTTTTAATGAAGGCGAAGAAGTTGATTTATCTGACAAAGGGTGCGACATAACAGAGTTTAAGTTTTTCCACGTAAAAGAGCTGGATAATAATTATTCAAATTTTCTGGAAAACTCAATGGGCGGATTTTCTTCCCACAACGAAGTTTACGACGTAGCCGTAATTTTTGACGAGAAAAACGGTCTGTACGCAATACCTTTCTACAAAACCTTCTGCACTATTTTTGAGGACAAAACAAAAGTAGAAAATGCAAAAAATTGTGTTGAATATTTCCTTACAAACGATTCAATTCCAAACCTGATTCTTGACAGAGTTTCAGCACAATATTCAAACTTTATGGATACCATAAATGAGATTATGGGAACAAATTATACGTATAAAGAGCTGATAAACAAATACAAATCTGATTATTTAAACAACAGAATTTACTCATCAGCAACCGTATTATTCTGCTCGAAAGCTTTTTCAGAAATATTCGATTATATTTCCGAACCGCAGCCTCAAAAACCTGTTATTACGGAAAAAGTCGGCAGAAATGATCCATGTCCTTGCGGAAGCGGCAAGAAATTCAAAAACTGCTGCGGCGGATAAGAGAAACTTGATAAAATAAAAGCGGGACATCGTTGATGTCCCGCTTTTAATAATTTAAAACTTTTAAATCCTAGGCTCTTTTGCTGCCTGAAATTGCTATTTGATGTCTGCCTTTAGCACGGCGTCTGTTCAATACTTCCTGACCGCCAGGAGTAGCCATTCTTGCTCTGAAACCGCTCACGTGCTGTCTTTTAATCTTTGTTCCTTCTAGTGTACGTCTCATTGTTCTATTTCCTTTTCAGCTAATTTTACTTATGATGTATTCATGCTATACAAAACATGATTTTTAGTCAAATAAAAGGTTAAGTAATATGAAGCGTAGTTTAATACAGGCAGAATCTAACCCTCTATAATCTGCGGCAAATCAACATTAGGAGCGCCGATTGTTCTTACAAGTTCCAATACAGCAGCCTTCATCTGACATTTTTGAGCCGTAGCACTAAAGAAATCGCTATAAAAGCATCCTTCACACACACATCCTCTTTTGTAACACTCTAACGCCGTCGGAGTCCATCTCTTCACGGCAATAGCTCTTCCCATATCACGACTCTTAAACACTTATTCCTCCCAAAGTTTATTTTTAATATTAATTATAATCTTACTGAATTAAGGAAATCCCCAAAACTCCTTAACATATTTCTATTATATAGGTTAAGATTCCTTTTACAACCCATAAAACGCCAATTGTAACGTTTTCTTAACCAAGTTGCAAAGCCCGAAATTTATTGAGTATCCTGTTTTTGAGACATGCAAAGCCTGCGTTGCAACATGGTTTTAGCGATTTAAAACATGAAAAGCCATGTTATTACCATGTTTGCATGGGTTTAATTTTCAATTAAGTTTTGTAACGATGTTGGCATGTTCGGATTTTTATCAACAGCATTAAGCTTTGGTATTCACAGTTCTCTTTACTTTGCCGTATTGTTGAATCTTAGACTCATAAAGATGGTTGTAATATTTTCTGGCATCTGCTGCACGATAGTCAGGATTTGTTTGTTTATCTTTTTGAATCTTTGCTTCTGCTTTCTTAAGCATTGAAATAATATCCTTAACCTCAAACATACGTGTACCGTCAACATTACGTTTTTTGAGAAGATAATTAGCATACTTTTTATTATTACCGTTAATCAACAAGTATAAATCTAATGCATCTTTATTAGATGAATTAATACGATACTTTCCTACAGCTCTGTCGGCTTTTCTTGTATCGGCTATTGAAGCAAAAATTTCTGGAAGCATGCTTAAGCGTATTTTTGTTGCATAAGCACCAAACGCATCCTGTTGCTGCGCATAAGTTTTTGGACCCAGCTTCGAAGAAATTATTTCAAAAATATTCTTTTTAACTTCTTCTTTACCGGCTTTTTTCTTGTCAGCAGATTTAACCGTCGCACTCCGTATTTCTTCTTCAATTTTGACAGCCTCTTCCTGTATTTTTTTATCTAAAGCATCAATTACATCAAGCTCTTTTACAACCGGTTTTTCTTCAACAACCTGACCGCCATTTTTTGTTGTTTCTTGAGTCACTTGAGGTTTTATAATAGATTCTAAAACAGGTTTTTCTTTTGCTTCCATTTTTCTATACTGCAAAATTTTAACAGCATTTTTAATTCTGGTAGTTAGCTTTTTCAAAGGTGAATCCTTCTTTGCATAGCCATGCTTAATAGCCCGCATACGGTTTGCCCTTGCGGCCTCTGTTTCAAAGAAAGGATTTTCTATTTCATTTTTTAAAACATCAATTCTTTCTTCACCCTTTGTCTGACTAATAATATTTCTTGCATTAGCACTAAACATTGCAAGCTTTTTAGTAGGAATTTCTGTTAAAACTTTGTTAATATTATTGATAGATACTACTTCGTATATTGGTTTACTTACTAAATCCTGCATAAACTTTCTTGCATAAGGATCATTATCAATTGTATCGTATAATTTTTTCAGCTCCTTAAATTGTTCTGCCTGAGCCTCCGGATTATTTTTAGAAACCCTTATATTAGCCAGAACTTTCATGATATTTATTCTTAAATCTATATTTTTATTTGTACTGGTTTTAAACATATCAAACAATGTAACATCTGCACCGGAGGCAAGAGTTTTCTTCTCTACAATAAAGTGAGTTACTACATATTCCAAAAATTCTTTACCGGCATCTGAATAATTTTCCACAAAATGTTCTGCATTAAACACATTTGTTTCCGGCAGCATAAACTGTGAACGAATATTTTGATTTTCATATAAAATTTCATATTTATTCCTGTTATATGTACCGTTTGCAACCATTTCATCAAGGTTTTTAACAACCTCTTTATTGTTTCTATTAAGTTTCAAATAGGATCTATATTTCCCGTAATTTCTCACATACTCTTTGCTGTTAGGGGATTCCAGAAGCTCAGGAAGTAAATCTTGATACGAATCAGGATGACGGGTAAGAATTTCTCTGTTTACTTTTTGTGCAAAGTTAATTCGTCTAAGCTTCATGCCTGTTTCAGAAAAAACTCTAAACAAGCTATTTAATGAACCGTTATAATTATAAGCCAGCTCATTATGTACATCCATCGGGAATTTTACCGTCTTAAAAATCCGATTAACCAGCTTTGAATCTTCTCTTTCTGCAGCTGAACGATAAAAATTATCTTTATTATATCTGTCAGCGAGTTTTCTAATAAAACTTATACGAGCTTCAGACGCATTCTTAGTAAGCTTCATTATATCTTTTTGATCTTGATGAAGAATACCTGAAATCATTTCTGCACAATATTTTCTTTGTCCGGTGGATGCTCTCCTTAAAGCTGATAAACCCTCAAACTGTACATTGCCGCTATTCATATTGTTAATTGAATTCATTTTCTTATCCCTTTTTTGCTTTTATTTCATGTTCAATAAAACAGCTAAAAAGATATTTTGCTACCAATCTTTGCAAAAATTTACAAATTATTCAAATAATTAAGACAAGCTTTCTCAGAAGTGTAGTTTAAAATAGTCGAATACGAATTAGTTAATATTTGATTTTGTGTGCTTGAATTAATAATTTCACTTATGATTCCGCCACGCCAGAAAAAGCCATTTTCGCCGTCTTTGATAATCCCCGCAGCTCCGTCATTTTCCGTACAAACAGTGATACATCCTGAGGCCATAGCCTCAAGATAAACCATGCCGAAAGTTTCATTCACGCTCGGAAGCGCAAAAATATCGGATTTTCTCATCTCCTCAAGAACTTTCTCATGCTCAAACCAGCCTAAAAATCTCGGTTTCGAAGAAAGTTTCTTTAAACTTTCCAGTTCTTTCCCGTCACCGATTACGGTTAATTCCACATCCAAATTTTCACATTCTTGTATAACTTTATCAACATTTTTCCGCTTGATGAGATTTGCACATACAAGAACTTTCACTCTGCCTTGAGGCGCCCATTTTCTTTGAACAATTTCACAGTCTATACCGGAATAACAGACAAAAGTCTTATTTTCATACTGCGGATAAAGTTTCAGGAATTTGTTTTTAATAACCTCCGAGCGGCAGGCGATTTTTCGTGCGTTTTGATAAGCACCTTCAAGCTCCGGCTTAAAATAAATTGAATACAGCGGATTTGTCAAAACTTCTAAATCCGAAACATGGATTCCTGCAGTAAATTCCAACCCGAGGCGGTTTGCAAAAATTGTACCCGAGGGCATGTGTGCAACAATTTTATCAGGATTAAATTCCGTTTTTATTTTATTCCTTATATTACCAGCAAATGGCAAAAAATAATTAATATTCTCAACGTTTCCGTAAATCCCGCTTCTGTAAAACGGCTTTTTTCTTATAAAAGAATTGAAAAGAAAATTCGGCTTTATAACCTTCACTTCATGCCCGAGCTTCTCCCAGCCGCGGACAAAATTTACAATAGTCCTCGGCGTGAACTTTTCATTATCTTTTACCGGATACAAATCCGTAATAACAAGAATTCTCATTAGATATCGCTGTATTTGTTCCTTTCAAAACACAAAATATTTATAAGTGAAAATATCATTACAACAACAAGCAAAACTACAGCAAGAGCGGAAGCGTAGCCAAGATCAAGGTTTTCAAACGCTCTTTCATAAATATAATAAACAATTGTTTTTGTGGAATTTAAAGGTCCGCCTTTTGTCATAACATAGATTTCCGCAAAAACTTTCATCGCAGAAATTGTGCTTATTGTAGAAACTAAAGCAATTGTCGGCATAATATGCGGAACTGTAACTGTTAAATGCTTGGTTAAAAAATTTGCCCCGTCTATATCGCATGCCTCGTATAAATCCTGCGGAACACTCATCAGAGAAGCAAGATAAATCATCATATAATAACCGATACCTTTCCAGATTGTAACCACCGCAACCGAAAAAAGCGCCCAGTTTGTATCAACAAGCCAGCCCACTGGCTTTATATTAAAAACGGATAAAATATAATTCAACACACCCTGACTTGCGTAAAGCCACTTGAAAGCAATTGCCGCAACAACAATCGAAACAATTACCGGAAGGTATAAAAGGATTTTGTAAAGAGTTATCCCTCTGATTTTTTGGTTAATTAATATTGCAAGAAAAAGAGGAAAAATTACAAGGAACGGAACTGCAATTATTAAATACATAAATGTATTAAACATAACTTTATAAAAAACAGGTTCCTTAAATAATTTTACATAATTATCCGCCCCGCAGAAATCAGGATTGTAAAGACTTGATGAATAATCAAAAAAACTCAATCCGAAAGTTTGAAAAAACGGTATAAAAAAGAAAACGATTAATACTGCAAGAGCAGGAAGCAAAAATAAATACGGCGTATATTTTTTATAATAATTCATAAACTGATTATCTCATTTGAAACATTCAGGGTCAATATTTTTGCAAAAAATATAATAATTTCTATTAAAACATTTACCACAACGCAATGTCACTCTGAAAAGGGTTTGTCAATACGCTTTTTAAGGTTTTTGAACGTAAACTTTTGTTAAATCGGATTTATTTTAATAATTACGGGAAGCATGGGGAATTGTAAAAATTTTTACGAAATTCTTTACTTGATAAAAAGATCGGAAAATTATACTATATACACATACCTGAAAGGAGTGATGGCTACAAGACTTGGGAAGGGTATAAGATAGAAAAATTTTGTAAAACTTTTCTAAAAATTGCCCGGAGGAGAAAGAGAAAAATTTAATTAATTATTTTGAATTTTTGACAACACAAATCAATTTTGAAGGAGAGACATTTACCTGAAAGAAGAATTATTTTTTATCACAAATCAATTGAGATTTGAGGAAAGTTAATTTTTGGGGTAGGAGATTATTGGGTTAAGAAGGTTTTCTGTTTTAGGAAACCTTTTTTTATTTTGCAGAAAAATTTTCTCATTATGCTATAATTTCATTTATGGAAGAGAAAGTTACGAAAAGAGTAATAGGATTAATGTCAGGCACTTCGTGCGATTCAATCGATGCAGGTCTTTGCGAAGTTAATCCGGATATGTCGGTAAAACTTATTCACGGAATAAATTATTCTTATCCTGAGCATATAAGAGCTAAACTTTTTTCCGCATTCAGAGGAGAAATCTCAATCAAAGAATTATGCCAGCTTAATTTTGCCGTCGGCAAATGTTTTGCAAACGCTGCCTGCGCTTTGATTGAAGAATTCGGAAAACCTGATTTAATCTCAAGCCACGGGCAGACAATTTATCATTATCCTTATGATGAAAAACTTGATAATATTTCTCTTAAAAGTACTCTTCAAATCGGAGAAAGTTCAATTATTGCAAAAGACACAGGCTGTACTGTTATATCAAATTTCCGCGAAAGTGATATTGCTTCCGGCGGTCAGGGCGCACCGCTCGTTTGTTTTGCTGATGAAAAATGGTTTAAAAATTCTCTTGTACAAAATATTGGCGGAATCTCCAACGTAACGGTGATTTCTGATGATTGCGAAACTTTCGGATTTGATACCGGATGCGGAAATATTATGATTGATTATTGTACACAAAAGTTTTTCGGAAAAAAATACGACCGTGACGGAGAAATTGCAGCCTCCGGAAACATTTGCGAAAGCTGGCTGGATTGTCTTTTACAGGACGAATATTATTTTCTTAATCCGCCAAAAACAACCGGAAGAGAATATTTTTCCAACAAATATATCGAAAATATTTTAAAAATTGCACCGTCTGAACCGGCAGATATTATTGCAACACTTACGGCACTAACCGCAAAAACGATTGCGCAGGCTTACGAAAGATTTGTATATCCGCAGGTTCATACAGACACAGTAATCATCGGAGGCGGAGGGGCTTATAACAAAACCATGATGAAATTTTTAAGAAGTTATCTTCCGAAACGTCTTGAATTAAAAACGCATGAAGACTACGGAATTTCTAATAACTTTAAAGAAGTCATGGCCTTTGCACTTCTCGGATACTGCACATATTACGGCATTCCGAATAACATACCGTCCTGTACCGGTGCTGATAAACGAACCGTTCTGGGAAAAATAACTTATTAACTCCTAATGATATTTCTGATATAAAAGCTGCAAATCATGTTCGGTCAGGTATTGCATAGAATCCAGATCCTGCGGAAACATAATGCTTTTCATATTCATGGAATGTCCGAGCCCGATAGCGTGTCCCGCCTCGTGAAGCATAACACCGTAAATGTGTTCTTTGGGTCTTTCAACAAGCTGACGGATATATTTTTTGTTCTCAATTTTCCTTATGTATTCTTTTGTACCGATTGTAACATACGCCTTATAATATTGCCCTGCTCTGGTCATCATCTCCGTACAACCGACAGCATGAACATCATTGCAGTTAGCAACAAAATCAACAAATTCAACTTCTACATTAGCGTTAGAAGGGCTGTTTACAAACTTAAAACGAACTACCCCGTTTGACTGACGCTCCCATTGTTCAAAAGCCTGCTGCATCAAACGGCTCATCTTACCGTACTCCGGAATATAAACATAAATAGGAAGCCCGACCCAGCGCGGACGCTCGGCAGCGAAAGCACACAGGGCTATTGTTATTAAAACAAATAATGATAAAAAAATCTTCTTCATTATTATTATTTTAACATTTTTTCAAAATAATTGAAGTGTTAATTCCGCCAAACGCAAAATTATTTGTCATAACATATTCCGTATCAATAATTCTGCCTTCATCTTTGATATAATCCAGCTTACCGCAGTTTTCGTCAATATTTTTAAGATTAAGCGTCGGAGAGAACCACTTGTTATTCATCATCTCAACAGACAGAATTGTCTCAATTGCACCGCATGCGCCTAAAGTATGTCCGGTATAACTCTTTATTGAACTTATCGGAACTTCTCTTTTAAATACCGATTCCGTACCTTGAGTTTCCGCAATATCGCCGTTAACCGTCGCGGTTCCGTGAGCATTAATATATCCGATCTCTTCCGGCGGAAGCTTTGCGTCCTTGAGCGCAAGCCTCATAACTTCTGCCATCATATCCTTGTTCGGATTTGTAATATGAGTTCCGTCCGTATTTGTCGCAAAACCCGCAATTTCAGCGTAAATCTTTGCGCCTCTGGCTTTTGCGTGTTCGTATTCTTCCAGAATTAAAGTTCCCGCGCCTTCTCCGATTACAAGCCCGTCGCGGTCACGGTCAAAAGGAGACGGTGTTAAATCCGGCGTACTGTTTTTGCTGCTTGTTGCATACAAAGTATCAAAAACTCCCACCTGCGTCGGGTGAATTTCTTCCGCTCCGCCTGCTATCATAACCTCTTGATATCCGTCTTTTATCGCTTCATAAGCGTATCCGATACTCATTGAGCCTGAAGTGCACGCGGTTGATGCCGGAATCAATCTCCCGTGGGTTTTGAAATACAGAGAAATATTAACGGAAGTTGTTTGAGGCATCATTTTAATATAAGAGCCGGAATTCAGGAGTTTAACTTCTTTATCAATACACATTGAGTAAAAATCCAGAATTGCATCCAGCGAACCTGTAGATGAGCCATAGCTTACGCCGCATCTTCCGTTTGTAATAATTTCATCTTCTAAAAGCCCTGCGTCTTTCAAGGCTTCCTCTGCCGTCACAACAGCCATAAGAGCAACGTTGCCCATTGTGCGGCGGACTTTTCTTGTAAAATGTTCAGGAATTACAAAACCTTCCACAAAAGAGCCCAGTTTTGAATTTAATCTTTCGTACTCATCGAGTTTATCCCAGTGACGAACGCAGTTTTTGTAGGTTTTTAATCTTTCAAAAGCGCTCTCAACAGTCGAGCCGAGGGCTGAGGTTATTCCCATACCTGTTACAACAACTCTTCTCATAAATAAAGCCCTCCGTTAACGGCGATTACCTGACCGGTAATATATCCCGCATCATCACTCATAAGATAATTTACAAGACTTGCGACTTCTTTTACAGTTCCCATTCTTTTCATCGGTATTTGTTTAGTTGCTTCTTCCGGCAAATCTTCCGTCATATCTGTATCAATCATTCCCGGAGCAATGCAGTTTACGGTAATTTTACGTTTTGCAACCTCCTGACTCAGAGCTTTTGCCGCTCCGATAAGTCCTGCTTTTGAAGCGCTGTAATTTACCTGTCCTCTGTTTCCGCACTGACCTGAAATTGAAGACATAACAATAATTCGGCCTTTTCTCTGCTGAATCATAGGCATAATAAGAGGTTTTAAGACATTATAAAAACCGTCAAGATTTGTCCTCAAAACATCATCCCATTCATTTTCTTCCATCGCAGGGAAAGGATTATCTCTGGCAATTCCGGCATTTAAGACAACACCGTAATACATTCCGTTTTTTTCAATATCATCAAGAAGAACTTTTTCCGTCTCTTTTCTGTCTTTTATATCAAAAGCCAGAGCACGCGTGTCAACACCTTTTTTCTCTATTTCCGTCTGAAGTTCGGAAAGTCTTTCAGGATTTTTTGAACAGTGCAGAACTATATTGTAGCCGCTGTTTGCAAGATACAATGCTGTACCTTTACCGATTCCTCTGCTTGCACCTGTGACTAAAACCCACTTATTCACCACTCTCAAGTAACTCCTCTATATTATTTCCCTGATAAGTATTGACCGTTGCGCTTGCAATTTCATCCCTGCTTTTATCATATATTAAACAGTCAAAAACGGCAATTTGATTATCCGTAAAGATTTCGTGCACTGTAACTTTGTATTCTTCGCCTTCTTTAAAATACGGAATTTTATTATTATAAAGCCTTGTTCCGAGAAGCAGTCCCGGTTTTGGTTCAGCGCAATTATTTTTGAAATATGCATACGCACCGATTGTCTGCGCCATAAATTCAATTCCCGTCAGAGAATTTATTCCCCTGTTTTTTTCAAAAAAAACTTTATCAGGATAAACTTTGAATGAAGAAGTTAACTTATTATTTTCTATATCAACTTCGACTATCTCATCCAGAAGAATCATTGGCGGTTTGTGAGGAAGTATTTTGGCTAAATCGTACATGTTAATATTATAAAACAAAACATATAAAAAAACTAATAACTTTCTCTTAAAATAATTGCACAATTCGTACCGCCAAAACCGAACGATGTACACAAACATGTTTTGACTGGTTTATGTAAAGGTTTTTTATCCGCAAGCTTTATGACAGGTAATCTGTCATCATACTCGCCGTCATATATATGAGGATAAGCTTTACTTACACCTGCCTGAATAATTTTACAGCAAAGAGCCGTCTCAATACTTGCCGCTGCACCGAGACAATGCCCCGTAAGCGGCTTGGTAGAACTTGCGGGAACTTTATCACCAAAAACATTATATACAGCCCTCGCTTCCATTAAATCATTTGCAATCGTTCCTGTTCCGTGAAGATTTATATAATCAATCTCTTCCGGATTTAAATTTCCCAGCGCAAGCCTTATTGCACGCTCCGGCTCAACCGCCTCCGGATCCGGAGTTGTTGAATGATAAAAATCCGTTGTCTCGCCGATTCCGGCAACTTCAATTCCGTTACCCTCTTTTTTAACAACAAATGCCGCCGCGCCTTCCCCGATATTAATCCATTTTCTGTTTTTGCTGAAAGGATTGGACGGAACATTGCCAAGAACCTCAAGCGCATGAAACCCGTATACCGGAACTTTTGAAATCGCATCACAACCGGCAACAATTACAGTCTCCGCAATTCCTGCCTCTAAAAGCTCGGCAACTGTTGCAAAAGCCTTAATCCCCGATGAACAGGCCGTTGAAACAGATGTATAAAAATTTCTGAATCCGAAATGTCCGTGCAAAAACTCCGCCGGATTCCCTATCTGATAATGCTTGGGATTCCCGCTTATCTCGTATTCATCGACACCGGAATTGGATGTCGCAGTAACAATTGCGGTTTTCTCCCTGTCAAGCTCTTCAATACACAAAGGCTCAAGCGCTTTAAGAAGAAGCCTGTTGCATCTGAGATTATAATCACTCTCACTAATCTCCGGCAGCGGAAAATCTACAACTCCCAGCCGTGCAAAACCTCTCTGCTCAAACTTTCCGGCTTCACCTTTAATAGCTTTCGCAAAGATTTCTTCTATATCAGACCCCAGATTACATATTGCATTATACTTAATTATCTTCATTTATTGTATAATTTTAGCATGAAAAACTACTTTTATATAAAGGATTTTTATTATATTAAAGACGAAAACGAAATTGACGTTTCTTTTGTATCACCGCTTATAAGAAGAAAATTAAGCCTTTTAGATAAAACCGTTCTGGCTTTAACAGAAAAAGTTTTTAATGAAAATATCAAAGAACTTGTATTTTCTTCCGAATACGGAGAGTTCAAACGCCTCGATACAATAATAAGCCAGTATCAGGAAATGGGAGAAGTCTCGCCCGCACAATTTTCAGCCTCGGTACACAATTATCCGGTAAGCTTTTTTACTCTGTATAAAAAACTGAATTTGCCGTACCATGCTGTTTCATCGGGCGAAAACTCACTCGCTGCCGGACTTGTGAAATCAATAATTTCAAAAAAAGAAACACTTTACACTTATACAGATGTAAAAGGCGGAATTCAAGGAGTTTCATGCCTCTTGTCACAAACAGACGGAAAACTTAAAATTGAATATGACAGCACTCCTTCTTCAAACATGGATTTTGAAAAATTTATTGATTTTCTGATTGGCAAAAGTGAAATTTATACCTCAATTTTCGGAACATTCAAAAAAATTATTGACTGAAAATTTTATTAGAATTAGAGTGTAATTAAAACAGGAGGTAAAGATTATGTATCAGGTTTATATCGACAAGCCGTCATACTTTGAAGCCGAAATGGCAGGAGAATTTAAAGATCTTGAAAGCGCTGAAGCTTTTGCAAAAAAAGAAAAAGCTGCAGACAGCGAAGCAAGTTACGAAATCAAAGAAACAAACGGATGCGTAAACAGTTACGGAGAATTAATTGCAACCGTGGTTAAACGGGGATAAATAATTTTTTATATCGTATAATATTTTTATGGGGATGAGAAAAGCTTTAGTATTTTTTATAACATTTATAACACTGTGCACTCCTTGTTTTGCGATAAAAATCGGACTTGAAACACAGGTTAATAAAACCTATATCGGCGCTTCCACAAAAGCGGAGATTATTAATTGCGACACAAACAAGCTGATTTTTGTTATGGAAAAAATGAAAGGGTATGAAATGAAACCCTACCGCGGTGTAATCGCAATAAAAGTCGACGGTCAGTGGAATAAAATGAGAGCGGACAAAATCATTATTAAACCTGAAGAAGGCGGTTTTGTGAGTGTTAAGCGAAAATGGTACCGCGGCAGTTTTAAAATAATAAACGACGGAGTCGGTTTAACCGTCATTAACGATATACCGCTTGAAAAATATCTTCAAGGCGTAGTTCCGTCCGAAATGCCTTCAAGCTGGGAGCATGAAGCACATAAAGCACAGGCTATTGCAGCCAGAAGTTATGCAATAGCAAACCGCGGTAAACGCGCAAAATACGGCTATGATCTTAAAGATACTCCGGAAGATCAAGCTTACGGCGGAGCAAGTGCAGAAAAAACAAATACAAATTCCGCGGTTGAAGAAACAGCGGGAATCGTTCTTGTTTGTCAGGGAAAAATTGTTCCGGCTTATTACTCAGCTTCTGCCGGCGGGAAAACCAAAACCGGCGGACAGGTATGGTCAGCGGATTTGCCGTTTTTAAAATCAGTACCGTCATTCGATGACGGAATAAAAAAGAACGGCCACGGAGTCGGAATGAGCCAGTACGGCGCAAATAACCTTGCAAAAAGAGGTTATAACGCATATCAGATTTTAAAATATTTTTACGCCAACACAAAATTTGCCAGAGTTCGCGGAGAATATTGAGAATTAAGCGTAAAGAGGCGTCATTACGAAGGAATAATTAAGACCGTCAGAAACAATCTTGAACATATCTGACAACTGAATAAAATGAATTGATTCGCCGCTCACATTCCTCGCAATTACGCCAAGCTTGTAATTATACTTACCGGCTCGATATATTTACCCCCGCAAATATATTCACAAACCCGAATTTGTTTGTATCAAAAACACCTTTATCCGTAACCTTTAATTCCGGAATTACAGGCAGCGACAGGAATCCCATTGTCATAAACGGATCATTTAATGTACATCCGATAGAAGCCGCAGCTCTGTTTAACTCTTCGCATTTGTCTACGACATAATCAAATTCTCTGTCAGACATCAAACCTGCAATCGGAAGCGAAAGCTCGGAAATAATTTCACCGTTATTAACAACAACTTTTCCCCCGCGGCATTTAATCAAAGCAACCGCTGCTTCGTACATATCCGCATCATTTGTCCCGATAACAATCATATTATGTGAATCGTGCGCTACAGTTGAAGCAATAGCACCGCTTTTAAGATTAAATCCCTTAACAAAACCTTTTCCGATATTACCTGTAGCTCTGTGTCTTTCTATTACACAAATTTTTAAAGTATCATTGTCTAAATTGCTTACCGCATTTCCGTCTGCGACTTTAACTTCCGACTCCACGGATTTTGTAATCAACTGGTGCGGAATGACTTCTATTGCGCGGACTTTAACGTTTCCGTCTTTTATTCCGGCATCAATCCTGAAATCCTCCGGAGTAATCCATCTTACATTTACGGAGTTCCTCATGGAAAGTTCTTCGTTTTCCTCCATCGGAACAGAAAGCTTACCGTTCTCGGCAACTATATTTCCGTTTTTAATTACAACATCCGGTTTAAAACTCTTCAAATCAGGCAAAATAAGCATATCAGCTTTATACCCCGGAGCAATTGCACCAAGATTATTGAGTCCGAAATATTCCGCCGTATTTAAACTTGCAATCTGAACAGCTTTAACAGGGTCAACACCTGCTTCCACCGCGCGCCTGACCATTCCGTTAATATGTTCTTTTAAATCAGACGGATGTCTGTCGTCAGTTACAAAAATACATTTTCTCGTATTGCAGGTTTTAAGAACAGGAATTAAAGCATTCAAATCCTTAGCCGCCGTACCTTCTCTTATCATAACGTACATTCCGAGTCTCAGCCTTTCTACTGCTTCCTCTGGCGTTGTACATTCGTGATCGGATTTTACTCCGCTTGCGATATAAGCACACAAATCTTTGCCGGTTAAATAAGGCGCATGCCCGTCAATTCTCTTACCCTTTGACTTTGCAAGCTCTAATTTGGACATAACATTTTTATCCAGATTCAAAACCCCCGGAAAGTTCATCATCTCTGCAATTCCGAGCACCCACGGTTTATCAATCAAAAGCGACAGGTCATAACTGTTTAAATCAAATCCCGAAGTCTCAAATGGTGTCGCCGGAACACAGGACGGAAGCATTGTATAAACATCTATCGGAAGATTTCTGACAGCTTCGTGCATAAAGCTTATTCCGTGAAGCCCGAGGACATTAGAAATCTCATGCGGATCGATAATTACCGTAGTTGTGCCGGCAGGAAGAACAACTTTTGCAAACTCTTTCGGAAGCATCATTGTACTTTCCAGATGCACATGCCCGTCTATAAAAGAAGGAGTGACATAAGCGCCGTTGATATCAATTTCTTTTTCGCCGTGATAATCCTTGCCAATCCCTGCAATAATTCCTTCCTTAATTGCAATATCACATTCGTGAATTTCTTCTGACAAAACATTTACAAGTTTCGCGTTTTTTATAACCAGATCTGCTTTTTCAAGACCTCTTGCTACATTAATTAAATTTGACATTTTCTAACCTACAAAATTAAATCCTTGCAATCAACAAATTTCGAAAGATTTTCGCTTTTCAAAATTTCATCGATTTTATCCTTAAATTTCTCCGCTTCTGCAGTTTTTATTCCTTCCGGCAGAAGGATATCAGTGTTTGTTTTTGAATTTACAAATCCTTTATTTATTGTCAAAAATTCTTTATACAGTTCAAGAATTTTCATATCATCGGGATTAATATTATAATTAATTCCGAGAAAATACTTCATATCTTTAGGGAAAAGTTCCAGAAACTTAATCATAAAATCTGTTTCAGATGTATTTTCGTCTTCATTATATTCCCCGCCCAAACAATGATTATTAAGAATTTCCTGTTCCGGCTGAGTTTTAATATAAGCAGCCCACATAAGACATCCGACATAAAACCCGAGGTTGTTATAAAAAAGTTCCAAAAACTTTTTGTAATACTGTCTGAATTTCATTTTTCTTTGAGAAAGATTTTTGAATTTATTAATATCCAGATACAAATATTCAACCGTTCCTCTAAAAGCCAGTATAAACGGAGCGAATCCCGGATCAAACTCCAAACCTTTTGACACTGTTTTCATACAAATTTCCCTTTCAGTATTTATAACATTTTAGCACAAAGGGGTAAATGTATCGAGTTAATGTGTGAAAACTACAAGTTGAGCGTCTCTCAGGCAGGATAAATGTATCGAGTTAATATATATAGAAATCAGTTTAAAATAGCGCTAATCACATCATCAGCAGTTATATTCAAACACTCCAGAGCTTCACATGTCGTATTGCGCTTTTCCCACAAACACGGACGGAGAGGACAATTACAATTTTTTGCTTTAATCGGAATTACCCTGCCGTTATCAGGAATAAGCTTCTTATCATCTGTCGGCCCAAATATTACATACGTTTTAACTCCAAGTGCAGATGCCACATGCAGCGGTGCAGAATCCGAGCACAAAAATATTTCCGCACCGGAAATCAATTCCGCAAGTTCTTTCAGGTTTCGTGTTTTTTCATACATATTTTTGTATTTTTCACACGGAACAATTCGTTCAATTGTCTCAATCACCTGTCTGTCGTCAGGCCCGCCGGCGACAATAACTTTTTTACCTCTATCCGCAAGTTTTTCAATAACTTCTGCCCAAACTTCCGCGGGAATCGTTTTTATCATACCTTTTTTTACACTCATAAGACTGACTCCCGGATGAATAAGAACTGTGTTCTTTTCACATTCCCTGCGCTCAACCGAAATTTCCGGAAGCTCGGTATTAAAATTGGTGATTCCTCTTACCAGATCATGGTACATTTTTGCAGCATACTGATTTTTATTAAGCGGAACCGCCCTTGTCAGCAAAAGTTCACTTAACTTGCCGGTATTATACCCGATACGGGTTTTAATAAATGTCAAAAATAAAAAGACGGAAATAAATTTGTTTCCTCCGGAAGATACGACAATATCAAATTTCTTTTTCCATATAGCACGCAAAAGATTAAAAAGCTCCGCATACTTGTGCTTGCCCTTAATATCCGCAAACATCATATCGTCAATGATATTTGTAAGAGTTCCGACACCTTTGCTCCTCGGCTCAAGCGCCAGAGTAATGCCTGAATCCGGATGTTCTTTCTTAACAGAAATTATTGATGGCAAAAATAAAATCTCATCGCCGAGTCCGCCAAAATTTATAAATAAAATCTTTTTTTTCATACCTCTTTTTTACTTTAAAAATATTTCCGTTTCAATAGAGTTTTAATAAGCCAAAATTTAAGACATTCGGTCGCTAATAATAATTGATTTTAGCTCTTGCTTCAAATATAATTTTTTAATAAGAGAGTATATTGAAATGAAAATAGCAAACGAAAACGAAAATCAAGAAGAAGAATATAAAGCGTTTTTAAAAAACATACGTGCGGAAAAAGAAGAAACTTCCAACTTCGCAAAGCTTCTTTTCACAATTGTTCTGGCAATTTTATGTGCTGTTATTGTATGCGTAACGGTTGTAGAAAACAGTTACTTTTTAGAAAAATTCTCTACGGATTCTTCGGACAATGCAAGCAGTTTTGCCAAGTTTTATAACAAGCAGGACAAGAAGAATTTTGACGTTCCGTTCTCTCCGAGAAGACAAAACATACTTCTTCTGGGAGTGGATTCAAACGGTGAAGGCGCAAATATATGGGAAGGCACGCGTTCTGATACAATTATTATAGTTAATATAGACCCGAAAACCCATTCCATAAATGCAATTTCAATTCCGCGCGACAGTAAAGTTTATCTTCCTGATAACAAAGGAATTCAAAAAATCAACTCCGCGCACGCCATAGGCGGAATTGATCTGGTCAAGAAAACACTTAAAGAAACTTTCGGTATAAAAATTGATAAATATATTATCGTTCACGATGAAGCAGTAGAAAAAATTGTAGATGCGCTCGGCGGTATTCCTATTTATGTTGAAAAACCGATGAGATATCACGATTATGCAGGCAAACTCCACATTAATCTTGATAAGGGTAATACTGTTTTAAACGGCAAACAGGCTGTAGGTTATCTGAGATACAGAAAAGACGGACTGGGAGATATCGGCAGAACCCAGAGACAACAATGGTTTATGAGAAGTTTATTTGAAAAACTCCACTCGCCTCAGGTAATTACAAAAATCCCTGAAGTACTGAATATTTGTAATACCTATGTCAAAACAGATATGAGTTTTTATGAACTTTCACAATACGCAGCTTTTGCAAGAAGCGTTGACGAAAATAAAATAGAGCTTGCAACACTTCCGGGAGCACCAAACCAGAGAGGATATATAAGCTACTGGATTTTAGACCCGCAAAAAACACAACAGGTCATAAACAGAATGATTTACCGCGAAAAACCAACGCTCGACGGCACTAAATTTAAAGCGGGAATTATGTATTCACCGAGAAAAGAAGAAGAAGCTCAGGCTATGAAAGAAAAACTTACAGAACTCGGTTTTGAAGTTAATATGCTGAAAATTACACATCTTTCACACACAAGATTTGTTGCGAACAAAAACGACGTAACCGTAGATTTCTTAAACTGGCTTCAAAAGAAGATGCCTGAACTTAACAACATGCAATTTATTTATGATCCGACCGAAACTTTTTCAGTCGGAAGTGATTTTACTATCGTGCTGGCTGAAGAAGGCAACTAGAGAAAGGAGCAGATATGTTAGATTTGATTAAATCAAGAAAAAGCGTCAGAAAATATTCGGATAAACATATACCGGACGAAGATTTAAGAAAAATCCTTGAAGCCGGCAGGCTCGCACCTTCCTGGATGAATGTCCAGTCCTGGAAATTTATACTAATCAAATCTCAGGAAAATAAAGATCTGCTATCAGAATTATCAATCGGTCAGGCGCATGTCAAAAACGCCGATGCTTTAATTGTCTGCATTGCAGACACGGAAGCCTGGGAAGAAGCAAAAATTACCCATATAAAAAATCCGGCTCTTAATCCTGCACTTCAGGGCGAAAACGGTATACTTATAAGAACAATGGAACAGGTTATTTATCCGATTTCTTATATGATGCTTGAAGCCGAATCACTCGGCGTAAAATCCTGTATTATAGGTGCACTCGGCAATGAAATCACCGGAATTGAACAGGAAAAATATAAAGAAGTCAAAACAAAACTTGGACTCAACAAGAATCAGATTTTATCGACCATAATTACACTGGGTTATGAAGCAGAACAAAGTGAAACTAACAAGACCCGCAAAGATTTTGATAATGTTATTTTTCTGGAAAAAATAGGAAATAAATTCTAATCTTCCAGATCAGGTTCGCCGTTCATAAGTTTGAGAATCTCAACAACTTTTGGCATCTGGCAGTCAAAAGAATAGTGAGCTTTTCTGATAGAGCACTCGCTGCAATTGCCGTTTAGCTTGTAACACTCAATTGCCTGCTCTGTCCAATTCTTTGTTATTGAACAAGAGATTTCCTGTTTTGGTAAAATTGCCTGATTTAACATTTGTACACTCTCCCACACATACATCATAAAACCTGTGCGGAATTTTGACATCATTTATTTGAATGATTCAAACCGATAAGCAGTGACAAATATTCATCAGCCATTTTCATTCTCTCAACAGGGTTTCGCTCCTTACGGCTAAAGTCTTCAAGCTTATTAATCAATTCAAAAGCTTCCATATTTATATGACATTTTCTTAAAGCGGTCTGCCAGTATTCATAATCTTCCTTAGAATTAGCATGGACTAAATCCGCATAAACTCCTGCCAGAAGCGTCTTTTTAAAAATTTTTCTAACAAGCTTAACTTTGTTTCCCGCATCAGGCGCTTCATCATCTTTGGTCGATTTATTAATAAATATGTTTAAAAGTTTTGCGGTTGTATTGGAATATGAACGGTCGCAAAGCGTATAAATTTCATCAACAAGCATAAGCCTGCCTTCTTGAACAACTATATTATTCGGATTAACAGAATCAAACACGCCAAAATTTCTGGCTCCGAACCTCATTTCGTTTAATTTTGCCAGATCAGCCGCAAGAGCGTTGTAACTAAATTGAGAAATGCAGGCAAACTTTGGCAAATACTTCTTTAAATAATATCTTGTCTTTTGAACCCCGCTGTATTTTTTTGCCAGATGTTCGGGAATACCTGCCGGCATCTGGTGGTTTACGTTTTTCAATATTTGAAGTTTACCCAGCTGTAAAATCGCTTCTCCATAATAATTTCTCATTTCTTTGAATATATTTTTGCCCCAGATAAAATTATCTCCGATATTCTGATCAGTAATTTTACTTTTAACAGGAACTCTTGCCGCATATTTTTTGGTTATCTTGTAAACTTCATTGTGGCTTCCCTCTTCTATAAATCTGTGCGGTACAAATATATCCGGAAGCGCCGCTTTTATTTTCTCGGTTATAAGTTTCTGCTCGCTCAAGGTAATTTGAGGCTTATTAATAACTCCGTCAAGAACTCTTTCCAGTTCTCTTGATTTGCCTTTAAACACAGGCTTGTTTGAATTATATGGATAATAATTATTTACGGGGTTAATTTTCATATTCAGGATAAAACCCGTAAAAAAATTTTTTGCGCTAACCCAGAAGATTTATGGTAAAACCGGAAACAATGCTTACTGCAAGTAAAATAAAAATAATTTTTAATGTGTCTTTAAAATCATTATTTTTTAATAAAACAAGCAGCCCGAGTCCGGCATTGGAAAGCAATCCGCTCATAACCGCTCCGAAACTTATCGTACCTTTAATAAGCATCATCGTAAGTCCTATTGAGATTGCACAATTTGGTACAAGTCCGACTATTGCTGCAGCAATCGGCTGCCAGAAACTGCTCTCTGAAATAAAATCAGTAATCGCAATATTTGTCAGGCAATAGTTTAAAACCAGAGTTACAACCAGTATAAATCCCCAGATATTTATCGTATGCAAAATCGGATGAATAATAAGTTCTCTCTTGCTTCCATGCTCCAGATCGTGTTTGCAGCAGCCTTCTTCTATATGAGTAAAATCTTCGGCAGGCAATTCTTTAACAGCTTTCTGCGGAATTGCAAAATCAATAAAATATCCCATTATAATTCCGATAAAAAGCTTAAGACCGACAATCGGAATTATAAAATAAGCTTTCTCAGGCGTTGCAAGAAGTATCGGAATTGTCTCGTCAGAAGTTGCCAGATATACGGCAATTAAAGTACCTCTCGTAATTATCCGTCTTGTATAAAGGCTGCTTGCAATGACAGAAAATCCGCACTGAGGAAAAATCGCAGCCAGAGAGCCGATTATAACTCCGCTTTTTCCGGTCTTTTTAAGCGCAGAATTAATTCTTTCGGCATAATAAAATTCCAGAAGCTCTATTATCAGAAAAACTATAAACAAAAACGGAATTAAATGAATACTGTCGCAAATACCGTCCAGAGCCCAATCTGCCAGCGGAAGTTTCTCTATCAGATTATCAAGGGGTGCAAAAATTGCCTCATTTAACCGGTTGATTTTTTCCAGAATAGATATTAACATAATGTAATTAAACATCAAAATGATGAATTAGTCAATGTTAGAGCGACCGAACATTCGAAGGAGTTTTAAAATGAAAACAATAACTATTGATAAAGAAAAATGCGTCCGCTGCGGACTTTGTATAAATGACTGTCTGGCAGGCTGTATTGCTTTTGACAGTGAAAATTATCCGCAGATGGTTAATGAAGCAAGATGTATTTCATGCCAGCACTGTCTTGCAATTTGCCCGACAGGCGCTTTAACCTTTAATGACAAAAACCCGCAAAACTCCGAAGAAGTTGAATACAATGATATTCTGAGATTGATAAAATCAAGAAGAAGCGTAAGACAATATAAAGAAGAAAATGTGCCGGAAGAAGTTATGAAAAAACTAAAAGAAATGCTTCCTTATATCCCGACCGGATGTAATGCGCGCGAGCTTCACTTTTCTATTGTAGAGACAAAATCTGCAATGGATGTTATAAGAAAAAGAGTTAATGAACTTCTTGTCAAAACTCTTTCATACAAGGCAATTTCCCCGCTTCTTGACAAATTTTCACGCTACAAAGACGCACTGATTAACGGTGAAGACGTTATTTTCCGCAACGCCCCTCACATGATTGTCGTATCATCTTCCATAACTGCACCTTGCGCTACAGTTGATCCGATAATTGCGCTCAGTTATTTTGAACTCTATGCCCAGCACCTTGGATTAGGTACTTGCTGGTGCGGATTTGCGGAAGTCTGCCTGAAATTTTTCCCTGAAATTTGTGAAATGCTGGAAATTCCGTCAGGCTACAAACCTGTTTATGTAATGCTTTTTGGAGAACCAAAAGTTAAATATCAGAGAACAACCCAGCCTGAGCCGTATGCAATTGCGGAAATAAAAGAGATTCATAAAAAAGATTCCTGCTTCTTCTGCAAGGCTAAAAGATTTATTACTAATTTCTTAAGATAAATGCTATTGAAAAAATTCCCTGTTCATTTTGTCGGTAATTTTTCTGTAATCTTTGCCGGCAGAAATTGATTTTGATTTTTTCACGGCATCCAAAAATACTTTATTATCAATCCTGCGTGAAACGTCAATTCTTGCCGGCACAATTAATCCTGTATTTAAAAAATATTCGCTGCTTTTTTCTGATGACAAATACCTGACAAACCTCTCAGCCTCTTCTTTATGTTTTGAACCGCGCGAAATTGCCCAGCCGGAAGCATCAAGCGGAACTGTTCCCGGAAAAGTTATTACATCCCAGTGAAAATTAGCTTTTTCACTAATTTTAGGATACATCCATCTTCCTGATAAATATAAGCCTATTTTGCCGTCCAAAAACATCTGTGCCAGAGTTGAACTCCCGACATCGGAAGGAGAGGGCGCATATTTACCCTCAAGACTTTTATAAAACTCCAGTGACTTTTGAGGGTGATAAATATCTTCTCCCATTGTAAGAACATAAGGATACATAAAATAAACATCTCTTTCAAAACTCACGCCAAATTTTTTGCTGTTTCTTAAAATCCTGACCAATTCCTCCAAACTTTCAGGAGTCTCGTTTATTAACTCTCTGTTTCTGTAAAAAACCAGATTGGAAACATCTCTCGGAATCGCATAAAGCCTGCCTTCATAACTCAATGCTTTCAAACTCTCCGGATAATACGCAGACTTATCGGCAAAATCACTCAAATCTTCAAGGTTAGACGCATATAAAGGTAAGTACAGATTGTTCAAAAAAATTACGTCCGGAGCTTGAGAAGATGCGAAAAGCAAATGAACTTTCTGAAAATAATTCTGAGGGATATGTATAAAATTTATCCTGATATCAGGATTCTCCTTTTCAAATTCGGAAATAATTTTGTTTAATATTCCGACCTCCGTCACCGAACCCCAGGAAGAAAATGTAATTTCCACCCTGTTATCCCTGACGCATCCGCATAAAAAAAGAGGAATTAACAACAGGATTATCAGCCTTTTTAGCATAAATCCATTACAAACTCCATATCATTGCCTTTAACATTCAAAATAAATTTGTGAATACCAATTCTTACAATATATCTTGTTGTACCATCTTCGAGTTTCTCACTGACACGTGATTGAAGTTTTTCAGTACCTAATTTTTCATAATATTTAATTTTGAAAACACTATCACCGGCAAAACCGATTATACAATATCCCTCATCGTTCTTAGCAAGATAGCACCCCATTTGTTCCGTAAAATAAGATACACTTATGATAGAAAATCTTTTTCCGTCCAATATACAAAATTCCGGAATCGGTTTATTTTCTTTTACCAAATTCTTGCCGGCTGATTGCGTCTGTTTTCTTGCAGCACTTTTAGCTTTTCTTCTGTTTTCGAAAGCTTTAATTTGACTTAAAAGTTTGTCTGCCGTAGTTTCCTCTTTCTTTTCCTCTTCAGGATATTCCTGCAAATCATTGCTCTCGGAACTTACAGGTTTAATATAAATCTCGCCTGCAGAATCAAATTCTTTAAGCTCATCTGCTTCTCCGTTAACAGCAATCAACTCCGGCTCTTCTGCTTCACCTTGAAGTTCTGTTACCTGAGGGGCTGAAATTTCCTGAACGGCAGGCTGTTCCTCAGCCGGAGCATCCGCACCAGAATTGATATCTTTATCAAAATCTACGTACTTGCCGTCATAAAGAGTTTCAAAATCATTCTGTTCTGCCTCTTTTACTTCCGGAACGTAATCATCATCACTTACAATTTCAAAATTATCTCCGAATTTATCAAACTCAGCCTGCATATCGGAAACTGTAGGAGCAGGACCAAAATCATTTAAAATTTCGAATTCTCTTGTACCGTCATCAAATGGTTTGAAAGTAACATTTGTTATATTTTTGAGAAGTGCTTCTTCGTCAACCTCAACTTCTTCAGGTTCAGGAGTTTCATATTTTTCAGGATGTTTCAGCATATCCTCCAAATCAGGAAGATCATTTGATATAGACATCTTTTGAACTTCATAATTCGTATCCACATATTGAATATCATCCGAAGGTCTTGCCTTATATGCATCCTTATTATTAATTTCTTTAGAAAGATCCGGTAAATCCATATTAAGTTTAAGAGTACTTACATCATACCCTTCACTTGCATATACAACCTGAGGCTTAACTTCTGATTCAATTCTCCTGCCGCCCTGCTTTTTAAGAGCTTCGGAAAGGTCAGGAAGCATATCTTTTACGTTTAATGTTAATAATTCCGAAGTCTTATGCGGTTTTGCCTTCTGTCTTGCAATCTCGTCCTGCATTTCCTGCATACGGCTAGGATTAGTTCTTAAATCCGTGATAAAATCATTGTCTATTTCAACATTAATTAACTTATACAATGCATCAATATCATCTTTCGTAAATGTTATATTCTGCTGCATAATATAAGTTGTTACAAGGCTCTCAAGAATTTGAAGCGGGGACGGTCTTTTGTTCTTTTCTGATGATTCCATAAATTCTGAAGCATTACGCATGGCATCATCACTTATTTCAGAACTCATTAATGTTTCTATCTTCTCTACATCATCTTTAGAAAACTCCATGTTTTTATCGTTAATATATTTATCATAGAGTTCTTCATTAATTTCCTGCTTTTCTGTTTCTTCTTCCTGCGCCTCATCTTCAAGATTAAAAGAACTTAAAAAATCTTCCAGCGCTTCATTTACAGGAGCTTCCGGTTTTGGAGCTTTCTGCTCATTCAATAATTCATCTAAATCAACAACATTTTCAACTTCCTGAACATTTTCAGACCCATCAGCTTCCGGTCCTGGAACAAGCTTTTCCTCTTGCTGAATAGGCATTTTTACAGGACGCGTATATCGTTTATCCAAATTCTTTATTGTAGTATTTAGTTTCGGTTTTTCTTTCTTTTTGCGACCCGGCTTAGTATCATCACTTACATCATAATTTGCTCTCTCACCGGTAATTTCTATCAGTTTTTCTTTAGCTTTTAACATAAGAAAAACAGATGTTGCAATAACAAATGCAACACCAAGAATCATATATAAAATTTCCTGATGCTTAGAAGTTTTTTCTTCCTTATCAAGATCAGAAATTGAAATGCTCTTCTTTTTTGTTTTTTTTACATCTTTTTTTGTTGATGAAACTTGTGACGGTCTCTGAAATTGCTGAATTGTTTTATTAATATCGACAGAACCGGTTTGCGCAACCCCATTAGATGAACGAATAGTACTTTCCTGTTGTTTTTGCGCAGTACGGGACATAAGTTCTCTATCTGCCTTTTCTTCTTCAGCAGAAAAAGCAGGTTTCTGTTTGTCATCATTTACGGTAGATTCATCCTGAACAGTTTGTTCATTAATATCAGTTTCAGATTCAGCTGTAGTTTCAATTTTTTCAGGTTCTCGTGCTGTTGTCGGCATGTATATTCCGCTTCTGACAGTCAACAAAGCATTTTGTTTTGTTTTTATGGTAATTTTAGTATAGCCATTGCCCGTTTTTGTGTAAGGCATCGTTTTGATATCAACACTTTTTACAACCGAACCTAATTCAATATTGTCAGGAACTTCACTATTTGTATCAGGTAGCATAATAACATAAGTATTTGCATCCATTCTTGTAGGAGAAACACTTCCGTTGTAATGTTCTTTAGTAAGCAACATGGCATTAACAGAACCGCCAGATCCTGCATAAAAATTCAATGACATAAGACTGTTTTTATAATTCTCTGCGCCAAAAGCTCCAACTACTGTTACTACTGAAGCCAGAACCAATGCCAGCGTTCTCTTCTTAAACTGCTTCATATATATCGTATTTTACCATAATATCATAAAACTACATATACACTATTTAAACTACATATCTGTAACTATAATTCGTTTATCAGAAGTTATTTTATCTACATTTAAAACCGTATACAACGTCCCGTTATAAATTAATTCCTGCAAATAATATCCGTCATTTGTCTCTACATTATCACTTTCAATAAATTCAAAAAGTTCATTTATTTTATCTATCAGCAATGCAAGTTTTAATTCATTACATTTCACAATGATAACCGGCTTTTTATCTAATGTCTTACCCGGACAAAGATTTAAAAACTTTTTTAAATTTAACACAGTAATGTAGTCTCCACGTAAATTCATAATTCCTTCAATAAAATCAGGTGTCCCGGGTACATGAGTAATTGTTGTATCTTTTAAAACTTCCTTGACATAGCTAAGTTCTATACAATATGAATCATCGCTGAGATTGAATGATATATATTTATTTTTCGCATGCAATTCTCCGGAAGCCAATTTTAAACCCGCTTTGCTTGCAATAGCCAGCGTTCTTTTTTTCATAATACTTCTGGAGTTTTCGTCCTGAGGAAACAGTGCAGGAATATCAATATCACCTGTTCCCATATCATGCTGCTTTAACAGATTTTCTATCGCATAAATATTGACTATAAAAATAGTTTCCTGTTCATATTTATAAAGAGACTCAACCAGCGTTTTGTTATCAACAAACGGTATTGCATCAATCTTCGAAGCATCAAAAGGAAGTATACCAAGAACTTTATCCGCTATTACACCAAAAATTATCTCATCCGTTTTTATAATAAGAAGTTCATTATTCGTATTATACTGCGGAACATTGATATTAAGATAAAACCTGATGTCAATAACATTTATTACAAAGTTATTGTATTTTAAAAGTCCTATAATATTATTAGGCAGTTTCTGCGGATAGTCGAGTTCCGGAAGCTTCATTATTTCAAGAACATTGTCAGTATTAACCGCATACTTATTACCCCCCACGCGGAAATACAGATGAGTATTTTTCTTTTGTTCAATATAATTATTGCTGTTCATGTAAAACTACCCTGTTTCTGCCGCTTTCTTTTGCTTTGTATAACGCTTCATCCGCTGATTTAAGCATTTCGGCAGGAGAGTTAAACTCCTGATAATTCATAGTCAAACCTATACTTACGGTAACTTTGGCTTTAACTCCGTTGTATTCAAAATCATACTCTTCCACAGTTCTTCTAAGCCTTTGAACCGGAATAATCGCACCTTCGATATTAGTTTCCGGCATAATCATTACCATTTCCTCGCCGCCGTAACGATATAAAAGGTCTGTTTTTCTAAACGCTGCTTTCATCAAATCCGCAACGGTTTTGAGTACATAATCACCGTACTGATGTCCGTAAGTATCGTTAACCTTCTTGAAGAAATCAATATCCAGAATGGCAAGACTGAAGTCCGAAGGATGGCGCTTGGTTCGGTTATATTCCTGTTCAAGGCTTATTTCAAGCTGACGTCTGTTATAAAGCCCTGTAAGACCATCCAGAACAGACATGAATTCTTTTTCTGTATATTGATATTTCATTTTGAATATAGCAAGAAGCTCGCTTATCATAATATCAAAATACCTGAATGATGCGTAATCCATATCCTGACGGGTATAGAAGCAGATTCCGCCGATTAGTTTTTTGTCAAATACAAGCGGAATAATTATTTTAGAAGTTAAATCCGTAAATTTATAGTCAAGTTCTTTACCGAGAAGAATTCTGACAACTTCAAACTTAGCATTTTTAACGCTTTTATACTCTTCCATTTTTCTGAAGAAATCGTATTGAATATCAGAAAGCAAGCTTTTATTGAGATTTCTCCCCAGAGTATCTATGTAAAGAATATTTTCGGCAAAATCATCCGGAGACGCAAAATAAATCCCTGCAACAGAATATTCTACAAATGAACTCAGAAGCGAGAAAAGCTTCTCAACCAGAACTCTTTCGTAGTTCATAAAGTCGCTCAAATTTCTAAATTCATTCGCAAATACTGATTTTAAAAGCAAATCGTTAAGAATAGTATTAAGCCTTACCTGCGCTGAATCCGGAGAAGATTTAGTAGTAAGAGCTGCTTTATATTCTTCCGTAAGAGGATATCTTCTGAGAGTAGCCTTTATATTTCTAACAAGCTCGTTCATGTCAATTGATTTGGAAAGAAAAAGCTGTGCACCTGCCTTTTTTCCCCAGAAACTGTCAATTTTTTTATCCAGAACGGTTAAAAGAATTACAGGTATTTTTTTAATTTCATCAACATTTTTAATCATTCTGCAAAGCTGATAACCGTCAATTACAGGCATCATAATATCTGAAAGAACAAGATCCGGAACGTATTCAAAAATCTTTTTATATGCTTCGCCGCCGTTTGTTGCGGTCTCCACATCAAAACCATTTTGAATAAGCCCTTCCTTCAGAAACTTTAACTGGGTATCGCTGTCTTCTACCAATAAAATCTTTGCTGCCATATATTCGTATATTCCAATTTTGCCTGTTTTAGTATAAAATAATTATATAATAAAATAATTAAAAAAACTATAGGAGAGAAGAAGTGCAAAGTGAATTTAAAATCGGATTGAAACAGAAATTTAATATCAAGTGCGCATTAGATATGGCAGTGTTTATAGTTGCATGTTTGTTATTTTTATTTTTTGCAAAAGTAAACAGCGTTGCTCTTTATGATACAGTAGCATTTTTAGCTATAATCGTAGTGCTGCATCTTGCAGTACATCTACTTACAAAACAATGGATTCTCCGTTCAATCCGTGAGGCTGTATATATACAGTCTAATTCGCTTGCAGAAGCCACAACAGAACTTACAAATACAATAAGTTCACAAAAATACATTTCCGAAAATCTTGCCGGCAATGCCAAAACTCTCTCTTCACTTATAGAAAAACTGAAGGCCTTGTCAGAAGAATGCTATACAACAACAAAAAATGCCGAAAAACAGGTTAACCAATCAATCAGTTTTTCGCAAAAAGAGCATGATTCAATTTCTTCTAATGCAGAAAAAATGCTCATATTAAGACAAAAAATTCAAATGATTGCGGAGCTTATTCTTGAGCTTTCCGAACACTCACAACAAATCGGAAGTACAATCAGTGTTGTAGATGACATTGCGGAGCAAACAAATATGCTTGCTCTTAACGCTGCAGTTGAAGCCGCAAGAGCCGGCGAACACGGTAAAGGCTTTGCCGTTGTTGCTGGTGAAATCAGAAAGCTGGCTGATGAATCAAAGCAGGCAATTACAAAGATTTCTTCACTTACAAATAACATTCAATGCACTACAAACTCTACTGTTATGGCAACAGAAGAAGGCTCAAAAGAAATTGAATCAGTGGTTAAAGATATTAATATTGTTTCTTCAAATTCCGAAACTCTTCTGAATTTAATCAAAGAAATCATGGATTCGCTTGAAATTTTGAATCAAAATTCCAAGAAGCAGAGCGACATTATTGAACGTTTAAATGTTATAGATGAAGAGACATCTGCAATAGCAGAAAACCTGACTCAAACAATGTTATCCAATTCTGAAAAAATTTCAAAGTTGAATAATTTGTCATATGATATCAAAAATTCCGCTATTGATAATTAAGTTACAGCAAAGAGGGCGGCGGTTTGGACTTTTCAGGTAATGACAATACTAACAAAGAAATGTTTGCAATCTTCCAGGGTGAAGCGGAAGAAATTCTTGAACGCCTATTGAATAATCTTTTTGCGCTGGAAAAAACTCCGGCAAATAAAGAATTAATTCTTTCAATATATCAGGATCTGCACAGCCTTAAAGGCGCAGTAAAAATGGTCGGATTCAATAATATTCAAATCATTTTTCACAAGATGGAAGACATTTTTGATGCTGTCAATAATGATCAATTTATACTTGATAATGATGTAATTAATTTAATGTCAAAAACCCTTGAGACAGCTTCAAAATATTTACAGGAATCAATAAAAAATTATAGAGAAATTATTGATGAAGGTTTTACTGCAACAATTTCCAATCTTGAATATATTCTGGAAATAGAAATAAATGAACAGAAGATGCAGCAAAATAATATTATTTCTTCAATTGCCGATATTGCAGAAAATGCTCCGAAAACAGTTATGAGTACAAGCAATCAGGAAGAAATCAACAGTTCTTTCAATAATTGCTTTGAAATTATTGACAGTATAGTACCGGAAGAAGAGACTCAGGATATTGTACTTTTAAAAGAAGAAATCCAAAAAATTCACGAATTTTTTATTGATTCTAACCTTTATGAAGTAAGAACTTTACTGGAAAATATTCTTGCCAAAATTGATTTTGTCATGAATGCAACCAATACACTCACTATCAGCGAAATTCTTGAGCTCAGAAACGAACTGAGTTCTGCTGCGGCAAAATTTACCACATCCTGCATTGAAACAGAAGAAGGCGGACTGACTTTCTTTGATATAGCAGAAAAAATTACCATGCTTCAAAGCAGCAGTATTCATGCCAAAGAAATTGAAGATGATATTCTGCAATTAAAAGACAGCGTAGATGATCCTAACATACTTGAAATTATCAGTATGATTATAGACATTCTTCATTTTATTACAGAAAATTCAGTTCAACTGGAAGAGCAGATGACAATCACTCTGAAGAGTGCCATAGAGTATTGTGCTTCACCAAATGAAAGTATAGACAGCGACTTGATTCTGCAGCAGCTTGAGATTATGAAACAGCTTCTTGAGCTTAATTACAAAAAAGATACCGGTGTAAGCGAAATCAAGAACATTTCAACCCAAACAACATCTAACAACAAATCATCTTCATCGACAGAAATCAAGACACTGCACGTTAATGCACAAAAGCTGGATTTACTTGTAAATCAGCTTGGCGAACTTATAATAACAAAAATTAAAACCGAAAAAAATCTTGAAAAAATAGATTCCATTAAAAATGCAAACGAAGCATGCCAGAAAGATTTACTCAAAACCTCAAATTATCTGAGATATTATAATCGAAAATATCTTCAGTCCGGAAATACTGATCAATACACAGGAGTCTTTGTAAAACAGGTATTTTCACTTCTTCTGGATATTACGCAAAATGTCTCAAGAACAATTTATGACTTGAACTCTCTCTATCGCTCTTCTAAAGAGGACGATATGAAAATGCGATTAATCATTGATGAAATGGAATCTATGGTTAAAAATATCCGCGTACTTCCGATATCCACCGTGTTTAATTCCTTCTCAAGAATGGTAAGAGATATTGCCAACGAAAAAGGCAAGGATATTGATTTTGAAATTGAAGGAAAAGATACCTGCGCAGACAAAAAGATTATTGAAGAAATCAAGACTCCTCTCATTCATATTCTGAGAAACGCAATCGATCACGGTATTGAATCAAAAGAAGAAAGAATTGCTAACGGCAAAAGCCCTGTAGGACGTATTTTACTTTCTGCAAAGCAGGACGACAACAAAGTTATAATCGATGTTTTTGACGACGGACAGGGATTTAATCTGGAAAAAATTAAAGACAGGGCTGTATCACGCGGCTTCTTAACTCAGGAAGATATTGATTCCATGACTGATGAAGCCATTATGAATATTATTTTCTGGCCGGGATTTACAACCGGAGACTCTATTACAAGTATTTCCGGACGCGGCATCGGTCTTGATGTAGTAAAAACAAAGATTTCCCAGCTCAACGGTAAAGTTAAAGTTATATCCGAATTCGGCAAAGGAAGCTGCGTACATATAGAAATTCCTGTAACTCTGACAACATTAAGAGTATTTCTTGTACAGATTTCAGGACAAACATTTGCAATTCCGATTCAGGTTATCACAACATTTATTCTGAAAAACCAGAATGAAATTAAGACAAACAACGGCATTAGAACAATAATGTACAACAATAACATAATACCGTTGTATTATCTGTCGGATATTCTTGATCTTGAGCCGACTCCTAGAGGAGATAAAGAAACTATTCTTATAATAGAATCTGATGACAAAACTATCGGGCTTGTCGTCGACAAGCTGCTCGGAGATCAGGATATATTGCAGAAAAAACTTTCTCCACCTCTGTATAAAGTCAAAAATATATCAGGAATTACCAACCTCGCATCAGGGGAGTTGTGTTTGATTCTGAATATGCAGGATATTATGCACTTTGACTTCAATAAAGCGGTAACATCGGCTAATAATCCGAAACTTCTGCCTTCCGATGTTTTAAGCTACAAACGCATTCTTATTGTAGATGATTCAGTCACTACAAGAACGATGATTAAAAATATTCTTTTAAATATCGGCTATATGGTAGACGCCGTACTGGATGCGGAAGAAGCTCTGGTTAAGTTAAAACTAAATCATTACGATTTAATCATTACAGATCTTACAATGCCTAAAATTGACGGTTATGAATTCATCGAACTCTTGAAGAATGACGAAATGTACATGGATATTCCGATAATAGTTATGAGTTCTATGCCGGAGAAGAATGCAAAAAGCAAACTTAACCAGGCTCACGTTGATTATTACATTGCCAAAGACAATTTTGATCAAAATGAACTTGCAAATCAGGTGAAAAAGATTTTAACCAAATATCATAATTAAAAATGTCTGATTTCCGGATTAAGGAGCATGCCTGCAAGTTTATCAGCTCCCTCAAACTCTCTTGCAGTAAGCTTTTCTGCAGCCTGTTCTTTATTATAATCCACAAATTGATGTTCATACAGACATTTACCGTTTTGAACTTCAATAATCAAATAGCATGCTTTAACAACACCGTCCTGCGGAATAAAAAACGGTCTTCCTATACTTCCGTCATTAACAACAGTTTTTTTGCTTTCCGTCTGGAAACCGCACGGAATATGCGTATGTCCGCATAAAACAACGTCAGCTTCAACATTTGTAAGCATTTTTTCCACTTCTTGAATCGGCGTATCAGGAAGAATATCTTCATTATTTTTTCTAGGAGAACCGTGTACAAGTAAAAATTTAACCCCTTCTATTACTTCTTCTTTTTGTATAGGAAGATTTTTTAGAAACTTTTTCTCAAGCGGATTTAAAAGTGAAACGTCATTTTTTAAGGCCTCTGCCATAATCGGAGCTTTTTCTTTTAAGGAATTATAGAGCTCTTCCGAATAATCGGCAATCATCAAGTCGGTGTTACCCTGAATCATGGTAAATTTAGGGTCATTCTTTCTGTTTAAAAAATATTGAACAGCATAATCCGGTTCCGGCCCTGCCATAGCATAATCTCCGAGAACAAAAATTTTATCGCACCCTTTTTGTTCAATATCAGCCATAACCGCTTCAATTGCTTCCATATTTCCGTGTATATCAGAAATTACCGCTATTTTCATATAAATTCTCCTTAAAAATTTTCTTTTTTGATATACAATTATCTTATGATAAACAGACGAAAATCAAAACAAATTTCTATAGGCAATGTAAAAATCGGAGGCGATGCACCGATTTCTGTTCAGTCAATGTGCAACACGGATACGCGCGACGTTTCAAAGACTTTAGACCAGATTAGCGAACTGGCCTCTGCAGGGTGCGAAATTGTAAGACTTGCTGTTTTAAATAAAGATGCGGCAGCAGCAATAAAAGATATTGTCCAAAAATCCCCTGTGCCGCTTGTTGCGGATATTCATTTTGACTACAGACTGGCTCTTACCTGTATTGAAAACGGAATTCATGCGCTGAGAATAAATCCCGGAAATATAGGAAAAAGAGAACATACGGTTAAAGTAGTAGAAGCTGCAAAAGCACATAATGTTCCGATAAGAATCGGCATTAACGCAGGTTCACTTGAAAAAGAATTTGCAGAACAAGACATTCCGCTTTCTGAAAAAATGGTTTTATCGGCGATGAGACATCTTGAAATTCTGGAAGATTTAAATTTTTACAATACAAAAATTTCTTTAAAATCATCAGATGTCATGACAACAATAGAGGCATACAGACTTATTGCAAAAAAAGTTGATTACCCTCTGCACCTTGGTGTTACGGAAGCCGGAACATTAAAATCAGGTCTAATCAAATCATCAATAGGTTTAGGGACTCTATTGAGCGAAGGAATCGGCGACACAATACGAGTTTCTCTTACAGAAAACCCTGTTGAAGAAGTCCATGCCGGATTCGGTATATTAAAAGCGCTCAATTTAAGGAAAAAGGGAATTAATTTTATCTCCTGCCCGACCTGCGGAAGAACACAAATTGATTTAATAGGACTTGCAAAACAGGTGGAAGAACGCTTTAAGAATCTGGATTTGCCGATAACTATTGCCGTGATGGGCTGCCCTGTTAACGGGCCGGGTGAGGCAAGACATGCGGATTTCGGTATAGCAGGTGCTATCAAAGAAGGCTATATATTTAAAAAAGGAGAGATTATCGCAAGAGTTCCCGAATCCGACTTGATTAATTCTTTAGAAAATATTATAATGGAATCATATAGTTCAGTTAAATAAGAATGGGTGTTATGAGAAGAAATTTATT
>CALUQE010000010.1 GCA_944322845.1 Candidatus Gastranaerophilales bacterium
AAGAAACGCTCGGGAGGGCGCCGCCGCTGTCAGAACTAACAAGCTTTCGCGCCGCGAGCGTGTTATGCGTCAGCATAGCAATAGCGAGCGTAAGAGTGCAGGCGCCGCATGCAACAGCCATTCAAACCATCGCTCGTAAGAGCGTTGAAAACATTTGCGTTGTTTCTCTTTCTTTTGGTATCTTTTCGGGGTAAATGCATTGGGTTGGTAGGTATGACTACAGGCTTGAAAATTTCTTGATAAACTCTTCATTTCGCAACAAAAGAGAAAGAAAAGTACAAATATTATTTCTTCATTTTTTCTTCTTTAAAAATGAAAGAAGAAAAAACGAAGCAAAAAAGAAGAAATTTTTGTTGTTTACGATGCTCTTACGAGCATAAAATCAAATGGCTGTTGCGGGTGAACCCGCACTCTGACCCTCGCTAAAAGACGCTCGGGAGGGCGCCGCCACTGTCAGAACTAACAAATCCTCGCGCCGCGAGTGGATTATACGCGAGCATAGCAACAGTGAGTAAAAAATACAAGTCTGATTTGCAAACAAAAAAGGCGCCGTAAAATTTACGGCGCCCTTTGAGTTAAATAAAATTAACTTATACGTTTGCTGTAGCTCTAGGGCCTGCATTAACAATTTCTGCCGGCATATTTGGATACTTAGCGGCAAAGTTGTCTGCAAACATTTGAGCAAGCTTGTTAGCAGCAGCATCATAAGCACTCTTATCTGCCCACATACCTCTTGCATCAAGCATTTCAGAAGGTACATCAGGACAAGATGTAGGATAATCTACATTGAATACATCATGGTGTTTAAATTCAACACTATCAAATGAGCCGTTCAATGCAGCAGTTACCATAGCTCTTGTGTAAGCAAGTTTCATACGTTTAGCACCTGAAGATGCACTTCCGCCTGCCCAACCGGTGTTAACTAAGTATACTTTTGTTCCGTATTGTTCAAGCTTGTCACCGAGCATTTTAGCATAAACTGAAGCATCCATCGGCATAAACGGTTCGCCGAACAATGTTGAGAATGTAGGCTGCGGTTCAGTAACGCCTCTTTCAGTACCTGCTAATTTTGAAGTAAATCCTGTTACAAAGTGGTACATTGCAGCATTCTTATCCAATCTTGAAATTGGCGGCAATACGCCGAAAGCATCAGCTGTTAAGAAGATGACAACCTTAGGAATACCGCCCATGCTTGGGATTTGAGCGTTATCAATGTAGTTAATCGGATAACCTACACGTGTGTTTTCTGTCAATGTTCCATCATTGAAATCAAATTCTCTTGTTTCAGGATCCATAATAACGTTTTCTACAAGTGAACCAAACTTAATAGCATTGTAGATTTCAGGTTCATGTTCTGCAGAAAGGTTAATACATTTTGCATAGCATCCGCCTTCAAAGTTAAATACACCGTCAGGAGACCAGCCGTGTTCGTCATCACCGATTAACTTACGGTTAGGATCTGCTGATAAAGTTGTTTTACCTGTTCCTGAAAGCCCGAAGAATACAGCCGTTTCACCGGTCTTTGGATCCATATTTGCTGAACAGTGCATTGGAAGAACATTCTTCTTAGTCATAATGTAGTTCATAGTTGCAAATACAGATTTCTTGATTTCACCAGCATATTGAGAGCCGCAAATGATAATTTCATGAGCTTCGTAATCAATAGCGATACAAGCTTCTGAATTTACGCCGTCAACTTCAGGATCACATTTGAAACCAGGAGCACAAAGGATTGTGTAATCAGCTTCACCGTAGCTTGCCAATTCTTCAGCAGTCGGTCTGATTAACAACTGGTGAATGAACAGATTCTGGCTTGCAAGTTCGTTGATTACTCTGAACTTCTGGGTATAATTTTTGTCAGCGCCTGCAAAACCATCAAAAATGAAGATTTCACGATTTTGCAAATATGCTGCAATCTTACCCTTGATTGAATTAAATTTTTCTCTGCTTATAGGGCGGTTAACTTTACCCCAAGCAATGTCGTTGTGGATACTTTCTGTATCTACGATAAATTTGTCTTTAGGTGAACGTCCCGTATATTTACCTGTTGTAACAACAAGGGCGCCAGTATTGCTCAAAGAGCCTTCACCTCTGCGTAATGCAGCTTCTGTCAACTGAGCAGGAGTTAAATTACGATAAACTGCTTTTGGTCCTATAATACCAAATTTTTCGATTCCGTATGTTTCCATAGAATGCTTCCTCCTTTTTATAAAAGCTTTTCTCTATACAATAATAAATGTAGTACAAACACTAGTAAAAATCAATCTTTTAGGCATAAAAAAAAGAGACGGTATAAACTCGCCTCTTTTTATTTTGAAAATTTTTATGAATTCTGCAAACCTCTCTTGAATTCTTCCGGACGACTTGAACGAGCCAGCGCATCCTCTAGAGTAATTTTCTTTCTCATATACAAATCTCTAAGAGACATTTCAAGAGTTTGCATACCAAAACCTGAATTTGTTTGCATTGTTGAGTAAATCTGTGCAGCTTTTGCTTCACGAATCAAGTTAGCAATGGCAGGTATAACCAGCATAACTTCCTGAGCCATAACACGGCCGCTCTTTGTACCGTCTGCTTGAAGAAGAGGTAACAAAGTTTGAGAGAATACAGCAACTAATGAGTTAGAAAGCTGTACACGAACCTGCTGCTGCTGACCTTCAGGGAATACGTCAATAATACGATCAATTGTTTGAGACGCAGAAGAGGTGTGCAAAGTACCGAATACCAAGTGACCTGTTTCTGCAGCTGTCAGAGCCAAACGAATTGTATCCAAGTCACGCATCTCACCTACCAGAATGATATCAGGGTCTTCACGAAGTGCTGATTTCAAAGCGTTTGCGAAACTTCTTGTATCCTGACCTAATTCTCTCTGGTGAATAATAGAACGTTTTGACGGGTGAATAAATTCGATAGGGTCTTCAATTGTCAAAATATGCTCTGATCTGCTCTCGTTAATGTAATTAATCATCGCTGCCAGAGTAGTTGATTTACCTGAACCTGTAGGACCTGTTACAAGAACCAGTCCGCGTGGTTTTTCTGCAATCTTTCTAACCGTATCAGATAAGCCTAATTCTTTAAAAGACGGAACTTTAGATGCAATTACACGGAATGCAGCTGCATAATTTCCTCTATCCTTATAAATATTAACCCTGAAACGGCTCAATCCCTGAATACCGTATGAAAAGTCTAATTCCCAATCTTGTTCCAGTTTACGTCTCTGCTCTTTGTTCAACATTGGAAACAGAAGCAACTCAACTTCTTCCGGTTTCAGAGCCGGCACATCCATACGCTGGAGATTACCGTCTATACGAACGACCGGAGGCAGACCTGCAGAAATATGGAGGTCTGACCCTCTTTGTTTAACAACAACTTCCAAATATTTTTCTATAAGCATTAAAAAGCCCTCATTTTGCGGCTTCCGGGGTTGTATCTTTTGTTTTTGTTATACACTCCCTCGTTAGCACTCTTTTACATAAAAACTATATCATAAAACAAAAGTCTTGTAAACTTATTTAGATAAATAATCATTAATTGCCTTTGCCGCTTTTTTGCCTGCACCCATTGCGTTTATTGCATTTGAAGCCCCGACCGGAGCAACATCACCTCCTGCATATACAGTAGGAATTGAAGTTTCTCTTGTTTCAGGATCAACTGTAAAATACCCTTTTGAATCTACAGCAAAATCTAATCCGTCTAAATGTGCAGACTTTTGAATTATAGGATTCGGCCCTGTTCCTAGCGCAACAATTACGGAATCAACATCTAAATCCGTATATCTTCCGGTACCCATAGGTCTGCGTCTTCCGGACTCATCAGGTTCACCGAGCTCCATAATTTCAAATTTCATCCCGTTAACATACCCGCCTTTGTTATAAATTTCAACAGGTGCGTGAAGGAAATGGAACATAACACCTTCTTCTTTTGCGTGACGGATTTCTTCCAGACGGGCTGGGAGTTCGGCTTCTGTTCTCCTGTAAACAATGTAAACTTTTTCATATCCGACTCTTACTGCTGTTCTTGCGGCATCCATTGCAACATTACCACCGCCTATTACTGCAACTGATTTTCCTACTCGCAGAGGAGTTGCAGAATCTTCTTCATTTGCATGCATTAAATTAACTCTTGTTAAGAATTCATTTGCGGAATAAACCCCGTTTAAATTTTCTCCCGGAATATTCATCATTTTAGGCAGTCCCGCACCGGAGCAAATAAATATTGCATCATAGCCTTCGTCTTTAAGCTGTTTGAGAGTAATCGACTTTCCGACAATAACATTTTTGTCAAATTTAACCCCCATTTCTTTGAGGTTGTTAATTTCTCTGTCTAAAACAGTTCTCGGAAGTCTGAACGGCGGTATACCGTATCTTAAAACCCCGCCAAATTCGTGAAGTGCTTCAAATATGGTAACATCATGTCCTGCTTTTCTCAAATCCGAAGCTGCAGTAATTCCTGCACAGCCTGAACCGACAATAGCAACTTTTTTGCCGGTAGGAACAATTTCAGCAGGCTTGGCAGCTGTATTATCACCGACATATCTTTCCAGCGCACCTATTGCAACGGCTTCACCCTTAATACCTAAAACACATTGGCCTTCGCATTGTCTTTCCTGCGGACAAACTCTTCCGCATACGGAAGGAAGCATACTTGTATGTCTTATAATTTCTCCGGCTTCCTCCAAATTATCTTCTTTTAAAGCTTTAATAAACCCGGGGATATCAATATTGACCGGACATCCCTTTACACAACGCGGATTTTTACAGCTCAAACATCTGGAAGCTTCTTCTTTAACCTGCTCCGCCGTTAAATTTTCTTCAACAGGCAAAAAATTATGACGGCGTTCGATTTTATCCTGTTCTTTTGGCCGCTGACGCATAATCACACTCTCCTTACTCACTGCTCAAGATTCATCAGATAGTTACAGTATAGCAAAAAAAGATTTTATTGTATAATAACTTTTATGAAAAACATTATTTTTATATTTGGAACACGTCCGGAAATCATTAAACTCGCACCTGTAATACTTGAGATGAAAAAATATCCCGAAGATTACAATGTTATAATTTGTAACACAGAGCAGCAAAAAGAGCTTTCTAATCAGACACTTGCATATTTCGGTTTGAAAGCCGATATAAATCTTGACTGCATGAGAGAAAACCAGTCTCTTTCATCAGTTCAGGCAAGAATTTTGACAAGTTTGGATAAGGTTTTTTGTGAAAATAAAATTGATGCGGCTATTGTTCAAGGCGACACTATGACAGTTTTGTGCGGGGCGCTTACTGCTTTTTATCACAGAATTCCCGTATTTCACGTAGAAGCAGGCTTAAGATCTTATGATATTTATGAGCCGTTTCCGGAAGAAGTTATGCGCCAGATGACTTCAAGGGTTGCGGAACTGCATTTTGCACCAACAGAAGTAAATAAAGAAGCTTTATTAAAAGAAAATATCGCGCCCGATAAAATTCACGTTGTCGGAAACACGGTTATTGATGCGCTATTCTGTCTTTCTGATGAAGTTATTGAAAAATCAAGAAAATTCTTTGAAGAAAAAAGTATTCCGATAGATGACAGACTTGTACTGATAACGGCACACAGGCGTGAAAACCACGGGGAAAGAATAGACAGAATTATAGATGCGATTTCTTATCTTGCAAAAAAATACGAAAATCACACTTTTGTAATCCCCGTTCATCCGAATCCGAATGTTCACGACAAAATTCATTCAAGATTGGGTAACTTTAAGAACATACATCTTTTAAAACCGCTTGATTATCCGTATCTTGTGTATTTGATGAAACATGCAAAACTTATTCTCACGGATTCCGGCGGAATACAGGAGGAAGCTCCGTCTTTTGCCTGTCCTACTCTTGTTATGAGATATGAAACAGAGCGAAAAGAAGGTATAGATGCCGGCGTTTCAAAACTTGTCGGAGCAGATTACGAAAAAATAGTTGCCGAAAGTGAAAAAATACTCTCTTCAACCAAGGATTCTACAAGGCTAAAAGCTCAAAATCCTTACGGCGACGGAACTGCTTCAAGGCAAATTGAAAAAGTTATCCGCAAATTCTTTAATTAGCAAGAAATTTTTTTACGGTTTTTTGTGTAACTGATGATAAAGAAAGTTCTAGTACGAAATAAGATTTTACACGAAGCAAGGCTACCTTTTAGTACAATAAAAGGTTCGGTTGCTCACCGACAGAAACTGGCGGGAAAGTATACAAAAGAGTTTTACAATAATTTAAATCCGTATTGCTTAGACGGAATGTGTGAGGTTAATCACTTTAGAGCTTCGCTCGATAAGGTTATTGCACCTTCAAAAATCAGTTATGCAGTTGCCCCTGAACAAAACAATATGTTTAACGGCAGTATGGGAACTCTATCTAAGCTGGGACTTGATGAAAATAATGACTTTATGCTTGTTCATCTGGGGTACAAATTCTTATTGCCAATGGATGAAAGCAATAACTATATACTTAATAAATTTACGGCTTTTCATGAAGTAAGACATTTTTTTGATAGATTGTTTAATCCCAAAATTAATATGCTTCGAGCTTCAAACGGTATAAATTATCTTAATTCGGATAGAAAAATTGATACAATTAACGATTTGTTTTTATCCGATTTGTCAAAACCCGTTAATATGAAAGAGTTTAAGCGAAAAATAGATTCACTTCTTACAGAGATTCCGAATCCGGTAAAGATAGATTTGTTTCAAAGTATAAGATATCGTTTGCAAAGTGAGATAAATGCGTACAGAGACGAGCTTAAATATTTTTCAAAGGAAAAATGGTCTTTGAATAATCTGAAAAGTATGTTAAATTTTTCACTATTTCTTATGCAGAATTGCAAATTTAATTCCAAATTGAAATACGCAAACAAAATATTAAAAGAGAGTATCAATAATGAAAGGAGTAAATCTCTGGGGGTATTCGGGAGAAGTTTAGCTAATCAGGTTTAGCGTATTTATTCAGAAATTCGGCAAAGTCCATAACTCTGTATTTCCCGAATGAAAACAATCTAAGCGCAGCTTCGCACCCGAGGCAGGAGGTAAGTACAATTCTTGCACCGGAATTTACTATATCTTTATGTTTAGCCTTAAAAATCTCAGACATAACTTTGTATTCTGAAATTTTTGCTATACCATTAAGCCCGCAGCATTTGTCATAATTTTCCATCTCAATATATTCAAGATTTTCCGTATTTTTTAAAATCCATTCAATATCTTCAAAATTATCTATATTGCAAGGCTTGTGAAAAGTAACTTTAAACCTCTTTTTCAATATAGGCTTTAATTCTTTTTCTCTTATGTATTCAAAAATATTCTTAATCTCTAATCCTTCAATTTTGTAACTTTTTAAAGTCTTTTCGCAGCTTGCACAGGTAGTTACAATTTCTTTTACATCATATTTTTGAACAATTTCCTCAAAGCTTTTTTTATAGCTTTCGTAAGACTCTTTGTCTCCCCTTACATAAAACGGTATTCCGCAGCATTGAAAATCCGGAGTTATAACTTCTACCCCACAGGAATTAAGAATTTTTACTACCGCTTTGTTTCCCTTCATTTTTCCGCTGCAGCCGCCAAAATAAATAACCTTTTTATCAAACTTTTTACTCTTAAATTTTCTTGCAAATAAACCTAAAAGATTTACGCCAAAATTAAAAATAAAAGTCTTTTGTACAGAAGAAATAATCTTTTCCAATCGGCTGGTTTTAAAATATTCAGCCTTAGCCGAGGCAATAATATCCACAACATCAATTCCGCTCGGGCAGAACTTGGAGCAGGCGCCGCATTTCAGGCATAAATCCAGATAGCGATTGATTTTAGGAGACATTTTTAAATCGCCTTTTATCAAACCTTTAAGCATAATAAACTGTCCGCGCGACACAGTACAGTCATTTCCGGTAATTTTATAAACAGGACATACAGACTGACAGATTCCGCACTTTGAACAGGAGTGAATTTCTTCTTTATACTCAGCTAATGTTTTCATAATTACTATTTTAAAGCAAATAATTTTTGTAGTAAAATAACTGGTAATGATACCGATGTTAATCGATAAAAATGGTTAAAGATGCTTGACCCAGTCAGCCCGCAGCAAAGTCTGCAGAGGTTGACAGGGCATACTAAAATAAAATCGGCAAAAATACCGATGTCAACCGATAAAAATGGTTAAAAAAAAGGAGTATGAAAAATGTCTGCAACAATCCAGCAATCTCAAAAAGAATTAGATAGATTATCCGCCATAAGAACAATTGATACGGAAATTAAGGCCATTGAAGAATTAAAGCACTCTCTTGATGCTGACAGCCTTACAAAAGCTCTGGATTTGATGCAGAATGCAAAAGGCAGAATAATTATAACCGGTATGGGTAAATCAGGACACATCGGGAAAAAAATTGCCGCCTCACTTGCTTCAACCGGAACACCGTCATTTTTTGTACACCCTGCAGAAGCAAGCCATGGAGATCTGGGAATGATTACCGAGGATGATGTGGTGATTGCAATCTCAAACAGCGGTGAATCTAAAGAGTTGGTTGATATTCTCAATTACTGCAAAAGATTTGGTATAACTCTGATTTCCATTACAAAAAACCCTGAAAGTTCCCTCGGAAAAGCCGGCGATGTAGTTCTTGCGCTCCCTAATAACGGCGAAGCATGCCCGCTTGGATTGGCTCCGACAAATTCCACAACAGCGACACTTGTTTTGGGAGACATTCTTACAATCGGAATGATTGAGCGCAAAGGCTTCTCCAAAGAAGATTTCAACGACAGACATCCGGGCGGAAAACTCGGTGCCATACTTAAACGCGTATCCGATCTTATGCATACGGGTCAGGAAATGCCGCTTCTGGACGAAAACTCAAATATGCAGGCCGTGCTTTTAGAAATGACTTCAAAACGACTCGGATGTGTAGGTTTTATTAATCAGAACGGTGATTTGACAGGTATTTTAACAGACGGCGATTTGAGAAGATGCCTCTCCTCCAAAATCCTTGAAGAAAAAGCGGTCGATTTAATGACAAGAAATCCAAAAACAATTTCTCCAAACGCAATGACAGCTGAAGCATTAAAGATTATGCACGATAAGAAGATTACAAACCTTTTTGTAGTAGAAAACTCAAAACCTGTAGGCGTAATCCACATTCACGATCTGCTTAACAACGGAGTTGCTTAATGAAAATCGAGACCGAAAAGAAATTTGCGGCAGGACTTTCAATTACGTCCAATGCAATTGTAATTCTTTTTAAAGTTATTGCAGGGATTATATCCGGAAGTATCAGTATTATTTCGGAAGCAATCCACTCGCTTTCTGATTTTCTGGCGTCAATTATAACTTTTTTTGCCGTAACGCGTTCTTCGGAACCTGCTGATAAGGAGCACCCTTTCGGGCATGGAAAATACGAAGATATGTCCGGTTTTATAGAGGGCGGATTAATTATTTTTGCGGGGCTTTATATTATTTATGAAGCTTCAACAAAATTAATTTTCGGATATCACGCTAAATCAGAGCCGACTATCGGTATTTTTGTAATGGGATTTGCAGTTATCGCCAATTTTCTGGTAAGCCAATATCTGTTTTACGTCGCAAAAAAATCCGACTCGATTTCACTGCACGCAGATGCACAGCACCTGAGCACAGATATTTATTCTTCACTCGGCGTTCTTGCAGGATTAATCCTAATAAAAATAACAGGAATTACAGCACTTGATCCTGTTATCGCAATAATTGTAGCCGTAATTATCCTTAAAGCAGGTTTTTCAATTTCAAAAGAAACGCTGAATAATCTTCTTGACGGCTCCATTCCGGCAGAAGACATCAATACAATTGAAAAAATTATTGAAAAAAATCAGGTTGTAAAGGGTTACAAAGACATAAAAGGACGCAAAGCCGGACAATGTAAAGAAATTGAAATGACGCTTTTATTTAATCCGGAAATGAAGCTTCAATGCTGTCATGCAATCTGCGATCAAATCGAAAATGAAATTAAAACAAAACTCGGAAGTGTTTCAATAAACATTCACGCAGAGCCGGAAACTTTTTAAACGTTCTTTGTCTGTTCTTCTTCAGCTTTCTTTTCTTTATCACCTTCATAGAGGAACAATACAAACGGCAGAATAAATACTACCGCTACTGCATAATATCTGAAAGTTTCAACATAGCCCCACAAAGTCGCCTGCTGTCTTAAGATATTATGAATTTGAGCCTGCGCCATATACATGGCAGTTTGAGGATCTACAAGAGAAGAAAAAGACCCTGCCATTGCTTGAACCCGTTCTGAAAAAACGTGGTTCGTGTCTGTCAGAAACTTAATCATTGTGTACTGGTGCGCCTGCGAGAACCTGGTAATCATTGTTGTTGCAATAGAAGTACCGATTGCAGCGCTCGTATTTTTAAGCAGGTTTTGAACACCGGCAGCATTTGTCTGCGCTTCTTTCGGAAGAGTCGCACAGGAAATATTTGATAACGGTACCATTGCAAGAATCATGCCAAGCCCGAATACGAAGTTTGGAAACGCAATATCCGCAAGAGCAATATGGGTATTAATTTCACCGAGCATCAATCCAGAGCATGCAAGAGTAATAAGTCCCGCAATTACAACCGGACGGATACCTATTTTCGACACAAATACCCCACAAAGAATAGAAGCTAACAAACATCCTGCGCCTCGGGGAACCATGGATATACCACTTAAAAATGCAGTATAACCGAGAAGCGACTGGAGCATAGACGGTAAAATCGATGCGGATGACATCATAACAGCCATCAAAACCATTTGTCCCATTGTACCAATTAAAAAATTATGGTTTTTTAATATTGCAAGGTCTATCAAGCCGGTCTTCGTTTTTCCTTTTTTAACCTGAATAAATACAAAAATAAGAAAGGATATCATTGATACTGTAAATAGTTTGCAAATCCAAGGTGCACCGAACCAGTCCGCATCATTACCTTTGTCTAAAACGACCTGTAATGTCAAAAGCCAGAGTGCAAGGAAAAAGAAGCCCGACATATCCATAGACACATTTTTTTGTTTTCTTGAATAAGGCGGTTCTTCAAGATATTTATGAGTTAAGAAGAACGCAACAATACCGAAAGGAATATTAATAAAATAAATAAATGGCCAGGACCAGTTTTCAGTAATCCAGCCGCCAAGAGCAGGACCCATTATTGGAGCAACAATTACACCAAGTCCGAATACTGCCATTGCAGCAGGCAATTTTTCTTTAGGAAAAATCTCAAAAATTACCGCCTGAACTACCGGCAGAATACCGCCGCCACCGGCGCCTTGCAAAATTCTTGAAAATAATATCATTGCCATAGAGTTTGATATTCCGCATAAGACGGATGCAACAGTAAAGATTACTATACTTAGCATAAAGTATTGTTTTCTGCCCATAAGACGGCTGAAAAAATCAACTGTCGGGATTACAACACCACTTGCAACAAGATAGCTGGTGATAATCCAGGTTGACTCGTTATGGCTAATAGAAAAAGTTCCCGCCATATATGGAAGCGCAACATTTGATATCGTTTCATCCAGAGCAAACATAAATATTGAAATCATCAGTGGAATCATCGTAATCCACGGATTTAATTTAAACTTCCACTCTTCTGTCGCTGCTGCGTCCTGCCCCATTTTATGTTTCCTTTACCACATGTAGAAATATCAACACGTAAATTAAACCACACAATTTTTTAATTTGCAAGTACTTTTAGTTAAATTTTATGTCAAATTTCTTGATTGCGTCTTCTCTTATTAATTTCAATAACTTTATTAGTTTTTTAACATCAATGTTTGCGTAAGTACTTGATTCACTTATGTGTTTGTCAAGAGCCTCACTTATTTCCTTATATATCTCAAGCCCTTTAGGCGTAATTGTACTTTCCATGATTATTTTTGAACCCTGATTTTTAGGATTACGTGCAATGAGCCCTCTGTACTCCAGAGATTTTAAAAATTTTCCGGTATGAGCTCTGCCTTTCATTATTAATTTTGCAAGTTCAATCTGAATAATCCCCGGATTCATATATAAACAGTCCAGAATAATGAACTCTTCCTGAGATATCGGAAAATTATTCTGTTCAAAAAAGCATCTTGCAGCTTCGTGCAAAACTCTTGATGTAAGCTCTAATTCATACGGTAGAGATTGTGTATAGTGCTCCATGCTATCCTCATTCTAAATATTTACTTTTTCCCTTCGCAAAGCGCCTTCATTTCTTTAATTGCCTGCTCTAAGCCAACAAAAACAGAACGTGCAATTATTGAATGTCCTATATTTAATTCTACAAGGTTAGGAATTTCATGCATTCTTCCTACATTTTGATAATTTAAGCCGTGTCCTGCATTGACTTTTAAGCCGAAATTTTGAGCAAAGATTGCTGCACCTTTTAAATCTTCAAAAGCCTTTTCTTCTTCTAGCGTACCGAAAGCCTCGGAGTATCTGCCCGTATGCAGTTCAATAAAAGGAGCACCCGTTTTCGATACTGCAGAAATTTGATTAATATCAGGATCTATAAAGAAACTTACTTCTATTTTCTTTTCAATAAGCGGTTTAACAAACTCTATTGCCCGATTCAGCTGCCCTGCAACATCCAGCCCGCCTTCCGTTGTAAGTTCCTGTCTCTTTTCAGGGACAATGCATACCGCATGCGGTCTCAGACGCAGAGCAATTTGCTGCATCTCATCCGTCATTGCCATCTCAAGATTCAGACGAACTCTCGGGAGCATTCTGATTGCTTCGACATCAGCATCTTTAATATGACGCCTGTCTTCCCGCAGGTGGGTAGTAATCGATTCGACTTTGCAGTCTTTACATATTCGTGCAGCCGCAATAACATCAGGTTCATTTCCGCCCCTTGCATTTCTTAATGTCGCAACATGATCTATATTTACACCTAGTAACATATTATCTGCTCCTTAAATTTTTCATTTTATTAACCTTCAAAAGCGCCGTATATGTAGGCAAAATTGTAATATCATTTTCCGCCGATTTTGAAATATATTCAACAGCATTATCTATATCGGAAATAATTTTAATTTGTTTTTCCGGAATATCTGCATATTTGAGCCTTAACGCCATGTCATTTGCTCTTATACCGGAAACAACAATCTCATTCTTATTAGTATTTACACGCTCAAATTCCGCATCCCAGAGCCATGAGACATCACGCCCGTCCGCATAATTATCATTGATAATTATCAACAGATTTGAATCCCTGCTTACTGTTTTCAAAACTTCATTTGCGCCAATCGGGTTTTTTATAAGCTGAATAAGAGTTCTTTTTCCGTTTAAATATTTGACTTCACTCCTTCCAAACGCAACCTTGAAAGAACCCAGACATTTTTCTATATCCCGTATTCCGAGTTCAAGACAAAGCGAGATTGCAGCAAGAGCATTATATGCATTATAAAGCCCGACAAGAGGAATTTCATAATTAATACCGTTTATACTTAAAACAGAATAATCTTTGTATAAAGTCACCTCCGCACTGTATTTAGGCTCAGGTCTTTTGTAACCGCAATCACAATAATAATGTCCCTGCTGGGCAAAGAACTTTTTCTCATACTTCAAAGCTTTTCCGCAAGGGCAGCTGAAAACTTCTTCCGTTGAAGACTTTGATTTCAAACTTTCATCAGCATAATAAACATCTTCTATTCCGTAAAATATTTTATTTTTCCCCTCAAACGAAGCAACAAGAGGATCGTCGGCATTCAATAAAAGTTTTAATTCCGGCTTTTTATCAATCCCCTCCTGAATAAGTCTCTTTGTTGTCGCAAGTTCGCCGTATCTGTCCAATTGATCGCGGAATAAATTTGTCACTACAAGATAATCCGCATCAAATTGGTCATAAATCTTTGATAAGTAAGCTTCATCAGACTCTATAACCGAATAATCCGTTTTGATAAAAGGATTCAAAGAAACAGAAAGCGCATTCACAACTCCTGTAAGCATATTTGCACCCATTGCATTATTAACAACAGTTTTTCCGCTTGAGTTTAGAATATGTGTAACAAGTCCGGAAGTTGTAGTCTTACCGTTAGTTCCGGTAACATTGATCTTTGTTTTAATGTATTTATTGCATTCTTTAAGAAAATTCGGAGAGACTTTTAATACAATCCGCCCTATAATTGATGTTCCTGAAGAAATTCCGGTTATATGCAAAAACGCACTGATTATTTTTGCAAGTATTAATGAAAAATAAAAACCCATGTTTCTCCTTCTAAAACCTACGACTGCCAGACTTTTCCTCTATCTGCCCCCTGAGATTTACCCCAGCGGGTGTATTTCCTTTTCTAATATTATAAAATATAATCATATAATAATGCAAATATGAAACAGGAGGAAATCGGATTTAGCAAGAACAGCTCCGAACAAGAACAAATATGCTTTTTAAGATATTTACAACAATAGTTTTTATAGCGGAATTAATAATCGCATATACCATAATTTCAAAATTGGTTCAGTTTGACAAAATGATACTTGAAACCAATGCTTTTGTTGTTGAGGCAAATCCGAAGATTAAAGAAATTACCCGTCTTGTAAGAAAAATCTCCGACCAGATAGCAGAACTTGTACCGATGTATGTTGAAAAATTAAAAGAATTACGAAATAAGATAATGCTAAAAAAATTAGAAAGTCTTATAGCATTAACTTTATTTTGGAGTATTAATATTAAAGTATTAAAAAAAATCCGAAAATCCAAAATCCTAAAAACAATAGTCAAGGGTTTATCCGTCCTGCAAAGTGTGATATAATAAGTGGGCAGAGAGAAACAAAACAGAAAAGAGGTACATTATGAGCAAAGATAAATCTTCATTCGGCTTCGGAATGGGACTCTTAGCCGGAGTTGTAGGCGGTCTTATCGCCGGCGTACTGTACGCACCGCGTCCAGGCTCAGAGATGAGAGCTAAAGTTAAAGAAACCGTATATGATTTGGCTGAAAAGCACTCACCTGCGGTTAATGAAGCAAAAAAACAGGCAATTGAATCAATTGACCTACTCAGATATAAGCTTGAAAGACAATATAAAAAGTTTTCAAACATGTTAAAATCAAAAAAAATGAGAAAAGCAAAAGAGCTTGAGGACGTATCTGATTACGACTTCAACTAAATACAAGCAGAGGAAAATTAATGGAAACAGCACATTTATATCAAAGTTTAACTTTCCTGGCATACGCAACCGGCATAATAGTCATACTGGTTGGCGGCATGCTGGTTAAGGTTCTGTTTGACCTATCCAAACTTACCAAAAACGTAAACGAAACCGCGGAAATAGTAAAAGAAGAATTAACTCCGACATTAAAAAACATTAATAAATCCGTTGAAATAGTAAGCGGAATTATTATCAAGGCAGATGAAGGGGTAAACAAGGTAAAAGATTTTATCAGAAAAACACCTTTAAATATTCTTTGCAAATTATCTTCAATAACCGGCTCAGTTGCCAAAGGTTTTTCAACCGGACTCAGCACAGCGTTTAAGTTTTTTGCTAAAAAGAAGTAAATCAGGCGGTCAATACAAAAAATAATAGAGAAAGTTAAACTACAAAAGAAGGAGAAAATAATATGTCAGTAATGAAATTTTTAGCAGGCTTTGCAGTAGGTGCAGCAATCGGCGCAGTAGCAGGAGTACTTCTTGCCCCGAAATCAGGCGCAGAGACAAGAGAAATGATTGGTGAAATGGCATCTGACGTTGCAAAAAAAACAGATGAAACAGTAAAAGATTTGCAAAGAAGAGCAGACAATATAGTTTCAGATGTACAAGAAAAAAGTGAAGAGATTATGGGAAAAATTCAGGACATGCTGAACAAGCAAAAAGAAGGCTTAGAAAGCTAGAGTCAGAACCTGAAACATTTTTAAAGAGGAGTGCTCAAATGAGTGCTCCTTTTTTAGTTTGACTTATAAAGATGTTTATATTATCATTAACTTGTTGAAAATTTAATAAACAAGCCCTTGTGGCAAGGACTCCGCGAGGACGATTGAGTATCGTCCGAGATGGAGGGGAGAGTAGACGCGCGGCTGGCGATTCCGCTCTCCAAAGTGAAAATTTAATAAACAAGCCCTTGTGGCGGAATCGGTAGACGCGTTGGACTTAAAATCCAATCGGGGTTCTCCCTCGGTGCCAGTTCAAGTCTGGCCAAGGGCATTTTTAAAAGAGACTTACAGAAATGTAGGTCTTTTTTTATTTCCTTGACGCTCGAACAAAGTTCTCGCTTGCCAGACAGCGCCTGTACAATCAAAGATTGTATACGGCGCAAACGTAAAGTAAGAGCTCAGTTTGCCGGCTCTACGCCGCCAAATTCGCTCTTTACTCCGAGCTACCGCTTTCAAGTCTGGCCAAGGGCAATTAAAAAAAGGCTTACCTCTGGGTAGGTCTTTTTTTGTGCCCTTTTTACATACAAACTTTAAACACTTATCTTACGATAGTTATTACTTAATTGTTACAAATTTCTTTACATTCAATAGCTTCATAGCAATTTTTTTTTTCACCGTTTTTTATATTGTTGCTATGAAAATATACAATACATTCACCAATAATACTCGATATAATCAAACAAAAACTAATGTTATTCCACGTTATAACACACCTGACGCTACACATCTTCCAAAAGATACGGTGTCATTCAAGGCTTCTAAAATTATCAATCTACCGGAATCCATTTTATCTAAGTGCAAAACTACCATAAAGAAAATTTTGCCAAGCGGCGCAAACAATAACGTTAGACCAAAAGATTTAATGGATTTACCGGAAAAGCAAATTATAGAAATTTGCCAAAATGCATTAAAAAAACAAATTCCATTAGGACGTGGACAGGAAGCAACTGTATATAAAATTGAAGAATTCCCAAGAGAATATTGTATTAGAGAGAATAGACGAATAGCTACAAACTATAACAATTTAAAGTTAAATTATAAGCTGGATAAATTTGATAAGGCAAATTTTGTCATTGCAAAACTTGGAGAAGGACTCACTCTATTAAAATACATTTCAGGGATTCCACTCAAAATTATGAGAAATTCTGATACGGTATCAGGTATTAAGGTTAAAGAATCAATGCAAGAACTTATTGCAAATAATTTCCCGGAAGAATCATTCATAAAGGTTCTTGACCAAATAGAAAGTAATAGAGCAAATGGTATAGTTTTTGATAGAAAGGGTGAAAACTTACTCGTTGATCCTATGATTCAAGAAATTACCGCTATCGATTTTAGTCCAAAATTCAACGACATTGAATATAATCCAATAGCTTATATATACCACGCTCTGGATGTAGATGGAACACCTTTTGCGCCTAAGGTTTTGGGTAAACTTATGAATGCTTACGCAGAAAGATTAAAAACTTGTGATTTAAAGGACTTAAATCTGGATGTTTTAGATAAAAACTTCTATTATAGAGGTTTTATGGACGATGCTTTCAACAAATTTAAAGACAGAGAGCTCTTAGAAAAATGTCGTTCTATGTTATTTGATGATTTACTTGAAGCAAAGAAAACGATGTCTGAAAGTGAGTTTAACGACAGAGTAGACTATTTTAAATTTGAGATCGAGAATTTACTGATTGACCCTCTTGAGATGCCAAGAGAAGAAGTTTACTAAATAAGGGATTTTATCCCCAAACCAATGAGCAAAATTCCTGCTAGAACTTCAAGAGGTTTTGTCGGCAAGTGTTTCAATTTCCCACCGAAATAAAAACCTAAAGAAGAGTTCAGAAATGTTACCAATGCAATTAATACAGCTGGTTTAAGGATTCTGTTTCCAAACAAAGACAGAGAAATTCCGGCAGAAAAAGCATCTATGCTTGTTGCAATACCAACTAATAATAAACATTTAGCATCAATACATAAAGGTTTTTCTTTATGTTTTTCAAAAGCTTCCATAATAAACTTAACACCAAGATAAGTAAATATTAGAAATACAATCAGTCCTGCAAAAGGTTCTATAAAAGATTTCACAAACCCTGTAAGAAAATAACCAATTACTGGCATTATCCCCTGAAAAAATCCTGTAGAGCTTGCCAGCAGCATAGAATTTTTGAGTTTCTTTTCGTTAAATACAAGACCGTATGAAAAAGAAACAACACATGCATCTATTGATAAAGCTAAAGCCAATAAAAATATTTCAATATAAGACATAAAGCTCTCCGGATAAATTAAAATACATCTGTTTTAATAGGATTTTTGAATTTTGTAATACTTCCTTGGAACAGAAGTTTTACTGTACCCACCGGACCGTTTCTGTGTTTTGCAATAATAATTTCAGCCTCACCTTTATTGGCAGCTTTTTCGGCTTGTTCTTCATCCTCATTAGCATTTTTATAATACTCATCACGATAAATAAACATTACGATATCAGCGTCTTGTTCAATGGAACCGGATTCTCTCAGGTCTGAAAGCATAGGCCGCTTGTCAGTTCTGCTTTCTACCGCACGTGATAATTGTGAAAGCGCAATTATAGGAACATTCAATTCTTTTGCAAGTATTTTTAAACCTCTCGAGATACTTGAAATCTGCTGCATACGGTCTTCCCTTCCCGTACCCTCAATCAATTGCAAATAGTCGATAACAATAAGTCCGAGATTTTTCTCCGCCATTGCAAGCCGTCTGCATTTTGCCCTCAAATCAGTAATCGTACATCCTGCAGTATCATCTATATAAATAGGCGCTTCAGAAAAACTGTTCATGGCAACCGCAAGTTTTTCCCAGTCCTTTGCCTGCATATTTCCGGTTTTAAGCCTCTGAGTATCGACTTCGGCTTCTGAGCACAAAAGACGCTGTACTAGTTGTTTCTTTGACATTTCCAAAGAAAATATTGCAACCGGAGTATTCGCTCTCAGAGCAACATTCTGAGCAATATTGAGCGCAAAAGCTGTTTTACCCATTGCAGGACGTGCCGCAAGAATAATCAAATCCGATTTCTGAAGTCCGTTCATCATCGTATCTAAATCATAAAAACTTGTCGGAACACCGGTCAACTGCCCTTTATTATTATACCGCTCCTCAATTTCCGCATAAGTATCATATACAAGGTCTTTAATAGGAGCAAGCGCCTGCGACGCCTTTTGAGAGGCGATATCAAAAATCAGTTTTTCTGCCTGTTCAAGCGACTCTTCTATCGGGTTTAAATCATAACCGGAAGATATAATTTCCGAACCTGCATTTATAAGCGAACGTTTAATTGCTTTTTCCTGAACTATTTTTGCGTAATATTCAACGTTAGAAGTTGTTATTGTTTTATAACTTAAATCATTAATAAAAGCTCTGCCGCCAACCAGTTCAAGTTTCTGATTTATATTTAAAACATCCGATACCGAAACAATATCAATCTTATCTTCACCATTGTATAGCTGCAGCATGGCTTCATATACATACCTGTGTGCAGGTTTGTAAAACGACTCAGGTTTTATATGTTCAACAACCTTATTCATGCAGCTCGGACTCACAAGTATTGCGCCCAGAATCGCTTCCTCCGCATCAATATTTTGAGGCATTAACTGTGTTAAATCTTCTGTTTGCTTTTTTCTGTTACTGCTTGCTAAAGATGCCGGCATAAATTTATCTCCCCTATAATTATAAGAGTAACAATAATAACAAACTTATTCAATTCTTTTTTACAAATCTTATCAGTTAATAAAATTTACTCCTGCAAATGTATGAGATTTATAACAAAAAACTAAAGAAAAATAAAAATCAGCCGATAAGCTTAGTATGGAAAACCCCAGTGGTTTTTCATACCTCCTCCCCAAGTCTGGTAGCCGTTCTCTAAAGAAACGGCTTTTTTTTGTGCTACGCACGTAGATATTAGGTCGGAACATTATACTAAAGCAGATTCGACTTCTGAAGCATATTTATTTACGTTTCTTGCCCACAAAGCATTTAAATTATCATGATCTGTAGGATCGGCCGTAGGACAATACTTGGCATTTATTTGATACAATTTAGTTAATGAACGGCCGCTGTTATTTACATAACCTGATTTTAAGAATCTTGCCATATCGCTTATACACTCTGATACCGAACTATATGTCTTGAATGTGGTAGAACCGGCTACACGAACCCCTCCGACATTATTTTTTTGTCTTGCATTTTTGCTTGTACCGCCAGCGGACTCGTTCATTGCAATACCTACGAGAGCAGAAGCACTAATACCATATCTTTTCTGGGCGTCAATAAATGCCTGCCCCTGACCTTCCAGTACGCCTTTGCCTTTAAGATATTTATTTAAATCAGCAGCTGTTCCCTGATAAGGTTTTGTTATATCTCTTGTATAATCGCCATAAACAAGCCTCATTTCTTCGTCAGTCATTTCTGTCCAATGCTTACCTTTAAGAGCTGCAAGTGAAGATGAGGATGCGGAAGTTCTTGCAGAACTCATTGACGGAACCTCAGCTGCTCCGGAATTACGTGTTGATACAGAAGGCTGAGAAGGTAAAGGTGACGGCAAAGACATTGTCGTATGCTGAGAAGCTGGAGAAGAAAACATATTTAAATTGAAATTATTTGCACCTTGCCCTATGAAACTGAAAGAATAATCTGTATTCTGAATAGGGATTGAAGATGTTGTATTATTCTGCGCATTATTAGAACTCTTTTCAAATACATCACCCATTAAAAAGTTATTATCTAGCTGCTTATTCCAATTGTCCGTAGGGAAAAGTTCATTCACGTTAAATGTAATATTTGGCATCGGAGGCATTGAAATATTAGGCATCAAAGGGAAAATGCTTGCCGGAGACATTACAGGATATGTGTACATCATTGCAGGAAAAGGAGCAAAGCAGCTGTTGAAGGGATTGCACCAGCTGTTAAAAGACCAGCCCCAGTTCATGCAGCCAAAAAACGGATTATTGTTAAATACTCCGTGCATAAAACCGTGTGTGAAATTGTTCCAGAAATTATGTGCGCTCATATTCTCGTAATATCCCTTATATATACAAAGTATTTTTGCCGCGAAAAATTGCCTTTTTTGTAAACAAAAAGTTACATTTAAGCTTAATTTACCAGATATACTTTTTCTGTTATAATGATGCAATAGGAGAGAAGGAGAATTATGAACAAAAATCAATCAATCGGGATGTACGTAATCTTGGGTATCATGGTCTTAGCATTTATTTCAATGTTGTTTTCAGGACCGACTTCAAGCACTCAAGAATTATCATATACAAACTTTATACAAAAAGTTGAAAACAAAGAAATTAAGAGCGTTGATATCGGAAAAGACTCTCTTATAGCACTTCCTGTCAACCAGCCCGAAACTAAAAAATCCAATACGAACCCTTTGTATGGCGAAGTTAAACCGCCGAAATTACAATACAAAGTTCTTCTCCCTGAAAACTCAGACGTTTTGACAAAACTCGAAGAAAACAATGTTGAAATTAGCGCTAAACGTTCAAATGATTCAAATTCAGCGCTGAGCATGGGCTCATCATTAATTACAATTCTTCTTGTTCTCGGGTTTATTATGCTTATTATAAAATCCATTCAGGCAGGCGGTGCTCAGGCTATGTCCTTTGGCAAAAGCAGAGCAAAAATGCTTATGGATAACAAAGTTAAGACAACATTTGCAGATGTTGCAGGTATTGACGAAGAAAGAAAAGAACTTGAAGAAATTGTTGATTTCTTAAAGCACTCTGATAAATACGTAAAACTCGGTGCTAAAATTCCGAAAGGCGTTTTACTGGTCGGTGCCCCGGGGACAGGTAAAACACTTATGGCTAAAGCTGTTGCCGGAGAAGCCGGTGTTCCGTTCTTTTCTATAAGCGGTTCAGACTTTGTTGAAATGTTCGTAGGTGTTGGTGCTTCACGTGTAAGAGATTTATTTGAACAGGCAAAAAAACACCAGCCTTGTATTGTATTTATTGATGAAATTGATGCAGTAGGACGCCAGAGAGGTGCAGGATTAGGCGGCGGTCACGATGAAAGAGAACAGACACTTAACCAGCTCCTTGTTGAGATGGACGGGTTTGATGAAAATACAAATATTATAATTCTTGCCGCAACAAACAGACCTGATATCTTAGATAATGCCCTTTTAAGACCGGGCAGATTTGACAGGCAGATTGTTATTAATAAACCTGATGTACTTGGAAGAGAACAGATTTTGAACGTTCATGCCAAAAACAAACCGCTTGCTAAGGAAGTTGACTTAAAGACTCTTGCAAAACGCACTCCGGGCTTTACCGGCGCAGATTTACAGAACCTTCTGAACGAAGCAGCTCTGCTTGCAGCAAGACATGATAAATCAGAAATTGAAATGCCTGATCTGGAAGAAGCTATTGATAAAGTTATGGCAGGCCCTGAAAAGAAAAGCAGAATTATCTCCGATGAAGAAAAAGAAAATACCGCCTACCACGAAGTAGGGCACGCGCTGCTTGCAAAACTTCTCAAAAACTGTGATCCTTTGCATAAAGTTTCAATTATTCCGCGCGGTATGGCTCTTGGTATAACGCTCACTCTTCCTGAAAAAGATCATTTGACTATGCGCAAAAACCAGCTTTTAGACCGCATTACAATGATTCTCGGCGGACGTGTTGCCGAAGAACTTATTTACGGAAAAGATAACGTAACAACCGGCGCTTCAAACGATTTGGAAAAAGTTTCCGCGCTTGCAAGAAGCATGGTAACAACTTACGGTATGAGCGATAAAATGGGTAACCTCGCTTACGGTAAAGAGCAGGAACATATCTTTATGGGCAGAAACTTCGGCAACACAAGAGATTTCTCCGAAGAAATCGCTGCCGATATTGATAAAGAAGTTAAATTGATTGTTGATAAACAATATGAACAGGCAAAGCAGCTTCTTAGTGAAAACAGAGATATGCTCGAATATATTTCAAAAAATCTTCTTGAAAAAGAAACGCTGGACGAAAAAGAATTTGACGATTTGATGAACGACGTCAGAATTCAGCGCAACGGGGGAAATAACGACAGTTCAAATGATAATAACATATAGGAGAACTTAAATGGACAGAGAAGAGCTGATATTTCAAGAATACAAGACATATTGTGAACAAAAAGAAAACTTTATTGACAGAAACTTTAAAACAAACAGGTTTTATATGGTATCGGTATTTGTTCTTATTGTCGCACTTATTTATACAGGAAATATTGTTTTCTTAAATAAGATATCTGCAACACTGGTTTTTGCATTGCTGGGGGTGTCAGTCAGCGCCCTGTGGTGGATGAATGTTGATTCTTATAATACGCTTATCAAAATCAAATACGCAAATGTTATAGAAAAAATAGAAGAAAAATTTCCGGTAAAACCATTCACGGATGAATATCAGGGAATTGACGAATACAGAGGCAAAAAAGTATTTATGTTTTCTGATATTCAAAAGCTGATAGCTGCCGTCTCCGCTCTGTTCTTTTTTGCGTTGTGCGTAAGTGAAATTTCACCGCTTGTAATGGCTGTGGTAAATAAAGGTCTTGATTTCATCCTGAAACTTAAAGGCGGAATCTAGAAGATTAAAAGGAGAAGAAATGAGCCGTCAGAAGGAATACGGGGTTGCGCTAAACTGGAATTATGTAATAGTATCTGTCGTAGTGTTTGTAACACTTACGGTTCTTGTACTTTATATGCCGGGACTGACAAAATTTGATGCAAATGTTTTACATTCAATCCGCCTTGCACTTTCACCGTATCCTGTATATATTGCAACTTTTATTACGGATTTTGGCAGATCTTATCATATGATATGGCCGCAAATTGCAGCAGGAAGCGTTTTGATTTCCGAAAAAAGATATATGAAAGCTTTTCTTCTAATCTTTTTCACTCAAGCCTGCTATGTTCTTACCGATTTAATTAAAAACTTTGTCTGCAGAGAACGTCCTGCAATATGTGAAGGTTTCAGCTTTCCGTCCGGCCACTCTTCGACTACAATGTGTTTTTACGGAATTTTAATTTACCTTGTTTTACATTACGCAAAATCTGATTTCTGGAGATATTTTTTAACAACCTTATTCGGAGTATGGATATTTCTGGTCGGCATAACAAGATTATGGCTCGGAGTGCATTATCCGATAGACGTTATTGCGGGAATGTTTTTAGGCTTTATGATGGTTAATTTGTATATTATTGTATCTAAAGCCTTGAGCAAGTAATGTTTATCCTTCGACAATTTTAAGCATATATCTCGTACAGTCTTTTGAGTTATGGCTTTGTTTCGCAATTTTCCAGCACTCATCTGTAACTTTTCTGTATGCCTTTTGATCCTCCAGATAACTTTCAATTTTGAAAATTAAATCCGAAAAATCTTCATAGAAAGGTAAATGTCCCTCAAACAATGCTACTTCTTCTCTATAGTCGCTTATTATAAGCCGCTTGCACGCAACAGTTTGAAATGTTCTGTAATTAAGAGAAGAAATCCCCTGCGAGTGCATATTAAAAACAATTTTTGAATTATTAATAGCTTTCGCCATATCCTCTTCATTATCAATGAAACCGCGATAGCACAAATCAATTAATTCCGGATAAATTGCTCTTTCTCTTGCATCTTTGTAATGCCTGTCTATAGCAAACCAGGCAATATTAAGGTGTGGAAGTTTATTAACAAGCTCTTCAAAAAAGCTAAGCCTGTAATCCGTATCCAGCCTGCCTGCAAACATAACGTCAAACTCAGGTTCAGTACCTAAATCTTTATACACATCAAAATTAACAAAATGAGGAAGATAAGTTATATTTTTAAAAGATTCATATCCGGTGAGCACTTTATCCCAGTAGAATGTAAAATTGTCGTCATCTTCAAGATACGGAAGGTATTTTTCCCACTCCGGTCCTGAAGTTTTACTTCTTAAATCATCCGAAAAATAATTAATTGAAGGAACTTCAAGATGATTATCAATTTTAATTTTTAATCCCGAATAATCATACCCGCATATATAATCAAATTTACGTTTCAAAACCTGCTTAAGATTTTTATCGAACAATTCATCAAAGACAATAACTTTGCAGTCATTTTGTTCAAATCCGTCAATAATGCTGCTCATGGTAAGTCTTCCGCCAATACTTTCCGGAAGTATCGCTAAAATCTTTTTCTTGCTCTTTCTCATCCTAGTAACATTTTAACATTTTTAATTAAGCTTTACAAGGCAGATTGCTTTTTGTATACTAAAAGAGCTAAGTTTGTAGAAGAAGTCTGTAAAAAATGAAAAGTATGAAAAGTCTTTTTGCATACTTTTTCTACAGAAAAAGTATGCGTCTGTAGCTCAGTAGGATAGAGCGGAGGTTTCCTAAACCTTGTCTGCCGTGGGTTCGACTCCCTCCAGGCGCATTTATTTATTTTTCATTGCTCTTAGTGCATTTAATATTGCAATCAATGAAACTCCTACATCGGCGAACACAGCACCCCACATTGTCATCATACCCAAACCGCCGAGAAGCAGGAACAAGCCTTTTATACCGAGTGCGAAAACTATATTTTGTTTTACAATCCCCATTGTTTTTCTTGAAATCTTCACTGCTGCAGCAACTTTTGACGGCTTATCGTCCATAATTACCACATCTGCAGCTTCGATTGCGGCGTCAGATCCGAGCCCGCCCATTGCGATTCCGACATCGGCTCTTGTCAGAACCGGCGCATCGTTTATTCCGTCACCTGCAAATATTACACTGCCTGCAGAATTTCCAATAATTTCTTCCAGTTTATTAACCTTATCCTCAGGCAAAAGCTCCGCATAAATCTTATCAACCCCGAGTTCCTTCTGGACTTTCTCTGCCGCTTTATATGTATCACCGGTTAGAATTTCAGTCGAAACTCCAAGTTTTTGCAAGTCGCTTATTGCCCTTGGTGAATCTTCTTTGATTTCATCAGAAATTACAATATATCCTTCATATTTTCCGTCCACTGAAACGTAAACGACAGTTCCACTCTTATCCGCAGGTTCGCAGCCGATGAATTTAGCGTTTCCGGCAAGGACCTTTTTACCCTCAATTACCGCCTCAACACCGTGCCCCACAATTTCTTTAATATCTTTAATTTCAGGAATTTCTTTTCCGTACTCTTTTCTGATTGCGGCTGCTATCGGATGAGATGAGGCGCTTTCTGCAAAAGCCGCATATTTTAATAAATCAGGGTTTTCAGAAACAATTTCCGTTACCTTAAATACACCTTTAGTAAGTGTTCCGGTTTTATCAAACACAACTGCGGAAGGTTTTGAAAGAGTTTCTATAAAAGTACTGCCTTTAATTAATATTCCCTGCTTTGAAGCACCTCCTATTCCTGCAAAAAAGCTCAGAGGAACAGAAATTACAAGCGCACACGGGCAGGAAATTACAAGGAAAGTCAAAGCTCTTGATACCCAGTTTCCCGGAATTGCCAATGCCCACGGAACAACCGCAATAGCAGCCGCAAGCCCGACTACAGCAGGAGTATAATATCTTGCAAATTTAGTAATAAAGTTTTCGGTTTTTGCTTTCTTGGAAGATGAGGTTTCCACAAGCTTAAGAATCTTAGAAACCGTAGATTCGCCAAACTCTTTTGTTACCTGAATTTTCAATAGCCCGTTACGGTCAATACACCCGCTTATTACACTGTCGCCGGTTTTTACTCCCCTTGGGACGGATTCTCCCGTAAGAGCGGAAGTATCGACGGAAGCTTCGCCGGACAAAACAACACCGTCAAGAGGAATTTTTTCCCCGGGTTTTACCGTTATAACATCGCCAATCTTAACCGTCTCAGGTGCAACCCTTTCACCGTCCAGATTTGCATAATCAGGCCTGATATCCATAAGCTCCGCAATTGAATGACGTGACTTCTCAACAGCCCTGTGCTGAAAATATTCGCCAATCTGGTATAAAACCATTACCATTACAGCCTCAGGGTACTCTCTTATCGCAAGCGCTCCAACCGTTGCAATACCCATAAGAAAGTTTTCGTCAAAAACTTTTCCCTTAACAATATTTTTAGCCGCCTTAAACAAAACATCGCCGCCCGCTATTAAATAAGCAAGGATAAAAAGCGGTTTTAGCTTAAACCCTGCAGCAAAAATCAGCAGTGATAAAATAATTCTTCCGACAACATAAGGATCGTGAGAATGCTCATGCTCCTCGTGTCCGCTATGTTCTTCTTCGTGGCAATGTTCGCACATAAAATACCTCTTTAAAGTTTCTTATATCCATATTATAGTTGAACAACTGTTCAACTGTCAAGAGAAAAGAGTGCAATATTTTACATTTCGTTACAACAGTTTGACATGTGAGCAATTATTCAACTATAATAAAACTATGGATAATATTGATTTAGAAACCGTTAACAGAGTTAAGCCTAAGATGCCCGATACAACATTGCTCTATGAACTTTCGGATTTCTTTAAGCTTATGGGAGATTCTACAAGGATACAGCTTTTGTGGGCGCTAGAAGAGAATGAAATGTGTGTCGGCGAGCTTGCTTTGTTATTAAATATGACAAAATCAGCGGTCTCGCACCAGCTCAAGACATTAAGGAGCGCAAAGTTGGTTAAAGCGCAAAAGCGTGGGAAAAACGTATTTTATGCACTTAGTGATCACCATGTAAGAACAGTATTAGAGATGGCACTTGAACATGTTTGCGAATAAAAATTACCCTGTGAGGTATTTATATTTTTTTGTTAGTAAGATATTATAAGTGGTACTCAAAAGAGTTAAAGGAGAGGTTATGAACAAAAATATTATCATTATTTTACTTATTTTTCTGGTACCGCTTGCAGTATACTTCGGGCTGACAAGAGACAAAGTCGCAACTCCTGCTTCGTTTGCCGCACAGGGTCCTGTTGTTATTAAATTTGCTTCCCCTATGTGCTATGAATGTCAGGAACTGGAAAAAGTTTTTGACGAAGTTTTTCATAAGTTCGAAAAAGATGTTACACTCAAAAAAGTCGACGTAACTCAAAAAGGCAGAGACACTAAAGAATTAATAAAAAAATACGAGGTAAAATTAGTTCCGACAACAGTGTTTAAAGACAAAGACGGCAATACAATAAGACGTATTGAAGGTACTATGCAGCCGCAAATTTTAGAAAACTATTTAAAAGAGATAACGAATAATGGATAATCTTGCACAAATTTTTTCTACAAATTCAACAGGAATTGGTGTTTGGATACTAATGTTTGCAGCTTCTTTCGCAGGCGGTGTCCTTGCATCAATTTCTCCGTGCTCACTTGCAATGCTTCCGCTAATCATCGGATACGTAGGCGGGTATTCTAACGAAACACCCTTAAGAACTTTTATACAGCTTTTCTGCTTTATACTCGGAACCGCAATTGTATTTTCAGTAATCGGAATAATTTGTGCGGTGACGGGAAGCGTATTCGCCTCAACTCTCGGCGGATATTTCACACTTATAATGGCATCACTTTTGCTTGTAATGGGATTAAAACTCACCAATTTGTTGGAATTTGACATGCCGGTAATTATAAAAGCAATGCCGACAAACTCAACTAATTCATTATTTTTATACCCTGTGCTTTTGGGTATCGCATTTGCTCTTGCGGGAACACCATGTTCAACTCCAATCTTAGCGGGAATAATGGCGTTTGCGGCAATGGGGAAAAACTTGTGGGCTGCCGTTTTAATGCTATTCTTATTTGCACTCGGGCAGGGTTTAATCCTGATTATTGCGGGACTTTTCACGTCGGGAATTAAAAATCTCAAAAAGTTTGCACAATTTTCCGAAATTCTTATGAAAGCAAGCGGAGTTCTGTTAATACTTGTAGCGTTATACCTTTACTACAAGACTTTTGCACCTTTAATTTAATAACTTTGACTCAATAATTTCAGAGGCAATTTTAATACAATTTTCGCACGGGCGCTCTTTGTAATATTGCTCGGTACGCTTTGAAGGCGTAGGAGAGTCTGCACCCTCGGGCAAACCTAATAACTCACGGCAAATAATTGAACCGCATTTGGATTCAAACTCTTTTGCAAGTTCTTGTATAAGCGCATAATGGGTCCCCTTAATCTCATCATTGTTAGGCGTTGTGTAACCTTTCAAGATTCCTGCAACCATAAACATAGAACTTACTGCTCCGCAAACTTCTCTTAGCCTTCCCATCCCACCCCCGAAAGAGGAAGATAATTTAAGCGATGTTTCTTTATCCATGCCGACAATATCAGAAAACGCAAGCAATACAGACTGGGCGCAATTATACCCATCTTTAAAGTTTTTACAGGCTTTTTCAGCATAAATTCCCATAGGAATATTTTATCACCAATAAATTTTCTCTAACAAAAAATGAACAATCATAAGATAAAATCGTTAAAATAGTGTAGGTTAAACAATAGTAAAAAATGGTATTATAAACAGGGTAATTTATCCTAAAAAAAAGGAGAGTAACTATGACAGAAGAAAACAAAATCACTGAAGAACAAAAATGTAATTGCTTTTGCCAGAGCAAAGGTTTTAAGAAATTTTTAATCGTAGCCGGTGGAACATTTGTTGGTGTTTATGTAGCATTAAGCTTATTTGCAGCAATCCATAAGCCGCCGATGCCAATGCCTATGCCAATGGGACCTTGCCCTTGCGCAGGATATCAGCAAATGGTAAGACCTTGCGGTCATCACCACCACTTTGATAAAGGTGACAGAGGCGACTTCCACAAAAAAATGATGAAACACAGAATGGAACATCAAGGTCCTGGACCGGTTCAAAGAATTGAAAAATAAGTATTGAGAGGCGGAACTTTTAAAAAGTTCCGCCTTTTTAGTCTGATGCTCTTGATATTTAAAAATGTTTATGCGAAGATAGTCTGGTGGCAATTGAATAATTGTTATGGCAAGGTAGCCGACATTAGTTCTGCGAACGACGTGAGCTAGAAATAATGGAGTCCTGAACTTGTTTCAGGATCTGAGCGGATACCAAAATAAAAAGTTAATATGATTTATGGCAAGGTAGCTCAGTTGGTGAGAGCGCACGGCTCATACCCGTGAGGTCGAGAGTTCAAATCTCTCCCTTGCTATTTTTATTAGAGGGTTTCAGATACCCTCTTTTTTAATACAAATATCCAGTGGATATGTACTTTTTGAGTAATTTTGTCAGAAGTAAATCAAATGTCAGTTGGGCTAAATGCCCAACCTGCTGATTTGTTGAAAAAGTCATTTCATATTAGAAGCATTTTTAATACTGTCTCGAACCATCTGTGCTCCATCTTGATAAGCTTTCTTAACAAGCTTGTCAATCATTTTACCAATATTATCAATCATTAATGAATCTTGTACCTTTACCTTTTGTATATCATAAGTTTGATTAGCTTGTTTGCAGGCTTCTAGCCAGAAAATAACTTTACGATCAAATATTCCAAGTTCTTTTTCTTCTTCCTGAAATTTCTCAAATTTGTCAGGAGCTATTGTTTTTATAGTATATTTTGCTTTGTCAATTGTTTTTGCGTATTTATGATCATAAATTTTTGGAAGTGCTATCCCTGCCCCGACACCAAGCCCGATGGCTGTAGCAAACCCGCAGCCAAATAATTTTAATCTATTCATGATTTTTCCTTCTTTCTTCTTTGTTTAACTCTTATATAACTCTAACAAAAAAAAATTTGTTAAAATATAACTTTATTGTTACAATACTACGCAAATTACAATTTGTTGTCTGGGTTCTACTCCAACCTACAGCTATATTAATAAAGTTGAAAAGGATATTTTTAATCAGACAATTAAAACGAATTATTAATATCTTTATGTTATCCTAAAAATATAATGAAAATAAGTCATAACTTTTTACCCTGCAATAATTCACAACAAACTTTTAAATCCAAAAATTCTATTATAAAGGATGCCGATTGGGTTTGCCGTTCTGTTAATACCAATTTTCCTGCTATATCAACAACATGGTTAAATTTTAATTTGAATCCAAACAAAAAGATGTTTTTTATTTCCCGTATTGGAGAAAATATCCAAAAAGCAAGGAATAAAAATTCTTCTGAATTACTGCCCTTTAACTTTTTTAAAAATATGCTAAATCAAGTCCAACAAAACAAATCCGGTAATTGTTATGAAAAAGCAACCATTGCAGAACTTATTCTAAAAATAAACGGTGTAAACAATTGCAATAGAATAAATCTCGTTTCCGACGACGGTAAAAGAAATTTAAACCACTGTGTACTGCTGGTCAACTTTGACAAACAAAATTATTATCCGTCTTTGCAAAAAGCTGTTATAATTGATCCCTGGTGCGGCAACAGCGGATATGCCGATACTATTTTCAAAAAATATATAAATATGTATAATAGCTTTTTTAATCTTAAACCGGATGAAAATATCCAGTTTATACCAAGAAATACATTAGCATTAGGAGAACAGGAGATAGATTATTTTAAGGAAAATTACCCGAAACTTGTTTTTAAAAGTTCTGATAATCATAAACTGTTCAAATCAATTTAATTTTGTTTGAACAGCATTCCAAATACTTATCCCAGCTTTCTTTTGAAAGTCCTGCCGGCAAGAGTCAGGGTTATTGAAGCAATTATAATCAGCGGAATAAGGTTTGTTATAACCTCTTCCAATCCCATTCCTTTAAGGAATATTCCTCGGGTTAAAACCATAAAAAATCTAACCGGATTTAGCCATGTCAAATATTGCAGAAAAACCGGCATATCTTCTATCGGAGAAATAAATCCGGATAAAAGCACTGCAGGCATCATAAAAGTCATTACAGACAAAATAGCTTGCTGCTGGGTATTACAGATTGAAGAAATATAAAGCCCTACACCGACTATTGCAAGGAGAGAAATAAAAATTGAGACCAAAAATAATATGACTGAACCCGCAAACGGAATATGGAAAAACAGAATTACAATTCCTGTCATTACCATAGTCAGAAGCATTGCAATTATTAAAGGCGGGATAGATTTGCCCAGAAGAATTTCCGGTGAAGATAACGGACTTACAATAAGCTGGTCAAAAGTACCGAGTTCTCTTTCTCTTGCAATAGAAAGAGCCGTCAAAATTAAAGTTGTTACAAGCGATAACATGGCAACAATTACAGTTAAAATATACCATTTATACTCAAGATTCGGATTAAACCAATTGCGAACGGAAGGATTTATACCCGCTCCGCTTTTTTGATGAGAGACTTCAGCCCCGTATCCTGCAATAATCTGTGAAGCATAACCTGAGGCAATTGATGCGGAATTTGTCTGTCTTCCGTCTGCAATAACCTGAACTTCTGCAATACTGCCGGACTTAATATCACGGGCAAAGTCATTATTAATCATTAATCCTATCTGAACTTTTTGTTCATCAAGTTTCTTTTTAAAATCCTTTTCATTTTCAACATAATAAAAATTTCTGAATCTCGGAGAGTTTTCAAAACGTGATAACAATTCCCTTGACTCGACACTCTTAGAGCGGTCAAGGGCAACAACATCAATATTTTGCACCTCCATAGTTGCCGCGTTTGAAAAAATCAAAAGCTGTACTATCGGAAGACCTATAATAATACCTTTTGTTTTCGGATCATTCCATATTGTTATAAATTCTTTTTTCATCAAAGCCAGAACTCTGCGAAAAAAATCTCTCAACATCTAACCTCTCACCTGCCTTTCAGGCATCATCTCACGCATATGATTTGAACTATCTTTTTCTAATCTCATAGAAGTATTTTTATAAACTGCTGCAAAAAACAGAAGGCCTAAAATTGTTAAATAGACAGCATTCTCAAATCTGATACTATTTACACCGCCTGCCATAAATTCACTCTCCACAAATGAAACATAATATCTCGGCGGCAAAATTCTTGTCAAATACTGGAAAAATACAGGCATTGAATTTATCGGAAACATTAATCCCGAAAGCATTAAAGCCGGCATAAAACCTAAGCTCATTGCAACCATACTTGCCAAAAACTGATTTTTTAAAACCGATGAAATATTCAAACCTATACCCAGACAGGTGAAAAGAAATAATCCGCTGACCAAAAGCAGTACAAAATAATTTCCTCTGAAAGGTATCTGAAAAACTACAACGCAGAGAAAAATATTAAAAGTAAGCGATAGAATTCCCAAAATAAAATACGGAATATATTTGCCTAAAACTATATGAATTGTTTTAACCGAAGTTGAGAGCATCGCTTCCATTGTTCCGCGCTCCCATTCTCTTGCCACAACCAGCGAAGTTAATAAAATTCCGATTAAAGTCATTGTAATCGCAATTGAACCGGGTACAATGAAATAGTGGCTGTTCAAATCCGGATTATACCAGGTTCGGGTTTGGGTATTTATGGCAGGCCGCCCTGCAGAAGCCGCGTATTTACTTGTAGCGAGCCAACTATTTGCAATAGAAATCGCATAACTTTGTACATAATTTGCCGTATTAACTTCCGAACCGTCTGTAATAACAAGTAAATCCGCACTCTGTCCCCTTGAGAGTTTAGTTGAAAAATCATTAGGAATTATAACCGCACCTTTAATTTTTGAACGTGCAATCGCGGTTTCAATATCTTTTACATTGTCAAAATAGATTGAATTAACATATTTACTGTGTCCGAAAGATTTTACAAGAGTTGCAACTTCAGGATTCGGGTCATCATTTTTAATCCCCATTGTAACCCTCACGGAATCCAGATTTATCCCGTACATATAAATAAGAATAGAAATCAGAGGCAGAACAAATGCTATTATTATACTGCTCGGATCACGGAGAATTTGTTTTATTTCTTTTTTTATGAGTGCAAAAAGTATTTTCATTTTCCGTTATCCCCCTCACTTTCTTTAATAAGGGTTATAAAAGTTTCTTCCATTGTTGAAGCACCTGCCTTGTCTTTCAATTCCTGCGGAGTTCCGAGAGCTATTGTCTCACCTTTATAAAACAAACTTATCCTGTCACAGTATTCAGCTTCATCCATAAAGTGTGTAGTAACAAGTATTGTTACTCCTTTTTTTGCAAGCGAGGTTATATGATTCCAAAAGTCACGCCTCGTAATAACATCAACCCCCGATGTCGGCTCATCAAGAAACAGCACAGGCGGATTATGAATTAAAGCACACGCCATTGACAGCCTCTGTTTAAGTCCCAGCGGAAGCTCTTCGCTCTTTTGCTCCGCAAAATCTTTCAGCCCGAAAACTTCTATAATTTCCTGAACTTTTGCAGCTCTGTTTTTAAACTTAATTCCGTAAGCAGAGGCGAAAAATTCGAGATTTTCTCTGACGGTAAGAGTTCCGTAGAGCGAGAATTTCTGCGCCATATACCCTAAATTTGAACGTGCTTTTTCCGGATCTTTTGTAATATCAACTCCCATAATTCTTGCAGTTCCGCCTGTAGGTTTTGCAAGTCCGCACATCATCTTAAAAGAAGTGGATTTTCCCGCACCGTTCGGACCTAAAAGTCCGAAAATTTCACCTTTTTGTATACAAAAAGAATTATTTTTTACAGCATAAAAATTACCGTACTTTTTCTCAAGATTATCCGCTTCGACAGTGTAAATATTCCCCCTCGCCCCTTGTGGGCGAGGGTTGGGGTGAGAGGGTATCCCGTACTCATAATTTTCCGCTATTTTTGAAGGTTCCTGCTTATATCCGCCCATAAGCTCGATGACCTTATTCTCAAATTCCTGCGGTGTAGGTGCTAAATCGTGCGGACGGCCTTCATAAATCACTTTACCTTTATCAATAACAACCGCCGTATCAAAGCTGTGTGCCTCATCCAAGTATGCTGTTGACCATAAGACGGTTGTTTCGGGATTAATCATCTCTCTGACCATTTGCATTAAATCTCTGCGGGAAATCGGATCAACCCCGACAGAAGGTTCATCAAGCAGTAAAAATTCAGGATTACCAAGCAAAGTACACGCAAGCCCTAATTTCTGCTTCATACCGCCTGATAATGCCCCGGCAAGTCTGTCTTGAAACGGCGCAAGTTTGGTGAATTCCAGCATTTTCTCAAAATTATGAGGAACATTTTTTAAGTCCGCATATAAAGTCAAATTTTCTATAACAGTCAAATCCTCATATAGTCCGAATTTTTGAGGCATATAACCAATATGAGGAGTTAATTCGTTTTTTTGAGTTACAGGATTAAATCCGAGAGTTGAAATTTTACCTTTATCAGGAATTAAAAGCCCTATAATTGTTCTTAACAGCGTCGTTTTTCCTGCCCCGTCAGCACCGATTAACCCCGTGATTTTTCCCTTTTCTATATTCAAAGAAAAGTTATCAAGAGCGGTTATTTTTCCGAAAGTTTTTGTTAAATTTTTAATTTCAACCGTATTCATCATTTATACCTCACCCGGATTTCTAAACTCGCTCCGCTCATTAAGAAATCCTTCCCTCTCCGCCTTCCGCTTTCGCTCTCCGGAGAGGGAACAGTTAACCTGATTTTACAATTCTACCTTAATTGTCACAGGCATACCCTGACGCAGGTATTCATCTATATCATAAATATACACCCTTATACGGTAAACCAGATTTGTTCTTATATCTGTTGATTGAACAGTTTTTGGCGTAAATTCGGCAACCGGTGAAATATATCCGACCTGACCTTTATACATTCTTTTTTTGCCTGTTTTCGGGTCTGTTGTATCCGTATAGACATTTACCTCCTGCCCGTACTTTATATTACCCAGATCAGTTTCGTTAACATAAGCTCTTACCCAGACAGGTTTTGTTTTTGCCATTGTGTAAACCGGCTGAGCTTTGGAAACATTCGCACCCGGTTCCTGAACCCTTATCATAATTATTCCCTCTTCAGGCGCATAAACTTTTGTATAATCAAGCTGGTTTTGGGCAAAATTTTTCTGCGCAACAGCGGCATCATAATCTGCAGCGGATTTGTTTTTCATGTTCAAAAGTGTGTCGTAATCCTGCTTAGAAATTGTATTATCTTCAACCAGAGGTGCATTGCGCTCAAATTTTGATTCCGCATCGTTTTTGAGAGCAAGAGTTTTCTCAACTTCTGCGCTTGCCTTCTCAAGATTAGAAACATAATCCCTGTCATCCAGTACGGCAAGCAACTCTCCTTGTTTTACCGTATCTCCTTCTTCTTTAAACAGCTTTTCAATCCTTCCTGAGACTTGAAAACTCAAATCCACCTGACGAATTTCAATATTTCCGTAAAGAGTTAATTCATTGCCGACTTTGCGGTTTTTGAAATATAAAAACCCTAAAGTCCCGCCAATTGCAAGTATTAGTAATATTAAAATGATTATTTTTCTCTTCATAATTGCCCCTTCTTGGCTTATTCCCAATTTACTCCTAATTTACCCCTAATTTACCCCCGACGGCTTTATACAATGTGAAATAATTAACTATTCTCTGTGTTTTTGCCTGCGCGTAATCTGTTTGCGTACCAATGAGCCTGTTTTCCTCCGCAAGATATTCCGGCTCGGAGATTACACCCTGACTGATTTTTCTTTGAGCATTGCCAAGAATTTCTGTTTCAAGCTTCAATTCATTTTTCGTATTCTCTTCAATCTGCTTATCGTGTTTGATTATACAAAGAGCCGTGTTTACTTCTTTTACCGCTTCAAGATTTGTTTGGTTGAAATCCTCAAAAAGCTCTTCATACTTTGCTTTCTGAATCTTTAAATTAGCAACCTTCATCCCGCCTTTAAAAATATCCTGCGTAGCACCCGCTAAAATTGCTGCAAGCGAAGATTCCCAAGAGAAAAATGTTCCAGGAGCTATTGTATTAAACGCCCAGATTCCGACAATGTTAAACCTCGGAAAAAACTCTTTTCTTGCTACCCTTACATCAATTTTTGCTTTTTCGAGCTTAGCTTCTGATGCCTTTACATCAGGCCTTGCAAAAATTACCTCAGAACTTATCTCCTCCGGAATTTCACCTGAGTATTCAAAGTTTTCCAGCGTCCCGAATTTCATTTCAGCAATATTTGAAGAAGAATTTCCCGTAAGAACGGCAAGCTGCATCATCGCAGTCTCACGCTCTTTCTTCAATTTTTCAAGAGAACTTTCGGCAGTCTCGACATTTTTCTTAGCATTATTTAACTCGGTTGTGCTTATAACTCCTCGTTCAAATTTTTTATTGCTTCTTTCTAAAATTTCTTCCTGATTTTTTAAAACTTCAGCCTGCTTTTCAATCAAATCATCGTACTGCAAAATATTTGTATACACTGTTGCAACATCGCTCAACAATGCAAGGTAAATTGCTTTTTCATCAGATTTTGCAGCCTCATAACTTTTTTTAACCGCTCTTGTTTTATCTCTGTTTTTTAAAAGCAAATCCGCCTCATAATTTGCCATAAAAGGCAGTATAAAAGCATTGTCTTTTAATTGAAAATTATCCAGCTCCGGAACTTTTACTCCGAGGTAATTTGCACTGACACTGAATGACGGAAGTTCTTTTCCCAGTGAATATTTGACCTGCTGCCTGTACTGTTCCACAACGTGTTCAGCCTTCTTTAAATCATGGTTGTTATTCAATGCCTGCTGAATATAACAGTTTAGGTTTTCATCATTAAATCTGTTAAAAAATTCAATATTTAATTCGTTAATATCCATCGCAAAACAGGTTTGCGCAAAAAATAATAATGAACTTAAAAGGAGTATTTTTTTAATCAACTTTACCCTCCCCCGTTATCGCTTTTATATAAAACCTTATATTATCTTTTATTATCCTGATATCATCTTCTTCAAATTCTCTCTGCCCCAGCTCCCTGAGACAAAATGCAGGCAAAATTCTCGGAGAATTTAGCTGAGAAAATATAAAAACGGTTTTGTAAATAATTTCTTTATCATTAACATCTTTGTCAAAAATTTTTGCAATAAGTTCACGAACATAACTGAAAACCGGTGAATTTAATTTTCGCTCCGGATTCTGCTGTTCTTTTAAAAGAAACACCATCAAATCATTGGATATTTTATTTGAATACAGAAAATCAGCAGCTTTTTCAAGGATTTTGATTAAAAGCTCAATACATTCCGACTTTGTAAAATCGGCAGGCTTTTTATTTAAATCCATAAAAGATTTTGCATATTCAGTCTGCTGTTCTATAAGGTTTTCAATTATCCCTTCATAAAGTTCCTGCTTTCCGCCCCAATAGTACGATATCATGCAGATATTAACTCCTGCCTTCTTGCAGATTTCCCTGATACTTGTCCCGTCAAATCCTTTTCTGGCAAAAAGTTCAGTTGCAGCATTTAAAATTCTTGCTTTTGAATTTTCATCTTTTGTAATATTTTTAACCATGTTCAAGTTATAAAACAAACGTTTGATTGTTGTCAAGAAAAATAAATCAGCTTTCGGATTTTAAATTTATTTTTTACAGCCTGCTAAATATTTACCCGTAACACTTTCAGGGCATTTTTTAATATCCTCCGGAGTTCCGGCGCAAACGACTCTTCCCCCGTCTTCTCCGCCACCCGGCCCCATATCGATAATATAATCCGCGTTTCTTATTACATCCAAATCGTGCTCTATAACAATAACTGTCGCTCCGTTTTCTATAAGATTCTGAAATACTGAAAGAAGCGACTGTACATCAAGAGGGTGCAGCCCGATTGTCGGCTCATCAAATACAAACACGGAAGCGTCCTGCCTGCGCCCCATCTCGGAAGCAAGTTTCAGGCGCTGAGCCTCACCGCCAGAAAGACTCGGAGTTGCCTCTCCAAGCGTCAGATAGCCGAGCCCGAGATTTTTTAGGATTTCAAGCCTTTGTCTTACAATATTCAAATCCTTGCAGGCTTCAAGCGCGTGGTTAATATCCATTGCCATAATCTCAGGCAGCGAATAAGCGTTCTTTGATTTTGAGACGTATTTAATACTTTCGGCCTTTTTCGAATAACGCGCGCCGCGACAGTCAGGACACGGAATATCAACATCCGGCAAAAACTGAACGTCAAGGCTGATACTTCCCGTTCCATCGCAGGAAGGACAGCGGAGCAACCCTGTATTGTATGAAAAATCACCCGCTTTGTATCCAAGCTCTTTTGCAGCAGCAGTTTTTGCAAAAACTTTTCTCAGCTCATCATGTACATTTGCATAAGTCGCAACAGTCGAGCGGATATTTATCCCGATTGGCGTCGCATCAATCAGCTTAACCTGTTTTATTTCCTCTGCCTCAATATTTTTCACGTGCTCCGGCAGCACCTTTCCGTCAATTTTGTTTTGTAGCGCGGGTATCAAACTTTCAAGAACCAGCGTGGTTTTGCCTGAACCTGAAACACCGGTAATTACAGTCAGCCTCCCTTTCGGAATACTTACCTCCAGAGGTTTAACCGTATGAATTGAAGAAGTTGAAAGCTTAATTTCTCCGTTATTAAATATTTCCTTTTCATCAATTTCAGGTCTGATTCTCTTATCATATTTGCCGGATAAAAACCTGCCTATTTTTGTCGTTTTACTGCTTATAATTTCAGGAATCGTTCCTTCGTTAATAACCGTTCCGCCGTCAGCCCCCGAATCAGGACCCATTTCTATTATCCAGTCGGATTCCGCAAGAATCTGAGTATCATGATCAACCAGAATTACTGAATTACCGTCAGATACAAGATCATGCATTACATCGTTTAAGCCTTTAATATTTGCTGGATGCAAGCCAATAGAGGGTTCGTCCAGAACATACAAGACGCCTGTTGTTCTGTTTCTCACCGAACGCGCAAGCTGCATTCGCTGCCTTTCACCGGTCGAAAGTGTTGAAGCGGCACGATCAAGCGTCAAATATCCGAGTCCGAGATCCATCAAACGTTTTGCGGTAACCTGAAAAGATTCACAGATTGATTCCGCCATCGGGCGCATTTCTTCCGGCAGAGATTCCGGCACTCCGCCCACCCATTTGATAAGCTCCGAAAGAGTAAATTTGCATACTTCATCAAGAGAAAGTCCTCTTAATTTCGGCGCTCTTGCGGCTTCAGAAAGCCGTGTTCCGCGGCAGTCCGGACAGATATCCTCTTTCAAAAACTTTTCAACGCGCTTCATGCCGGTCTCGTCTTTAACTTTTTTCAGAGCATTTTCTACGGTATAAACGGCATTAAAATAAGTAAAATCAATTTCTCCCGCCTGATTGGAGTTTTTTGCTTTATAAAAAATATGCTTCTTTTCGGCAGGTCCGTGGAATACGATTTCCCGCTCTTCTTTAGTCAACTCCCTAAACGGAATGTCCGTTCGCACACCCATTGCCCTGCAGACATCAGTCATAAGCGACCACATAAGAGAGTTCCACGGAGCAACAGCGCCCTCATCTATCGTAAGCGATTCATCAGGAACGAGAGTGGATTCATCCACAGTTCGTACCGTTCCGACTCCGCCGCAGCGCTCGCAGGCACCCTGAGAATTAAAAGCCAGCTCTTCCGCTCCCGGAGCATAAAAATGAGCACCGCATTCAGGACATACAAGCTCCTTTTCCGCAGCAACCGCAAGTGTCGGCTCAAGATAATGCCCGTTCGGACAGCGATGATTTGCAAGTCTTGAAAACATAAGCCTTAAACTGTTTAAAAGTTCCGTACCTGTTCCGAAAGTACTGCGGATTCCGGGAACTCCCGGACGCTGGTGAAGGGCAAGAGCGGCAGGAACGTATAAAATTTCATCAACCTGAGCTTTGGAAGCCTGAGTCATTCTGCGCCTTGTATAAGTAGAAAGCGCCTCCAGGTAGCGTCTTGAGCCTTCCGCGTACAAAACGCCGAGAGCAAGCGAAGATTTTCCCGAGCCGGAAACACCCGCAATACCGACAATTTTATTCAGCGGAATATCAACATCAATATTTTTTAAATTATGTACTCTTGCTCCTCTTACAAGAATCTTATCCGGCTGTTTGTTTTCTTCTTTTTGCATATAAACCTGCTCCTCAAAAAATTATATCATAATTTTCAGCATGGTATAATTGTCTTATGAAATATCCGAATTTGGAAAAGCTGGTAGATATAATCGCTGTTTTAAGGAGTGAAAACGGCTGTCAGTGGGACAGAGAGCAAACCCACAAATCTTTGCGCCCTAATATGCTTGAAGAAGCTTATGAAGCGGTTGACGCAATCGATGACGGAGATATCGGAAATTTACGTGAAGAACTCGGAGATGTTCTCCTGCAGGTGGTTTTGCATTCACAAATTGCAAAAGACAACGGCGAATTTGATATTGAAGATGTTGCAAAAGAATTGAGCGACAAACTTATACACAGACATCCGCACGTTTTCGGGAATCAAAAAGTTGAATCTACACAGGAGATTCTGGACAACTGGGATAAGTTAAAAAAAGAAGAAAAAACATACAGAAAATCCGTTCTTGACGGAATTTCCAGAGCACAATCAGCCCTTATGGCAGCGCAGAAAATAAGCAAAAAAGTTGTCAAAGTCGGATTTGAATGGGATTCCGTTGAGAGCCTAAAAGAGTGTATAAAATCCGAATATAAAGAATTTGAAGAAGCTGTTAAAACCGGTAACAAAGAAAAAATGGAAGACGAAATGGGCGATATTTTCTTTGCAACCGTAAATCTCGCAAGATGGTACAAAATTGATGCAGAACAGGCGCTTTTGAGAGCGAATAAAAAATTCACAAAACGGTTTAAGAAAATGGAAGAAATAAAAAACAAACCGTTTGAAGAGTATACTTATGATGAATTTAACGATTTATGGAAACGGGCTAAAATTTTAATCGGGGAAGAAAATAACCCGTAGAGAAGATAAGGAGTTTTATTTATGAAAAAATTAACGGCGATTTTATTTTTAGCAATTGCAATTCCTGTATTTGCAGCTGATAAAGAGGCAGAAATCACAACTGTATGCGCAAACCATATTCTTGTACCGACTGAAATGGAAGCAATCAAATTAAAAAGTGAAATAAAAAGTTTTGAAGATTTTCAAAACTTTGCAAGGCAGTATTCAAAATGTCCTTCCGGACAAAACGGCGGTGATTTAGGCTGTTTCGGCAAAGGACAGATGGTAAAATCTTTTGAAGATGCTGCGTTTAACGGTAACGTCGGAGAAGTGTCCAATCCTGTTAAAACAGATTTCGGCTACCATCTTCTCTGGATAACGAAAAAGTACTAGTACTATGAAAAACAAACTTCTTGCAAATATTGCGTTATTTATAACAGCGTTCATCTGGGGCGTGTCGTTTGTTGCGCAAAGAGAAGGCATGGAGTATATCGGTCCGTTTACTTTCAATATGGTAAGGAGTTTTCTCGGTACATTAAGCCTGCTTCCGATAATTTTCTGGGTAAAATTATCCGCTCCGGATAAGAGAACCAAACGTATGAAAAGATTCCAGCATATGAATCTTGCACGCGCAGGCATCGGCTGCGGGCTTGCACTCTTCACGGCAATGAGTATTCAGCAGTATTGTATGCAATATGTTACTGCAGGAAAAGCAGGATTTATTTCTGCATTATATATAATTTTTGTACCGATAATTTCAGTTCTTCAGGGACAAAAACTTGAAAAGAATGTTATCATAAGCGTAATACTTGCAACAATCGGTTTGTATCTGCTATGCTACAAAACCGGCGGCGGATTTAATGTTTATGATCTGGTTTTGCTTGTTGCATCCTTCTTCTACGGTGTACATATACTTGTCGTAAACTATTATTCTGATAAAGTACATCCGGTAAAAGCTTCCTGCGTCCAGTTTTTTGTTGTAGGTGTTCTTTCTGCGGTTTTAACATTTTTGTTTGAAAACCCGACCTTATCATCAATCATAGACTGCAGAACCCCTCTGCTATACGCGGGTATTTTAACCTGCGGGGTCGCATACACGCTTCAAATATACGGACAGAAAAATACATTTCCGGTAATTGCATCAATTATTTTCAGCCTTGAATCCGTTTTTGCGGTTTTAGGCGGAGCGGTACTCCTGAATGAAACAATGATTCCGAAGGAAATTGTCGGATGTGTATTTATGATAACAGCCGTTATCTTATCAAACTTTAAACCGGAAAAAAGATTTTAAACCATCTTATTCAAATATTCGCATACAGCGTCAGGAACAAATCCTCTGATATCGCCTTTGTTTAACAAAATTTCCCGAACACAGGAGGAGGATATATAGTTAAATTCCGGTTTTGTTATTAAAAATACTGTTTTTATATCGCTGAACAAAGCGTGGTTTGTCTGGGATAACTGCATTTCATATTCGAAGTCAAAAGAAGTTCTGAGACCGCGCAATAAAACCGTCGCACCGCGCTTTTTAGCATACTCAACCGTCAAACCTTCAAAAGAATCAACTTCTATATTCGGAATATTTTTTGTACACTCTTTAATTAATTTTGTACGGACATCTATAGGTAAAAATCCCTGTTTATTGGCGTTATAACATACTGCTATAATAACTTTTTCAAATATTTCCGCGCCGCTTTTTAAAATATCAATGTGTCCGTTAGTAATCGGGTCAAAACTTCCCGGATATATTGCGATAGTCATTTTGTCTCCTGTTTTTCTGCTCAATAATTATACCACGAGCAATTTGTTTATGCTATTATAAAAACCAAAAACGGGAGAGAAATTTTATGTCAATTATCATAATGATTTTACTTTTGAGTTTACTAATCCTTGTACACGAAGCAGGGCACTTCTTAGCAGCAAGAGCTTTCGGCATAAGAGTTGATAAATTCGGCTTCGGACTTCCTATCGGTCCGACTCTTTATAAAACAAAAGTCGGTGATGTTGAAGTTCTTGTACATGCGTTTCTGCTCGGAGGATACGTATCTTTTCCCGATGATGAAAAAGACTGCGACCTGCCGAAAGATTCTCCCGAAAGATTTGCAAACAAGCCGGTCTGGCAGAGAGCCATTGTTGTTACAGCAGGTGTAATTGCAAACGTGCTTTGTGCAATTGCACTGGTAATGTTTGTGGCAATTGTTTCTCACAAACTGCCTTCCGGAAATTATGAAATTTATGCAACGCAAATCAGCGCGCCAAAAACCGCAAGTATCTGGCAGTCCGGAATAGAAGAAGGGGACAGGATTCTCAAAGCTAACGGGTGTGAGATTAATAACGCATACTCACTTATTACTATTGTAAAAAACAGCGCTAAAGCAAACGGAATTGTCTCCGAAAAAACACTTGAAGAGAATTACGAAAAATTAAAAGACCTTAATCCTGGCTTGTCCAAGAATGAAATAATACCGGAGGGTATTGCAATAAGACTTCCGGAAGAAGTTTCAAGAGATGTTATTACAATGGATAAATATGCCCTAAAAGGTGCTAAGTACTTTAAAAAAGAAGGTGTCAGCGTTGATACAAAGCTGAACGAATTAAAGAAAACACTTGAAGGCAAAAAAATATACACTTCTGACGGCAAATACACAATGTACGATGTCGCAAAAGTTCTTTCTGATGACGTTCATCCTATAAATTTAACAGTCCTGAGAGATGGCAAAACTATTGAACTTAAGCCGATTTACCCTGATAAAGACGGAGTAATAGGTATTGTACTCGGCTCACAGCAGACAATGATTGCAACAAAAACCCCTAAAGCCGTTGTCAAAGAAAGCTGCGTTTATCTCTGGGATAATACTTATATGATGATGTATTCTCTCGGTCAATTGTTTACGGGAAATATTCCTCTCAAAGATATGCACGGAGTTGTTGCGATTACCAAAATCGGCGGAGATATGATTGAAAAAAGCGGCAAAGCTTCAGGAATCCTTCTTGCGGCACTGATTTCCATGAACCTTGCAATTTTAAACATTCTCCCGATTCCGGCACTCGACGGCGGACATTTGATGTTTTTGATTATAGAAAAAATAATGGGACGCCCGCTTGATGAAAAAATTATTGAAATCATATCTTCAGTATTTTTCTCACTGCTTATAATTCTGATGATATTTGTTGTATTTAACGATATTACATTACTTATAAGAAGATAAAAGATATTTGGCTTCACCCTGATGTCTAATTGAACAAATCTTTGCAGCCTGTCATAATCCGATTATGAAAATAATTATTATAGGCGGTGTTGCAGCGGGAGCAAAGGCTGCGGCAAAATCAAAAAGAAATCTTCCGGAGGCGGAAGTTAAGATTTACACACAGGACACGCACGTATCTTATTCTTCCTGCGGGCTTCCTTATTATATTGCAAAAGATTTTGAGGACTGGCATAAGCTTGTTGTCAGAACAAAAGAAGAATTTGAAAAGAGCGGAATAGGTATTTTTACGGAACACAGGGTCACTAAAATACTTCCTGCGGATAAAAAAATTCTGGTAAAAGATTTACATCTGGGTACATGCGAGTTTGTAGAATATGATAAACTCATTATTGCAACAGGTTCTGTCCCGATTGTTCCGGATATAAAACATAAAGAGTTAAAAAATATTTTTACCGTAAGAACTCTTGAAGACGGAATCAATATAAGAAATGCAATGGATAAAGCTCAAAATATTACTCTCGTTGGCGGCGGCTATATCAGTATTGAGCTTATTGAATCGTTTGTAAAAAACGGAAAAAATGTTACACTGATTGAACGAGCACCGTTTATTCTTTCTGTTTTTGACGAAGATATTTCGTCTCTTATACAAACTTTCATACTCGAAAACTCTAACGGGCTGGTTAAAATCATCAACGAAGATACGGTAAGTGAATTTATTGAAGGCGGCATTAATACGGAATCTGCCGGATTTGTAAAAGGAGTGTTGACCGCAAAGGGTTCGGGGTTTGAAACAGATATGGTTGTAATAGCAGCGGGAGTTTCTCCTGTTGTGGATATTGCAAAAGAAGCTGGAATTGAGCTTGGAATCACCGGAGCTATAAAAGTAAACAGCCGAATGCAGACAAACATTCCCGACATATATGCCTGCGGCGACTGTGCGGAAAAAATCAACATGATTTCGCACACGCCTGTCTGGGTGCCTCTTGGCTCTACTGCCAATAAAGAAGGCCGTGTTGCGGCAATTAATGCTTGCGGAGGAGCGGAGGATTTTGAAGGAATTTTAGGCTCAGCTGTTTTAAGATACAGAACTTTAAATATTTCAATGACCGGATTAACCGAAAAAGCCGCGCAAAAGCTGGGTTTTGATACGGTATCGGTAGTTATAACAAAACGTGATAAAGCAGGTTACATGCCCGAGGTTCAGAACGTAACACTCAAAATCATTGCGGACAGGCGCTCGCATAAAGTTCTGGGCGCGCAGGCAATAGGCTGCGGCGACGCGGATAAAAGAGTAAATACCATATCAATGGGACTTGTAAGCGGAATGAAAGTTGAAGATCTTCTGGACGTAGACTTAACTTACGCCCCTCCGTTTTCCACCAGTATTGATATCTTGATTTCTGCTGCAAGAATTTTGAAATCAAAACTTAACTAAACGCTTATACGATATTCAAAATTTCTTTTGTACACTCTAACGCAATATCCGTCACGAAATCCATATCATTTTTTTCTATTATTAAAGGCGGATTGAAGTAAATTACATCCCCGAGAGGTCTCAAAATAACACCTTTTTCCAGAGCTTTTTTATAAATTTGATACCCAGTTCTCTTTCTGTAATCCAACGGTTCTTTTGTATTTTTGTCTTTCACAAGTTCAATTGCGTTAATCAAACCGATTGAGCGAACTTCTCCCACATTTTCGAGCGGAAGAAATTTCTCCTTTATTATTTTGTTAAAGTAAACAGCCTTTTCGTTTGCTTTTTCAATAATATTTTCGTCTTTTAAAATCCTCAGAACTTCAATTGCAGCAGAGCAAGCAAGCGGATTTCCGGCATAGGTATGAGAATGCATAAAAGCTTTACCTTTCAGATAATCATCATAAAACGCATCATAAATTTTTTGAGTCGTAACCGCAATTGCCATAGGCATATACCCGCCGGTTAAACCTTTTGAAAGACACATTATATCTGGGCTTACACCAGCATGATTAAATGCAAACATTTTTCCGGTTCTCCCGTAACCCGTTGCAATTTCATCCGCAATCAGATGAACATTGTATGTATCACAGAGTTCTCTTAATTTTTTCAGATACAAAGGCGGATAAACCTTCATGCCGGCAGAACCCTGCAGGAGCGGTTCAACAATAATTGCCGCAGTCTCGTCTGCATACCTTTCAAACGCCTCCTCCGCCTTTTGGAAACATTCGCAGCAACAATTATCACGACATTTTCCATATGGGCATCTAAAACAATCAGGGCCGTCAATCCTTATAACATCCAGAAGCAGCGGTTTGTACAATTCAGAATACAAATCTACACCGCCAACAGCGAGCGCTCCCAGAGTTTCGCCGTGATATGCATCAGATAATGCCATAAATCTTTTCTTTTGAGGATTTCCTGTCTGATAATGATATTGAAAACTCATTTTTAATGCCATCTCAATCGCTGCCGAACCGTTATCCGCAAAATTGAATTTGCACAAACCTTCCGGCACAACTTTTGCAAGTTCCTGACAGAGGGTTATTGCAGGCTTGTGTGAAAAATTTGCAAAAATAACATGTTCAAGAGAGTCTATCTGTTTTTTTACCGCGGCATTAATCCTCGGATTGCAATGCCCGAGAAGATTACACCACCAGGAACTTATAACATCCTTGTAGCACTTGCCGTTAACATCGTAAAGATTAATCCCCTCGCCACGCTCAATTACAATCGGCGGCAGCGTTTCATAATCCTTCATCTGTGAACAAGGATGCCATATATATTTTAAATCCTCTTCCTGCCAGTTCATTTTATTACTCCTTAAACAAATCTTTCAAAAGAGTTATATCTTTTTGCTCTTTCTCTACTGTTGCAACTACTTTAATTCCGGTCAAATACTCAACCTGTTTCAAATTATCCTGATGCATAAAACTATCGGGTCTGAAATTATTCAAAATAATTCCCTCTATTTTTATGCCGTTGTTATTAGCATATTCAACAGTAAGAAGCGTGGAATTAATAGTACCGAGTCCTGCATCCGCAATGATTATTATACCGGTATTAAATTCCTTAATAAGATCTTTTAGCAGATATTTTTCACCGTTTTCCAGCCTTAAAGGACAGGTAATCCCGCCTGCTCCTTCTATTAAAAGATAATCATATTTTTTAGAAGCTTCTTCAAAATCTTTTCGGATTTTTGCAATCTTAATTTCTTCGCTTTTTCTCTGTGCGGCAAGGTGAGGCGAAACAGCCTCTTTCCACCAGTAAGAAACGCACTCCTCAGCCGTTACAGGAATTTTTGCAGTATCTACAACATAGTTACAGTCACTTGAAGTCAACTTTCCTTCATTTTCCTCAACGCCGCTCAAAACCGGCTTGAAATACCCGCAATTGTAACCTGCCTCACTCATCTTTTTTACTATCAAAGCCGAAACATAAGTTTTGCCTACATCTGTCCCCGTTGCCGTTATAAAAATATTCTTTGACATATTTTACCTGTATTTCCCCCTTTAGAATACAACTTAAACAAATTAATTCAAGCTATAAAATACCCCGTTCAGAATACCCGACAGCATAATGTTACCAGCCGGTTTCACAAGCTATTCTGTATAGTATGAAAAAACTCTGTTTTTTATTAGCTCTAATAATAATTCCCGTTTTCGCCTATGAAGTTTACAGCCCTGATAATTACAATTACAAAGAAAAAGGCGATAAACTTCTGTTTGTTGTCGATTATTCAAACAGTATGGGCGAATATCTGGAGCATAAAACAAAAGCAAATCACGTAAAAGAAATGATGAATTTCATTGTTCCGCAAATATCGCCATCAACAAAAATCGGACTCAGGGTCTATGGTCATACCTGTAATCTGCTTGCATACAACGCCTGCAGAAGCTCTGAACTTATAGTTCCGTTGGGTTTTGCAAACAGTGATTCAATTTTATCAGGAATGTCACGCCTGCGTCCGAGAGGAATGACTCCTATTACTTACTCACTCAAACAGGCTGTAAACAAAGATTTTGAAGGTTACGACGGAATTAAACACATAATCCTGCTCACTGACGGCGGCGAAAACTGCGACGAAAGCCCGTGCGATTATGCAATAGAGCTGGTAAAAGAAAGAAGGGACATAAAAATTGATGTAATAGCTTTTAATGTTGATGATGAAGATGATCTTGCGCAGCTAAAATGCACAGCTGATGTAACCGGCGGAAGATTTTCGGAAGCAAAGACAAAAGCCCAGTTATTCAGAACAATGGAAAATCTAACCCTTCAGCATACGCAAAAAGATGTTGAAGCCGCAATATACAGTACAAATTAATTACTTTATCTCATAAACATTCGACAAATCCTTGACTCGTTTAAAACCGTTAAGAGAAAGTAATTCAGGAAGTTCGACTGTATTATCATAATTACCCGTGACAAGCAGTCCGTTATTCTGCAGGTTTTCTGCAAGTTTTTGAACCAGAGCTGCCCTGCCGTCTTTTATGTATGGCCAAAAATTTCTGCAAAAAAGTATTGTATTTTTATCAGGAATATTTTGAATATCCTGCCTGATATCTGCCGTAGAATACTTTATCTGTCCATTCAACTCAGGTCTTACTCTTACAGGAGAATCAGCCTCTATTCCGATTCCACCCATTGGAAAAACAAAATACTTACCAAAATTACCGCCTGATAACTTATTTATAGCTTCATAGTCAGAATAATCCATATTTACATAGTTACTGTTAGCCATATAAATAACAGTACTGTCGATATCTTTTGCAATTACAGGCAAAAATTTTTCAGAATCCGCCCCTAACAATTCCTTTAGCAAAATCACCAGCGACATCGACTCGGAGCCGTCGGAACAAGCGTAGTTAAAAATATTTACTTTATCAACATTTTTATATTTTTCTTTTATAAAATTACCGAATTCTTTCCAATTTAAATCAGACCTGAAAAAATTAGTAGTGTTTCTATATAAAAGCTGCCCGCTTTTGTTTCTGACGGTTCTTGTAAAAGAACAACCAGTTCAGGAATATTTGACAGACAGTTCGGGAATTTTGGGACAGATAAATTTAGAAACTTAAATTAATGTTATAAATATTTGAATGAAATTTCTCATAAACATTAGATTGAGATGATTAAAAAACAGCCAATATTGTATTAATAAAAGAGCAAAAAATATTTTTTACGTGTTTCTATCTATATATGAGAATATTACCTGTTAATTTATCAAGTTTAAATAATTGTAAAGATTTAAACCATAATTCAAGTGCATCTTCAATATCTCAAAATGATGAGATACATTCTTCTTTTGAGTTATCTAATCATTTTTATATGCCGATTAGTTTCACTTCAAAAGATTTAGAATACAAAAGGGCTAAACAGTATTTAGATAATGAAATTTATATTAATGGTGTCCCCAGTGCTATAAAAGAATTGGATTTAAACAAGTTAAACGGCATACAAAATGGTATAAAAATATTTGATGGGTTGAATATGAAAGAAATCGCCTTTCTTTGTGATCAATTAAGTGAAATTGCGGTTTATCGCGGTTGCAGCGGTTATTGCGGACATTGCTATGTTGATGCGAAAAAGCCGATTAAAGAAGATGATCATCATATTAACAGAATGTCTTTTGAAGATTATAAGTTATTGACTGATGGTTTCAAAACTTTACGAGAACGTCTTGGTTTCTCTCCTTCTAATTATTTGTATTATGGAATTTCATTGTTTCGTGATGCTGATTGTTTGGAGATGGAATTGAAAGATAAAAAAGGTAATACCTACGATTTTATTGATTTAGCAAATATGGCAAATGATGCTTTTGATAAAAAGGTTTTATTTGATACGCATGGGTGGAGCAAATCAAATACAAAATTACAAAAACGTGCTGAAAAATTTGTTGAATATTATTCAAAACCCGAAAATGCCAATAAATTATCTCAAATAAATATCTCTATAAATCCGTTTAGTTGGCTAAATATGCAAGTTGTGAAGGCTGTAAAAGAAAAGAATTTTGAAAAAGCTCAACGTAATGCAGAAATTTATTCTTCCAGAATGGCGAATGTTTTATTTACATTCACACCGCTTTTAAAGAATAAAAAATTTGATATTATTGTGCGTGCATTTTCAGATGATTTGAATGCTGATTTTGCTGTTGGTTATAGAGTTTCTGATATTAGGAATCTTAATATGATGATTGTTTCAAATTTAGCTCAAATGTATCGCCAAGATTTGAATGGAGATAAAAGGGTTATTAAATCAAAAAAAGACATGTATGAAAATCTTGATAAGTTTTTATATCTTCTAAATTCTGAAATCGAAACTAATTTATCAGTTAGCGGCAGATTAAAAAATATTATTCCTAAGGATCATAAAAATCTTTATAATCGCCAAAAATCTATGCAATGTAGAATGGTAGATGATTATATATTAGATTTATCCAAGAATTTATTTTATAATGCTAATTTTTCAAAAACTATAGACGCTAATGGACAAATTTATATTACAAATCCATTTGCAGTTATTCCTACTCAATTAAAATTAAATCTTGAAAATAAAGATAAATTGACTGCGAAATTTGACAAAGATGAATATCCTGTTTTGCCTAGAAAATTTATTAATAATGCAGAAGATTTTAAAATGAAACAAATCGAAGCAAAAGAAAAAATGGAAAAATCCAAAGCGAAAAGAACAGCTATGCAGATAGCAAACCTTGATGATATAACAAATAGTCTTCTTACACAAAATTCACCGGAAGTACCTAAAAAGAAAAATTTCTTTGAAAAACTATTCGGCTGGTTAAAATAATTAACACTTCTAGTAAAATTTGGTAGGTCGGTTTAGTAAAACCGACCTAAATTACATTTCCGAGTAGATTGAAACAAATTTCCACCAAAATTTAAAATTTTGAAAAAATTTTTAACACTGTTGTTAATTAACATGAGAAAACAGAAAAAGTAACAGAAGTTTCCAGAAAAATTAAATGAAAAATTTAATACATTATTCAACTTTCTCATGTATGCTTTCTATAGTTTTGGTACGTTTATCAAATAATTCAATAAATTTTTTAATGTCCCCTTCATTAGCAATAGAAAAATTATATTCCGGCAAATCATTAATCTTAACAATATTATTCATAAAATCATTATTGAAAACATTTCTTTTTGATTGATATTGTTCATTATATTGCAGAATAAATTGTGTTAAATAACTTAAAGCACTACTATTTAAAAATAGTAATTTGCCTTTCCATTCTGATTTTTCACGAACATAAGATGCTATTTCACTAAATTTGTTTTCACTCATATTATTGTATACAATAATAAATACATCCAAAGTATTTTGGGTCGAAAATCTTCGAATTTCATAATCTGAATTATACTTATTTATATATTCAACAAGTTTCCGCTTTTCAGAAATATCCAAATCATAGCCATCAACTTTTTCTGAATATTTTGCATCCCATAATAATGTATATTTTTTCTCTTTCTCAATTTCCGAACCACCCGTTATGTGGATATCAAAATATCCATCAGGAACTTTTTTGCCTTTTAAATTTTTGCCTAATTGTTTGGTTGTTTTAAAAATATATCTAAATAAATTATAAATATCATTTTCAAAACAATCTCCTTTAATCTTAGAGGTAGCATATGCTGCTTGTGTATTTTTCAAGTTATCGAGTGAGTTTACAGTTGCATTTTCGGCAATAATATTAGCTTTATTAATACATATTTCATATCTATTTTTTATAAGATCTTCTACCTCTTTTGGATCCATTTTTTCATATGCCAAAAAGTATTCTAATGGTATATAAGAAAAAAGGTCGTTACATAATATTGTATTATCAATCGCAGTGTTTTGATTTGATAAAACAAAAATAACTGCTTTTGATTCTCTCTTAAGCTTATTAATGTAAGATACAGATAACTTATTACTTGATAATACTATATACATCTCATCATCATTATGATTTTTGATTGTTGTAATATAAAAATCCTTATTATCATTTGTACTGCTATCTTTAAAGGTTGGAATAATTTTTTTTAATAAATCTATTATATACTCATTAATTTTTTCTTCATTTATAGAGTATGTTGAATATGTTTTTGCATTTGGTTTCTTTTCTGTATGACAAGTCTTACAGTTATTTACACTTATATCATTATATTCATCACAGTTTTCACAACACCATGTTCTTTCATCATCAATGTTGACAAAATCTTTTTGTAATAATTCATTAAATATTCCTCGAACAGTACTTTCAAGGTTTTCTACCTTATCTTTTAACAATATATGTTTGTATAAATCGAGTATTCCATTTTGAAATAATTCTGGTTTAAGAGTTTTTTCCAAGGGGATTCCAAATTCTTTTTGAAAATGATCTTTAACAAAAGCCTTTTCTATCGGTATTAAATCTTTTGAATTCAGTATTAATTTAACTTTTGTATTAGTTGTATCATAAACAACCTTTACTTCGCGTTCTTTTAATGTATTTTTCATTGGTATTTTATAAAATATTTTTAAATAATTTATATCCTTAAAAGAATTAATAGTAATTGATTTAGTAGAAATAAGTTGATTAATCTTATCTGAGATATCATTTTTTCTTGAAGAATTTTGTGACAACAGTAAATCCACATTTTTGCCCAAAGAAAGACCATTTATGTATAGAGCAGTTAATGATAATTCACTTTTTGAAGGTTTCTGTTTTAGTCTGTTCATAAATGAAGTGGCATCAAAATCAATAGCATTACCCCATTCAAACATTTCAATGTCTAAGTTTTTTTCTAATACATTTTTAAATTTTTCAGCATATTTATTTGAGCCACGGAAAATAAAATTATTGTTATGAGAATCATAATATATGATAAAAGCTTCCTTTGGATTATAAGTTATTAAATTTTCAAATGCTTCTGCATAACGTTCTCTTTCTCCAGGAAAATAAATTCCGCATATATACTCACTTGTTTTATCATATTTATGATATATACATTCAAATTTCCCAGAACTTATGATATTTTTCTTAATAAAGTTATCATTAAAAACTGTCTCTAACTTATTAACATCAATTTTGTTATTTACAGCATAACTTGTTTCTAAATTTCTATTTGAATACGTGTAATACAAATGAATTTGATCAAGTAAATTAGTTTCATACTCAATTTTTTCATATATGTTTAACAATATAGACAAATCCTCTTCTGTATCAGAATCATCTATTTGTAAAATATGTTTAGCATAATGTATTTTATTTTTAATATATTTATTAAACTTAAATAATGTTTTACCAAAATTACTTTTATACAAACTATTTATTATTGCAGACTCTTTATCTTCTGTATTTAAAACAGGCTGTTCGTTTTTTAATTTATTAAATACAAATTCAATATCATAAGAATTTTTTAAATCTATTAATTTTAATACTTTTTCACTGTTGTATCCTTCATCAGCATTAAAAACACGATATTTTCGCCAATCTACATCTTTTAAATTAATAGTCACTATACACATCCCTATTTGTTACGTTGTATATTTTTATTGGCATCATTATACAATAAACATGAGTTTTTTAAATTTTATAATGATATTTTTTGTCCGTTTTTGACACGCATACATGTATTAATGAATTATGTCACGGTTATTACATAACGATGGATTGTATATTTTTGTGATAGAATAAACTTAACAAAAGCGGGGTTGTATGGCAAAGAAAACTGTTGAAAAAGGTATAAATCTGGATAATATTTTATTCAAATGCCGTGATATTCTTAGGGCAGCACGTAATTCAGGTTCGTTTTTTGAAAAGCGCGATATGATGCTAACTTTGGTATTTTTAAGATTCATTGGCGAAAAATATGAAGATGGTATTGAAAAGTTACGTCAGACCTTAGTACAACAAGGACTAGACCCTGATGATGAAAACATAAGAGCAGCATTTTTTGATGATGCAACATTTACGGACGGAACCTACAATTTGCCGCCGGAAGCTCGTTGGTCTACAATTATAAATACTACAGCACCAAAATTGAATGTTGCACTAGATACTGCACTGCATAGTATTGCAACAAATTCAAGCCAATTAAAAGGTTGTTTTATAGAAGGTACATTTACCAATAGGAACCTTGCACCTAATGATATTAAAAAGCTCGTAGATGAAGTTAATAAAATCAGCCATAAAGCTTTTGGAGAAGAAAAAGACCTTATCGGTCGTGTTTATGAGTATTTTTTAAAGGAATTTGCGGTAAATGCAACAAAAGAAGAAGGCGAATTCTACACCCCACATGACGTTGTACAACTCATTGCATCTATGATAGAACCTTATGAGGGTACATTATATGACCCTGCTTGCGGTTCAGGTGGTATGTTTATCCAAAGTTCTGAGCTTATAAAAGCAAGACAAGGTGATATAAACAGAATTAATATTTACGGTCAAGAAAAAGATGCTGCGACATACCGCTTGGCAAAAATGAATTTGGCTCTTCGCGGACTTAGTCATGATCTTGGAGAAACAAATGATTCTTCATTTACTCAAGATTTGCATAAGGGATTACATTTTGACTATATTATGGCAAACCCGCCATTCAATCTAAAGGGTTGGTATGATGATAATTTAAAAAATGATTCACGTTGGACTGATTATGGAACACCACCTGAGAGCAACGCTAACTATGCGTGGATTTTACATATGTTATCTCACTTGAAGCCATCTGATGGCGTTGCAGGCTTTTTACTTGCAAACGGAGCTTTGAATGATAGCGATACTTTAGAAATCAGAAAAAAACTAATCCAAAAAGATAAAGTAGAGGCAATAATCGTTCTTCCGAGAGAATTATTTATCACTACAGATATTAGTGTAACTCTTTGGATATTAAACCAAAACAAAAAAGGTGGAAACTACCACGGACGTAAGTTGAGAAACCGTGAAAGTGAAATACTTTTTATGGATTTGCGTCAATGGAGAGAAAATACTGTGAAGGGTGAAAATAAAAAGAAAATATTATTGTCACCTGACCAAATTGAAAAAGCTTCAAACATTTACCATACTTGGCAAGGCGAAGGAATAGACGGCAAAAACTACCAAGAGCCTGAATTATATCGCAGCGTGAGTATCGAAGAAATTGAAACTAAAGGCTGGGCTCTTACACCTAGTAAATATATCGAATTTATTGACCACGACTTAGATATCGATTATGAAAAAGAAATGACTCGTATTCAGTCTGAAATAAAAAATATTTTGAAGGCTGAAAAAGAATCTCAAAAAATGCTGGAAGATGCATTTAAGGGGATTGGCTATGAAATTTACTAATATTCGTTTGGGCGATTATATCAAACGTTCAACTTTAAATAACAAAGATTTAAATTATGGTATTGATTTGATTGCAGGAGTGAACAATCAAGGATTATTTATGACTCCAAAAGGAAATACAGATGGAGTAGATTTGAAACCATACAAAATAGTAAACAATGGAGCTTTTGTTTATAACCCTACTCGACTTGAGTTAGGTTCTATTGCATATAGAACTGAGGGTTTATGTATTGTTTCACATTTATATATGGTTTTTTACTTAACTGAAGAAGGTAAGAAAATTATTGATCCATTATGGTTGTATATATACTTTAGACGCTCGGAGTTTTGTAGAGAAGTTACATTTAGAAATTTTGGAAGTCAAAGACCTGAATTTAATTTTAATGATATGAGTGATATTGTTATACCACTCCCAGACATAAATATTCAACAAAAATATGTTGACATTTACAAAGCGATGGTAGAAAACCAACAAACCTATGAATGCGGTTTGGAGGATTTGAAACTCGTTTGTGATGCATATATAGAAGATTTAAAAAGAAAAATACCTTGTGAAGAAATCGGACCATATATTGAAAGACATGATATTAGAAATGGTAAAAATGGAACTAAAAATGTAATGGGTATTAGTACTTCTAAAGTCTTTCGGATACCGACATCAAAAGTTAATAGAAATGAACTAGAAAATTATAAGGTTGTAAAGCCAAGACAATTTGGATTTGTACAAACTACTCATAACGAAAAGGTATTTGCTTATGCACTTAATGATACAAATGACGATATAGTTATTTCATCTGTATATGAAGTCTTTTCAACAAACGAAGAGAAAATTATTCCCGAATATCTGTCAATGTTTTTTAATCGAACTGAGTTTGATAGATATGCAAGATTTCATTCTTGGGGCTCTGCAAGAGAAACTTTTACTTGGGATGATTTAATAAGAGTAAAAATTCCTATACCAGATACAAAAATCCAACAAAGTATTGTCAATATCTACAATGCATACAATCAGCGCAAAGAAATTAATGAAAAATTAAAAGCACAAATCAAAGAAATTTGCCCTATTCTTATAAAAGGTTCTATTGAAGAAGCAAAAAGGACAGTGGAGGTGTGATATGGCTAAGTTACAAGAATATAACGGTCTTTTTTGTGAATCTGAGTTTGAATGTGCATTTATTGCTTTTTTGCAGGATGAAGGATGGGAATATCTTTTAGGAAATAACGTTAAGCGTGTAAACAAAAGAGATGTTTTAATAGAAGATGATTTCAAAGAATTTATAGCAAGGACAAATCCAGATTTAGAAGAAGACGAAATCACACAAATATTTAATAATGTTCGTCTTGTTGGTAGTGAAAGTGATTTTACGACATTACATAAAATCTATACTTGGATGGTTGACGGGATTCAATTTACACCTAAAAATGGCATAACAAGAATTATTCCATTAATTGATTTTGAATATTTAGATGATAAAGAAAAAACTAAACCCTCAAAAAATATCTTTAGAGTTGTTAACCAACTAACAATAGAATATACGGATAACGGACAAAATAAAAACAGAAGACCGGATGTTATCTTGTATGTTAATGGTATGCCTCTTTGTATTATAGAACTTAAAAATCCTGCAGATCCAAATGCTACAATTTTTAATGCTTGGGAACAAATCAATATTCGATATTGGAGAGATATCCCGCATTTATTGCATTATTGTCCTTTAGCATGTATTTCAGATGGAGTAAAAACAAGACTTGGCACAGTAAGAACTCCTTATGAACATTTCTATGCGTGGCGAAGAGTAAATCATGATGACAAAATTTCTACATTGCCGTTTGCAGAAACTCAAACAATGATAAAAGGTGTATATGAGCCTAATCGTTTTCTTGAAATATTCAGAGATTACATTTATTTTCAAGACAGTATCTATGATAGAGATGAAAAAGAAATAGTTTGCAGGTATCCACAATTTTTTGCGGCAAGGCTATTAAAAGAAAGTATTGTTAATTCTGTTGAAACCGGCAGTGGAAAGGGTGGAACATATTTTGGTGCAACAGGATGCGGAAAAACTTACACAATGGCATTTTTAGCAAGACAACTTGCTCTAAGATGCACAAATATCCCTCAAATCGGTTCTCCAACAATTATTTTAATTGTTGATAGAGAAGAGTTGCAAAAACAAGGTGCGAAGTTGTTTACCAAAAGCAAAGAGTTTTTGAATCTTGGAGAAGTTTCCATTGTAAAAAGTAGGGAAAAATTAAGACAAGAGTTAGGTGCAAGACAAAGCGGCGGTTTTTATATTTGTACAATACAAAAATTCTGTGACAGAAAAGATGATAAAATCGGTTTGATAAACGAACGTCAGAATATCATCTGTTTTTCTGATGAAGCACATAGAACCCAAATTGAACATGCAAAAGAAATTAAGTTCAGCAAAGATACTGATGAGAATATGAAAGCTCTTATTTCAAAACCTTATGCAAAAGTTTTAAAAGAAGCTTTTCCAAACGCCACTTTTGTTGGATTTACCGGCACACCTATTGCTGAAACATATCAAACGTTTGGCGATGAAATAGACCGATATACTATGGATCAGGCTGTTGCTGACGGACTTACAGTTCCTATAAAATATCATCCTCGTATAGCAAAAGTTTTACTTGATCAATCAAAGGTTAAAGAAATTGAGAATTATTATAAAAAGTGTGCTGATGATGGCACAACTGAAGAAGATATTGCAGCAAGTAAAAGTGCTATGTCATCTATGGAAGTTATACTTGGAGAGTCTTCTCGTTTGGAACGTCTTGCGGTAGATATTCATGACCATTATGTTTCAGCGTGCAACAATGAGCCAGATAGAATCCAGAAGGCAATGATTGTTTGTTCTAAAAGAGAAATTGCTTATGATTTATTGCAGAAATTCAAAGAAAAATATCCTGAATGGTTTGAAGAAAAGAAAATTCCTGACGGGATTTCTGCAACTCAAGAAGAACTTAATGAACTAAAACCTATGTCTTGTATTGCTATGGTCGCAAGTGTAGGCAGTAATGATAAAAAGGATATGTATGATTATCTGGGCGGAACAAGAAATGATAAACGTTCAGAGGAATTGGATGCTTTATTTAAAAAAGAAAAATCTAATTTCAGAATTGTAATAGTTGTCGATATGTGGATTACAGGTTTTGATGTTCCTTCACTTACATATTTGTATAATGATAAGCCGTTGAAAAAACATTTGTTAATTCAAACCATCAGCCGTGTAAACAGAAAATATCCAGGTAAAGAGTATGGAATGGTTATAGATTATATCGGTATCCGTGATAATATGCGTGAAGCTATGAAAATATATGGCGGAGATTCTTCTGTTGCACCAAATGCTGATGATGTTGAACTGGCAACTAAGATATTTAGAGAAAACTTAGAAATATTGAAAAATTTATTTGGTGATTATGATTTATCGCCATTTTTAAATCCGCAATGTGATCCTGCTACGAGGTACAGATTACTGGCTAAAGCCGCTGAATTTGTTTTTGTTTCAACTCAAGAATTAAAAACAGAAGGTAGAAATGGTTCTAAGAAAGTTTCATTTAAAACTTATTTCTTAAAAACTGTAAAAAGAATGAGAACAGCATTCGATGTTTGTCAGCCATCAGGAGAACTTGAAGAAGAAGAATCGGCACTTGCACAATGTTTTATGGCTATCGCGGGTTTTGTACGCAAAATGAGCGGAACAAGCGAAGTTGATACAGAAACTATGAATGTTGTAGTTTTCAAAATGGTTGAAGAAGCTCTAAAATATAATCAAGTTGAAAGTATTCTAGAATCAAGCGAGGAAGAAGATATTTTTTCTCCTGAATATTTTGAAAAATTATCAGATGTGAAAATGCCTGCAACAAAACTTGAGCTTCTTGTAAAAATGCTTCGTAAACAAATAAAAGAATATGGAAAAGTAAATCAAGTGGCATCAAAAACTTTCCAAGAATTACTAGAAAAAACGCTTGAAGAATATAATGAACGTCGTAAACATTTAAGCGAAGAAGAAGCAGGAGAAACTCAGGAAAAAGCTTCTGAAGATATTATTAAAACTGCAACCGAGCAGGCTTTATCTATATTAAGCCAAATGAACGAAAGTCGAGAAAGTTTCCGTAAAATAGGTTTAACTTTTGAAGAAAAAGCTTTCTATGATATTTTAATTTCATTAAGGAATCAGCATAATTTCGAATACGGTACTGATAAAGAAGTAGATGGAGTAGTGATTAATGATAAATGTAAATCATTAGCACAAAAAGTTAAAGAAATAATTGATATAAAATCTTCTTTTACCGATTGGCTTAATAATCAGAATGTACGGAATAATTTAAAATTTGAAATAAAAATGTGTTTAGTTAAAAACGGATATCCACCTCAATATAGTCCGGAAGTATTTAATAAAGTTATGAAACAAGTGGAAAACTTTAAAGAATATCAGGAGTAGTTCTATGGATATTTTGATTTTAGGAAATGGATTTGATTTAGCTCACAAATTAGACACTAAATATAATGATTTTTTAAAATATTGCCAAGAAAAATATAGTAGTATTAATAGCGTTGGTACAGATCATAGCAACAACTTTTTATATAACAATGTTTGGGTTAAACATTTTTTAAATAAAACACTAGCCGGTGATAAATGGATTGATCTTGAAAATGAGATTTATAATGTAATTACAAAACTGAGCGAGTTGCCTTATTTTAAAAATGGAGTTTGGTATGAAAGATATAAAGATATAGTTTTCTTGATTTCGAAAGATTATGAAGAATTTAATTTTGATGAATCTCAAAAATATTTTAGAAAACCTGAACTCTTTTATAACGCTAACGATTGTTATTGTGTAACAATCAAAGATTTTGTTAACTTTTTATATAGTCAACTTCGTGATTTTGTAAAAGAGTTTGAAAAATATTTAGTTGAAGAAGAAAATAGAAAAATAAAAAATACGCCCAAATTTAACTTACGTGTAAATAGTGATTGTGTAAGCTTGTTGAATTTTAATTATACAGATACATGTGAACAGCTTTATAAAATAAATTTCAATTATAGTTCTTGCGGAATAAAAACAAAAGCAGTTTATGTACATGGAAAAATAAATAATGAAGATAGCTGTAATATGGTTTTGGGAACTCATAGCTTTGATAATGAACAAATTCCTGTCGAATTTAATATATTTAAAAAACATCATCAAAGACATAAATATGGAACAATAGAACCATATCAAGAACTGTTAAATGAGTTAAAATACCCTAAGAAAATATATGTTCCGACATTCCACATAATAGGACATTCTCTTGATAAAACCGACCATAATATTTTGAAACATATTCTTTTGGCAAAAGAAAAATCTATTATTAATATTTATTACCATGATGAAGACGCATTGGCTCGAATGCAAAGTAATATTGATTTAATAATCGGCGAAGAGGAAGTTATGACAAAAGTTAGATTTATCAACCAATACGATTCGAAACTTGGAATTTTAATACCTCAATAGAAGCGACATTCATTCACCTTAAAACAACAAAAATTGCTATAATTGGAAAATATTTTACAAGCTAATCATAATGATTGTGTTGTTCTGTAAAGATTTGAATGCTTTTGTTTTACTTTCACGCTAATGTGTTGTGTACATTAGGAGGTTGTATGAGTAAAAGTAAGAAATATCGCATTAAACAAAAAGATTTTATGGAGTTAGAAAATCTAGCAGAGCGGATTTACAACACAACAGTTGTGCTTGATTATTTCTGTCAAAAACAACAAGAATACGAAGAGCTTAGAAATATTACTCCTATTATATATAATCTTAGGCAAGATTCTGATACTTTAAATGCATATTTTATAAATTATCCGGAAGGTAATATTCAAACTAGATTTTAATACCGTTCAAAAAGTGTTCAACTCCGCCATTAAGGGTTATAAAATTCAATTTATATAGTTTTATATACCAAAATAAAAAATGAACCACTTAGGGCTCATTTTAGAGGGTTTAAATTTTCTAACGGATTATAGTATTTTTCTTCTGACTGCTCTATTAGATTTCGATATATTTTAACAAAGTTTAT
>CALUQE010000011.1 GCA_944322845.1 Candidatus Gastranaerophilales bacterium
ACAAAAGATTGTGTTGATGCGTTTATAACAACATTTAATACAAATATTGCAAAAGCTATAGATGAAATGAATGCTTCCAATAAAGATTTTGATACGATAGATTTGGATTATAGTGCTGCCGGTAAGGATGAAAACGGAAATCCTATAACAGATGACGCAACAGGAGTTGATGTAAGTACTTTATACGCAACAGGTCAAGTCTTGACAACAAAAAAACGCGGCGCAGATTATTATTTGAATCTTGCTGAAACAATGATTGATAATATGAAATCCCAGATGCTTAAAAAAACAAAAGCAATGTGCGATGCAAATGGAGTAGAATTTGATAATAATGTATTTAATACATTGTTTAATAATGCAAAATCCATAGCTATAAATGCCGGTGTTACCGGAGTTAATGCAAAGGGTGCCTCTGTAAGCTTTGGAAGTACTGCTATCGGAGCCGGTGTCGGAGTCGGGATTGTAGGAGCTACAGGTGCTGCAGTTGGAACTGCTGTCGCCGGAACAGTTGGTGCAGCATTATTTGGAGCCGGTGCTACTGTAGGATCAGTACTAGGTCCGATAGGAACAGCAGTAGGAGCTGTTGTCGGAGGTTTAATTTCTCTCTTCGGAAGCGGCAATCATTCATCTTCGACGCTTGATACAAGAACCCTTCTGGATACATTTACAGAACAATTCAAAACAAGCTTAACCGCTTGGGTTGATTCAGAAAAAGCGAACAACGAATAAGTTGTTTAGAAATCAGGGCGGACTGCAAATGCAGTCCGCCCTTTTTTAATTCTTTTTACAATTAAACTTTGCCTTTTAAGATTAAATTAATATAATATTATTATGAAAAAGTTTTTAACCTGTTTAATATTATTGAGCATAACACTTCCTTCGCAGGCTTTTTTCTGGAACAGGAAAGATAAGGCGCTTGAAAAAGAGCTTCAGGGAAAAGGTTACGCCGGCACACTTCCAAGTCTTGGAGATAAAATAGAAAAATCCAAAACAAAAGTTACGACTCCAATATTTGAATCTCAGGAAAATTTTAATGATCCTGCAGATTTGAAGCCAGTTCCAAAAGATAATCCGGCGTTTATCAATATTATTCAGAAAAAAGACAAGACATCCGATTTCGCGGATGATGCTAATGAAATAATTCCAATGCTTGAAAAGCTGGTCGATAGTATAGAAGATAATGAAAGTTTACAGCTTTTTATAACAAAAGCTAATTTACTGACTTTAAACATTGATAATCTTGCAGAAAAATACAATGGCAAGCCTGAAAGTTATTATGAATCATTCAGAAAACTGCAAGAAGTTAATAACTATGTAAAATCAATTTCTACTTTGAGACGGGAAGCTGTTACATACCAGAGGTACCTGGCATATTCAACTACCGGTTCTATCTACAATCCTGAAAATATTGCCCAGCAGCTCGAATACTTAGTAGAAGAACTTACAACTGCAATATTACTTTTAAAAGAAGAAGGATAAAAATTTTCTATTATTCTCTCCAGCTTGTCCCGCAATTTACGTCAACAACAAGCGGAACTTGGAGCGGCTGTTTAAGTTCCATACAGCGAACCGCAAGTTCTTTTACTGTTTCAAGTTCTATTTTCGGGACTTCAAACACAAGTTCGTCGTGAACCTGCATAATCATTCGGGATTTTAAATTCTTTTCCTCCAATTCCCGCTCAACATCTATCATTGCCATCTTAATTAAATCCGCGGCAGTTCCCTGAAGCGGCTGATTTATTGCGGCTCTCTGTGCAAACTCCCTTATCTGGAAATTTGAACTCTGGAGTTCTGAAGCCAGATATCTTTTGCGGCCAAATATCGTCTCTACATATCCGTGTTTATTGACAAAATCAATTTCATAATTCATATAATCCTTAACGCCCGGATAAGTTTCAAAATATTTATCGATAAATTCCTGCGCCTCAGTTGGAGAAATTCCCAAATTCTTAGCCAGACCATACTTTGACTGACCGTATACGATTCCGAAATTAACCGCCTTCGCGCGTCTGCGCATCTCTTTTGTAACTTCATCAACTCCGACACCAAAAACTTTTGACGCCGTCATTGTGTGAATATCCTCACCCGACGTAAAGGCGTGTATCAAATGTTTATCTCCGGAGACATGTGCCAGAAGCCTCAATTCAATCTGCGAATAATCTGCAGACAGAATCAGAGAATTTTCTTTATCCATAGTACAAAATGCCGAACGGATTTTATTTCCTTCTTCCGTTCTTATAGGAATATTTTGCAAATTCGGATTTGATGAAGATAAGCGGCCTGTTACGGTAAGCGCCTGATTATAAGTAGTATGGATTCTGCCGTCACGCTTGCTTATCAGAGTCGGCAAAACATCTGTATAAGTGGATTTTAACTTAGAAAATTTTCTGTGCTGCAAAATGTAATCGCAAATCTCATACTCCTGCGCGAGTTCTTCCAGAACTTCAGCACTTGTGGAACGCGACTTTTTCTTCTTTGTTTTAAGCTCCAGTTTATCAAAAAGAACTTCCGCAACCTGTTTCGGAGAATTAATATTAAAAGGACCGCCCGCCAGCTGATAAATCAAATCCTCCAATTCCGCAAGCTTTTCAGTCATATAGGAGGAAAGCTCTTTCAAATAATCAACGTCAATGGCGACTCCCGTATGCTCCATTTTTGCAAGCACAATTGTGAGCGGAATTTCAATCTCATTAACAAGTTTTTGCTCCTTTGGTTCAAGATGAGTCTGCCAGTAATCATACAGGCGAAATATTGTATAAGCCTCATCACAATACCTCTTTTCGCCCTCATCTTCATCAGCCATCATGTGGCTTAAAAAATCAAGAGCCTGCGCTTCAAGTATGTGTTTTCGATTAGGATCTTTTACATAACTAGCAAGCAAAACATCATATTCCAAGCCCTTAGGAGAAAATCCGTTATTTAAAAGCAAATGATAATCAGACTTCGCATCATAACCGACCTTCTTTATATCCGGATTTTCAACGATTTCTTTAATTTGAGGAATAAATTCTTCTGAAAAATAATAATTATCCCCGTTAGAAATTGCGCAACCGGTAATTAATTCGTTATTAGAATACCATTTGACGGCAATTCTTTTAGAAGCATTTATTTTTTCAATAATTGACGCTATATTATCCGGATTTGCAACTTCATACTCAAACTTTTTATCGTCTACTGTCTTTTTTATCGCCTGAGAGAACAAATTTTGCTGAACATTTTCTGCCACTGTTACGGGTTGAGAGAACAAACTCAAATTCTGCGCTTCTTCCTGCGGCATTTCTGAATTAAATGACGAAAGAATTCTATCTATATTTTTTATAAAAGTATAAAACTGCATTTTTCTCAAAAAAGCAGAAACATTCTCTAATTTCGGAAGCGTAACGGAGGCTTTGTCAATATCAAAATCAATATCGACATCGCGAATAATTGTTGCAAGATCTTTTGAAAGAATTGCGATTTCTTTTCCGTCACAAATCTTTTGCTTAACAGCTTTTTCAGGAATATTTTCGCAATCGGCAAGAACTTCTTCAAGGTGCGGATATCTGTTCAAAAGTTTTTGCGCAGTCTTTTCTCCGATACCTTCAATCCCCGGAATATTATCGGAAGTATCACCTCTCAGCCCCTTATAATCCGTTATCTGGTTCGGATAAACGCCGAGTTTTTCATAAACCTTATTCCAGTCGTATTCAACAAGCTCACCCTTGGAAGGTATCAGAACTTTTACCGTTCCTTCAGTATCTATAAGCTGAAAACTGTCCTGATCACCAGTTAGAATAAGAGTATTATGTCCTTTTTCAGACGCGAGTTTAGAAATTGTTCCGATAATATCGTCCGCTTCAAAACCTTCCTTGGTAATAATAGGGATATCAAACGCTTTTAAGCCGTCGCAGATTACTCCAATCTGGCTTCTTAATGTATCCGGCATTGCTTCTCTGTTAGCCTTGTATTCTTCAAACTTTTCTGTTCTGAAAGTTCTTCTGCCAACATCAAAAGCTACCGCAATAAAATCAGGATGAATTTTTGCAAGAAGATCAAACACAGCTTTAAAGAACCCGTAAACTGCCCAGGTCGGCTGATTTTCAGAATTCTTCATCGCGGTTCTTTCAAGCGCAAAAAACTGCCTGTAAGCTAAAGCGTGACCGTCTATTAAAATCAAAGTTTTTGACATATAATACTCCCATCTGTTAAACAGCATTATACCATGACTGTGTTAAAATTATAAAAAAGGAGTATATATGCAAATCAACCGTAATCATGAAATCTTAATGGAAATGGTAGAGCATTATAAAAATCTTAAAGAGGTCGAATCAATAGGTCTGGGGGGCTCTTCCACCGCACAAATGGCAGATAATAAATCCGATTACGATATTTACATTTACGGGAAATCAGAACCTCCTGTTGAAGAAAGGCGCAAAATCGCAGAAAAATATGCAGATAAGCCGGAAATTGATAACCACTACTTTGAAACCGGCGACACTTTCAGGCTCAGAGAAACCGGAAAACCGATTGATATTATGTACCGCAATCCCGAGTTTATCGAAGGAAATATTAAATGGGTTTGGGAAGGACACAATGCTTCTTTAGGCTATACAACCTGCTTTGTGGATAATATTAAGAAAACAGAAATTCTCTACGACAAAAACGGCTGGTTAAAAGATGTGAAAGAAAGAGTTAACACCCCTTATCCGGAAAAATTGGCAGAAAATATTATCAAAAAGAATTTTGCATACCTTAAAGATGCAATGTTTTCATACCGTGACCAGATAGCCTCCGCGGTTGAACGCCTCGATTTTGTAAGCATTAACCACAGATGCGCGGCGTTTCTTGCAAGTTATTTTGACGCAGTTTTTGCAAAAAACAGAGTTTTGAATCCGGGAGAAAAGAAGCTTATACCTTTTGCCCTCAAAAATTGTAAGATTTTACCGGAAAATTTTGAGCAGGATGTAAAAACTCTCGCCGTAGGCGACATAGAAAAACGCCTCCCGACAGCAGATAAAATGGTCGAAAATCTGAGAAAAATCCTCTAGGGGGGGGGGAAATACTTTACCCTTGTAGTTTTACTTTGAGGTTGACCGGTAGTTTCAACACCTGTTTGTTATAAACCGACCAATTATCTACGTGCGGAGGTAAATCTAAACCTCCAATTTGTATGCCCACTTTGAGGAACACCATTAGGTTCATTTTTAACTTGCTACCATGCTTATGTGTTCCGACCAATTATCTACGTGCGTAGCACAAAAAAAAGAGCCGTTTTGTGGCTCTTGGAATTAAGAATAGCTGGAAGTATGAAAAAGATTTAATAATTATATTAAATCAGGATTTCTATAAAAAAACTATCAGCAAGGTGGGGAATATTTTTTGTAAAAAGTACACTTAATCATGCAAATATTAAGTAATATGACAAAAAGTATTGCAATTAGGGCATGCCCATGCTAGTATAAGCTTGTCGGACTGCTAAAGAACGCTTTTTATGAGCAAAAATTAATTTAGCAAGCGGCGAGTAGAATGGATACTCCGGAACGGGGTAAGTGATATAAAGCCGAAAAGCAGAGTAGGTAGCGTGTTAGTAAAATAAGCGCGGCAGTACTCAATTCCAAAAAGCTTGATATCCGCACACAATTCCGGAAGTCCGCAAGAGAAAAGGAAAAAAGATGAACACAGATCCAATAGCAGATATGCTAACAAGAATCAGAAACGCTAACGTCGTTTCTCATCCGTCAGTTGAAATGCCTTCTTCAAAATTAAAAGTAGCTTTAGCTAAGCTTTTGAAATCAGAAGGTTACATCAACGACTACTCTGAAAGAGCAGAAGGCCACTTCAAATACTTAACAATCGAATTGAAGTATGACGAAGCAAACAAACCGGTTATTACAAACTTAAAAAGAGTTTCAAAACCTGGTTTAAGAAACTACTGCAAAGCTAAAAACTTACCGCAGGTACTTGGCGGCATGGGTATTGCAATCGTTTCTACAAGCAAAGGTTTATTGACTGACCGTAAGGCAAGAAAAGAAAACCTCGGCGGTGAAATCCTCTGCTACGTCTGGTAGTGCTACGCACGTAGAATTTGGTCGGTTGACAGAGGTAAATATAACAAGCAGGTCTTGAAACTACCGGTCAACCTCAAAGCAAAACTACAAGTCGTAAGGTGAGATTTACCCCCGCACGTAGACATTTGGTCGGAACAAATAAAAAAATAGTAAAAGTAGTCTATTCACGATTCACTTTTCACTATTCACCAGCACAAAACGGGTTCAATTGGCAGAAAAGCCCGTAAACAAAAAAAGGAGAAAATTAATATGTCAAGAATCGGTAAAAAACCAATCGAAATTCCTTCAGGTGTTGAAGTAAAAATCGAAGGAAATACAATCACAGTTAAAGGTTCTAAAGGTACAGAATCAGTAAGCTTCAGAGATGAAGTTAAGGTTTCTGTTGCAGATAACCATATTATCGTAGAACCAAACTCTGATGACAGAAAAACAAACGCTCTTCACGGTTTATACAGAACTTTGATTGCAAACGCTGTTCACGGTGTTTCAGAAGGTTTTGAAAAGAAACTTGAAATCGTTGGTGTCGGCTACCGCGCTAACATGGAAGGCACTAAGCTTAACATGGCGCTCGGTTATTCCCACCCTGTTATCATTGAACCGCCTGCAGGTATTACATTATCTGTAGAAGCTAACACTAAAATCAGTGTTAAAGGTTCTAACAAGCAAACAGTAGGTGATGTTGCAGCATTCATCAGAAGCAAACGTCCGCCTGAAGTTTACAAAGGAAAAGGCGTTAAGTATGAAGGCGAACACATCAGACGTAAAGCCGGTAAAGCTGGCAAAAAATAGTGTGCTACGCACGTAGACATTTGGTCGGTTGACAGAGCTCACTATTCACTAAAATAATATAGGTTGGGCATTCCTGCCCAACAATAACTAAAAGCCCAGATGAATTCGTGATTAACCATCAAGAGAATTCGGGCAAAGAAAAGAAAGGTTAAAAAAAAATGATTAAACAAGAAATTAGAAAACCAAAAGTACAAAAAAGACACAAAGCTATCAGGGTAAAAATTTCAGGAACTTCTGAATTCCCTAGATTAGCTGTTTATAGAAGCACAAAACACATTTATGCTCAGTTAATTGATGATGAAAAACATGTAACAATTTGTTCAGCTTCATCAGTTGACAAAGACCTTAAAGAAAAATTAGCTCACGGCGGTAATATCGAAGCTGCAAAAGTTGTCGGTGAAGCTATCGCTAAAAAAGCTAAAAAAGCAGGCATTGAATGTGTTGTATTCGACAGAGGCGGCTTCCTATACCACGGTAGAGTTGCAGCTTTAGCTGAAGCAGCAAGAGAAGCTGGTTTAATGTTCTAATCCGGTGCTTAATATAAATTTCAAAAGACACTTTCTGATTAGAAAGTGTCTTTTGTTTTTACATTTATTTACATTCATAGTTATGATTAACAAAATCACTCTTTTTTTGCTAAAATATTTTTGAGGGCTTATGTTATGAATAAAAAGAAATTTTATATATCTGTTTTTGCGGCTCTGACTGCAATATCAATGCTTCAGGCAGAAGCTAAAATGACTAAAGAAGCACACGCACTCTATCAGCAGGCGTGTAATTATGAATACAGAAGCGACTATATGTCAGCTATCAGCACTATTCAAAAAGCGCTTGTTATAAATGGCGATGATGCAATGCTTTATACAAAAATCGCAGGATTGTATTCAGATATCGGAAGATACGAAGACGCTCTTGGGGCCTACAAAAAAGCAGTAAAACTCCGTCCGAATGACGCATTTATCTACATAAGCATAGGTAACATTCTCCAAACAATGGGAGATTACGAAAATGCATATAATTCATACATGCAAGCCCAGCAGATTTATCCAGAATATAAATATAATTACTTAAACCTTGCTAATATTGAGTATTTCAGAAAGAATTACAAAAATGCAATTGAATATTATAATACTTTCTTAAGCGCTTATCCTGAACATCAAGAGGCAAGCGAAAATCTGGCAAATGTATATTACGCTAACAACCAGCCGGATAAAGCATGTGATATTTATGCGGATGTTTATAAAAAATACCCTACTGCATTCAAAGAATATGCCAATTATGGTATGGCTTTGTATGACACAAAACAATTCCAAGCTGCTTCTGAAATGCTGGAAAAAGCTCTGGAAAATAATCAGGATAACGAAGCTTTACTGGCAAAACTGGCGCTTTCTTACCAAAATATGGAAGAAAACGATAAAGCCTTAGCAGCTTTTCAAAAACTCTTTGAAAAAAATCCAAAACTTGTTGCCCTAAAATTTGATTATGCAAATCTTCTCGGCAACATGGGCAAAAATGAAGAAGCCATTGAACAATACAAAGAGTATTTAACTGCGTATCCGGATGATGCTGACGCTTACAGAAATCTCGGACTCGTTTACAAAAAAATTGATAACAATGAACTGGCTTTATTCAACTTTGAAAAATCATACTCAAAAGATTCTTCTAACGTAGAAACTAAAAAAGAACTGGCACTTTGTTATCATAAAAAATTGGATTATGTAAATGCACTCAAGTATTATGACTTAGCGTTAAAATCTGAGCCTGATAATATTGAACTCTTGGCAAATAAGGCTCTTACGCTTCATGCAATGGATAATTACGTTGCTGCCATTGAGATTTATAAAACCCTGCTGGAAAAACAACCTAACGAAAGGCTGGAGCAGAATCTTTCCGCTGCTTCAATTGCTTACGGGTACGATTTACTTAACAAACAAGATTTCGGTCAGGCAATACTGTACTTTGAAGACGCAATTGACTTAAGTCCAAATGAAGCATCCGCATATTTCGGCTTTGCTCAGGCTAATGACAAAATGGGATGCACGGATATAGCACTTGCAAATTACGAAAAAGCTGTTTCATTGGCTCCGGGGAATATTGAATACAACACAGTGTTAAAAGACTTCAAAAACAATCACAAAATAACTGCCGATACACAGGTAGTACAAACCCAACCGGTTCAAACAACTCCAATAGAAACAACACCTGAAACAACTGCCGTAAAAACAGAAGATCCTTCCGCGGCAGCAGCAGAGACAGCAGGAGCTTCAACAGAAGCCGCAACCAGAGAGATACCGAAGCAACAAGTAAATGAGCTGGCAGCATCTTATGACAGTTTAATAAAACTCGGTGATGAAGCTTACAAAAAACAAAAATATAATGATGCTATTGATTATTATACAAAAGCCGTTGTATTTGTTCCTCAGGACAAAGTTACTATGCTCAAAATAGCAAATACATACAAACTTCTCGGCAACAATACAAAAGCAATTAGCTTTTATGAGAAAATTTTAATTATTGATCCGGCAAATACAGATGCGTATTTTAATAAAGGGCTTGTACTAGCAAGTCAGAAAAATTATGATGACTGCATAAAATGCTTTGAAAAAGTTATTGAGCTTTCACCGGATTACCCTTATGCATACTACTCTTTGGGACTTGCATACGAGCAGAAAAATGATACACAAAAAGCTCTTGAATATTATTATCTGTATGCAGGAATCGAAAAAGATGAAAAAATGCTAAATGTTGTTAATCAGAAAATAAAAGCTCTTGAGGGATAATTGAAAGTTTTTAAAATCATCAAAATTTTTCTTTTAGTAATCTCCCTCTTATTTTGCTTAACGGCTTGCACATACAAAAGAGGTATAATTCTCTTCAATACACAGCAGATTACAAGAGAAAATGCCCTTCAAAACCAAAAAGTCTTTGCTGAAGGTCAAAGAGTTTATTACCTATTTATTGCACCGGAAAAAATGGATAATGAATTTATCCGTGTTCAAGTATTCAAGATGACAGAAGATGCTCCGTGGGGCGGAAATGAAGTTGTCAGGACAAAAGACTACAGACTAATGCTTGATGAAAGATATTATCATACGAATTATTTTACCCTGTATGAAAAAGGCCGATATGTGATGCAAGTGTTTTCACACGAAGATTTTCAACATCCTTTAGCTCTCTGTGATTTTTATGTGAAATAATATTAGCTGGTTGTCGAATAGACACATCTCTGAAAATATTATACAAATAGTGTATAAATGTTGATGCATCATAATAACCAATTTACTAAAAAGAATGGAGCTATAGAATGAATCGCCTTACCGACAGAGAAATTGAAGTTATGAATCTTGTTACCTCCGGTTTTGATAATCAGGAAATAGCAAAGAAACTTCGCATATCAAAAACAGCAACAGAGGCATGTGTATCAAACATTTATAAAAAACTCGACTGCAAAAATAAGAATAAAACAAAATAATATTCCTGCATAAAAAAAGAGAAACTTAGGTTTCTCTTTTTTTATAAATTATATAACCAATATCTAAGCCCATCCCGCTTGACAGATATATTAACAAACCGGTATTTATTTTCTAAGCAGCCACACTAATAGTAATCCTACTAATTTACATGTCCCGCCTAAAAGACTGCATGCAGGGATAAGTATAACCAAATTTGTAAGTTACACTTACCAGCCCAATACGCACTTACCCCTACCAGCTTGCTTTGGTAACACCAGGTAAAACACCCTGATGAGCCATTTTTCTTAAACAAATTCTGCAAAGACCGAAATCTCTGTGGAAACCGTGCGGTCTGCCGCAGATACTGCATCTGTTGTGAAGTCTTACCTTAGGATATTTTCCTTTTGCTGCTAATGCTTCACGTCTTTGTTCTTTGTTTATCATCGCTTTTTTAGCCATGATTTTCTCCTTTATTACAAATTTAATTCTAATTACATCCTAACACAATCGGGATAATTAAATCCATCTGTGCCTTATTTTTTATTACTTCATACCCTTGAACGGCATACCGAGCAATCTTAATAATTCTCTTGCTTCATCATCAGTATGAGCAGTTGTGATAACAGATACGTTCATACCTTTTACCAAATCAACTTCTTCATAAGTGATTTCAGGGAACAAAGACTGTTCCTTTAAACCGAGAGTATAATTACCTCTGCCGTCAAAACTCTTAGCAGAAATACCTCTAAAGTCACGAATACGAGGAAGAACAACGCAGATTAACTTTTGAAGAAAATCGTACATTCTTTCGCCGCGTAAAGTAACCATAGCACCAACCGGCATACCTTCTCTTAATTTATAAGAAGCGATTGATTTTTTTGCCTTTGTAACAACTGCCTTCTGACCGGCAATTTTTGTCAATTGAGCCTGAATAGCATCAGCAATTTTAGAGTTGTGAGAAGCTTCACCAACACCCATATTCAAAACAATTTTGTGAAGTCTAGGAATCATCATGTCATTTTTATAACCGAATTTTTCCTTAAGTGCTGCCTTAACTTCTTCGTTGTATTTTAATCTTAAGCTTTTAGTTCTAGTCATTTTTCTTTTCCTTCTTTTCATACGGTAGGGGAAACACAATCATAAGACTACTTACCCCGCGTATATTCTAAGCTATTACTATACGTCTAACTGTTCGCCACATTTTTTGCATACACGGACTTTTTTACCGTCAACTGTTGCATGCTTAATTCTAGTAGGCTTTTCGCAGCTCGGGCATACAATCATCACGTTAGAAGAATCAACAGGAGCTTCCTTCTTGATTAATCCGCCTTGAATACCGTATGCAGGATTTGCTTTTGTAGCCTTGGTAATCATATTAATACCTTCAACAACGACTTTTGATTCAGCCGGAATTGATTTTTTAATATTACCCATCTTTCCTTTATCTTTACCTGCAGTGATGACAACTCTGTCACCGGTTTTTACATGCAAGTTTTTTTTCTTACTATCTGTCATTTTTATTATTCTCCGTTTTCATTTTGGATTAGTTAATTATATAACTTCAGGTGCAAGAGAAACAATTTTCATAAAGTTTTTGTCTCTCAATTCCCTTGCTACAGGTCCAAATACACGGGTACCGCGAGGGTTTCCGTCTTTGTTAATAATTACAGCCGCATTTTCATCAAATCTGATTACAGAACCGTCAGCACGCTTAATATCGTGTTTTGTTCTTACGATTACAGCTTTTACAACTTCAGATTTTTTAACTGTCATATTTGGAGTTGCATCCTTAACAGTTGCAACAACAACATCGCCAACAGCTGCAAATTTTTTATTGGAGCTTCCCATAACACGGATAACTAATAATTCTTTAGCACCTGTATTATCTGCTACTACCAGTCTTGTTTCTTGTTGTATCATTTTTCTTTTCCTTTTTACTTTACTTTGCCTGTCCATGAATTTTATGCGTCAAACTCACCCCGGCAAAGACTTTAAAATTAACTACTTAGCTTTTTCTACGATAGATTCTACAACCCATCTTTTGCTTCCTGAAATCGGCTTTGATTCGATAATTCTTACTGTATCACCGATACCGCATTCATTCTTCTCATCATGAGCTTTGTAGTTTTTGTTAGATTCAATAATTTTCTTATATTTTGGGTGCGGATTGTATGACGCAACTTTTACGACAACAGTCTTATCCATTTTGTCACTTATAACTACACCTTGTTTTTCTTTTTTAGGCATTTGCCACCTCTTTTTCTTTAATTACAGTTTTTGCTTGAGCGATTAAACGTTTTGTTTTTGAAATCTCTGCAGTATTTTCTAATTTATGCATTGATTTTTGTATTCTAAAATTAAGCAATTGTTTTTTAGAATCTTCAACAAACTGGTTTAATTCTTCAACTGTTTTTTCACGCATTTCACTTAATTTCATTGTTATTTTTCCTTAATTTTTTATTTAAATTATACAGATTCTTTTTCGATTACTTTTACTTTGATAGGCAGTTTTTGTGCTGCTAATTCTAATGCATTAATAGCAACAGATCTATCAAAATAATCAAGTTCAAATAAAATTCTGTTTGGTTTTACTACTGCTACCCAGTATTCAACGTTACCTTTACCTGAACCCATACGAGTTTCAGCAGGTTTTGCAGTAATCGGTTTATCCGGGAATATTTTAATCCAAACGTTACCGCCACGTTTGATTTCACGGGTCATTGCACGTCTTGCTGCTTCGATCTGACGGCTTGTAATCCAACCAGGCTCAAGAGCTTTAAGCGCATAACGACCAAATTCAAACTCAGTACCTCTTGTTTCGGTACCTTTCATTCTACCTTTCATCATCTTGCGGTATTTTGTCTTTTTTGGCATTAACATTATTATTGTTCTCCTGTTATTTTCTTATTTTGTTTCTACAGGTCTGCGTTTACCGCGTCTGCCGCTAAAACGTTCACCTGATGAATCTTTTGAGCTTTTTGATTTAATGTTCATGTCTGCTCTTTCGCCAGGCATCAAATTGCCTTTGAAAATCCAAACCTTAACACCAATCTTACCCATGATTGTATCTGCTTCCGTAAAACCGTAGTCAACATCAGCTCTAAGGGTTTGAAGAGGAATTCTTCCTTCTTTTGCCCATTCGCTTCTTGCAATTTCAGCACCGCCTAAACGACCAGATACCATAACCTTGATACCTTGTGCGCCGGCTCTCATTGCACGCTGCATAGCCTGTTTCATTACACGTCTGAACGCAACACGTTTTTCTAACTGTTGTGCTACATATTCAGCCAATAACAAAGCATTTAAATCAATTCTAGCTACTTCTACTACGTTAATAATTACCTGTTTACCTAAATATTTAGAAACTTCGGCTTTCAATTCATCAATACCTTGTCCGCCTCTGCCTACTACGATACCAGGCTTTGCTGTAACTACTGTAATTGTAGTATTTTGTGCTTTTCTGTCAATTAAAATATCTGCAACACCTGCTGCATATAATTTCTTCTTAATGAATTTTCTGATTTTAGCATCTTCTGCTACGAATTCAGCATAATCTTTAATCTTAGCGTACCAAGTACTTGACCAAGGTCTGATTATACCTACTCTGAATCCGGTTGGATGTGTTTTTTGTCCCATTTCCTTATTTCCTCTATTTTACTGCGTCACTAACTTTAATTGTGAGGTGAGATGTACGTTTGAGTCTTCTGTATATACGACCTTGTGCTCTTGGTTTACCTCTTTTGTATGTTACACTTTCGTCCGCAAAAATTTCAGAAACTTTGAGGGCGTCAGCTTTTACACCTGCTTTTTCAAAAGCATTTGCAGCAGCTGCTTTTAAGTTCTTTTCAACAACTCTGGCTGCAAAGTACGGCATAAAACGTAACATATCAAGAGCGTCTGTAACAGCTTTACCTCTAACTTCGTTGATTACTCTGCGAAGTTTTCTAGCTGTCATTTTTATGTTTGTTTGTCTTGCTTTAGCTTCCATTTTTATTTTCCTTATATTTTTTAATTAATTCTTAATCAAAAATCTGTACAGACTATTTTCTTTTTGCTGTCTTATCAGAACCTGCGTGCCCTCTGTACATTCTTGTAGGCGCAAATTCACCCAACTTATGTCCAATCATCTGTTCTGTTACGTATACAGGAACATGTGTTTTGCCGTTGTGTACTGCAATTGTATGTCCTAACATATCAGGAATAATCATGGATGCTCTTGACCAAGTCTTAACAACCTTTTTTTCTGAATTTTCATTCATCTTGTTAATTTTCTTTTGAAGAGCTTCTTCTACGTATGGGCCCTTTTTTAATGAACGTGCCATTAATTTCTCCTTTTATATATTTGTATTAATGTTTGAAAATTTTTATTTTTGCTAGGGGAGGGGGTAAATATATCTAAGTTTAATTTACCCCGACCAATTTAGCTAATTATTTTTTTCTACGTCTTACGATTAACTTATCAGACGCCTTACCCTGTTTTCTTGTCTTATAACCAAGAGCAGGTTTACCCCAAGGTGTCTTAGGATGTCCGCCAGGACCTGTTTTACCTTCACCACCACCGTGAGGGTGATCGCAAGGGTTCATTGTAACACCTCTTACTGTAGGTCTGATACCCATATATCTCTTTCTACCGGCTTTACCGATTGATAAGTTTTTGAATTCTGCATTGCCTAATGTACCAATTGTTGCCATGCATTCTTTTCTTACCATTCTCATTTCGCCTGAAGGAAGTTTAATAGTTACGTAGTTGCCTTCTTTTGCCATAACCTGAGCAAAGTTACCTGCTGAACGAACCATTTTACCGCCTCTTCCCGGTTCAAGTTCAATGTTGTGAACAATTGTACCAAGAGGAATCAATTCTAAAGGTAATGCATTACCAGTCTGAATTGCAGCTTCCGGTCCGCTTACGATTACGTCGCCTACGTTAAGACCTTCCGGAGTTAAGATATATCTTTTTTCACCGTCTGCGTAGAAAACTAATGAAATTCTTACATTTCTGTTTGGATCGTATTCAATAGTTTTAACTGTTGCAGGAATTCCGAATTTTTCTCTTTTGAAGTCAATTATACGATAAGCTTGTTTTACGCCGCCGCCTTTGTGACGACAAGTTATTCTACCGGTATTGTTTCTTCCGGCTGTCTTATTTAATTTCTTCAATAAAGATTTTTCAGGAGTTGATGTAGTGATTTCTTGATAATCACTCTTTGTCATACCTCTTTGTCCCGGAGATGTCGGATTAATTTTACGAATTGCCATTTTATATTTTCTCCTATAATTATCTTTTATGATCTTTTGATCAAGTCCTTTTCTGACCGGCTATTATATAGCAGTCAATTCTTCAATTGGATCACCTTCGATAGTAACAATTGCTTTCTTTGAAGAATCTGTTCTTCCGAATTTAAGACCCATTCTTTTTTCGTGTGACGGCATATAAACTGTCTGAACTTTCTTAACTTTTCTGCCAGGGAAAGCCAGTTCTACAGCCTGTGCAATTTCAACTTTTGTTGCGTCTTTTTGAACTTCAAAAGTATATTTACCCAAAGCTGTTGCCATCATTGATTTTTCAGTTATAATCGGCTTTTTGATTACATCGTATAACTTTTCGATATTTCTTCTTTCTTTACTCATTATTGCAACCTTTCTGTAACATCATTTACAGCTTTTTCTGTCATTACAACGAAATCAGCTTCAAGTAAGTCCTTTACGTTTAAGTTTGAAGGTAATAATAGTTTTACTGAAGGAATATTACCTGCTGCCAAACTTAAGTATTTATTTTCTTCTGCCATAGTATCAGCAATTACAAGAATTTTTCCCGTAAGATTTAATGACTTGATAATACCTGCCATTAACTTTGTTTTTGGTTCAGTAATAGCTGAAAAATCTTTTACTACAACCAATTGTTCTTCTCTTGCAGAAAGTGCTGATTTTAAAGCAAGTTTTCTTGCCTTTTGAGGCATGTTAATTTCATAGCTTCTAGGTTTTGGTCCAAAGATAACACCGCCGCCTGCAAATAAAGGTGATCTTAATGAACCTGCTCTTGCACGGCCTGTACCTTTTTGTTTCCAAGGTTTTTTACCGCCGCCTGATACTTCTGCTCTTGTTTTAGCGCAAGCAGAACCCTGTCTTGCATTATTCAACTGTCTTCTTAAAGCAAGGTGCATTACGTGTAAATTTGGTTCTACACCGAAAACAGCTTCATTTAAAGTAATTTCACCTAATTTTTCACCGTTTGTATTTAATAATTGTTTTGACATTGTTTTATTCCTTATTTTATTTCTGACTTCCTCTTACCCCTTTCGGTTTCCCGTTTTATATGGCAAGTCGGGATTTTTTAAACTTTTCTGTTTATCCTTCCGCCTGTGCAATCAAAGATTGCTTCGTTCGCTTCACTCACGTTCCGCGCACAACGGCTACGCAGCTTAGTTCCATTTTGTGCGGCTTGGAACGATTGTTACCAATCTGCCTTCGCAGCCAGGAACTGAACCTTTAATTAATACTAAGCCGTTTTCAGAATCTACTTTAACTAATTTAAGCTTAGTAATTGTAACTCTTTCATTACCCATGTTACCAGCCATTCTTTTACCTTTGATAACACGGCTAGGAGTTGTACCTGCACCGATAGAACCCGGTTCTCTGTGGTTCTTAGAACCGTGAGCCATAGGACCTCTGCCGAAGTTCCATCTTTTTACTGTACCCTGAAAACCTTTACCTATTGAAGTACCGGTTACGTCAACTTTCTGTACATCGTTAAGAACTGAAAGATCGATTTCCTGACCGATTTTGAAATCAGCAGGATTTTCTACTCTGAATTCTTGTAAATGTCTGTAGTTGTTTAAACCGTTTTTCTTGAAGTGGCCTAATTCTGCTTTTGTTAAATGTTTTTCTTTAGCAGCAATTGTGCCAACCTGTATAGCATTGTAACCGTCAGTTTCAACAGTTTTAATCTGAGTAACTACTGTTGAATCTACTTTGATTACTGTAACAGGAACTGCCAAACCTTCTGAATCAAAGATTTGTGTCATCCCTAATTTTTTACCTATTACACCTAATGTCATGTGTTTATCCTTTCCGACATATATACATACGGGCAAAAAAATCCGCTTGTACCGATATGCCTTTCATCTTGCGAGCGCTACTGCCTAACTCTTTACCATTTGGGGACTTACACCCCGAGGCTTACGCCTCCCGTCTTACCTGACGTTGTAGTTCACATTATATGCATAATGCTTATTAAGTTTTCAATTTTGAGGTGTTTGGAGGATTTGACTCTTGAAGAGTTACCCCCACCCGAATTTCTAAGTTTCGCACCAGCTTAACTTGAAATTCAACCCTCCCCGCCGGAGAGGGAAGCTAAACCTTACAGCTTAACTTCAATATCAACACCTGCCGGTAAGTCTAACCTGCTCAATTCTTCAGTTGTCTGTTGAGTAGGTTCGTAAATATCGATAATGCGTTTGTGTGTACGAATTTCGAAGTGTTCTCTTGACTTCTTGTCTACGTGTGGTGAACGCAATACACAATAGATACGTCTTTTTGTAGGTAAAGGAATAGGACCAGCAACCTTAGCGTCTGTTCTTTTTGCAGTTTCTACGATTTTTTCAGCTGATACATCAACCAACTTGTGTTCGTAAGATCTTAAACAAACTCTAATTCTTTGTCTTTTAGCTGTTGTCATTTTTAATTCCTTTATTTTTGTGTTTTTACTAAATTTCCGTTAAAGCCGTAAGCTTTATTAATCCTTCAAACCAGAAGTCTTACTTTCAGCCATTTCCGGCACCCGGAGCTATTAATTCGACTATAGCATTTTAATCTTATTTCAAACAAAAATCACTGTCAACAGGGATGTATAGATTCTTTTTTTCATGTTTTACAAAAATTTACAATAGAGTGGGTTTATTTCTACTTGAAATATAATTTTCTGTGTAATAAAATATTTCTTGGTCGAAAGTATTTAATTTAATCAAGTTTGGAATCTTGAAAAACAGAAAGTAGGTTAAAAATGAAAGATGGTATCCATCCAGATTATAAAAAAACTGTTATCAAATGTGTTTGCGGTAACGAAATCGAAACAGGTTCTGTTGTAGACAATCTTACAGTTGAAATTTGTTCTAACTGCCACCCGTTCTACACAGGTCAACAAAAAATCCTTGACTCTGAAGGACGTGTTGAAAGATTCAAAAAACGTTACGGAACAAAGTAATAGTTTAGTTAAGATTTTACATAAAAAAGACCCGTTTTTCTCGGGTCTTTTTTATTGACAACCTGTATTAAATCAAGGTAAAATCGAGTTATGGCAATCGTTTATTTATCATTAGGTTCAAATATCGGCGACAGAGTCGGTTTCCTCCAGCAGGCAACCAGTCTTTTAAGTGCTGTTCCGGAAATAAAAATTGTTGCCACGTCATCTTTTTATGAATCCGAACCCTGGCAGATGGATTCCGAGAACTGGTTTGTAAATGCAATTGTACAAATTTCAACAACACTCACCCCTGAAAAACTGCTTGCTGAATGCCAGAGAATTGAAACACAGCTCGGCAGAAGCAAGAATCACAGAAGTGCAAACGGAAGTTATACAGACAGAACCATTGATATCGATATTTTATTTTTTGATGACAAAATAATTAATACGCCGGATTTAACAGTTCCGCACAAGTTTTTCCACAAAAGGGCTTTTCTTATGGTTCCGATGCTGGAAATTGCTCAGGATTTTGTTCATCCGCTTTTCGGAAAAACAGTTGCGCAATTATATGATGAGCTTGAAAATCCTGAAATGGTTGTTTTGTATGGGACACGAGGGGTAAATGTCTGGGACTGATGTTTTATCAAATAAACCGTGCCCAATTGCAATTATCGGAGGCGGCGCAGGCGGGTGCTTGTGTGCGTATTTTCTTATAAAAGCCGGATATGAAGTTACTGTTTTTGACAAAAGCAGGCCTTTAGCCACACTTCTTCCGACAGGAGGCGGACGCTGCAACCTTGCGCATGCCGAGTATGATTTTAAGGAACTTGCAAAAAATTATCCGAGAGGCGAAAAGTTTTTATATTCAATTTTTTCAAGATTTTCTACTTATGACACAATTGCATTGTTTGAAGAATTAGGAATTAAGACTTACGCGCAGGAAAACGGCAGGATTTTCCCTGCCTCTAACAGCGCAAAAGAAGTCAGAGAAAAAATACTTGAAAAAATAAAAAAAGCAGAATTTGTGAAAGAAAAAGTTACAGCGATTGAGACGGTTGAAGGCGGATACAAAATAATATCAAATCCTTCAAGCGGAGGAAAAAGTTCTTACTTTTTCTCTCATGTCGTTGTCGCAACAGGCGGAAAATCTTCGTTTTCATTCCTCAAAGACTTAGATATCAATATCATAGAGCCTAAGCCGTCGCTTGTAGGACTTAATTGCGACATTAAAATGCCTGCAGGAATTGTGCTCAAAAATGTATTATCAAAAGATTTAAATATAAAAGATGACATGCTCTTCACTCATTTCGGAATTTCCGGACCTTTAACCTATACAATCTCTTCGATAAAAGCCAGAGAAAATTTTCCTTACAAATTAAGTTTTGATCTTCATCCTGAAGATTTTGAGCTTCAGAAGCTTTTAAATCTTTACCCGCATAAGGATTTCAAAAATATACTGTCCGGAATTTTCCCTTTAAATTTTGCAAAAGCATTTCTCGAAGAATTGGCGGAAATTAAAGCCTGCAAAATTGACGGAAAAACAAGAGATTATGTGTTGAATAAAATCCATAATTTTGAACTTACCGTCACCGGTACAAACAAGGGAGAAGAAACGGTTACCGCAGGCGGTGTGGATTTATCTGAAATTAACCCGAAAACAATGGAAGCCAAAAGACACCGGAATCTTTACTTTATCGGAGAAGTACTGGACATTGACGGATTCTGCGGAGGATTTAATCTCCAAAACGCATGGTCAACCGCTTTTGTCGCGGCTGAAAATATCAAATCATCTTACTAACAGTACAAACCACGGATTAGCCTTTGTGTTATCGCCAAAGTGTGAAAACTGAATCATGCCGCGCTTTTTGATATTTATAAATCCGGTAAGAGGATATCTTTCAAATTTTGAATTACCTGATGAGAAAGAATAATGATAGAAATTCCTGTCCGTATCATTCAACAATATCACTTTAAAATTCAGCTTATCCTTTTTAACCTTCAAAGAACTTGTATTCGGCGAAAATTCCGAAATCTTAATTATCTTAAAATCAGGAAAAAGCGCCTGAACCTCTTCTTCCGCAAGCTCTCTGCGGCTTAATACACCGTCTGCATAAGTATAATCATAAAACTTCAAATCCTGATTAGAATAACCGATTAAATCTCCGTTTTTGATAAACTCATACTGACAGCCCGTGGTGAAGGCAAAAGAGCCGTCAGCATTATAAAATTCCGAATAACTTCCTGTTCCGTCAGAAATAAATTTTATAAAATAATCATTATCTCTTCTTTTTACATTATCCGTCCAAACATCATTAACAATTTTTAACTTGCCTTCCTCGTTAATGTTTTTATATTTAATATTAGCCAAATCCGCAGCTTGAGAAGCAAGTGTCAAACTTCCGGTAATTAATAAACTTAAAAATATCTTTTTCATTAAAACTCTCCTGACAAATTATTATACCCGAATCTTTGATTTACCGCAACAAAGTCAAAGAGAGTTTTCTGCAAACATTAATCAATATCAACTTTTTGCAGGATGAGAGAATATAATAAATATTTTATTATATAGCTATGAGTTTAGTATCTAATTTTATAGGCGGAATAGGATTTAATCCGGGGATAAACGGAAATAACGGAGTCACTTCTCAATTTGATTTGAATGACACCACATTTGCCGAACTTCTGGAAAAACAATTAAATAATAATATCAACAACCAAACTCCTGCCAACAATATTATAGACGGGCTCGGAATGCCGCCGGGAATCGAAATTGAACCTCTTGAGGGAACAGAGTTTTCCAACACTGTTCAGGATCAAATGGAGGCGGTGGGCGAAAAAACAAACAGCATAGAGACTGATAATTCAACTAACCCTTTTGATATGAACGGTGACGGAGATGTTACAACTTCAGAAGCCGTAACCTTCTTTACGTCACTTCTTGAAACAGGTGCAGACGGGCAAAATGCACGTTCGGAATTATTTGATTTTGCTAAAAAACAGGCAGCAGATTTTTATAACAAATATTCAAAAAATGTAGTTTCTAACCTTACAGATCTTGTTGACGATATCAAGCGGGTTGTTTAAGTTTTTGTCAGGTAAAACCTGACCTACAATTTTTTAACAAGTCCTACTGTCAGAATTGACAAACCTTTGCGCTGCGAGCGTGTTATGCGAGAGCATAACGATAGCGAGCGAAAGAGTGCAGGCTCTGCCTGCAACAGCCATTCAAACCATCGCTCGTAAGAGCGTAGAAAACAACCGCGTGATTTCTCTTTCTTTTGGTATCTTTTCTTTCTCTTTGAACCGCAACAAAAGAGAAAGAAAAGTACAAACAAATTACTTCTTCATTTTTTCTTCTTTAAAAAATAAAAGAAGAAAAAACGAAGCAAAAAAGAAGAAACTTTCATTGTTACAATGCTCTTACGAGCATAAAACCAAATAGCTGTAGCGGGTAAACCCGCACTCTGACCCTCGCTAAGGGACGCTCGGGAGGGCTCCGCCGCTGTTAGAATTGGGAAAAAGTTCTTGTCTGGTAGTACCTTAACTACATTATTTCTTATCTATAATACAGATCATTTGCTCAAACAGGGACAAATACTCTCTTATTGGCAACTTTCCGTCTTTTTCACTTTTACACCAGTAAACCAAGCACTTTAGTATGTTTTTTAATATATAAATTTTTTGTTCCATAATGCACCTTATTCAATTATATGTGAATACATTTTTGTGTCAATAATCTTTACAATAAATTTATGCAAAAGAAAGAATTATATAAAATAGTTGGCAAAAATATTCAAAAGCAAAGATTAATTCAAGGTTATACACAAGAAACATTTGCTGAACTTATGGGAGTAAGCTGGAGTTACGTATCAAAAATTGAAGCAGGGTTTTTAAATCTTTCTCTGGGAAAAATTTTAGAAATTGCAAACTATCTAAATATAGATATTCAACTATTACTCAACGTCCATTATTAAGTTTTGATTGGAAAGATTTCTTCATTGCTGCATTTACCCCCTACTCACTATTCACCAGACACTAACCAAATATATTTATTGATTTAACCCCTGTTTGTTTTATAATAAAGTTATTGGAATTTAAATAGCTTTATTTTTTGATTAATAAGGAGGTCAAATGGGCAAAATTGAAATTACGCATGAAATCGAAGAAAAATGCTGCGTACATCGTGGAGTAAAGGGTATTCCTGCCCCGATTCCGCAAGAAGGTGAATGGACAAAATGTAAAGAAATTACTGATATTTCAGGTTTAACACACGGATGCGGCTGCTGCGCTCCTCAACAGGGTACTTGCAAGCTGACTTTGAATGTTAAAAACGGTATTATTCAGGAAGCTTTAGTTGAAACTTTAGGCTGCTCAGGCATGACTCACTCTGCTGCTATGGCAGGTGAAATTCTTCCTGGCAAAACTATCCTTGAAGCTTTGAACACAGACCTTGTTTGTGACGCTATCAACGTTGCTATGAGAGAATTATTCCTCCAAATCGTTTACGGCAGAACTCAAACAGCGTTCTCTGAAAACGGACTTCCGGTAGGCGCAGGCCTTGAAGACTTAGGTAAAGGTTTACGCTCACAAGTTGGTACAATCCACTCTACTAAACAAAAAGGCGTAAGATACCTTGAATTAGCTGAAGGCTATATCCTTGAGTTGGGTCTTGATAAAAACGACGAAGTTATCGGTTATAAGTTCGTTAACCTCGGAAAAGTTATGGATGCTATCAAAGCAGGCGTTGACCCTAAAGAAGCTTACGAAAAGAACATCGGTACTTACGGCAGATTCGCTGATGCGGTTAAAACTATCGATCCGAGAAAAGAATAGGGTGAGCTTCGCTCACAGTTGAGAAGGAGATAAGTTTAGCAGTTTAGAAGAAATTTAATCTAAGAAATATAAATCTATAACATCTTCTAAACTTAAAAACTCCTAAACTTCTAAACTTTTTAAATTAGTAACTAAACACAATAAATAAGGAAATAAATTATGACAGTAAAATTTGAAGGACAAGACAGGCGCGAAGCTACTCTTAAAAAAGTTTTACCTGAATACGGTTTCAAATCTTTGGAAGATGCTCGCGAATTATGCTTATCAAAAGGCATCGACGTTGATGCCATCGTTAAAGGCATTCAGCCGATTGCATTCGACAACGCTTCCTGGGCTTACACTTTAGGATGCGCTATCGCTATTAAAAAAGGAATCAAAACTGCTGCAGAAGCTGCAGAAGCTATCGGTATCGGTTTGCAGGCATTTGCTGTACCGGGTTCAGTCGGTGACACAAGAAAAGTTGGTTTAGGCCACGGTAACTTAGCAGCTATGCTGTTAAGAGAAGAAACAGACTGCTTCTGCTTCTTAGCCGGTCACGAATCATTTGCGGCAGCAGAAGGCGCTATCGGTATTGCAAGAAATGCTAACAAAGTTAGAAAATCACCTTTAAGAGTTATCTTGAACGGTTTAGGTAAAGACGCTGCTTATCTTATTGCAAGAATCAACGGATTTACTCATGTTGAAACTGAATACAACTACAAAACCGGTGAATTGAAAGTTGTTAAAGAAACTCCGTTCTCAGAAGGTGAAAGAGCAAAAGTTAAATGCTACGGTGCTGATGATGTTAACGAAGGCGTTGCTATTATGATTAAAGAAGGCGTTGATGTTTCTATCACCGGTAACTCAACTAACCCTACAAGATTCCAACACCCTGTTGCAGGTACTTACAAAAAATGGTGCTGGGAAAACGGCAGAAAATACTTCTCAGTAGCATCAGGCGGCGGTACAGGCCGTACGCTTCACCCGGACAACGTTGCTGCTGGCCCTGCTTCTTACGGTATGACGGATACTATGGGCAGAATGCACGGTGACGCTCAATTTGCAGGTTCTTCATCAGTTCCTGCTCACGTAGAAATGATGGGCGTTATCGGTATGGGCAACAACCCAATGGTCGGTGCAACAGTTGCAGTTGCTGTAGCAGTTGAAAATGCTATGAAGGGCTGATGGGTAAGGGGTAAATAATAATTATTTATCCATATCAAGGTTATAAGCATAAAAAAAAAGAGGTATCGATTGATACCTCTTTTTTTTTATGCATTAATTCTCAAATTATCAGTAATTCCGTTAATTAAATCTCTTCCATTATGCATTTCCCGCATATCAATTACAGTAGTTTTCGGACCGGAATTTGCAAGAAGCAGCTTTCCTCTTTGTGCCAGAACAACATCTTTGCCCACATAATCTGCAACTTTTTCGATTTCGTTACCATGTTCGGCCAGCATTTCTTTTACGTAATTATCTACAGGTAATTCCTTATTGTTAATATCTTTAGCAAATTTAATTCTTGATACAGGGAACTTGGCACCAAACCCTACCGAACTAACATTCATATTCATTACAAATCTCCTTTTCAGTTTCTACACAATTTGCTTAAAACTACTAAAGGTAAAAAATTGCCAAAATACTTAATAAAAATTTACAAATTAAATTCTTCAAAAGTATTTTTTATGACTTCATAACCTTTGATAATTGTTTTGTAGTCAACTTTTTCTGCTGCCGAATGCATGTTGTAAACATCTGCAAGCCCTAAAAGTACCGGCATAAAGGTTTCGCCGTTGGCATTTTTATTATGGCAGTAGATATGAGTTTCGGCTCCAGCGTGAAAAGATGAAATATCATTTTTTATTCCGGCTCTTTCGCAGGCTTTTGTGTGAACTTTTTCAATCCTGTCATCCTGCGCTCTTTCAAACGGAAGCAGGTGAATTTCAAACTCAATCTGAGCTTCCGCTAAACCTTTATATTTTTCATTAAATTTATCAACAACCGACTGCATCAAATTCTTTAATTCATTTTCTTTTTCAACACTTGCACTTCTTATTGAATAAGATGCCATACCGAGAGTATTAATAATATTTGTAGAAGTTTTTTTCATAATCTCGGTAATATAATCGTTAGTCTTAATTCCTTTTTCCACAATTGAAGCGACAGAGTTCTGGATTCCGCCTGCAACTATTGCACCGAGGTTGCAGGAAGTAATCACCCCAGTTTCATCGGAATAATAAGTGCCCTGCGGGAATTCAGCAAGCAGTTCCGCTATCATCTTTGCAGCATTTAATCTTGTTTCATCCCCGATATCAATACCGGAGTGTCCGCCTTTAAGCCCCTTTACGGTAATTTTTGCATTTGTATAGCTTGCGCCCGAAATTTGCAGCTGCCCTAGTTTATCCGCATCGCACACAAGAATATGTTTTGATTTGATTTTATTAAATTCTACATGCTCAACCCCGCTCATGCCGGATTCTTCATCTCGTGTGAACGTAATTTCCAGACCGCCGTGTGGAAATGCTCCCTCTCCTACGGGGAGGGTTGGGGAGGGGGTTAGCTCTTTTGCAAGCATTAAAGCGCAAGCAACACCAACCTTATCATCAGCCCCGAGAGTTCTGCATTCCGCCTTGATAAAATCTCCGTCCAGATAAATATTAACAGGGCTGTCATCACCTACAACATCCATATGGGAAGAGAGCATCAAAGGCTCTTTTGATGTATCTGTTGCGGGTACATTAATATAAACATTTCCATAATCATCACATCTGCTGTCAATATTATTTCTCTTACAAAAATCAAGTATCCAGTTTATAACCTTTTCTTCCTTTAGTGAAGGAGACGGTATTGATACCAGATTACAAAAAATATCTAAAACTTCATTTTCTTTTCTTAAATCATTTAAATTCATATTTACCTCACTATCTTCCGATAAAGAATCTTCTGCTCGTTCCGTCACCGCCGATTCTCACAGAAACCGGGCGCAAACATTTCGGGCATCTGCCGACATAAGCAGTTCCGGCTTGATTTTTGTATAACCTGCCGTATACATGACAGCACTCAAACCAGATTCCGAGAAACGCTCTTTTTTTATTACCCTTCTCATCTTCCACGTTTATTATCCTTTTGCTGCATTTGTGCCGCTTCTGCCTGTGAAGGAATTACGACTTCTTTTCTGCCCCTGAATATACTTTCTGTAAGAGTACTAACATAATTATCTGTCAGGTGCGCATAATCAAAAATAATTATTCCGCCCAGAGCGTACCTTCTTGCAGCATGAATCTGCTTGATTAAATCAGAAGCGGCTCCGTTCATAAATGTTACAAACAAACCGGCATAGAGCTTTGTACTTGAAGATTTGTTTCTCAAAACTTCATCCATCAAGCCCATTGCAGTTTTATCATCACAGGTTAAAAACAGAGGTGTAAATCCGTCTACAAAATTATTCATAGACCATGTTCTCCAATCCTGCATTTTCGTATCAAGAGCAACAGCCCTATTAGGGAATATTACTGCTGTGATTGCAATTTTATTATATCTGCACAGGTGGCTTACTCTTTTTACAAAACTTGTAACCTTGTTACAGCGATAGAACTTCCACTGATACCAGAGAGGATCGCTTGTTCTCAAAAGAACCGGATCAACACCGTACATATTTTTAAATTCCGTTCGGGCATATCTCGTATATCCCCAATTTGATAAATCATAAGTAGAGTATGCCGGATCCAGTGTTTGCGGGTATCTTATATAATCCAGATTTATACCGTCCGGTCTGTATTTGGTAATTATTTCACTCAAAAGTTCATACAAAAAATTCTGAACTTCCGGGTTTGCCGGATCTATAAAGTAGCCGTTATGTTCCGATACGGAATAATCTAACTGAGATGATTCAGCCATTTTTTTCCTGCAATTTGCCCAATCAGGTCTTTTTGCAAGGATATATTCAGGATTTGTTTCCGGCGGTTTATTTCCGGCATAAAAAGTTTCAAACCAGATATGGACTTTTATTCCGCGCCTGTGAGCTTCTCTTATCCATATTTTCAGAGGGTCAAATCCTACAAAATCTTCATTTTGCCTTATAAACCCGTATTTGGTCATTGTCTGTGACGGGAATATTGTTTTTCCGTGGTAATATGTTTCCAGAAAAATATTATTTATGCCGACGCTTGCCAGATGATCCAAACTTTTTATAATATCTTTTTCATTATAATACGCAGGCCTTACCCAAACACCTTTTAACTCTGAAGGATCATAAGGTATAACTGTTGACATCGCAAGATTTGCGTATTCTATTGCGCGGGAAGCATATTTTTGAGAATCTTCGGTATTTTTTTGTGCTTTATCTATATAATCATTAGCCTTTGCAATATTCTGCTGCGTTCTTTTTGGATTATAATTAGATGCACTCTGGATATAATAAAGCATCATATTTTGAACTTCTTTTATTCTCTCTCTTGCAGTATAAAGAAAAGTATCAGAAGTTATGTAAGAAGTTATTATTTTTTTATTGTAATCGATGGAGATTTTAGCCCCGACCATAATATTTTCATTAATCCATTTTTTAGCCTGTCCGTGTCCGCTTATAACAAGCCCGTTTGCAGGAATTAATGAATCTGCACCGCTCAAAGATGTAACGGTATCTCCGGTTACAATAGCCTCCGTTCCGTACTCATTTGTACCTGTTCGGTAGCCGAAAGCCGGAGTATAAATAACAAGCTGATTTGCGCCTCTAAGTCCCGGATAATTTATTCCTTTCCAGTTCGTGCTGACTTTCGGGTCTACAATATCAACTTTGTACATTGACTGGTTAAAAATAACTTCGTTATTTTTAGGAACATAAGGAGAGTAAACATCCAAAGCGAAAGCTTTAGTACATATTAAAAATATTGATAATAAAAATACCCAAACTCTGCTCTTCATCCCTATTTGTCCTTTATATTTTATTATAGAACCATAATGGAATAAATACAAGAATATTTATTTAATCTTTATCTTGAAGAGTGATGCAGACTTTAAGCCATACTCATCAAGAATTTCAGCATTTTGATTAAACCATTTTTTCGCGCATTCCAAATCTTTATCAAAAGTCCAGCTTCCTTTTACAAATAAAATATAATATGTACCGGCTGGCAGTCTGTTAAAATCTGAAATCATATATTTGTCAGAAAGTTTTTCATCCGCAGGATAAACCGCTCCGATTGCTGCCGGCAGGGGGTAAATCTTTGAATAATACGAATAAGAAGTCAGTGCGCCATAATATAAATAAATATTTTCGCCCTCTTTTTTAGATGATATTATTCTGAGAAGAGGTTTCACATCCTGTCTTAAATAACTTGCATTTCCTCGAACGTACTCTTTTGCAAAATTAAAATACCCGAAACCGAAAAATATTAATGCCGCAAAAAGAAGCAATTTTGATTTGATATTATCTTTCAAATTATCGAGCGGGTAAATGCTTATTAGTATTAATACGGGTATCAAAAATAAACAGAGGCGTCTCTCAAAGGGATAAATTTTTAAAAATGCCGCTATAAGAGTTATTAATGTAACAGAAAATAAGTTCCAGAAATAAAATCTTTTATATTTATATAAATAGCAAAATCCCGCAACAAGTAATATCAGGAATAAAAGCGGAAATGAGTAATATTGGAAAAGAAATTCAAAGTTTAGCTTGTAAATTCCTGCCGAAAAGATATCAAATCCCTTTTGCCAGTATTCCGAAAGGTATTGAGAAGCAGCGACATTTGAAAGATTATAAACATAATAAAACAGACTAAAGATAAAAGGTACAATAAGAGAAAGCAGCATTCTTAAATTTTTCCTTGTAATAATCCACGCGGCAAAGAATCCCGCAAGCATTATATAAGCAGGAAAAGAAAGCATTACGCAAATCAGCCAGAAAAACCCGAGTAAAAAGTATTGCAGGGGAGATAATTTTATATTTTCAAGCTTTGAGACAACAAATAGAATTATTATCGATACAAGAACATCCGAAGAATACTGCTTAAAAGCTTGAGAATAAAACAAAAGCGGGTATGAGATTGCAAAAGTAAACAAACCGAGAGCTTTTACCTGAAAGTTTTTGAAATATTCTTTCAATAACATATAAAATAAAACGACAGAAGTAAGACTTGAAATAAACGGAAACCACCTGAAACAAAGCTCATTTATTCCGAGAGTTGAAGAAATAAATTTAGAGATTACAAGAAACAAATATGGAGCCGATTGAAAATATTTTAGCGGCAAAAACAATCCTGCATAATTTCTTTCGAAAATATTCTGCGCAAGCAAAATCTCATCAGTAAAAAAAGAGTTGTTAATTAAGTACGCATCTAACCTTAAATATATAGCAAGCAGAAAAATAAGTATAAAAATAAAATTTCTAACATTAAAATTTTTCAAAATCATATTTCCTATTTTGTCACACTAAAACTAAACTACAAATTCTACCTATATATAAAATTCTACCTATTCAGCCGGCAAAACTGCGGAATTTACTCCTCACACTGGTATGCCCAGGCAGAATGGTTGTGAATACTTTCCAGAGATTCGCACTCAACTTCAAACGAATCAATTATATCATTATTTCTCAAAAGCAATACAACATCTCTCAAAACATCTTCTACAAACTTAGGATTGTTGTAAGCTTTTTCCGTTACAAATTTCTCATCCTCTCTTTTCAGAAGCGGGAATAATTCGCAAGAGGCACATTTTTCTATATCTTTGACCAAGTCTTCCAGCCAGATATGCTCATCCTCAGGATAAGTAACCTTAACCGATACAATTGCTCTCTGATTATGCGCACCGTATTCGGAAATCTCTTTTGAACAAGGACAAAGCGTTGTAACAGGAACTTTTACACCAAGGTAGAATCTGTATTCCTCATCCTCTTCTCCGTAATTATCAAGAATACCTTCAAACGTGCAATCATAGCACATCGGAGCGGAAATTCCCGTAACCGGAGCTTTTTTATCTATAAAATATTTAAAATCAAGTTTTAAATATCCGCTTTTTGCATCAAGTTTTTTTATAATTGCTTCAACACAGCCTTTTGTATCAATGCCCAGAGTTTTTTTACTCCGCCATTCATTCAAAACCTCAACAAAGCGTGACATATGAGTACCTTTGTAATGCGCAGGCAAAGAAACTCCGGCAGTTGCGGAAGAATAAATAACAATATCCTCCTTATCCTTCCTCTGAATGGTCAAAGGAAGTTCAAAACCTTTTATACCAACCTTTTGAATCTCTACACCGCGTGTGTCAGACTGATTCTGAACATCTTTCATTCTTAAATTTCTACTCCCTCAAAGCTCTTTTGTTCTAATGCAATAAGAAGCTTTAATGCCGCAACCCTCTGAACCTTTGGCGGAGCATTGCGCAGCAGTTCAACCGCTTTCAGCATAACAGGATCATTATCGTACCAGCGGTTTCCTTTACCCTGATATGTATTTATAATATCGTAAACATGTTCAATAACTTCTCCCGCAACCTGTTCCTGAAGCTGGAGCATAAATTCTGCCGCCTCGGTTTTTGTATCATCAGGAGAAAGTCTCAATAGCTCTAAAGCCTCTTTCAAAATCGGATCTCTGTCATACCAGCGTTTGTTTATCATTTTTTCCTCGCATTCTTATAAATCTTATTGTATTATAAAATATGTAATATTAAAAGGGTAACGGGTTATGAAAATTTTACTTATTAACGGCGCAAACTTGAATATGCTCGGACAGAGAGAACCTGAAAAATACGGTCATACTACACTTTCTGATATCGAAAAAGCTGTTATCGAAAAAGGGCAGTCACTTGGTGCTGAAGTTGATGTCTGGCAGAGTAATCACGAAGGTGATATTGTAGACAAAATCCAATCTGCAAAAGGAATTTACGACGGAATTTTGATTAATGCCGGCGGTTATACCCATACCAGCGTTGTTATCCGTGATGCAATTTCTGCAGTTCAGATACCGACTGTTGAAATCCATATGACTAACATACACGCACGGGAAGAATTCCGTCATACTTCATTACTTTCAGCTGTTTGTATTGCTCAGGTTGTGGGTTTCAAGGAACTAAGTTACACGCTTGCCGTTGAAGGCATTGTTGACTACCTGAAAAGGTTGTCGTAAAAAAAAGCTTCCCGAAGAGGGAAGTTATTTTTTTAATTTCTCTTTTTCTCTCTCTTATATCTAACACTTGTTAATGTCTTATGTATATATAAAGTATTTGCAGAAAATGGAATTTCAAGAGAGAATTATTCTGTTACAAAAGTTAACATTAATTATTAACCATTTTCCATGCTTTTCTCGGGCAAACTGCTGCACAAATTCCGCATCCGATACATTTTTCAGGCTCAGAAACGTAATTTGCCAAATCTTTTTTTATAGCATTTTGAGGACAATTTTTTAGACATAAGTCACACGAGACACACAAATCTTTATCCCACACAGGCTTTCTGAGTCTTGCATCGCCCGTTTCAGCAAGCCCGAAAACTTCTCCGTTGTCTTCTACCAGATCACCGAATAAACCTTCTTTGAACCACTCATTTTTTATAAACTCTTTTACCGGCTGCTTTTTTTCTTTTAATTCTTTCGGCAAAGGAATTATTTTTGTCCAGCCGGAAAAATCAAGCAATTCTTCTTCCAGTTCAGGCCTTTCAATTTCTTTTAGAAATTCAGGCATTCCGGATTTAAGAAAATCTTTATCCAGCTTGTCTAAAGGGATACGCTCAACGCATTCGGCAAGTCCTTCAACTTTTCCCCTCACATAAACAACACCGCCAACCATACCGACACAGGAACGGTTTCCAAGGATAGAATCCAAATTATCACAATCGTACCCGCAAATAACTGCAATTCCGCCGCCCATAAATTCAAAGCTAAATGAACCGGTATTTTTAAGCACCCAGAACTGAGGCGGTTCAAAGCGTGGGTCGTGTTTCATAAGCGCACCGGAGCGTGTCCCGACTCTTCCGCCGACATAAACTTTACCGCCTGCTGCGCAGTGAGCGGCAGTATCGCCGCCATCACCTTTAACAACAATCTCCGCGCCGGAATTCAGCCAGCCGATGTCTGCCGGAGCCGAGCCTTCAACAACAATTTTAACTCCGTCCATCGCCATTGCACCGACCCTCTGCCCCGGATTTGTTATCCTGAACAGGAGCGAAGCATCATCTTTTTTTGCTTTAACGGCACCTCCGATATCATGCTGCCCGCAAGCTTCAATTTCAAACTCTGTATGACCTTCATCAATCTTCTTATAAATTGTTTGAAGAAGTTCCTGAGTCGACATTCTGTTATTATTTTTTAAGGTTTTAATTTTACAAATTGTCATTTATATTACCCGTTTTTTGTTATTAACAAGCATACTGAATATCCAGCCTGTTAGAAATATGCTTATCTACCGTAATTAAAGCATCTGATCTGCCGACAGGAAGTGTTGAACAGCCTACCGGAGCCATAAGTTTTTTAAGCTCTATATCTGTTGCCAGAATATAATTTACAAGATTCTGCGCAACCTTATCAACATCAAGTCTTTTTACCAGACAATCCTGCTGGGCAGCGATTCCTGCAGGACAAAGCCCTGTATTGCAGGCGTTGCATCTTCCGGTATCGCTTCCGACACATCCTGCAATTTCCATAAGCATTTTACCTGTAAATACTCCGTTTGCACCGAGACAAATGAGTTTAAACGCGTCTGCAGCAAAGCTTCCTGTCTGCCCCAGTCCGCCGCCTGCGAAGAGCGGGATTTCACCCTGACGTCCTTGGTGAACAGCCGCAAGATAACAATCTCTGAGTTTTGATGTTATCGGATGCCCCGTATGGTTTAAAGAAATTTCGTGCGCCGCACCTGTTCCGGCAGCAAGCCCGTCTAAGAAAAATCCGCCGACAATATTATATGGATCTCTTAAAAGGTTATTATAAACTGAAACACTGGTAGTCGATGCCGCAACTTTTATCGCAACAGGAACTTTGAATTTGAAAGCGGCATTCATTGATAAAAACATTTTCTGAACGCTTTCTTCTATAGAATACAAGCCTTGATGAGTCGGCGGGGAAAGCAAGTCGGCTTTCGGAACTCCTCTTATCTCCTGTACATATTTTGCAACTTTACTTGCAAGCAAAAGTCCGCCGTCCCCCGGCTTCGCCCCCTGCCCGATTTTAATCAGAATACCGGCTGGATCTTCTGTCATATCAGGCATTGCTTTTATAATTCTGTTCCAGCCAAAATGTCCTGAAGCTATTTGTAGAATCATATATTTAACATATCTTGATTTCAAAAGCTTTGTAGGGATTCCGCCTTCCCCCGTACACATACGGATAGGAATTCCCATAACTTCATTCAAATAAGCGGTAGCAATCGCCATCGCTTCCCACATTCTCCAGGAAACAGCACCGATTGACATATCACCGAATATAATCGGATAAATCCATCTGTTCGGCGGAAGCTGGGTTGTTTCAATAATCTTTCCATCTTTAACATCAAAATTTAATTTATCGGCCTTTAAAACTCTGCCAAAAGGAGTTCTGAGTTCAAATGTATGTCTCTGAGCATCAAGAGACGGGTCTGTCATCTGGGAAATTCTTCCGATTTTAATTTTATCGAGAGTTCTGCCTTCCGTGTTCAAATTTGAACGTCCGCCTTTTTTGAAGGAATCGGCCTTTATTGCGCGATAAGCTACAGAATACCTGTCATCTTTATTTCTGATAAGTCTTATTGCACCGTTCGGGCAGACATTTGCGCACATTCCGCACCCGCGGCAGTAATTTTCAAGTGAAACATTTTGTTTAATTACAAGAACTTTTTCGGTCTTATTCTTTTCTGTAATTGAATTTGATTTTTTCCTCAATTCCACAGCCGGTTTAATGGCATTAAACGAACAAACCGCAGTGCATTTCCCGCACTGAATACATTTGGATTCATCATACACAAGAATCCACGGCAAATCGTTTTTATGAAGTTCGTTTATTCCTACTGCTGCCATCTTTCCACCGTCAAATCGTTTCTTACTATTATTGTTTCATGTTCGTTAGGATAAATATCATCTTCTCTGTTTCTATCCGGCATCAAATCATTTATCCCTACAACCTCCGAAGTCATTATAACCGTATCCTCAGTTTTTCCTATAACTACAGGACGGAGTTTCTTTGAATCGCATACACAAATAAGTTCTTTTTGCGGAGTTACACCTAAAAACGTATTAGGGCCGTTTACTTCAAGGTTTGCAAGAGATGATTTTATCCTCAATAAAACCTCGCTGTCATCGCGCTTAATAATTTCATCGTAACTTAAAGGAGTTATTGTATGTTTAAAATACCTGAGAGGCCATTTTAAAATTTTATTTATATAGTGAAGTGTGTACAAAAGGCACTGCGAATCTGATTCAAAGCCCATATACCCTTTGTAGAGACTCTCCTGATACGATTTATTTTTCTCATAAAATGTATTTTCGCCGTTTACCAGCCCTGTATACCCTTCTAAGAAAAACGGATGAGCGGCATACCTTACAATATCATAATTTGTATTTTGCCTGCATTGTGCAGTTATTATACTTGAAGTTAAATCCTTATTTTCTTCCCACAAGTTAAAATACGTACCGATATCTTTAGGACTTCCGATTTCTTTCAGAGTTAAAGTATCAGGCCAAAAAGAATAAATATATCCGGAGTTATTCTCCTCAAGAGCCTTTCTTAGCCTTATGGAAGTATCAATCAAGAGTTCTTCTTTTTCTTCTCTTGTTGCATGCTTATAGCTTTTCGGGTACTGTAAGACTTCAAAAATATAAATAGGAAGAGCTTCTATTTTAAGTCCTCTTTTATTTTTTATATCCGGAGACCATTGCATTACACGGGTAAACCCGACATCCCTCAAGATATCTTCGGCAAGCCTTGCCCCCTCGACGGTACCTGCCATTGATAATAACGGAAGCTCTTTATAATTTTCAAACAAACCGCCCATATCCTGCATTACGAATGCAAATCCCGAATCATCATGACCTTCCTGCTGGCTTCGCATTAGTTTTAAAGCTATTGACGGGTGGAGCTTCTTTTTCGATTTAATCGCACCTATTCTACACATAAGATTGATTTTACAGCTTATTAAAATCAGCGTCAAGTAAAAATGATATTGTTATATGTTTTATTATGTGCTATCCTATAGGAGGAGGATGAAAAGTATGCAAGATAATATTCTAAGAGATTCACTGGTCACTAGTATTTATCTTTCTTATATGGATCAGGGCAAAAAACAGGTTATAAAATTGAAATTGCGTTTTATGGATGCAAAACAAGCATATTTTTCTGCTGAAATAGTTGAAAACTTTGTAAAACCAAAACGAAAAACAGAAGCTGTTATTAAAGTTTACAGTATTGACGGTGTTTACAAAACAAATGTTGTAATTAATGACGTAGAAGTTTCTTTAACAGAAATATTTTTTGAAGTAAGTTTACCTAAAATCTGGGAATTTATTCAACAGAGAAACAGTTCTCGTAACAGAACTGCACTGCCGGTTCTTATAAAATATAATGACGGCTTTGAAATTGACACTACAACATATGATATAGCGTTAGGCGGTATTGCTTTTTATACAAAAGAAAAAATCTCCAGTATATACAAAAGATTACCTGCCGTTTTAACTTTAACACTCCCGTCTTCAATATGGGTAAAAGATTCTAATAGAAAACTGATTTTTGAAACATTATTTGTAAGAGAACGCGTTGAAGAAGATGATGAAGAACATTTTGGCGACTTACTTTACAGCTTTAAGTTTATTAATCCGCCAAAAGAATCAGAAAATCTGTTAAAAGAATTTTTAATACAAGCTAACGAATAAAAATTTGACTTTGTTTAAAATCAGACTAATAATATTATATACAATCAAAGGTGAAGGTATTTAGATGAAACTTATAAACAGGCTCAAAATTTTTGAACAAAAATACGTTTTTTTAAGATGGGCAACCGGAGCTGAATACGGTAAAATTACGTATGTCGGTGAAGATTATATTGAGTTTAATATCATTGATGTGGATACAATGGAATACAGAGAAACCGTTATAATCAATTCGGCGTTAATTTTGGAAGCAATCTTCGGCGGACCGGATATAGCAAGAATTGTTGCAGAAATTTCATCAATGCTTCCTGATTCATAATACAAAAATTATGTCGTTTTCCCCGTTTGTAATATAATACTCGTATGGTAACAAAAGCAATTACTGCAACGACGGCAGGTATAAATTCCTGTAAAATAGAAGTGGAAGTAGATGTCGCTAACTCTCTACCGGGAATAAGTATTGTCGGGCTTCCTGACAGTGCCGTAAACGAAGCAAAAGAGAGAGTTCACTCTGCAATAAAAAATTCGGGATTTTCTTTTCCCACGGGAAAAGTTATTGTCAATCTTGCTCCTGCCGACATAAGAAAAGAAGGAACAAACTTTGACCTTCCGATTGCTGTCGGAATTCTAAAAGAACAGGGAATAGATATTCCGGATGATAACAAAACCGCATTTCTGGGCGAATTGTCTTTAGACGGTTCCGTCAGGAGAGTTAACGGAATTTTACCGCTCGTAAGCGGGCTTAAAGAGTGCGGAATAACCACAGTTTTTGTACCGGAAGACAATGCAAAAGAAGCGGCGCTTGTACAGGACATAAAAATTTTTGGAGTAAAACATCTCGGAGATTTAATAAACCATTTTTCCGAAACACCGCTTGCTCCTACTATTATCAACATACATCAATATCTGCAAGAAAACACAGATAATGAATATATTTATGATTTTAAAGATGTAAAAGGACAGCAAAAAGCAAAAAAAGCTTTAGAAATTGCAGCTGCAGGCGGTCATAATATTCTTATGTCCGGCTCGCCCGGTTCCGGCAAAACTCTTATGGCAAAATGTTTAGCATCAATACTTCCGCCACTGCAGCTTGAAGAAGCCTTTGAGCTTACTAAAATCTACAGTATTTGCGGATTATTATCAAAAGAGAAGCCTCTTATGACGCAAAGACCGTTCAGGGCAGTTCATCATACAGCATCACCAAACGGGATTATCGGCGGCGGGAGTAATCCAAAACCCGGAGAAATTACACTTGCACATAGAGGTGTATTATTTTTAGATGAAATGGTAGAATTTCCGCGGCAGGTATTAGAAGTTTTAAGACAGCCGCTTGAGGACGGAAGCGTAGTAATTTCCAGAGCAAAAACTTCTATTAAATATCCGGCTCAATTTATTCTTGTCGGAGCTATGAATCCGTGTCCATGCGGATATCTGGGAGATAAAGAGAAACAGTGTAACTGTTCCGAATTTCAGATACAAAGATACCGCTCAAGGCTTTCCGGTCCGCTTCTGGACAGAATCGATTTGGTAATCAATGTTCCGCGGCTTACAACAGAAGAACTGATAAACACAAAAACAGAAGCCGAACCTTCTTCAAAAATCAGAGAAAGAGTTATTAAAGCAAGAGAAATTCAGGCAAAACGATATAAGGATGAAGGAATTTTCACAAATTCAGAGTTAAACGCAAAGCAGCTTAATATTTATTGCAAAACCGATAATAAAACAACGGAGTTTTTAAAAATTGCCGCACAAAAATTCCAATTATCTGGCAGAAAATATTCAAGAATCCTAAAACTTGCAAGAACAATTGCAGATTTAGACGGAAAAGAGAACATAACACTTGAGCATGTAACTCAAGCACTGCAATATCGGGAAGGTTAATTTAAATTGTAAACTTTAATTAAATTAATATTAAAGAGTGTTCACAAAAGAGCTTGAAACGTGTATTATAGATAATATGTTTATAAACTTAGAGGATTTATATTCGGAAGTACCGCCGACAAAATTAAGGAATATTGACGAGAAATTCCGTCCGGCGCAGACTTCACCATTCTGGTTGTGGGTAGCTGACAGATTTTTCTACGGAATGCTGGAAAACAGGTTCTATGCCTTCAGATACAAGGGAGCTGAAAATTTTTATTTAAGAGATATGGATACTCCTATAATTCTTTTTGCGCCTCATAGTAACTGGTGGGACGGAATTGTAGGATATAATATTTGTAACAGAATCTTTAAAAAAGAAATCCGCCTGATGGTAGAAGAACTCAACCGCTTCCCGCTTTTGAGAAGAGGCGGCGCTTATAATGTTAACAAAAAATCTCCGCAAGCCTCTATGGAAGCTATAAAGTATTCTGTTAACGTACTGGGAGACTTAAATAACATCCTCTATCTATTCCCGCAGGGTATTATTAAGCCGCCTAACTACAGGCCTATTGAGCTTCAATCAGGTTTAACTTATATTGCTGAAAAAGCTGCTAAAAAATACGGAAAAGTACACCTCATGCCGGTTGCTGTTAATTATATGTTTCTGCGTGATAATAGACCGGAGGTTCTGGTTGAAATGGGTAAGGTCATTGAACTTACGAGTGACAAACCTGACAGAAAAGAATATACGCATTATCTTGCAAAAACATTGGAAGAATTATGTGACAAACAATTTTATGATATCAGCCAGGGTCACTTTAAAGGATATGAAACATTATTCCAGAGAAAATTAAAATGGTACAGAAGAATTGAGCAAAGACTTAAAAAGATTGAAGTTAAAGGCTCAGGTGTTTAGATTGTATAATCGATTCCGTGATTTTTAAACAGCCTGTTAAACAAATCTTTTTCTTTCAAAACATCTTCTTTTGTAAGTTTCATGTCAAAACCGAACGTAAAAGGATGCAGTTTCTGTTCTTGAGGATTAAGCTGCTTTACTCGTTTCATATATTCCTCCGTAAGAACAGAAGTTATCCTGCAGATTTTTCTCATCTCCTCTCCGCCGGAATGTTCGCGAACTTTTTTTATCAAGGCATTTGCAGTTTGTGCAAAATCCGGAAACCTGCTGTCATTGGATATTGTCTCCAGATTATTATCACGATGTGCAAACTGCCTTATATCCGGTTTAAACCCGTACCTAAAATGAAAATACACTGCCGTATCTTTGGAAAAAATCTGAAACAGATTAATCTTATTTTCAATCATTTCCATTATACTTATTAATCTTAAAAGTTCTCCCAGCCTAAATTTTCCCCTGAAAGATTTCAAGGTTTCAATATTAAAACCAAAAATTCTGTTTTCGTCCGGATATAAACCGAAAAATTCTTTTCCTATTCTTGTACCATTTGATGTGAACAAATTTATTGCATAATTATAATCCTTTAAGTGCGATACCTCAGCACGGATTTTCCCGAGCTCCGGCTTCTCTAATTTCAGAGAACAAAGTTTTACGCCTGATAAGGTTTTCCATAAAGGTTTTGATAATGAATTTATTTTTACCATACGAAATAAAAACCGGTGAAAAATGTTTTTGCCATCTTACAGTTCTTTTAACCTGTTAACTATTGCGTTTATTTCTTGGTCCCACGAAATACAATCTTTCTGTTTAAAAATTTCCACACTTCCGTACCACGGTGTTGTTTTTGTATCTCTAAACCATCTCCAATCACTTGCATATGGAAGCATCAGAAAAGTTTTTACCCCGAGAGCTCCCGCAAGATGCGCAACTGAAGTATCAACAGTTACAACAACATCCATAGCTTTGAGAGCAGAAGCAGTATCAGAGAAATTTTTAAAATCTTTAGCAAGATTAATCATCTGCGGATATCTTTCGTTACCGTTCAAGGTGTCATCTACCTGAAAAGAATATATCTGAATATTATCCAGATTAAGCATATTTTCAAAAAATCTTATATTAATCGTTCTGTTAATCATGGTTCTGATACCGGCACTTCCGGCTTCCCAGCAAAAACCAATCTTCGGCTTTGAATTTTCAATTTCTGCAGTTTTTGCTTTCAAGTAGCCTTCCGCAAACGGAATGTTGTCAAAATCCATATTCAGAACATACGCCAGATCTGTTATAAAAACTGTTTGTTTTTCAGGATTCAATTCCTCGTGAGGAATGAAATCGACCCCGCTATAGTTTTTCGAAAACAGTTCTCTCAAGCTCTCACGGCAGCCAACAGTAACTTTTTTATCTTTCAGAAACGGTAAATACCTTACAAACATAATATGGTCGCCGTAACCTTGATCGCAAATTATGTTTATTTCATTTTCTAATTCATCTCCAGGCTTCCAGAAATTGTTTGATAAATCTTTAAATTTTGACTTATCACGCCTGAAAAACAGATCATATCCATCTTTAAACTTCTTCTGCGTCAGATAGCACATGCCAAGAGATGTTATCGTATTTATATCATACGGAAATCTTTCAAGCATTATTTTGTAATGTTTTTCCGCTTCATCAAACTCACCGAGTTTCTGGCAGCTTACCGCTATATTGTAGTCAGCCTCTTTGTTCCCGAGCTCCGCAGCAATTTGGTAACACTCTTTTGCCTGTTTATCATTACAATAAATAAGTTCTTTCAAAAAGCCCAGGTGAAACCAAAGAGACGCAGCCTCCTGATTCTTCTTCAAAGCTTCCACACAAAGTTTTTCCGCCTCAATAAGTTTACCGGAATGTGTTAAAGATTTTACCTTATTTGCAATAGCCCTCACATCCTCAGGATAAAGCTCATACATTTTATCCGCAAATTCTACAGCCTTTTTATAACTGTGAATTTCAAATAAACTCATTATAAGTTTGTTATAAATATCAGGATTTTCCCCGAGAGTTACAGCCTTTTCCAAAACCATTGCAGCTTCATAATAGTCGCCGCGTTCAAACTCAGCAAACCCGAGAGCAGATACAGTGCCGAAAGTCTCATTAATTTCGCAGGCTTTTTTCAAAACCTCACAAGCTTTATCATAATTTCCTATATTTACGTAAAAAAGCCCGAAAACGGATAATAAATTTCCGTCATCGGGATTTTTCTTCTGTAAATCTTCGTAAATTTCTTTTGCTTCCTCTATCTTCCCGCTCTGAGTCAATGCTATGGCTTTTTGTATAAGCTCAATATCTATCATAAGCCAAGTCCCTGCAAGAATCCGCAGATGACTCCCTGCAGAACCATAAGCAAAATAATTGCAAGAATCGGAGAAATATCAAGCATTCCGATTGGCGGAATCACATTTCTGAATATATTCAAAAACGGATCCGTAATTGAGCGCAAACCGTAAAAAGGCTGTTGCTGCCAGTCTATACTTGGAATCCAGGTTAAAAAGATTCTTATAATTAATAACAAATAGTAAAAATAAAATAACTTAGCTGCTATAAATGATATCATTTTATCTCCTTGTCAAAGTTGAAGAGTTGATAAGTTGAGCAGTTGAATAGTTGTTATACTAATTTCTGTGAGTATAAACAGATCTATTAAACTTTTCGGCTTTCCCTACAGCTGTGAATGTTTTCTTGTCTGAGCACATTCGCAATTATTATTTTCAGCAGGAATCTTTTCTATCATAGTAAATAAAAGCTTTTTCAAATTATCCAGATTGTTATTGAATACCTGTATAACCTCGTGGTGAGAAACCGGCGGAACATCTCCTACAAGGCCTGCATCATAATCAGTTATCAGAGAAATATTCAGAGGGCACATATCCATTTCTTTTACAAGATAAGCCTCCGGAAATGCTGTCATATTAATTACTTCCCAACCCTGAGAAGTAAAGAATTTTGATTCTGCCTTTGTTGAAAATCTCGGACCGTTAATAACAACAACCGTTCCCGTTTCATGAACCTTTATACCGAGCTCTTTTGCAGTATCAATTGCTAATTTTCTGAGTTCAGGGCAATATGTTTCAGCCGCAGACGGGTGAGTTACAACAGGACCTTCAAAGAAAGTTGTCTTTCTCCCGTCTGTCCAGTCTACAAACTGATCGCAAACAACAAAATGTCCCGGTTCAACATGCTTTTGGAGACTTCCCGCAGCGCATGGAGAAATAACTCTTTTGCAGCCTACTTCTTTCATAGCCCAAACATTCGCTCTGTAGTTAATTAAATGAGGAAGTATGGTATGGCTTCTACCATGACGCGGCATAAATGCTACGTTATGAGAACCGATTTTACCTATAAACAAACTATCAGAAGGCATACCGTAAGGTGTTTCTACTTTTACTTCTTTTATATCATCTAAAAACTTATAAAACCCTGAACCGCCAAATACGCCAATATCTGCTAATTTTTCCATCATTTAATCCCTTTCTTAACAATTACATGATTCTATATTAGCATGAAAATTTATATTAGTGTATCAATATTATCTTTAATAACTTTTTCTTCCGGCTGGTCTTTAAAAAATCCTGTTAAAATATCTGCAAGACTGCGTCTTGAACCATATGTAGAAGTACCAAGACATTCTATTTCTTCCGCTTTGATATCGGCAGGTACAATATGCTCTACAGCATTGTTTGCCAAAACTTCCGGCCTTGTTTCAGTATATTTATACCCGATAACCTCATCCGGAGATTTTCCCCTATACTGACTGCCGGAAAATTTCCAGTCAATGGCTTTATTTACGTCCCTTGTTTTTATATTTTCGGCAACTTCCTGCGGCAATTTCTGAACCGGAATCCTCAGCATTACCATCTCTTTTCCGCGGGCAATATAATCCAGAATTAATCTTGCAAGATTCATACGCTTATCTTTTGTCCACTGATGTACAAAATTGTCCAGATCGAACATAAATACACCTTTAACCATACCATCGGTTAAAGTATCAGGCATTGCCTTCAAGAGTTTATCTTCTTTTATCTTTGCAAGTTTATCTGTTGTCGTAACATGGTATAAGTTCTTTGGTAAAACTTCATAAATTGTTGGTTTGATATTCATAATAAAATTTTCCTTCCTTGACTACTTCATTAAACCAACTGAAAAATGTTTTTTGACATAAAAATGATTTTTCTTAACTTAAATTTACAAAATTAAACAATTGACGGAAAATTTTGTCCCAAAAACAGTGTTTGTACTATAATTTTAATGTGGTTTTTTAAAAACAAGAAAGGAAGAGACTAATGAACGTTTTAGACAAAATCATGAAACCAAAATCAATTGCGGTTATTGGTGCTTCTACCAAAGAACACACAATTGGTTCAGATATTATGAAAAGATTACAGGAATACAATTTTAACGGCAAAATTTATCCTGTTAACCCTAAAGGCGGTATAATTGAAGGCTTACAGGCTTATACTTCTGTTATGGACGTTCCTGGAGAAGTCGATTTGGCTATCATTGTTGTTAATGCAAAATTTGTACTTGCAACAATCGACCAATGCCATGAAAAAGGTATTAAGGGACTTTGCATCATTACTGCCGGTTTCAAAGAAACTGGCGCAGAAGGTGCTGAACTTGAAAAACAATTACTCGCAAAAGTTCGCGAATACGGTATGAGATGCGTTGGTCCAAACTGTCTGGGCGTTGTTAATACTCACCCTGAAATCAGAATGGACGGCTGCTTCGCTGAATCTTTGCCTGAAAGAGGAAACATAGGTTTCGTATCTCAATCAGGTGCTTTAGGCGGCGGCATTTTGAACATCTTAAAAGACCTTAACCTCGGTTTTGCTCAATTTATTTCTATCGGTAATCAGGCTGATGTTAACGCTGAAACCGCTCTTGAATACTGGGAAAACGATTCTGACGTTGAACAAATTCTTCTTTATATGGAATCAATTCAGAACCCTGCAAACTTCAGAAAGCTTGCAACAAGAATTTCTAAGAAAAAACCTATTCTTGCCCTTAAAGCAGGACGTTCTGCAGCCGGTGCAAGCGCAGCTTCTTCACACACAGGCTCATTAGCCGGTGCAGACAAAGCTGCTAACGCTTTATTGCAGCAATCAGGCGTAATCAGAGAATACTCTCTTAAAGATTTGTTTGCGACTGCTAAAGTTTTTGCTAACTGCCCTATTCCGAAAGGAAACAGAGTTGCTATTATTACAAACTCTGGCGGCCCTGGTATTATGGCAACAGATGCTGTTTGCGAACACGGTATGCAAATGGCTAAATTAACAGATGCTACAAAAGAAAAATTAAGAAGTTTCTTACCTGCTGCGGCATCTGTTAAAAACCCTGTTGATATGATTGCTTCAGCTCCTATCGAACACTACCAGCAAACATTAGAAACAGTTATTGCCGATGAAAATGTTGATATGATTATTACAATCTATCTTCCATTCTTGGGTTTAAAAGATATTGATGTTGCTAAAGCTCTTATGGAAATCAAGGCCAAGAATCCGCAGAAACCTGTTATCGGCGTATTTATGACTAAGAGTGAATTCTTCAACAAGATTTCTGATATGGATGTTAACATGCCATTCTTTATGTACGCTGAAGAAGCTGCTGACGGCTTGAACAGATTAAATCAACAGAGATTATGGATGGAAAGAGAAGAAGGTAAGATTCCTACATTTGATGTTGATTACAAGAAAGCCCAAGAAATCATTGCAAAATCAATCAATGAAGGCAGAGATCAGTTAACTACACGTGAATCAATCGACGTACTTGATGCTTACGGAATCAGAGTTTGCAAATCAGGTTTTGCTAAATCTGAAGACGAAGCTGTATCAATCGCTGATTCTATCGGATACCCTGTTGTTATGAAGATGACTTCAAAAACAACTTCTCACAAGACAGATGTCGGCGGTGTAAGAGTTAACATTCAATCTGCCGAACAGTTGAGAGCAGAATATCAGGATTTAATCGCAAAATTAACAGAAAAAGGACTTATTGAAGGTCTTGAAGGCGTTATCATTCAAGAAATGGTAAAAGGCAACAGAGAAATGGTTTGCGGTATTGCAACAGATCCTCAATACGGCCCGATGATGATGTTCGGTTTAGGCGGTGTATTTATTGAAGTTATGAAAGACGTAACCTTCAGAATTGCTCCTTTAACAGATGTTGACGCTAAAGAAATGATTAAGTCAGTAAAAGCATACAAACTTCTTGAAGGTGCAAGAGGTACTAAACCTGCTCAGATGGAACAAATCGAAGAAACATTGTTGAGATTATCTCAACTTGTTAACGATTTTAAATTCATCGACGAATTAGACATCAATCCGCTGTTGATTTCTGAAAAAACAGGTGAAGGTATTGCAGTAGACGGACGTATTAAAGTTAGAATGGCAGAAGCTCAAGAAGCTTTGAACTACCATTGCAAAGACGGCGTTTGCGCTTGCTCTTTATAATAAAAACTAAAAAAGAAGGACGAAACAGTTTGTTTCGTCCTTCTTTTTTATTGCAAAAACTCAGTTTATACATTAAAATAGTAAATACTATAGTCTGGAGTTCGTATGAATAAAAAAATTCTATTAACTATTTTCTTAGCTGCTATTTTGGCTCTTTGTACTGCTATATTTGTATTTTATAAACTCCAAAATTCTCACCCAAAAGAAGCTATTCAACAAAAAGAAGAAATAAAAGTCGAGGTAAAAAAAGATTTACCAGAGATAAAACAAGAAGAAGTTAAAACAAAAGTACAACAACCGCCTAAAAAAGTACAAAGGGTTTACAAAAAACAAGCTGTTGAATCAAAAACAGAGGTTAAGCCGGTTCCTAAACAGAAAACAGAACCGATAAAAAAAGAACAAATTGAAAATAAAAATATTAATAATGAAGAAAAAATTAGTGTTAAAAACTCAGAAGAAGAATCTGGTGCTGTTGTTATTCCTGTTAAATATACGACCAAAAACACTTATAAATACGTCTATACTCCAAATAGATTTTGATTACAAAATATTCAAATCTTTTTACAATAAAATTCAAGTTTGCATATAACTTTTAAATAATTAGATTATACATGCATTACTTAGTACACTTTGTCATCAAATACGTAATCTCTTTTTCTGAAATTTTTTTAAGAAGTTCTGCTGTTGTACTACAATATTTTTTAATTTCCGGATTTTGAGTTTCTAAAAAAAGTTTAATTATTGAATTTTGGAGATTTCCAAATCTTTTTTTCAAATTTTCTATGTACAAAGGTAAATTATTATATAAAATATCGTCATGCGGCAAATTTGGATCATTTCTAAACCAATATTCTGTCAAAAGTTCTTTTATTCGCATTGATTGTTTTTCTATAGAAACAATTTCCTTAGACGGATTTTTAAATAACATTCCCAATATTTTAGAATAATTAACGGCTTCTTTAGGAATTTCAGACATTGCACATTTCTGAGAATATAAATCTGCCATCCGTATAAAAAATACTGAAGCCCGTTTTAAATACCTTTCTACAAAATTATTACTTCTCTCTTCACTATTTGGATACCGTTCTAATTCGCCAATAATTTTCCCTACAGTTCTTATTTCAAATCCTGCCATATTAGTCGTAAACGGGAAATATGTATTTCTTGAAAGGTGACACAAATCTGATTTAACACTTTCATTTATTTTATTAAAACTTTGCTCTTTCGAAATTTCAAAATCAAAGAACTTTGGTTCATCTCCAGAAAAAACAATATTTGCCATACTATAATCGTAAAAAGCCAAACCAGAGCGCTCTATTTTGAATAATTCATCTAAAATATTTCCTATTAGAGTATCCGACATTGAATCCTTTAATTTCGAAAGGCTTTCCCCCTCTTGAAAAGTCGTTACCAAATATTTTTTACCACGATTTTCAAATAAATCTACAAAACGCTGAACTCTTTTACAATCAGGAGGAAGTTTTTTCAAATTTTTAGCCTCTAATTGAGGGTTTCGTCCTTCATATTCTTGCGCATATTCCTTAACCGCTAATATTGGTCTTTGGGGCAATATTACTTTATATACCTTGCCTAAAGAACCTTGCTTCACATCTTTTGATTTCGAAATTTCACATATAATCTGATTTTTCTCACACAAATTTAAAGGAGAAATATTTTCAGCACTACCAAAACTAACGTAGTAATTAGAACTCATATTTTTCTGCTTAGTTTTCAAATTGTTAGCAAAACAAGCAGCACCAATAGGATTAACAAACATTTTTCACACACACTCCTTAATCACAAGAGTATTATAATACAAAAGAAATAGATTATAACAAATTACCCTTCAAAACATCTGGAAATTCTTTCATGAATATATTACTATATATTTATAAGTAATTTTAGGGAGAGGGGATTTTATGAAAAAAATACTAATAATCTTTGCTTTATTAATTTTTACGACGGCCGCGTGGGCTGCCGGATACACTGTTCAAAAACTTCCTAACGGTCAGACGGTTGTAGTTTATCCGATAAAAGACAATCCTATTGTTACGATAGATACCTGGATTAAGACAGGCTCAATTAATGAAAACGACACAAATAACGGTGTTGCGCACTTCTTGGAACACCTTTTCTTCAAGGGAACAAAAGCTCATCCTACTGGCGAACTTGAAAAAATCCTTGAATCTAAAGGTGCGATAGTTAATGCTGCTACAAGCAAAGATTTTACACACTATTACATAACAATCCCTTCAAAATATTTTGATACAGCAATAGATTTACATTCTGATATGCTTCTTAATCCGCAAATTCCAAGAAAAGAATTGGAAAAAGAAAGAAAAGTTGTATTAGAAGAAATTGCTAAAGACGGCAATACACCTTCTCAAAAGGCTTATGATAACCTAAACAGCATGATGTATACAAAACATCCATACAAAAGAAAAGTTATAGGTTCTGCTGATATTATAGGAACTATTAGAAGAGAGGAAATTCTTGAATATTTTAATAATTTCTACGCTCCTTCTAATATGGTAACTCTTGTTGTAGGCGATGTTGAGCCGGATAAAGCCGTTGCAAAAATCCAGCAATCGTTTAATCAGGAATATAAAAAGCCTATAAATAAACACTATAGAAAAGAAAGCCCGCTTCAGAGCCAGAAGCGTAAAATTGATTACACTGACACACAATCAGGATATATGATGATTGGCTTCAGAGGAGTGAATATTGCTGACAAAGAAACCTTTGCACTTGATGTTCTGGCTGAAATACTCGGGGGCGGCAAATCTTCAAGACTTTATAGGGACATAAAAGAGCAAAAAGGCCTTGCGTTTTCAATTTCCGCTTCTAACGGAAGCTACCGAGACGACGGAATATTTTATATAAGCGCAAACTTCACTCCAACAAGTCTCGAAAAGCTTGAAAAAGAAATCTTTGAAGAAATTACAAATATACAAAAATACGGTATTACTGATGAAGAACTCCAGAGAGCTAAAAATGTAATTGTTCAGGATACTTATTATTCAAGAGAATCCACTTCTAATATTTCCTCCGAACTCGGATATATTATGGCACTCACAAACAGTTCCGAACTATACGATACTTATGTGGACGGAATTAAACAGGTTACGGCGGAACAGGTTGTAAATGCCGCTAAAAAATACCTTGGAGTTAATAGAAGTGCGGTTTCCGTAGTTCTGCCGGAATCAATGAAAGGGGCAAATGAGGTTAAGGAAATCAAATCTCATTCCGCCACAAAGGTTTCCGAGCATAACGGAGTAACCAAATATCAGGTTGATAACGGTTCAACTCTGCTTGTTAACCGCAATCAAAACAACGATATCATTGCAATGAGCATTATTGCAAAGGGCGGCGAATTTCTGGAAAGCATTCCGGGAGAAGGGACTTTAGCAGCTGCTGTTATGACTAAGGGTACAAAGAAATATTCCGCTCAAGAGCTTGCACAACTTATGGATGAAAACGGTATTATAATTGAGCCTGGCTGCAGTGAAGATTTCTTTGTAATTAACGTTCAGACAACCACAGCGCAGCTTGATAAGACAATGGAAATCTTGGATGAAATTATGAATAACGCTACATTCGATGATTACGAAATCGAGAAAAAACGCTCCGAGATTTTAAACAAAATCCGCCAGAGAAGAGATGTTCCGATGAACATTGCACTGGAAAACTTTAAAACAATAATTTTTGAAGGAAGCGTTTATTCACACTCAAATAAAATCTTAGAAAAAACACTCCCGACAATTCAAAAGGAAGATATTGTTAAGTATTATAATAAAGTGCTGGACTCAAAAAATGTTATCGTATCAATAAACGGTAATGTAGACCCGCAAAAAATGATTACTGAATTCGGTTCTATTTTAAAAGACAAAAATGCACCGGCAGTAAATTATGCAAACTACAAGGTTACAAAAGCAACCGAGCCCAAAACAGCATCGCAAACAATTAAAGATTTGAAAACTTCATGGCTGTTTCTCGGCTGGCAAACTTCAGGAGTTCAGAACAAAAAAGACTTTGTAACACTCAAAGTTATGAATACAATTCTCGGCTCCGGCATGAGCTCCAGACTCTTTAAGAACCTCAGAGAACAGGACGGACTCGCTTATCAGTTAGGTTCAAGCTACTCACCGCAAATGCTTGCAGGAACATTCTTTGCCTACATCGGTACAAATCCGGATACGCTTGATTACTCCAGAGAAAAGATTCTCAAAGAAATCGAAAGATTAAAAATGGAATTTGTTTCCGATACAGAATTACAGGACGCTAAAGACCGCCTCAAAGGAAGTTTCATTATTGCGATGGAAACAAATGCCGAAAAAGCCTCGAATATCGGGATTTTTGAAACTTACGGCTTCGGGTATGATTTCTTGAATGAATACATCAAAATGATTGATGAAGTCACCGCATCAGATATCATAAGCGTTGCGAACAAGTATTTTAATAACAATATTATTCAATCATACGTAAAATAATTTCTAAGTCAGGGTCAGGCATTGCCTGACCTGATATTTTTCACCTTCCAAAGAACGACAGCGCGCGTTCCCTCTCCAGCGGGGAGGGTTAGGGAGGGGGAAAATATTAATATAATTATGCTAAAATTAACTCATGAACAATATTGACCTTGCAAGAAAACTCCGAAAAAATCTAACACCACAAGAAAAAATACTATGGCAACTACTTAGAAATCATCAATTTTACGGCTATGAAATAAGACGCCAATCACCAATCGGCAAATACATTGTGGATTTTGTCTGCAGAAAGAAAAAAATCATAATAGAACTCGACGGCAGTCAGCATAATTCACCGGAAAATATCCAGGCAGACGCAGAAAGAACAATTTATTTAGAATCTAAAGGATATAAAGTGGTAAGGTTTTGGAATAATGAGATTACAAATAATATAGATGGTGTTTACAAAAAATTACAAAAAGAATTTGGAATAATTGATTAACCCCCACCCTAACCCTCCCCGCTGGAGAGGGAACGTGCGCTGTCGTTCATTTGAATAATAATTTTAAATTTATTAGCAAAAAAAATTATTACAAGTTTTTATCCAATATACACATATTATAGGGAGAATTATGCTATCCAAAATAAACAATTTTAGTCCAAGAAAAATGATAATCGGTTCAATGATTGCTGGAAGCGTACTGGCTGGCGGGCTGAGTTCTTGCGGCAGGGCAGAAAATATTAATAAGGAAAAAATCGAATATGTTCAACCGGCAAAAGATGAACTGATTATCTCAAAATCTGCTAAAGATAAGCCTAACCGGGCCGGTTTTATTACGACTAAATTGGATATATCGGAAAAAGATTCACCATTAAAAAATGCAGGTAAACGTATAGGTGCAGCTCTTCTCGGAGGTGCTATCGGCGGTTTAATTGGGATTTTCAGAAAAGATTCAGCTTTTTTGAATAAAGTATCTCACTGCGCAGTATTAGGTGGTACCGCAGGACTGCTTACCCCGGGACTAACGATGAGCGCCATAATAATAGGAGCCTCAACTCTTGTAGGCGGAATTGCAGGGACATTCTTTTCTGGCGGTAACGATAAAATCGGAAAAATTACTGCTGCAGCCTTTGGCATACTTACCGGTGCAGCTTGCCTGTTATAAAAATTTTATTTATTCACTCTGAATTTTGACAAAACATAAAAAATACTTTAATATAATATTAAAGTTAGAATATCCTAACATTTTTCAAGAGGAGTAATTATGTTTGTTCCAAAAGTTATTATGTACCAGAGCGGCGTGAATCCTGTTTATCGGGGAAAAAATACGGCTTCTTTGACAGAAATTGCCGATTTAAGAGTTTTTCATCACCATATTTACGAGTTTAAAAAAGGGATTAGAAACCTAATTTTAACGACTGAAAAATCCAGATACAAAGAAAGTATTGCAAATAAACTAAAAAAAGAAAACATTGATTATTTAATCCATGATGTTGATTCTAACAAGATTAATGTTTATTTCGGCACAAAGGAATGTGTTGATGTAGTGAGAACCTTTAGTCCGAGGCTGAACGAACTTACACCGGAGCAGGATTTTATGCTGGGGATTATGCTCGGATACGACAGGGTTAAGCAGTGTGAAAGGTATATGAAAATCAAAAATAATATAATTAAGCTTGGGAAAAAACCACTTTAATTTTGCCTGTTTATCCATTCCATAATAATATCAACGACGTACCTTTGCTCTGCCTGTGTAAGTATTTTGCCCTTTGGAATCTTATGCCATTTTTCCAGACATCCTCGGCAGCAGGTTGCAGTAGCGTGCTGAGCGATAAAAACAGGATGCCCCCGCATCGGGGTTTGTTTTCCGTCGTTTGGAATATCAGCGGGAGCAAGCCTTTTAGAGATAAAATCCTCGGCATGTGAGCGGATTTTATCAATTCCTTTTTCTTTAATATATTGTTTTTCTTTTTCTTTAAGCTTAAATCTGCTTCTAAAAGTTGATTTAGCCAATCTTTCAAAAATATCGCCGTTCATACCTGAATTATACTACCGCGCTTTTTCTTCCTCAACCTCTTTTTTAAGCATATTCAGAAACTCGGGTCTGTACATAAAACCCAAATGTGCGCCGTTACTCAGGCAAATCAGGTGTTTGCCGGCAAAGATTTTAAGTCTTGAAAGCTGCTCTCGATTGATTAAATAATCGTCCATGGAATGATATATGCTGTAGTTATTGTTTTTGGAAAAATAATCCGCCAGAGAATATAAGCTTGTCTCATAGCGAAAATCCTCAAGAGTTAACAAGCCGTCCTTCAAAAGATATTTTTCCGCATAATCTCTGTAATTCATATTATTAAATTTTTCATAAAAATCAGTTTTTTTACCGGTTGCAATATTTTCTATAGCAAAAATCAAATCCGACAGCTTTTGCCTCAAAATAAACGTAGTAATCAACTTTCCCTCTTCTTCCGTAAAAGGAAGAGTGTCTATTCTGAAATCCGGAGCATCTTTCTGCTGATAAAGCTGCAGAATTTTTGCCGCGGTAACGGCAGTTTTATGCTTTACTTCCGGAGAATTTTTATCAAATTCATCACTGTTTTTATCCAATTGTTCCAGAGCATACAAAAGTTCAACCGGCGGAGAAATTGCAATAAATTTATTTATTCCGAGCGTATTTTCCTTACTTTCACTCTCAGCAAGGAAAAGAGAAGCCAACGCTCCGAACGAAGTACCTACAACAATTTTGTCATTAAATTCACACCCGTATTTTTCTTTTAATAAATCCAGAATTTTTGACGTAACAAGTTTTATATAAACAATATCATCATTCGTAATCCCCGGGCAAAATCCATCAGGCATACTTTTCACAAACTCCCAGTGAAAATGGCTTCCCTGCATTACAACAGAATATCCTTCATCATAAAATAGCTTGGCAAAAACAACTGAATGATGATTATTAGCCCCCTCGCCTATTGAGGGATACAAAATTACAAGAGGGGCATTTTTATCCTTCTGCAAAATATATCTGAATTTATACTTTTCTTTCTCCGGTGTAATACTCACTGAGGCAGTCTTTATTCTCTTACCAAAGCTTCTGTTCCAGATAGAAAGCTCATTCCATATAGATTTATAAATCTCGGGATTGTCAAAAAGTGCTGTTCTCATAGAATCAACAACCGGAGATTGCGGATTGTACCCGTCCAGTACAATATCAGCATTTACCTCCGGTTTCTTAATAATTTCCAAATCTTCTATATTAGCGGCACTGCCTGTGGTTTCACCTTCTTCAAGCGCCAGTTTTTCAAGTTCATCTTCTGACAATAATTCCACCTGAACCATAATTTCCTCTTCTATGGCATTCGGAAACTCGGGCAGTTTAATCCTTTCTTCTGCAAGCAAATCCGCCCTGTCCAGATTAGAATTTTTTATGTAATTTTCCATGCCGTAAAGCTTCTTCTGAATATCATAAGGATCAGCGTAAGTCGACTCAATCATTTTTGCAAGCGGCTGCATATAAGACGTTCGGTTAACCATTAAGCCGAATTTCACAATAGAAGTAATCGGCGTTGCCAGATATACGGAAGGGTCAAGCGCCGCCTCAAGAATCCTTCCGCACAAAGATCTCGGGGTGCAAGAATTAAGTATAGGAACCACCATATAATGTCCGGAGCACATTTTGCATTTGCAAAGCGCCTGCTCCATATTCTCATTCGTAGGTTTCATCTTAAAAATCTTATCAGCCGGATCAAACAAGCCGCCAAGCCCCAGAGTAGTATTTGTAAGAAATCTTACAGTTTCTCTTTTTATCCCTTCTCCGTCTCTCTGCACAAGACAGCTTGCAAGACGTTTAGGATATTCAATATTATTATAAGCGTCTCTAATCCTTTCGATTCCGTACTTTGGCATAATAGACGACCAGAGTATATGAACAGGACGAGCAATATATTTATTCAGCCCTCTGTTTAAATTAAACATTTTGCGGTTAAACTTTTCATACTTATCCTCACCGACATACATTTTTGCATAATCTGGATAACGGCTCGATTCCGCTTGAACAGCCTGAGGTACGTCCTGCTGTTCTTTAGCAAAAACAGGTGAGCTATTAAATACAAGAAAAAATAATAAAACTAAAGATAATAATTTTTTCCTGAACGACATAAAATCCTCTCTCTAATAAAAATTGTATTTTTATCAGAAAGATAAAGATATTAGTACAGCAGGCAAAACAACCGGATTAATTAGAATTTTGCATAAGAGCCGATAACTCTTACACTCTGTGCCTGAGGTTCAAGATCGTTTATCAGATTTCTTATTATCTCATCATCCTTATGACCGTCAAAATCAATAAACACTGCTTGTTCTTCCGCATTATTATTCATCATTTTGGAATTTATCTGGGTTATATTAATATGATATTTGACAAACACTTGAACAATATCCAGCAAAGCCCCCTGCCTGTCATTAAGGAATAGTACAATACTTGTTTTGTCATGCCCGGTTGGCTGTGTTGAAGAATCTCCGATTACAATAAATCTGCGCTTGTTATTTTTATCATCTTCTATATGTTCCTTTAACACATTCAAATTGTAAATCTCAGCAGTTTTATGTGTTCCGATTATTGAATAAGTTAAATTATATCCGTTTAGAAGCCTTGCCGCTTCGTCCATACTTTCAGCAACCACAATATTTAACTGTCTTGGCATTTCATCCCGAACAAAAATTTTACTCTTTGCAAGAGCATTCGGATTCGCTATAAGTCCCGTTAGGCTGTAAAATTCAGTAGTTTTTGACAGGATACAATCATTAACCGGAACTATCGTCTCTGCAAGAATTTGAATATTTTGATTCTTCGTAAGAATAAGGTTATCGATTGTCTCTCTTATAATTCCCTTGTAAGTTGTCTCAACCGGAAGAACCGCAATCGCATTGCAATTTTCATCCACATAATCTATACACTCTTTTATAGAATTAAGCGAACGCTGATATAAAAACAGATCATAAGCCTTAAAAAGCTTATCCTTAGCTATTTCGGAATAAGAGCCTCCCATCCCGAGACAAATAACTTCATTAAACTCTTCAAACATATAAACTCCGTATTTTTAATTAATTATATTATAAAGCTTTCCATTTGTAAATTTTTGTAAAAAATCGGAATATTTATCTAAAGTTTCGATTAAATATGCCGATATATTATTTTATAAAATAAGGAGAATTTATGAATATAGATGGCTTAGGATTTCAAGGATTACAGAGAAATAAGGGAATTGATGGCAAAGGCAACAGTAAAAATTCTGCAGGAGAAACTTCCGGCACTGCAGAATCGTCATCAACTTCCGGAGCTTCTGCACCAAAAGAAAGCAATATTGATAAAGTTCAAGAATTTTATTTAAAATTCAAAGCCGGAGTTCTATCTTTTGAAGAACTTTGCTCAAGATTAGAAGGATTAGGCGTAGAGGTTCAATATCAAAAAGATTCAGAAGGAAATAATGTCGTAGGTGTTACTTTCCAAACCCAGGACGGTCCGGTTTATTGTTCTGTTGACGGTAAAAATAGTACTGTTAAACAGACAGATACACCTAACCAAACAATTATAAGCACTGATGAAAACGGGCTTACTGTAACAACAAAAAAACACTCCGACGGAAGTTCGACTATCACAAAAAAAGATGAAAATGGAAACCTTGTTGAAATTGAAGAACGTAATGCTGATAACCAGCTTGTTAGGCTGACTTCTTATAACGAGGCAGGCAAAGTAGAAAGTATTAAAGAATATGAATACAACGCAGATGGCTCTTACATAGAAACAGTTAAAAACAGCTCCGGCAGAATTGTTTCCAAGGCAGAAATCAGCGCAGACGGAAAAGACAGAAAAGATATTACTCCAGATCTGCTCAAAGGCAGTATTCTCAACGGTCAGCTTTTCTCGATGGAAGATATTATTGATGCAGGATTTAATTCTCTAGATATTGCCAAACATTTTACTCTGGTAAGAGGCACTGACGGTAACTTTTATTATGAAATTAAAACAAATGCCGGAAATGCACAATCACTGGAAGAATTCTTTAGCAATGTTATGCAGGAAAAAGCAAATGATGTAATTGCAAAATATGAATCAGGTTCAATCACTTTTGCAGAAATCATGCAGGAATTAAAGACTCTGGGCTTTACCGGAATTTCCGGCAAAGCTAATGCTGACGGAAGCTGCATTATAGAGTATAAATGCGGTAATAACACTTATACAATTGAAGATACTACCCTTAGAGATATTAAGCAAGAGTGGGCACAATGTGTTACCGGCGGTGATAGTGTCGAAAACTTTGCTAAAATACTTAAAAGCTATAATGGAGTTTCCGACATTGAATACTCAAAAACAGACTACGGCTCCGAAAAGATTACATTTAAATTCAATGATATTCTTCAAACATTTACATCAATACCGGCAAATTCTGAATTACCGGAAAAAGAAGATGAAGAAGAATAATTAAGAACGTCCGATTTCTGTAGCTCTTGATGCCATTGATTTTGAAATATTTACAAGCGCAAGGTTGGCTTCATAAGCTCTCTGTGCCATAATAGCGTCTGCCATATCGACCATCGCGTTTACGTTTGATGCACGGATATACCCGTTTGCATCCGCATCTGGATGCCCCGGAGAATAAATTCTTTCTCCGACAGTCGGATCTTCCACGCAGCCGTTAAATACAACACCGCCCTGCAAATACGGCAGAGTACCGACTCCAAATACGTCATTTTTCATAACATTCATCAAACCGTGAAAAGAAATATCTTCTGAAGCATTAAGCACAGGAATACGTCTTACATAATTCGGCGTATCAACGTTAGCAATGTTTTTGGCGTGGATATCTAATCTCAAACCATGTGCCTGAAGAGCATTTGCGCCTATATTTATTGATTCTAATATACTCATCTTAGTGCCTCACTTTCCTAAAACATTATTTACCGACGTTAATCACGGTTTTCATTTCCGTAATTATGTTAGACATTCTTCTTGTCGCCATTGTATATAGAATAGAGTTCTTCTGTAGCTCTGTTAACTCTTTTGCAATATCAATTTCTTCCTTCTGTCGGTCTTCAAGAACCCCTGAAGGACCGAGTTCTGTTGAAAGTTTTGTTTCCAAAGGACTGTTCATTGATCCCAGATACATGGAAAAATCAATATCCCTTCTGACATAACCGGGAGTATCAACGTTGGCAACGTTTGAACCCAGAGCCCGCTGTCTCTGTGATATCAAATCCATCATTAAGTTAGTTTTTCCCATTGAATCTAAACTGGTGTATGTCATTTTTTATCTCCATGTAGTTTTGCTTTTTACATATTCAGCATTATTCTCTTATGTTTATTGCTTTGTTGTACATATCATCCGCAACTTTCATAAGGTTCATACTTGCAATCATAGATGTATTAAGCCTCATAAGGTCATTAATTTCATCATAAATATTTGTATTAGAAACCTCTGTTGCATACTGCCTGATATTATCTGTATTTTTAATAATCTTTGGAGCACCTGATTCATCGTTATAAACCATTTTGTTATTATGTCCCTGCTCTAATGCCTCAGGGCATTCAAACTGCACAATAGGTATTGTTCCGATTTTTTCAGGAAGCGAACCGGCATTATCATAGTTTATAACATCACCGTTAGGCTTGATTTCAAGTTTATAAGAATTCGCAGGGATTTTAATACCGTCTCCGACCATCCAATCATCAACAGTCATTAAATATCCGCCTTCGCCTCTTTTGAACGCACCGTCACGGGTATACTGAATTTCACCGTCAGGAGAAACAACAGGAATATAACCTTCACCATCGATTGCAATATCATAAGGATTTTTGCTTATACGGATAGAACCCTGAAGAGCATTTGTCCTTATTGCACCGTCAACATAACCGTCCTCTCTTAGAATCTGCTCAAAGCGCGAAGTTTTATAAGCAGCCGTATTATAGTTAGCAAGGTTATTTGCGAGATAACCGAGTTTTTCGAACTGCATTGTTGCATTATTTATACTTTTTCTTACTACCGCCTGCATATTATACATAGTTCAAACCCTCCTAACTTGTAGTTCCCAGCTGGCTTATAACCTTTTGCAGATTACTGCTCTCAATAAGAAATATCTGCCTGTTTGCTTCAAAATTTCTTACAACAGGTTTAACTGCCAGAAACTCGTTTTGAATTGAAACGTTAGAATACTCGTTATATCCTTGTTTTACATCAGGATTCAAGACAGCCATGCCATTTGAGTCTACAATACCAAGATATCCTGCATCTACAAGCTGGTTAGAGTCCTTTGCATAAACACTGATTTTTCCTTTTGTATTAACAACAACCTGTGCGGGATTATCCGGCACAACAGGAAGTTTAATAGGCATTCCGGCATCTGAAAGAACCGGATTATCTTCAAGGTTTAAAAGATTACCTTCTCTATCCAGTTTAAATCTTCCGTCTCGTGTAAGCTGCACGCCTTCAGGTGTCTGAATCTGGAAATAACCTTTGTTTGCCATTGTTATATCCAGCGGATTTTTAGAGACCATAATACGTCCGACCTGATCGTCAACAGTACTTGAAAGCCCGTGTACTCCTATAAATTCGGTAAATGAAGAAACAACCGGTTCACGTCTCTGAAATCCGACCTTATCGAATCCGGTAACGTTCTCATTTATCATACCGAGAATTTCGCTCTGGACGTGCATTGCACGAATCGAAGCTTTCATTCCTTGTTCACAGAATCTTACACCGCCATTGATTTGCATAGTTGTACCTCTTTTTTTATTTAAACGGATAATTAGTCTTTATGCTTTAGCAAATTTTCGAAAAATCATACGTTTAAAGTAGTTCAACATGTCATATAATGTTAAAAATAAAAAAGTCAAAATTTATTGTTGACAATGAAATTTGTTTCTAATATCATAAGACTTGACGCCGGTATAGCTCAACGGTAGAGCAACGGTTTTGTAAACCGTAGGTTGTAGGTTCGATTCCTATTACCGGCTATTATTTTGAAAATTGAGCGGGGCTGAAGGGGGTGAAAGAGCAGACAGCACTTGCCTCCGGAGGAACGGACTTAGTTAGGCCTTTGTGGCGCAGGGGTAGCGCACTCCCTTGGTAAGGGAGAGGCCACGGGTTCAAATCCCGTCAAAGGCATTTTTAAAAATTAAATACGGGTAGGTGGCCGAGTGGCTAAAGGCGACAGACTGTAAATCTGTTCACGAGAGTGTACGGTGGTTCGAATCCACCCCTGCCCAATACTTTTAAGACTCCGAAAGGGGTCTTTTTTAATACAAAAAAGGGGTGGGATGAGAACCACCGGCAGTGGTTCGAGCGGGAGCGAGCTGAGGGCGGAGGACTTTTGCGAAAAGAAAAAAGAAGTTTATTCTTTGAAGCAAAATCCGGAGACCCGTTAAACGCAAGCGACCAAGACAATCCACCCCTGTCCAATACTTTTAAGGCTCCGAAAGGGGTCTTTTTTAATACAAAAAAGGGGTGGGATGAGAACCACCGGCAGTGGTTCGAGCGGGAGCGAGCT